>NZ_JBDKWZ010000029.1:0-40276 GCF_039710355.1 Rapidithrix thailandica | reverse complement strand
ACTATGGTAATTCTCCATAAATGCTGTAATGCTATCCATATCAGTCTGGTTTTTTTAGACTAATATCAATCAACTGACCGTATCTTATTTACGGGGTGGCAGCTTTACGGATAATCATTAAAATAAAAGTAAAAAAGCAAATAAGAATACTTGCAAAGATGAGAATTCCTATACCAAGGTTTCTGAGCATTTTCATAGCGATATGAACATTATTTCGTATTCGTTTTCTCAGATGGGAAACGATATAACGGAGCCTGGTGTGTGATTGTAATTTGATAGATCAAACGTACCATTGATTTTATCGCTCTTAAAGTTAACTACGTTCGCAAGGTATGCAAAGATTCCATTATTTTTTTCAGAAGAAGTTAGTAGGTGTGATCGTCTTGCTTTTTCAATACATAAAAAATGTATCATCCACCTACCGGATGATATACTCCTGTTTCTGTTGTTTCAAGTTTGTCAAAAATACCCTTTCCGGGTAGGTCGATAATGTTTAACCTCCTACAAATTTCATCTATTGAAGGGTAGGGGGGGAATGCTGTATTTTCCAAACCAAAAACATTAAGCTTTTATTCAATGGCCAGGGAGACATTGGCACCCAGGAAGATTTTTGCATCCTGGTCGGTAGGTCTCGTTCTTCCACTGTCCAAATAGCCTTTTAAAGAAGCGAGGGCAAAAATGCTGAGGTGAACGTTGTTTAATTGGTAACCAACACTTTGTGAAACACCATAATTAAAAAAGGTATATGTATTCGTGAATTCTTCATAGAGGTTAAAGCGATCGAAACGCAATCGTCCGTCCGACCGGAGGTTTGTAATTCCGGCAAAAGGCTCAATACCCAAAAAAACGCCACAGGCCCTGAATGGATAATAAATCCATTCGGAAACGAGATAGCCACTCAAGTCATGGTTGTACCCCTTTACCCATGTTGAAAGTTTGTCCGTTTCCTCATCATAGTAGTACTGCACAGCCAGACCTGTATACCCTTCAAAATGCTTTGTCTTGAACCATCTTTTTTTCCATTTTACAAGTAGCCCGCCTCCATGGACCGGTTTGTTGAAGGGATCAAATATAATGGAAAAATCCACCTTACTATCAGACCAAAAAGTAGCCTTGCCGGTTTGGGGACTTTCCACTTCTTCTTTTGAGTAGCTTTCTCCTTGTTCTCCAGCCCCCTGACAAAAGGCATTGAACGGAATGAACAGAATAAAGAAAAAGAGATATTTGTACATATGGAATGAGGTTGATTAAATGATCATTTGGGACCGGACTGCCGGTTCGAAAAGAAAAGATATACCCGGACAGAAGTTACTTTTTGCGGATAAAAGAAAACCCCTTTTCAAAGCTTACAATAGGGCTGTTCTTATGCGAAATATTTTTCAATTGTTCAAAATCAAAGGAAAAATCCTTGTAATTTCTGCTTCCTAGTTTCCGGGTAAAGGCTTGAAAAAAAGTATTCATAGTGACCCCCTCAAGGTCGCCCATACTCATATAGAGTGACACTTTTAAGGAGCCATGGCTTAAATGATATTGTTCTTCCATGTCAAAGATGTACCCGTCAGCCCACCACAAACTCGGACTTGCACAAATGATGTGATCAAATGGAGTACCGGTAGTTGGTTGTAACATCATATACATTGAAAAATACCCGCCCAATGAATGGCCAAATAAAGTTGCTTCACGGGTTTGAATATGGAGTTGGTTTTCGATGTACGGTAATAGTTCATCTTTGAGAAAGAGAACAAATTGATTGGCTCCTCCGGAAGACGAATAGTTAGGGTCTCTTGGAAATGAAAAATCTCTTTCTCTTTTATTCTGATTTACATAGTCAATGCCAATTACAACCACATCGGTTGCCTGCAGTGATTCGATAAGATCCGAAACCTCCCGGAAATAGGCGTTACCATCCAGCAAATAAAGGATATGGTAGGCCTTTGAGGTATCGAAGTTTTCAGGGTAACGTATATGTATGGTATACTTCGTAGCTGTATAGGTAGATGTAATATGAGAAAGCTTGTAGCGATCAATATCCGAAAAATCCTCTTCATGGCATCCGGAAAGGAATACAATGAGACTGAATAGAAGCCCAATCTGTGAAATATTTGCACTGAATATTTTCATTTCGAACGCTCTTTATTAAATGATTATCCGGTGCAAACCAATACTAAATGCGTTCAAAAGGGAAGCAAAAAAAGCCGAATGGTGTGAAATGTCCCCTTTTTGTGATGAACTGACCGTGAGATATTATCCGTTTTTTTACTCTACATTTCTCAAGGCCTCGTTGAATTGTTGGAACCGGCTGCGGGCTACCGGAACACTGTCTTCTACCTGATCAAAAAAGAGCTGGTAATTACGAGCGTTTCCTTGTGTATGCCTGATCTCCCTGACATTGACGATATAAGAGCGATGCGTCCGGATGAGATGAGGGAAACCTTGGAGATCTGCTTCGAGGGTTTGTAGAGAAGCCCGGTAAATCTTTTTGAGTACTTCCTGGTTTTGCCGGAGAAAGAGCTCAATATAGTTGCCTTCCGACCGGATAAACAACAATTGATTTACCTCAAATTGAATGATTTCCCCTTTGTTGCCGGAGGGTATCGAAACGACTTTGCATTCTTCGGTTTTTTCTTTCTTATTTAGTAAAGTCTCTTTTAACTGCTGATTATGCAATTCTACTTGTTTTAAGTTTTCCTTCAGCTTAAGGGTATAATCTTTCCAAATGACCAAAGAAGTAGGGACCAATCCGATGATAAAAGTCGTAAGAAACATATTCAAAAAAAGCTCTAAGGAGAGAAAGGTGGAAGGACTTTTTGACACCAAGATCAGAAAACCATAATTAGAAAATAAAATGAACAAAAGCAGAAGCACCAATATTCCGAATTCTTTGGAGACCGTCCAGTTTTCTTTTTGGCGAACGGGAATACAATATCTTGGGAAAAGCTCAAAAATGATCAAAATATTAAGGGCCGTAATCAAGCCGAAAAATACGGAAAGGGAGCGTTTTGACTGCCACAAGTAGCGGTCGATTTCATCCGAATCGGCAAGTACCGCATTGAGTAATCCTACAAATAAACCAATCGCCAAAGCATGGGTAATATTCCTTCTGAAGGAGTGATGAAAGGGATAAGGTTGTTGCAAAAATTTGAACATGAATGAAATTTGACAAGTAATGACTTTGGGTAGATGTTAGTAAAAAAATTAAATAAGCCTCGATTCGTGAAGTTGAAAGATCATTCATCGAGCCACAAGCGGCAAAAATAAAAAAGGAGTTGCAAGATGAAAAAGCAAAGGTTTGGTGAACGTATGGAACCTGTTTGCCAGAAATTTGATAAATTAAATTTCACGCTGTATGATAAAAGCCGAATCGATTCTGTCCATGCCAATGGAGGTGTAGAATTCCATGGCACCCGGTGAAGATTGCAATATGAGTTTGCACTGATCACCTGCTTTTTCTTTGGTGAGTTCTACTAACTTTTTCCCGATGCCTTTTCGTTTATAGTCATCTCTAACAGCCAAATCGGAGAGGTAACAACAATAACAAAAGTCGGTGAGCGACCTGGAAATACCCACCAACGTTTCATTATGCCATGCCGAAATGACCAGGTTCGCCTTTTCAAACATTTTGGCAATTCGCTTTGTATCATGTTTCTCCTTGATAGGAAAGTAATCCGAATGGTTAAACAAATCGATGAGGCTTGGCGTATCCGGAGTAATTTGTTTGTAAGTAATTTCCATAATGAATTGATGGATTTCGGGTGATGAATCTTCTTTACCAGTACGCTAAGAAGTGGTTATATGTTTGGATACTCTCTCTTTTACAAAAAAAGAAAATTTCAAGCTACTATCTAATGACTCGCCCTGCCGGATCTTGAACTATGTAGGGCTACTTGCCCTTCCGGTGAAGAGCCCCCTAATTATTACCAAAATGTATTTTACTCGCCTGGTGAATTCTCATTTTCTATGTGGAGGGTTAAAATCCTTTCTTTTCCTATCCTCAGTAATTTAGGCGAAAGGTATAGAAAAATATACTGAATCGCCTTTTGTATATAAATAATAGTTGCTCCCTGCATATTTTGAGGTAATTAAGGGTTTGACGGCTGATTTTGAATGCCAAATCATGACACTGGAACGGTGTCGGACATCGTCAACCGGGTAAAGGCCATAAGAGGTACTCTCCGGCTATGATCATATTGCCGGCAGGATGGGCGTCCGGTTGTATAATACACCAACAGAGGAGGATGAATGTGAAAGAGGCTTTTTGTATCATATTCACAAAATGGGAGGTAAAATTTGTGAGCAAAAAATTAGGGAAAACCCAACCGCTTGTAATGGACGATGAAGGTACGGAAAATTTATGCCTTTACGGAATGTTTTTCAAAATCAGCCATCTGCAATCTTATAAAAGCGGCCTGGGTTTTATCCCCAAACCGCTCAGTGAAATTATGCAAGGACATACCAAAAATCCAAGGCCATACTTTGCGGGTCAGCCATGTCCAGTAGTGGCTGGCACACAGGGTTGCCTATGTAGCCATTGCAAATTTCCTTGGTTTTCCACAAGGTTTTGCCAAAAGTCACTTCAGAAAAGAAGTTTTCATCGATAGTGCCGATAAAGTGTGCTTGTGTGTTATCAAAATTGTTTAAATATTCCTGTTCAATGCTGTCAGAGATGCGGGTTAATTGCGTAGCATCATTGAGGTCTTTCAGGGCAAAAGTGCCGCATTCCACACAGGAAAAGTGTTCCGGTATTTGAAAATTCTCTTTTTCAATTTGATGAAAAGTCATCCGGATGCTGTCCATCTCAATCAAACGGAAGAAGTTATTTGCCGCTTGATTTTCATGAACGGCTTTTTTCAGTTGTTTCAGGCTTTCCATATCTTGTGCTAACAAGAGGTTGGCGTATTCATTGGCAAAATTTCTGACCAGGCAATGAAAAATGACCCCTTCCTGTTGATGCAAAAAAGATGATTCAAATGCAGACACTGCGGCCATCAACTCATCATCCGTGATATTTTCTTTTTTCTTAAAGGAGGTAAACTCCATCGCCTTCGGGCTGTTTTGGTTTACTCTAATCATCGTGATTTTTTGGTTAAAAATTGAAGATATGACGAAAGTAAACCGGGCAAGTGACAGCTGTCTGTCAACTAGGGTTGAGAATATTTTCCGGCTTGCTGCCGAAAGTAGCTATTCAGGTTGAAATCTTCCTGAAAGGTGAATTTTTCGGAAGTCGTTTCAAGTGTTAACACCCTGTCCAGCCGAAATTCTCTTTCCGATTTGCGAAGCTGACAATAGGCAATGAGTACCCAGGCCACTCCGGTAAAATAGATCGCCAGCGGTTCCACGTTCCGCGTGGTCATCTCATCTTTTGAAATGGAGTGGTAGCCGATGCGTAGAGCAATGGTATTGACAATGGATTTTTGAATGATTGACAACCATTCGCTTTTGTGTTTTTCTTTGGCAGAAAGCCCGATTCGTCCTTCCAGTTTCTGCACGTTTTCTTTTTGTGAATTACGGAGGATGGCTTTGATTTTAATCAATAAAGATTCAAAGTCCTTTTTCAGAGATTGGTCGCCTTGGGTTTGTAGAAGTTTTTCGGAAATGAGCAAGGCATTAGCCTCCTCCTCGGTGATCATCAAGGGAGGAAGTGAGTAACCTTCTACGATGAAGTAACCGACTCCGTTTTCCGAACCGATAGGGACCCCGGCTTCTTGTAGCGTCCGGATGTCCCGGTAAACGGTCCGCAAGCTCACCTCAAACCGCTCTGCAATTTCCCGGGCAGTCACCACCTTTTTGGATTGCAGGTGGATTAAAGTTGCTGTTACCCTGTCTAGTCTGTTCATATTTTCCTACACTGATGCTGTAAACTTCGGCTAAGATATGAAAGGATAGGGGAAAGGGCGAGGCCATATATAAATCTCCCGGCTTTCTATAAGGTCTTGAAAACAATACCGGAAGTGACAAAATGAGTTGTTGCTTGTATTAGGTTATCAATGCAATGTACGACTCTTTGCGCTTGTTTTTTCGAATGTTCAATCACTTACTTTTTTCATATAATAGTTTGTATCGGTTGCAGCCTTTTCTCTTGCAGTGTCAGTCAAAGGTTTCAACCCGAATAGAAACCGGGTTAGGTTGTTTGTTTGAATGACTTTGTAAAGTAGAATGGAAACCGGAATAGCGGTCAATGAAATGATCAGAAATTTTGCAAACATACTGAGAGGCAAACCCACAATATAATAACCAAAAACAATAATCAGCGATTGATGTAATACATAGATCGGCAGTATGCTACTATTAGCCGGAATTAAAATTGAATGTTTGAAATTCATCAGCTTTGCAAAAAGACCGAGAAAGAACAGAATCCAACTGATGGCGATGAACATCGCACAAATACTGATGCCGACATGGAACCAGGTGAAATCGGGATATAAATAGGCCTTGACCATGCGGTCGCCAAGCGAACCGGCATAGATGAAAATGCTTGAACTAACTATACCCACACTTAAAAGTAGAAACATTCTTTTTTTGACGATTTCAATGAAGTCGGGGTCGGTCATAAATATAAACCCGTATAAGAAAGGCCATATATATACAAAGAAATCGGCCCAATCCGTATATTCTTGAAATATTGGTTTTAGCAAAATTCTACAAATGATCATCGGTAAAACCAACACAAATACACCGGCCTTTGTGGACATGACAGCCTTGAGCCAGCCAAACGTAATTTGTCCCTTTTGTATCCCTTTTAGCAAAGGCAGTGTCAATAGTGTCATGGTAAAAAGAAAGGGTAAATACCAAAGATGTGTCCCCAGGTGACCAAACCACAAGAGCTGACTCAACCCCATATCAGCACCGAGTTGTTGTGCCGGATAGGCCATCAAGAAATTGAGGTAGTCCCCGTTAAAACCCTTGAACATCACCCATTCGTAAAAGCGTTGGGGAGGAATGATGACCAATGCACCGAAAATGAAGGGGATGAGTAACCGTTTGATCCTATCTTTTAAAAATTCTCCTTTTCGTGCCCGTATTGCCAGCCATGTGCCGGCGCCCGATACTAAAAATATAAGGTACATCCGCCAGCCGTGAGAAAAAAAGGTCAGGTTATCAAAGAAAATAGATTGTTCTTCATTTTTTATAAGCCATGGAAAATGATCGAAAGGTCTCCAGGAATGAAACAAAAATAAAAGGCCAAAGGCACTTACTCTCAGCCAGTCCAAATAATAGAGTCTTTTATTACGGGTTTTCATATTTACATAGGGAGGGTTGGACAACCGGGGTGTTTGCATGAAAAACAGGTAATTATCTTTATCGGCTAGAAGTTGACCTTGCCAGAAAGGGACAGATTATTACTCTTTCTTTATGTGATGGCCCTTAACCCATGTGAACAGCTGTGGTAGTGTAATACTCCGGAAATACAGGAAAGTCAATTCCTTTTACTTCCAATGTGTAGCCAATAAGGTGCAATCCCAAAAATATCAGGAGTGCAGCCATCACATAATCACCGACACACTTATTCGCTTTGTTAAATACAAAAAATGTCAAAAAAAGGCTTGAACGGCTCCTGCAATGAAAACAAATTCCATGTTGAAGATTTAAAAGAGTAAGTTTTTAGTATGTTAAATTAATGATAATCAGTTAATTGGGTAAATTTAATGTATTTTTTATAAATTCAAAACGAAGTAGTTGCCTTTCTTTTGAATGTGTTTTTTACCAAAAAACATGTATCTTATCTTAATTTATGCTTTTGATCATTCTATACATCCCTCTATATTCTTCTTTCATTCGTCCAGAAGAAAATTTAAATCTATTGAATTTTACAAACCCCTGTTTTTCATAGAAGTTGATCGCTTTTTCTTGACTGTCCATTACTTCAAGCCATAGGGGTAAGGAATGCTCTTTACAAAATGCATCTTCTACCCATCGGATTAATTGCTTGCCAATGCCTTTTCCTTGTAGTGCAGGCGAAATATAAATCCGCTGAAGCTTTACCATGTCATTGTCGTTTGCCCCAGGAACGTTTTCGTTTGTAATCACTTTGAGGATGCCATTCGTCTCCTTTTTGTACTGAATGAAGTAATAATAAACATCCGGATTCATTATTTCTGCCTTCAGGTTTTCTTTTGAATAGATATCCGTTAAGTACTCTTCGCCTTTATCCATCCATAAGTGACTATACACAGGAGGGTATATTTCTTTCATCAATTGGAGTAACTTGCCCTGTTCTGATAGCGAAATGGGACTGAGAGAAATATCATTTAGTAATTGTATCATATGATTTCGATTGATTCACAACGGTTTGGTACATACGCAGTAGTAAACTTTTACGGCAAGTTTTCTTTCGACAATTAAAAGCTTTTGCAAAACAAGTTTTTGGTTTAATCGTATACACCTAAAGTTTTGTGAAGTAATACAAGATAAAAGTATAAGAATATTTTGTAAATGAGGCAATGATAGGTTGTTTGTTTACATCAGAATGGATATCTTTTTAAGATATTGGACTTAATTATGATCTGTAATGGGTGAACTGGAAAGGCTAAAAAAGGATTTTGAGTTGTTTAGAAGGGAAGTAGAACAGAAAATGGAAGAGTTTGAAGAGCGCTTCCATACTTTTGACCTACAGGCACCGGATAGCCCTATGGTGGAAGAGGAGCCTGAAAGCTTCCAAACCCAGTTTATTCCGGGTGTACGGCCTGAAGTTATCCCTGAATCTGTTCCGGAAGAAACCGTTGAAGAACAGGAAGAGAAACCTGCTTTTAATCCTCCTCCTTCTGTTATTACACCCCCAACGCCTCCGCGCAAAAAAGAAAAACAAGGCCCGAGTGCCTTGGAAAAAGTCTTTGCTGCGGCATTGAGTATCGTTTCTCCCGTTTTCCATGATTTGTTTGACTTCATCGGCAAAATATACCTGCACTACAAAAAAGAAGACAAATTGCCCGTGTTTTTCATGACGGTAGGAGGGATTGTTGCGATCTTATTGGGTTCGGGATTTTTGTTACAATATGCTTTCTCTACCTATTTTGTCAATTTGCCGGAAAGCATCAAAGTGGGAAGTGGTTTTGCTCCGACCTTTGCCCTTGGCTGGTTGGGTTTGTTTTTATACCGCAAAAAAAGTCTGTACCAGGAGTTTGGTTCCGCCTTGGTAGCGCTTTCCATTATTCTGAATTATCTCATTATCTACTTTTTGGCTGCGATGGCAGCCGGTACGGGGCAGGTGCCTTGGTGGGAATATGTACTGATTATTCTCAATACAGGGCTGGCTTTAGGTTTTGCTATTTGGATGGAAACCAGGGTGGTAGCCGTGCTGACTTTATTGGGAGGAGTATTTTGTCCGTTGTTTGTACAAACGGAAAGCATACCTCTTGTTTACTTTGTGTACTTGTGGTTTTTGAGTGTTTCAGTCGTGTGGTTGAGCCAAAAAATTCAATGGGAGCGGTTGCGTGACCTGATGTTTGTAGTCGTCACACTCACTTTGGAAGGGGTCTTTTGGGCCGGTTATACTCAGGTAGATACTTTGACCCAGGTGGTATTTTTACATCTGTTCATTTACCTTTTCTTTTATGTGCTTTTATGCGAAAAGGGATTTCGGTTCAAGAAATCTCTGGAGACCAGGGATGTGGTTTGGCTGGCTGGTTTTGTAGTGGTATTGCTGTTTGGGCTTTACCAGCAGTTTGAATTTTCAGCCTTCTCTAACAGTCTGGCAATGGTGTATTTTCTGAATGCCCTGCCATTTATCGCCCGCACTGTGATTGGTAGAAAGCAGATGGAGAATATTTTGTGGCTGGTTTTTGTAACGGTTTCCGCTACTTTGTTGGCATTGGCAGGAGCCATTTGGCTGGACCGGTCACTGATCAATTTATTCTGGGCTTTAGAGGCTCTTATGCTGTTGTACATTGGCTTTTTGTACAAAAGCAACACGGTGCGCAAAGAAGCTTTTTTCCTGTTTCTGTTAGCCATTGCACAAAGTTTTGATACCGTTAGCGGACTTTTTATCACTTGGCCTTCTTTGAATTTTGAGTGGATGTCTTGGGTTTCCATAGTAGGATTGGCACTGATTGCTAATTTGAACGTAGTGTTGATAGGGAGAATGGAGCAGGAAATAATAGAGGGAGAAAAAACACGGGTGTCAATTTATCAGGAAATAGCCTGTATATTGACTCCGTTTGCCATGTTATTGCCACTGTATGCGTTTTTCCCTGTTTGGTTCTTTTATCCTGTAGTACTGCTGACAGCCGCTCTTTTTGTGACGAAGGTCTACAAAAAAGCTATATGGGGAAGGTTCCTTTTGTTATGTCTTTTCGGATGGACATTGTTCCATACCTCTGTCACAGTAGTCGATACGATCCGTTATGCCGTCTGGGATGAACTTTTCGATTTCCAAAGTTCTTTTGCTTTTGTAGGCATTCCTTTCTTTTTATTGTTACTATATGGTATCCGGAATAAAGTCAGAAAAGGGAAAAAAGCTCGTCTAACCATTCTGTTGAATATTTCCTTACTCTATTTTGTATTTGATTACATATTGATAGGGTACTTCTTCCTGGGTGAATACGTTGCCAACTTTGCCTTATTGGTGGCAGTATTGTATTTGTTGCTTGGCAAATGGCTTCAAAATAAAATTGCCAGTGCACTTGGGTTTATCGTATTCGGATTATTATTCTTGGCGGTGTGGGATTCTATCCTGTTAACGGGAGCCTATCATTTTTCTGCACAGACGCTATATGGTAAAATTGCGATGGTTGAAATTGGAGCAGCCTTGTTCTTATTACAAAGTTTGAATACCGGTTATTTAAAACAATCTTTATACGAGAAGCCCTTCGCTTACCTGAGAGAGTTATTTTACTTATTGATTCCTGTTATATTTTTGAGTGCTGTCAACCGGAATTTTCCTGAATACCTCACTTATGCTTTCTGGGTCTCCATCATCTTTCCATATGTACTGCGCGAAATCATTAAAAAGCGCTCTTTGGTGTGGGAGTTTTACTTGTTATTGGCTCTGGCTACCTATTATGCCGTCCAAAGTGCCGAAATATACGTTTTTGTAACAGGCTTGCTCGTTGTATTTGGGTTACATTTGGCGAAGAATGGCTTTGGTAAGAAAGGGCATAAACACGCTACCTGGAAGTGGTTTTTCAGTTACAATATGTATTTTGTGGGATTGGTGCTAATGTTGGGAGGTTTTGAATTTGTCCGGGACTTGTCTTTCGGATTTGTACTTACGGGCCTTTATTGTTTGTTATTACTGGATTTCAGAAAACATATTTACCCCATCCGTACGCATTTCAAAGTACTGTATATATTGGCGATTACATTTGTGATCTTGGGTTGTTTGGGTGCATACCTGCAATCTCCTACCTACCCTTGGCTTGTGGGATGTTTGTTGATTGGCAATGGAGTGATGTTTGCCCGCTTGGTTTATACAAGAAAAGCCTTGTTTGTGAATCAGTTGGCTGATAAAACATGGCATTTCCATTTTATCCTCACCCAAGCTTACCTCATTTTGCTCTACACCAGTTTTATTGAGATCCTATTTGATAAGCACTTTCATACGATCCTGACGGTATCCTTGGTGGCACATGGGATTATTCTTTTGTTTCACACCATGAAGACAAAATACAACTTCGTGAACAAGGTATATATTCCCATCTTCATCGGTGTATTAGTAAAACTCTTCTTCCTGGATTTGAAAGACTTTATGTTGGTTCAAAAAGTCATCGTATTCATTATCATTGGTGTGTTATTGCTCGGTTCTTCTTATTTGTTTTTGAGGTTAAAAGAGAGGCGGGTGAAGAAATAACCGAGTACGTACATATAAGCATTTTAGGAAAGGGTACTTATCTTACTTGATAAGTACCCTTTCATGTTTTTTGTCCAGGAGAGCAAAACCGCATTCTACCGCATATTTTTAGCCCGGTCTCGCTTTTAGAATTTGACTACTTCTAAAATAGTTGTTTACTAAATTAAAAACAGGACCGGTGACAAACCGCACTCTTCACCTTAAGTCGATAGCATTGAATGTTCTGTAACAACTTTACAATTCCGAAAGTGCTTTTACTCTCAAAGCTTCAATGTCCCAATTTGCTAATTTGGCCCCTGCTTGGTAACTGCTTTCAAAAAAACTGAGTAAAGCCTCCCGGGGATTCTTTTCTTTGCGCAAGTTTTCATAGGTATAAAATGCCATGGGACTGTCATTGCTATCTACCCAGATGGCTCCTTCGGGGCTTAAGGGTTCCTTGTCCAAACCATTGGGAGAAGGATAGGTATATGCATAAAAAGCAGGTTCTTGGACAGTTTCGTCTCCGGCCCAAAAGCCAAAGCTGATTACTTCATGGGAGTAGGCATCCTTATCGGAGAGCCTGGCCCCGGGGTCCAATGCCGGACATTGATTGCCGGAAAAACGGGTAACTGCCAAGTCCATATGATGCCAATATAAATGCACCGGACAAGTTTTGCCATAGAATCTTCCGCTAAACTCTTTCATCACACTATCTACCCAGCCTAAAATTCTCCAAAATCGCTTCACATAAGTGATATCGTAGTGATTATATTCGGTTAAGTCTTGAAACCGTTTCTCAACGCCCACATCAAAGGGCTTATCCACGATAGTAGGCCGGCAATGGAATGAATCAAGAGAATGCATTAATTTCTGATAGATATCAGCCACACTAATCCCTTCCGAAAGGGGAATGATCTTTTCCTCACCTTGGCTATTATTTATCTCCAATTGACTTTTATGTACATTTAATACGATTTCAAAACTATTAAAACCATCTTCGTAATAAACCGGCCCGGTAGTGATTCCTTTTGGCGAAAGGTATTCGGTGACGTACCACCAATGGTTTTTCCGGGGAGTCATTTTCAGCCTTATTTTACCGATAATTTGTAAAATAAGATGTAAGGTCAATTTGGTGGCTTGCCACTCGTGCAGAGGTAGTTCCGGTAAGGTTGTTTTATCCGTCATGACAGTTTAGTTTTCAAATATCATTTTCATTTTTGGTAAAACAAGAGCGAACACTGCTTAGTTTGGTGGCAGCAAAAGCCGGGCTTCTTTCACTGTTAAAATTAGTGTGGTCTAAATTTATAGCCCCATTAAACCGGCTTGACCGGAATGCAAAAGTCCACTATAAATTTACCCGCTTTAGGGGCTTCGGGATAGGTTTCAAAATAAGGTTTGTCATCCGGCTGGTATCCGCTCTCCGGAAACCATTGTCCGTAAATCCATTCCCAAGCGGTTGAAAAATCTTGTTCGGCCAGTTCAAAATGACAAATGGCATATCGGGTAGATTCGATTTCCATTTTGCCAATTTCCCCTTCCACTTTCGTTTCGGGTGGAACCGTAATGCAGAGGCTCATTCTTTGATTATCATTCAGTGCTACATTAGGATTATCGTGATATACGACCAAATAGTTGAAATCTTTTCCTCCCAACAAACCTCTTGCCCCCGCCCAGGCAAACAATTTGTCTCGATGGTGTTGGTATTTCTCTTGATTTCCGTTGTACGGTCCCATGCTTCGAATATAGGCAACGGTCATTTTCGGAAGTACTTTTACTTCCACTCCTTTGTTGATTTTCATTTTTGTCTTCCATTTAAATGTTTGTAAATCAGGACAAAAATACATGCTTGGTTTGTCGTACGGTTGCTTTCCCTTGCGCTTCAGTTGACTTATATTGCTATGTTGCAACTTCTCTTTTCTATATTGGGAAGCAGGGATGTCAAAATGATTTTTGAAGTTTCTTGAAAAGACCGAAATATCCGAGAAACCACATTTATAGGCAATTTGAGTAATCGGTTCAGTTGAGTTTGCCTGTATAAGGGAAGCTGCTTTTTCAAGGCGAAGACGCAAAATAAACTGAAAGGGAGTTTCTCCAACAAGGGAATGAAAGATCCGGTTAAAATGAAATTTGGAAAAATTTGCCACCGAGGCCAATTCTTCCAAAGTCATTGACTTTTCTAGATTTAACTCTATATAATCAAAAGTTTTATTAATCCTGAAGATATATTCGGAATTGACTTGCCTGGACTCATTCATTACCTGAAAGTGGATTTGAGTGAAAGATAACGGTGAAGATAGAAATAAGCCGGCTTATGTAGAAAATTCAGGCAAAACAAAGTGTAATACCTCATTCGATGAATTTTTCTATTTGCTCAAATAAATGATAAAACCCTTTAACGTTTCTGGCATTTTGATCGGGATAGTTAAATCGGGACGTAAATCCTCCGAATTGTATTAGGCCTTTTCGTATTAGTATTGAAGTGAATTAACCTTTTTCTTTTTTTTGAAATGTTTCAAAAACGCCTCCTCTGTGTTACTTTTTTCAACAATAGCTTTGGCTATTCTCTTCAAAAAGTGCCTTGAAGAGCCGGTTTTGATTCCATTTACCCGTTCAATAGAGTAAGCGACCTGTTTTTAAACAAATCATCTTCCTGTAAGATAGAGATACTTCCCGGTTGGAGTGCATAATTGATATACCCCATACTTTCAATACCTACTTTTTGAAAGGCTGCGATAAAGAAAGTAGCGGCAAAGCCGTGAGTAACCACCAAAACATCCCCTGCTTCTGTCATGATTTCATTGACAAATTCTGTGATCCGGATGGCGACATCTCTCCGGGATTCTGCCCCCTCACAAATCCTATGGTCCATGCGTTCCCCTTGTGAATTTACAGGAGTCATGATTCGGTTGTGCTTTTGCTGATTCATTCCTTCATGACTGCCAAAAGACATTTCGCGTAGACGCTTGTCTAAATTTGGTTTTACACCGGAATCCTTTAGTAAAACCTTTGCTGTCTGTACGGCCCGTTGTAAGTCTGAGGAATAAACATTCAGTTGGTCAAGCTGAAAGCCATATCCGGTGATTTTTTGTAGTAAGGATGAAGCTTGTTGCTCCCCATTTGAAGTTAATGTCGAATCGTACCATCCTCCAACCTTTCCTTCAATGGAGTGAGAAGCCTCAGCGTGCGTCACCAAACAAATTCTTTTCATTTCTTTCAAATCGTTTTTACAAAGCTACTCTTCCGGATGGTTTTAAAAAATACTTCAAGCTAAGTTACCATCTGAAAATTCTGATATCACTAAAAGGCATTAGGGAATGTATTCCAACACAAATCCACTAAACCCTGTAGTTTCAGTAAAAAAAAAACAGGGTTTTAGTGGAAAACACAGGGCAGGTTTTTATTACCCATCCACGATATCACTTATTGCTTGGAAAATGCTGGGAGGGTATTCTGCGATCCGGTTGCAAAGATACAAATACCATTCTGTACCATAGACGATATAGATTCTTGACGGATGTAGTTGGTTGAGTGAGAAAAGCTGTTCATTTTCGATTCCCAAAAGGCCTTCGAATTCATAGTTCGAAGCATTTGGGAGGGTAGCAATGAATTCGCTTACTTGGGTTTGGATGTTCGGATCATGGGTGGCAACGGAGCATTTGTGCCGGGTTTCCAACAGGCTCCGGACGAAGTTTAAATATCGCTCATCCAATTCTTTTCCCCGTTTGAAAGACTCCCCTTCAGGAGTTGCAAAAGCTCCCTTAACGACCCTGATTTTTCCGGCATAATTCATTAATTCTTTCAGGTCATCTTCCGAGCGGTGTAAATATGCTTGCAAAGTAATGCCTAAATGGGAATACTGCTTTACCGTTTCAATATAGGTATTCATCACATCATCCGTTCGGTCAGTACCTTCGGCCGAAATGATGACTTCCACTCCTTGTTTGCATATTTCCTGAAGGTTTGAAAGACCTAATTCCCGGTCTACCGTTAAGCCTATATGTGATACATCGAGAGAAATGGTACAGTTTCTTTTGTCTTTTTTGATTGCTTCAGCCAATTTGATAAATTCCTGAGTCACCGTGTTGGCCTCTTCCTCCGTTCGAATACTTTCGCCCATAAAATCCACCGTACAGGCAACATCCAAAGTATTTAACGCATTGACTTTCGCCATTGCCTCCGCAAGTGTCTCTCCGGCTATATAGCGATTAGCCGCTTTTTTAAACAGTGAAAACAGTTGTTCGTTTTGAAGGAGATAAGACTTGGCATTTTCATTAAGTGCCGCTTTCCTGAGGGCATTTGCTGCCGAGTTCATTGATTTTTCGATGTCCATGCGTATATGATTTTGTAGCAAAGTTAGCAGATCAAATACGGATTATGCCTTGGAAACAAAGGCTGTATGGTATATTTGCCTTTGATTATAACTATTATTTTATGGATTCTATCAGTATCAAAATTCTCAAAGAGCTACAGAAAAATGCCAGGTTATCTTTTGCCGAGATGGGGAGAAATGTAGGACTATCAGCACCGGCAGTGGCCGAACGGGTTCAAAAAATGGAAGAGCAAGGCATCATCGAAGGGTATGGGGTAAGGATTAATCTTGAAAAAGCCGGTTTCCCGATACAAGCACAGATTACCATCAAAACAGCTACCCATGATTTCAAACGGTTCATATCAAAGTTGGACAACTTTCCGGAAGTGTTTGATTGTGTAAAAGTAACCGGTGAACATTGTGCATTTCTGAAAGTGGCCGTCAAAAATAACCAACACCTGGAAGACTTGATCGACCGGTTAACAGAATACGGCCACCCCAATACCTCCATTATCCTGTCAAGCTATACTCAAAACCCAGCGATAGAGTAGGAGCTTTTTTTAAGGATGGAAAGGGGGCACTCAGGGTAAAGTGATGTACCGTATTCACCTATAAACATAGGAATCACCTTTGACGGCATGGAACGTCCCGCTGTACCAGTTTTCAAATGTCCGGTAGATTCCTTCATGAGACAATAGATCATTGATATGAGAGAACAAGCCTTAATTTCTGGTATCAGTAAAACTGAATTTCATTCAATGGAGTAATAGGTACTTACTTTTTGGAAGTGATTTCAATGTAAGAATTAGCTCTTCTATGCATATGTAGCAACGCGTTATTTTTTCGGAAGTACATTGTTATGCCTGTTTTGTTTCAAAATTAATAAGTATTTTAGGTTACAAAAAGCATGTGAGTTTACTTTGTTATTAGTAGAATTAATTTTTTGATAATTCTTTTTTTACCGCTTTATTTGCATGGTTTTATAAGATAATTAACTGTATTTAGGTATTTTTTTTATATGTGCTTTTTCTCTTTCCTCTCTAAAAAAGGGGTAAGTAATGAAAAGGTACCTTATATTTTTTAGAAAAATCAAAAACCAAGAGTTAGGCAATTCCTTGAATTTGAAATAGCATTGTATGAAGCAATTTCTACTAGTAATACTTTTTGTACTACTGGGCAATTTTTTGTTTACCCCATTCGCTTCGGCCCAGGAAGCAGAAATCAACGAGTCCGAAAAAAAAGGAGCTTCTGGTTCCTTTGCCAAATGGATAGAGTCCGCTTATGACAGTTTGGAACAACTGGGGAAAGTCGCGAATCAATTAGATGATGAGGCATTGGCCAATTTGCCTATTTTGATTGGGGGGAATGATGTGGGGGTAGGGAATCAAATGATTATGATTGATAGTGCCCGGTTTACTCCTCAAGGAGCATTTTTTAATGCGTATATTTTATTGGAGCTTCCCTTTATTTCCAAACGTATTGCTTTTGCCGCAAAAAATGTTGCTTTCAACCCTGCGGGGCTTTCACAGAGCACCGGTACCCGCTTGGTGATACTGCAAAGTGAGAAGATAAAAATCAATGATAAAGTCGATTTTGTATTGCCCGCTGAAGGAGGAAGAAACTATGTGGAGTGGGATTGTAACGGTTTTAAAGCCGTCAACCTGAAAGGGGCTTTTGAGTTTTCCAGGGAGGTATTAGTCCCGGAAACCGCAGACGGGCAGGTGGATAACTCGGGCAAGGTGCAGGCAACTTTTGAAGTCAACACAACGGATCCCGGTGCTATTTTGACCACCATCAATATCTCTCCTTTTCAAGTACCTAAACTAAAGGGCTTCAGCTTTCAAGTGCACGAGGCCGTTGTGGATTATAACGACTTGGTCAATCATGCCGGTATGCAATTTCCGAAAGACTACCAAAGTGGTTTGGGAGAGGATATGGCCTTATGGCAGGGCTTTTACTTGAAAAATGCCACCATTCGTTTACCTGAAGAATTGAGTTCGGCAGGAGGGCGGAAAGCCATTTCCGTGCATCATATGTTGATCGATGATTTTGGCTTTTCAGCGGCTTTTTATGCGGAAAACCTATTTGAGGACGGGTCCATGAACGGTTGGCCTTTTTCCATAACTTCTATGGGAGTTACCTTGATTAAGAACCAACTCAAAGGGGCCGAATTTGACGGAACTATCCAGGTGCCGATGTTTGATCCGGACAGCCCGATGAAATATACGGCAAGGATTATTCACGAAGGAGGACGCACGAATTACGACTTTTTGGTTCAGCCAGGTTCGGATTTGAAAGCCTCGGTACTTACGGCTAAAATCAGGTTGGAGGGTAACTCGGTGATCCGGATAAAGTCTAATGCCGGAGAGTTACAAGCCGAAGCCATCTTGCATGGGGACGCTTCCTTGGACGATGGCCGCAAAGTGAATGTAAAAGGTTTGCGTTTTCAAAATTTGCATTTGGCAACAGCCAAACCTTTTATCCGGAGTGGAATTTGGTCTCTGGAGGGGAATGGGGAGAAAAAGTTAGCGAATTTTCCCGTCACTATTAATAATATACAGTTCCTGCACACGGAAAGGAATTTGGCCTTGAAGATGGATGTGGGTTTGAACCTGATGGGAGATAGTACGGGTTTTGGAGCAAGTACCCGCCTGGCAATTTTAGGGAAAATAGTAGAAAAAAGAGAAAGCTCCGGAGACGGAATCGCAGAGAAAGTAAGGCAGCAGTGGGAATACGAACGCACGGAAGTGGATGATATATTGGTGAATGTGAAAGGTGGGGCGTATGAGATTGAAGGGGTCTTGAGTTTGTACGATAAAGATCCTGTATATGGGGATGGTTTCAGAGGAAAGGTGCGTGCGGGGTTTGCCAAAAAAGTAGAAGTAGAGGCAATTGCGCAGTTTGGAAATATAGAAGGCATGCGGTATTGGTATGTGGATGCCAAAGCGATGATGCCCAATGGTATTGGAAGCCCGATTGCTTTTTATGGCTTTGGTGGGGGCTTGTGGTACCGGATGAGTCCGGAACATTTCAGTGAGATTGATCTGAACAAAAATCCCTCTTTGGCCGGTATGGATCGCATTGGAGGAACCCCCAGTGGCGTAGTGTACAAACCGGATCCTGACGCCGGCATTGGCTTTAAAGCCACGGTGATTATCGGTACCGGTGGAGATCCCACTCCTTTTAATGCCGATGCCAGTTTTGAAATGACTTTTAACCGAGGGGGAGGAGTGCGTTACATAGCCTTCCGGGGTAAGGCGTATTTTATGGCTGAGATCAACAACCGCAGTGCTAAGGCACCTGTGTTTGCGGAGTTAAATATGAGCTACGACCTTACCAACGAGGTCTTTCATGCTACCTTGGCCACCTATGTCAACACACCGGCATTGCGAGGGAGTCATGCCAACGGTTTGGCCGGTCAGGCAGTGGCGCATTTTGCTCCGGACGAATGGTATATCCATATCGGTACCCCGGAACAGCGCATCGGCTTGAACTTTATTGGTGTGGCAAAAACCGGTGGCTATATCATGATCGGAGACCGGATTCCGGGCTTTCCCGAACCGCCGGCCGAAGTATCGGATATCCTGGGTGGGATGGATTTGGACATGATGCGGGATGAAAACAAGCTTGGGGATGGTTCCGGTTTTGCCTTTGGGGCTTCCATGGAAGTGAATACGGGTCGTAAAACCGTCGGTATTTTTTACGGACAGTTCGGAGCCGGGTTGGGCTTTGATATTATGTTGAAAAACTATGGCAATGCCCGTTGTAAAGGTTCGAGTGGACCGATCGGAATCAACGGTTGGTATGCATCCGGGCAGGCTTGGGCCTATTTGCAAGGGCAGATCGGGATCAAGGTGAAATTGTTTGGAAAGCGCAGGGAATTTGACATCCTGAGCATAGGGGCCGCAGCGGTCTTACAAGCCAAGCTACCAAATCCCGCCTGGATGCGGGGAGTAGTCGGAGGTCGTTTCTCGATTCTCGGAGGCTTGGTTAAAGGACGTTGCCGCTTCAAAGTAACTATAGGAAAAGAGTGCGAAATTGTAGGGGTAAGTGCGGTGACAGGAGTGAAAGTAATCTCTGAGATGACTCCTAAGCCGGAAGCGAAAGAGATCGATGTGTTTACCGCTCCTCAAGTGGCCTTTAACGTGCCGATCAATAAGGGTTTTGAATTGTTGAACAACGATAATGAATACAAAGCTTACCGGGTGAAATTGACTCATTTCAGGTTGATGGACGGTGGAAAAGAAATCGTTGGAGAGGTACAATGGAATGAAAGCCAGGATGTAGCGATTTTTAAAGCTCATGAAATTCTTCCTCCTAACCGGAAGTTGAAAGCGGAGGTTAAGGTGGTTTGGGAAGAAAAAGTGGGAAGTACTTGGAGACCGGTAGGAGGTAACAATCAGGAATACGAAGAGGAGAGTACTCATTTTGTGACAGGGGAAGCCCCAAAAAATATTCCCGAAGAAAATATCCGCTATGCCTATCCTGCCAAAGGGCAATATAACCTGTTGAAAAAGGAATCTCCGGAAGGGTATATCAAGTTGGATTACGGGCAGTCCTACCTGTTTGAAACGAAAGACAAGAGAGGGATGGAATGGAAGTATGTGGCGAGAATGGAATCTCCGGACGTACCTCAACCGATTGACTTGCCATTAACCTACAGTACTTCCAATGCTTCCTTGCATTTTGAAATCCCTGCCCAACTACAACTGGAAACAGGCTATGACCTGTATATTTTGAAATTACCGGCCAAAGAAGCGGTGGCAATAGATGCCAATGTAAGCACGGAAGAACAGGAGGTATATACCCAGGACTCTTCGCAAGTTCAAGTCACTAGCAAGAGCCTGACCGGGACCTTATCCCTTCCCGATGACTTCCTCTTGTACCGGAGCCGCTTCCGTACCAGTAAGTACAACACCTTTGCCGAAAAACTGAATGCCGTACAAATGCATCGCAGTCTGGCTGTAGTGATTGAAGGATATAATTTATTGAAGCTGGGGTATGCTTTTGATGCCGAGGAAGTGCTGGATCAAAATGATCTTTATGGCTGGAAAGAGGGAAAGCCCCTGGTACAATTGACTGCCCTGCCGGACAATCCCTGGTTCAAAGAGTTTAGTTTGCCGGTAATCTACCAAGGCTATCCTCTGGGAGGTTCTCTGAAAATAGAAGATTGGCGTGAAGCAGAGGTGGAAGGAGTCCCTCCGTACAAAGCCATGACCATCTATCAGGAGAACAGACAATTGCAACTGGATGCCGGGCATTCTATGTCCTATACAGTGCCTGGTACAGTGTATTTCAACTACGATCTGGAATACTACACCCTGATGGATTACAACGAATTGGTGAACAAAGCCTGGGGCAAGTACAAAAACAGTTATGGAACAGCCTCAGAGCGCATCCGGAAACTGTTGGACACCAGCTTTGTCAACCTGTATCCGAGAGAACAGTACCGCTTCAAGCTGTCCTATGTTCTTCCGGGCATTAACAAAGTGACGACTGAAAGAGTGTATACGATTGAAAATTAATTTAAATGAAACACCAATGCTAAAAAAGACATTTACCGGATTATTATTACTCAGTGGCCTATGGGCCGGCAGCTGTAAAGACAGCGATGAGGAAGTACAAATTGACGTGAAGAACATACAAGTGACCGGGATGGAAGAAGGCGCGGAAGTTTGGAATACGGCAGCACTCTCGGTGACAGCCGAGAACCAGGAGGGCATTCAACAAATCGACTTTTATGTAGGGGATGAGTCTATTGCCAGTGATAAAACGGCCCCGTACGAGTTTTCCTGGAACACCCGTGAGTACGAAGACGGAGAGTATACGGTAAAAATGGTAGTGGTCACCACCGGAGGCAAAACAGTGGAAAAAACCCTGGCCGTGCAGGTGAAGAATACGTTGTTGGAATTGGCTGTTGAGGATGGATTTTTATCCAGCCAGGATAAAGAGTATTTTGTTGTAATAAGTGATACGACTGGGAACGTGTTGCATTATCAAAAAATCCAGAATGGAGAAACATATTCCATTCTCTCTCCGGAGACATTTAACGATGCTGTATTTGATGTAACAATAGTATATGAGGACATGGGGAATGGCGTGGTTTTGAGATTGAATTCTACTTTGAGTTTACCCAGAGGGTTTCATTTTCCTCTTAAGGATAATAGTGTGCATTCTACGGATGTGACCTTGAATTATATAAATGCTTCCCCCGAGATGGAATGGTATAGGTTGACTACAAACAATATGCAAACGTCAATCGGTCAGTCACAACCGACAGGAGAGCTTATGATAGAGATTAAAGGTGCGGAGAGTAGTCTTTATGTCTGGGGGCAAAACCAAGAAGGCAAGTATTTTTCCCATCTTTTTGAAAGTATTAAACCCGGTCAGGAAAACATCATCGACCTTTCAAAAGTCAACACGGAGTCGGAAGTTGTGGATGGAAATTTTCCTGAAGACAAATTATTAGATGGAGCTTATATGTATGGTTGGATTGGGAGTGAAAAATATGAACTGTCCGCTTATAAATATGATACGGAGCAAAAAACGTATTCCTATATACAACATCCGGAAGCGATATTTGACCGTATGGGCTTAGACTACTCTTTTGATTTTGGTGATATTACTATTTTTCATGATAACTCACCCGGACCTAAACCCTCCTTTCCTGTCATTGAAGGAGCAAAAGCAAGTGGTGAAGTGAAAAGTATATATGAATTTACCTACCAAGCCGAAGGGGATTTTGATTTTGTCGATATGTTTATAAGTAACTCGACTTATAAATACCTATGGTATTGTAGTGGCCCTAAAGAGCGCAATCATATCCGGCCGATTGATTTTCCTGAAGAAATTAAAAATAAGATCCCGGAAGATACAGAAGTCTCAAGATATGATATCATCTTGACAGAGTTACCTGAACACAATGGCTATCTGGATGCGGTAAAAACCGATCTTTTAGATATACGATACAGGAAAGAACGCGTGCAAATGGAATACAACCTACTAGACAAATAGCCATATCCATTTTATATATCCCTCCAGAGCAGCTTCAACTGCTCTGGAGGGATAGTAAATTTTTTCAACCCAAACCACCCCAAACACCAATGCTAAAAAAGACATTTACCGGATTATTATTACTCAGTGGCCTATGGGCCGGCAGCTGTAAAGACAGCGATGAGGAAGTACAAATTGACGTGAAAAACATACAAGTCACCGGGCTGGAAGAAGGCGCGGAAGTTTGGAATACGGCAGAACTCTCGGTGACAGCCGAGAACCAGGAAGGTATTCAACAAATCGACTTTTATGTAGGGGATGAGTCTATTGCCAGTGATAAAACGGCCCCGTACGAGTTTACCTGGAACACCCGTGAGTACGAAGACGGAGAGTATACGGTGAAAATGGTAGTGGTCACCACCGGAGGCAAAACAGTGGAAAAAACCCTGACCGTGCAGGTGAAGAATACGTTGTTGACAGTAACCATGGACGATAATTATTTGAGAGAAGGGGAAACCTGTTATGTAGTCTTAAGTGATACTTTGGGAAAGGTATTGTCTTATCAGAAAATAGGGGATGCCACTTCCTACACGTTTGCTGCATCTGAAGATTACGAAGGAAATGTGTTTGACTTAAATGTCGTTGCATTTTTTACCAAAGATAAAGCAGAAGAATACGATGTGGTGAACCATATTGCCTCCTATGTTGATGTGCGAAGAGGAAGTGATTGGCATTTGTTCCATACTTTCAGGTGGTTGGAAGGTGTGGAAGACTGGCTTTTTTCCGACTCATCTGAAAAGACATTGGAGTTTGAAAATATTCCGGCACAAGAAGATTTTGAGTCTATCTATTTTTCTTCAGCAGGAGAAGATACTTATCACAAATTTGAAAACCATCAAGACCTATCAAATTTCGAGTCGTTTCGCCAGTCGGACTCATGGGATGGGGTGTTGGTACAAATTAAAAAGCCAGATGGTTTGAAATACCGTTTTTTTGATGGAATGACGAGTCAGAGTGTAAATACTCTTGATTTGAACCAGGTGAATTTGAATACGGAGGAAAAAACATTTGTAGTGAATGTTCCCGAATCAATTGACTATTATCATATGGATTTGTATGGATACAAAACCGGTAAAGAGGAAAGTCAAAAATATGCGTTGGCAGTTGGATCTATCCAGACTCCGGAAGGTTTTCAACCTGTTTACTATTATCCGGAAGGTGTTTTTGAAAACTTTGCAACCCGGACTCATCATGAGTTTGAGAATGGTTCAAATACAAATTTTTTACCAGGTATGGAGCCTTCTTTTGACTTAATTGAAGGTGTAGACTATTCCATCGAGCAAAAGAGTTTTGGAGAAATTACATTAAAAGTACAAGGGGAACTTGATTTTGGTCTCTTCCTTTCAGGGATCATCAATGGAGAGGAAGTATGTGCGAGAATTATATTTGCTCCTAAAAGTAATCGAACTTTTTATCCTATTGATTTTCCTGAAGAAATTCAAAGTAAAATACCTAAAAGTGGTGATCTTACTTCGGAGGATGTTGCGGTTTATGACTTTTTAGCAATAGAAGGATATGAAGAAGCTTTGAAATTTCTGTCGAACCCGGTTTTGGAGGCTTCTAAGTTGAAAAATAAATATTATAGAGAGGTGAAATATTGGGAATAAGTAATTTCTCCTTTTACTCCACTCCATCATTAAAATAAATTTATGAGCCTTTCCTCCAAGATCTTGGAAGAAAGGCTCATAATAGTATTCAATTTTTTACCCTAATTGATTCCAATGCTAAAAAAGACATTTACCGGATTATTATTACTCAGTGGCCTATGGGCCGGCAGCTGTAAAGACAGCGATGAGGAAGTACAAATTGACGTGAAGAACATACAAGTCTCCGGGCTGGAAGAAGGCGCGGAAGTTTGGAATACCGCAGAACTCTCAGTCACAACGGAGAATCAGGAAGGCATTCAACAAATCGACTTTTATATAGGGGATGAATCCATTGCCAGTGATAAGACGGCCCCGTACGAATTTACCTGGAACACCCGTGAGTACGAAGATGGAGAGTATACGGTGAAAATGGTAGTGGTCACCACCGGAGGCAAAACAGTGGAAAAATCCCTGACCGTGCAGGTGAAGAATACACTCTTAAAGTTGACGATTGGAGATGATTTTTTGTATTATAATGATAAAGAAAATTATATCGTCTTGAGTGATACGACTGGGAATGTATTGCATTATCAAAAAGTGCAGAACGGTCAAAGTTACAACATACCTTCTCCTGGGGATTTTAACGATGGGATTTATGATTTTACCATTATTGGCCCTGATGATGGTTATTCGGAACCAAGGTGGGATTTTGATACTTATCTAAGCCTTCCCAGGGGTTTCCAGATGTCTTTCAATAACGATAGAACAGAACCGTTACAAGTACCTGTATCTATAAAAAATGTCGATCCTGAAGTTGAAAGCTATCATATAATCACAAATCATATTAGTAATTTTTTTGATGGTACAAATGGAAACTATACATATAGTATAGATAATCCTGAAAGTGATTTTTATGTCTGGATACAAAATAAGGAAGGGAAGTATTTCTCACACCTTTACAAAGGAATAAAGTCAGGCCAAGAGAATACCATCGATCTTTCCCTGATCAATACAGAGCTGGATGTTATAGAAGGTAGTTTTTCAGCCGAGAAAAAACTATGGTATTCTATCGTTTATGGCTGGGTAGGAAATGACAACTATGAGTTATTCAACTATGATATCAATACGGAGATGAATACTTATTCCTATATTCATCCCGGAAATTGGTTTGACCAATTGAAACTGCGTTACCATTTTGTATATGGCGATATTTTGGTGTCTCATGAAAATTCACCGGGAATTGAACCTTCCTTCCCTATTCTTGAAGGAGCCAAAGTTACAGGCAATGCAAAAAGCCTTTATGAGTTTGATATAACTGTAGAAGGTGAAATGGATAGATATGAGCTTTTTCTGAAAAATTATCAAAATACTTATGATTGGTATTGCGTTGGTCCCAAAGAAAGAAATCATGTCAATTCTATAAATTACCCGGACGAAATTCAGAGCAAGATTTCTCAAGATAAGGAAATTAATCAATTTAAGGTGTCTTTAGTAGACTTTCCTGATTTTGAAGGGTATCTAAATGTACTTCAAGCTGATTTTTCAGATGTTTCTTACAAAGAAGAACGAATAGAAATGAAGTACACCATAATACAAAAATAATTCTCGCCAGATATATTCATTCCTCCCAGGGCAGCTTCAACTGCTCTGGAGGGATAGTAAACTTTTTCAACCCAAACCACCAATGCTAAAAAAGACATTTACCGGATTACTATTACTCAGTGGCCTATGGGCCGGCAGCTGTAAAGACAGCGATGAGGAAGTACAAATTGACGTGAAGAACATACAAGTGACCGGGCTGGAAGAAGGCGCGGAAGTTTGGAATACCGCAGAACTCTCAGTCACAACGGAGAATCAGGAAGGCATTCAACAAATCGACTTTTATATAGGGGATGAATCCATTGCCAGTGATAAGACGGCCCCGTACGAATTTACCTGGAACACCCGTGAGTACGAAGACGGAGAGTATACGGTAAAAATGGTAGTGGTCACCACCGGAGGCAAAACAGTGGAAAAATCCCTGACCGTGCAGGTGAAGAATACGTTGTTGACTTTAGATATAAATCAGGCGTATTTAGATGATTTGGCTAATTCTGATTTTGATACACGTTATATGGTTTTGAGTGATACTTTGGGCAATGTCTTGCACACAGTACAAATAAAACAGGCAGGAACAATACCCCTCCTGGCTCCGGAAGGTTTTACTGAAGGAAGGTTTGACTTAACAGAGTTTTCTTTAAAAGAGAATTTAGAACTTGATGAGTTTCATGTAATGTATTCTTTTTTGAGCTTATCCAGAGGAACACTTTGGAACCTTCATGAAAAACAGGCGGAAACAACTTCTATCCGTTTATTAAAGCCTGATAACCCTGGACAGCTTGACTCTTACGTTCTCTCTACAAATGAAGGTTCTGAATATAACCGAATGGATTGGGGTCCTGATAATCTTGTCATACCACAGTCTTCCAATAGACTATTTGTAAAGGTAGAAACAGAGGCGCAATCTACTTTTAAAATATTGGAAAATATCAAATCAGGCGAACACTACGAGGTGGATTTAACAGGTTTCTCTGAATGGGAGCGAATGCAGGACGTTCAAAAAGAAATACCCGGGTTGGTAAAGCCCCACTCCCTAGGAGGAGATATCAAGGGATTTTTTGGTGATGATCAAGACGGTACGGGTTTTTATGTTTCCTACATAGAATCGGATGATTCTCATTTTAACTATACTCATGCAGGAAGTACCTTTGAGCGGTATCAACATAGCATTAAATTTAAGAATCAAGAGGGTGTGATTTTTTACAATGATAACTACCCTGGGCAAAGTCCTGTTTTTGAAAGAATGGAGGAAGATCAAGTGGAGATTATACCTCATAATGTTTATGATTATACTTTTAATGTAAAAGGGGATTGTGATTATTTCCGCTCTTATGTACATGATTCTGATTTTAACCTATTGTATCTGATGTTTGGTCCAAAAGATCGAAAACAGTTCCATGAGCTGAAAACATTGCCTGAAGAAATTAAGTCGAAACTTCCTGGAAAATCGGAAGTGGGATATTTTGATGTTGCTGTTTTTGATTATGAAAAAATAGACAGTTATGAGGAGTTTATAAAGATTTATGCCGAGGAAGGTTGGGAAAAACTGGAGCAAATGGAAAGTACTGGAATGGAAATAAAAATCATCGAGTAAGATAGAAAGAATTTATTTTATCTGCTATTAAAATAAACCATTCATCCTCCGGGGCCTGCAAACCTCCGGAGGGTGCTCATCCTTGAACGATTATACATGAATTGGAGATTTACGTTTTTACTTTTTTGTCTTTTTAAAATAGTAAACTTCCATTGGGTACAGGCGCAACCGTCTGATACGCAACCGGGGGTAAGGGTATTGGCCCGGGCAAAAAACGGGGTGGTGATGTTGCGTTGGGCACCAACTACGCCCTTGGCCTGGCAATGGGGGAACCAAAAGGGCTATCTTGTGACCCGGCATACGGTAAAACCGGCTTCTGAAAGAGGGAAGAAAGTGTTGTTGACGCCTCAACCGCTGAAACCACTGCCCTTGGAAAAGTTCGAACCGCTGGCCCTGGAAAACGACCGGGCGGCCATTGCCGCAGAAGCCATCTACGGAGAGCGTTTTGACCTGGTCAGTCCCTCGGACAATACCATGCAGTTTATCAGCCAGACGGAAGAAATGGAAAACCGCTTTGCCTTTGCATTGTTGGCGGCCGACCAGGATCCGAAGGTGGCCAGTGCCACGGGGCTGTATTTTGTGGATGCCGATATCCTGCCGGGCGAGCATTATGTTTATACGGTGACCCTGGCCGAACAACATCCGGATTTTACCATCGAAGAGGGCAATGCTTTTATCAACCCGGCCAAAGAACTCAATTTACCGGCTCCCATGGATTCGAAAGTGGAGTTTGGCGACCGTTTTGTCAAGTTGAGTTGGGACACGCACTACCTGACGCAGTTGTACACCACTTATCAAGTTGAGCGCTCGGAAGACGGAGGAAAAACCTTCCGGCCGCTGGACGATATTGGCTTTGTCAACCTGGAAAACGAGGAATCCAAAACCGGGTTGCAACGTATGCATTACCTGGATTCCCTGCCCCAAAACGACAAAGAATACCAATTCCGGATCCGGGGGATCACTCCCTTTGGAGAAACAGGCCCTCCTTCCACCGTGTTGAAAGGGGAAGGCAAAAGCAGTTTGACAGGAATTGCCGCTCAAATCGACAGTGTGGCTTTACAAGCCGATGGCAGGGCGTATATTCAATGGAGTTTTCCGGAACTGTATCGTGATAAACTTCAGGGTTTTTTGGTAGCCCGGGGACGTTCGGCCAAAGGTCCATTCCACGATTTGTTTACGCAACCCTTGGCTCCGGAGGCTACGGTGTACCTGGACCGTATGCCCGAAGCGATCAATTACTATGTGGTAAAAGCTTATGCTCAAGACGGAAAGTTTACCCAGTCCTTTCCGGTAATGTTACAACAAGAAGACAGCATTCCTCCGGTACAACCGGTGGGTTTGAATGGCCAGGTTGCCGATGACGGCAAAGTACAGATCCGGTGGACGCCCAATCCCGATGCCGACCTGAGTGGTTACCGGGTCTACCGGGCCAACAGCTTGCAAGAAGAGTTTTACCGCATTTCGGTGGACTTGCTTACCGGAACGCATTTTGAAGATTCCATCAGTTTACACAACCTGACGGAAACTATTTATTACAAAGTGGTGGCCTACGATCATCATTTTAACCCTTCGGAGTTTTCCGATGTACTGAGTTTGAAAAAGCCGGACAAAATCCCTCCCGGAGCTCCGGTGTTTGAAAAGGCCCTTTCCGAAGGTTCGTCCATTGTGTTGAGCTGGCGACCCAGTAACAGTACGGATGTGGAAAATTACCTGTTGTACCGCCTGGATCCGGGACAGGAAGATGCTCAATTGCTGGTCGAGCTTCCTGCGAAGGATGGAGTGCCCCGTTATAAAGACCAAACCGTACAGGTGGGCAAGACGTATACCTATCGTTTAATCGCCCGGGACGATGACGGTTTGTTTTCAGACCCCACTTCAATTACGGTAGATGCCTTTGACGAAGGCCTCCGGGAAGCCCTGGCTTTGAAAGCAAAAGTAAACCGGGAAAAGCGCACGGTACAGCTTTCATGGGAAGGAGAAGAAGGACAATACATTCGCTGGATGCTTTTCCGCAAAAAAGGGGAAGGACCCATGCGCCTGTACAAGACCCTTTCAGGAGAACTGCGGGCATTCACCGACCGTTCATTGCATATCAATACCCGGTACGAGTACAAGCTAAAAGGCTTTTTATCGGATGGCTCCGTTACCGGGTTGGGCCAAGGTGTTCACGTAAATTATTAAAGGTAGGATGAAAAGAATACTGTTTATAGGAATTTTCGGCTTGTTGGGCTTTCTCCAATCGGAAGTGATGGGGCAGGGGGGAGAAATACGCTTAACAATGAAAGCGATCAAAGGACGAGGAAATGTCCCAGGAGATGATGATTTTACCTATAGGTTTTATGTGAAAGATGATGCCAATCATGTTGAGTCTCATTGTTTTTACACGGCAAATAACCCAGAAATAGGTGTTTGGAGAAACTTTGATCATCATGTTTCTAATTATGGTTATGGGTTTTATATTTTCAAAAATGAGAGGTTTAGTAATCCTAAAACCTTTACGGGTATTAAATTCAGGGCCTGGGAAGATAATAAAGGTAAGCGATGTTTATATTGGGGGGGTAATAATGGTGATAGAGCTGACAAAGAATACAATAATTTTAGGTTAAACGTAAGGGATTATGCTCCAGGAATTACACATACTATTTATTTTCTTTTAGAGAAGACGCCAGGAGGTGGACAGCATAAAATTAGTACATACGATCATTCAAGCATATATTGGTATTCTATGCAGGTAGAGTTTTCTTATACAGCTCCTGTACCGGAAATACCAAATATTAAATACGAAGGCAAGGAGTACACAGGTACACAATTATGTCAATCTGAAATAATTACTTTAGGTGCTGATGTTGATGTAAAAAGCCAATTTAATGACCAGGTACATTTGGAGTGGTTGTATCATATTGATAAAGATATGGAAACCTTGAAGGAACGTAATTATGAATCTTACAAAAGTAGTGAAAATGAGTCAGATTCAGAATGTTCAGATGATAGATGTGCTAAGCTTCCACCTGATAAACAGAATAACTGTGATTACAGGTGCTCACTACCTTATTATAAATATACAAAGATTCCGAATTGGCGAAAAGTTCCCAATGGTAAAATTCGATTGGATAAAGGGCGACTTTCCGTACAGCTTGAGGACTTGCCAGGTTTGGAAAATCTGAAGGAGAATTCTGGGGTTACCTTTAGGGCCAGAGCGATTGCTAATAATATTCTTTCGGATACTTCAGCACAATCTATCAAAGTGAATGTGAGTCCTCTACCACCCAGCTTTTCCACAGTCACCGCTACCAAATCTTGTGCAAATGCTACAACGGGTTCCATCACAGTTGCAGGGGTGTATACTCCGGTAGGGGATACTTACAGAGTGATTTTACAAAAAGGAACAAAAGTATGTGATGATCCTACCGATGCTTCATGTATTGGTTCTGCGGTGGCTAATGTTCTGGCAAATTCTCCGGAGCTTACTATTCCGGGTCTGGCTCCAGGGGATTATACATTATATTTGTTAAATGAAGGTGGGAATATTGGTAATTGTAATGTAAAAACAATTGTCTCCATCGGCACCTATTCACCTCCTCAGTTTACTACCATTACTTCCCAGGAAACGTCCTGTTTCGGAGGGGCGGATGGAAAAGTGGTTTTTGGCTTTAAAGGTGGAAAACCCGGGGACTGGGAATGCCAGTTGACCTTGGATTCGCAAGACAGTTCTTACCAGGCTAACCAAACCGTCAACATGAACCAGGAAGGGGATACCTTGGCGGGATTGGTGTTCGAAAATTTGACTGCCGGGAAGTATCTCCTGAGCATTACCGATCCTTGTGGCTTGAAAGAGACGGCTACCGTTTATGTGCAACAACCCTCGCGGGTTAAGGGAATGGCCGAAGCTATTTCCCCGGATTGTTCCGAGCCTTTCAACGGGCAAGTAATCATCCGGGCGGAGCAAGGTTCGGGGCAATACCATTATCGCTTGTATCAAAACAATGCCTTGGTTGCCGAAGCACTGAACAAAACCGGACAAAACTGGACTTTTTCTTCACTCGCTAACGGGGATTATAAAGTGGCCGTACGCGATGCATTGCGGGAAGATTGTCCGGGATACGATACCTTGTTGAGTTTACAGGCTCCCGCCCCATTGGTATTGCAGTTGGATTCGGTGGCCCCGGTAAGCTGTTTTCAGGCCGGAGACGGACAAGTATGGTTACAGGGCCAGGGAGGTAGTGGCGCATTGCGCTATACCTTGGTACATCAGATGAGCGGACAAAAGTACCACAGTGAAGACGGAGAGTTGAGCAATCTGCCGGGTGGGGCTTATCAAGCGATATTGAAAAATCAGGAAACGACCTGTCTGGACTCGCTGGTCTTGCCGGAATTGATCACCGTACCGGAGCCGGAAGAACTCTTGATACAGATTACTTCGCAAAATATTACCTGTTCCGGAGACGACAACGGGGCTTTATCCGCCAAAGTGACCGGAGGTAACGGGAATTACACTTACCAATGGCAATTTGACGATGGCAACGGTTGGACGGATTACAACCTGAACGGTCAAGGACAGGGCACCCAGTTAGACCAACTTTTTGCGGCTCGTTACCGCTTGAAAGTCAACGATCCCAAAGGCTGTCAAAAAGTATCTGAGGTCATCAGTCTGGAAGAGCCGGAGCTTCTGTTGATCGAAGCGGTGGATGTAGACCGCCCGGCTTGTAAAGGAGAAGTGGATGGGAAAATCCTGCCCATTGTGAAAGGAGGTTGGTTGCCTTATCGCTATGAATATGCTACACAAGAAGGTGGCCCTTGGCAACTGTTTGATGAAAATACCAACTTTGGCAAAGGAACCTATTACGTGCGGGTGACCGATGCGGAAGGTTGCCGGGTAGAGTACGGACAAGCCCTGGAATTTGTCCAACCGGATGAAGCTTTGGCCTTTACCCATAGCTTGAAAACCGCCAACGGTTATCATTTGACTTGTTTTGAATCCCAGGACGGAGAAACCACCTTACAAGCAACCGGGGGCATTACACCTTACCTCTATGCCGTAGACGGTGGAGACTTTCAAACCGGGAATGTACTGAAGGGGCTTTCGGCCGGAGAACATATTTTGTATGTAAAAGACGCGAATGGATGTGTGTTGAGCGAAACGGTGACACTTACCCAACCCACTCCTTTGGAGTTGACCTTAGTCACTAAAACGGATGTCAAATGTTTTGGCGACAACTCCGGTCATTTGGAAGTGAAAGCCAAGGGAGGTGTAGAGCCGTATACCTATGCCCTGGAAGGGGAGGAATTTCAAGCGGCTCCTGTTTTTGAAGGCCTGACCGCTCAAACCTATACGGTGCGGGTAAAAGATGCCAACGGCTGTGAACAGATCTTGCCGGTGCACATCGAAAGCCTGTACGACCCGATCGAGATTGTATTTACAGTGAGTGATGTGACTTGCTACGGCTCTTCCGATGGGGCAGTTCAAGCTCAGGTGTTGGGCGGGAGCGCTCCGTATACCTATCGTTGGCAGGGCTTTGACGGACAAACACAAAATATACTTCCGGACATCCCGGCCGGAGAGTACAGTTTGGAAATTACCGATGCGGAAGGCTGTAAGGCCTTGGCTACGGCGGTAGTCAACCAACCGCCTAATATCGATTTGGGAGGAACGGTGACCCTCTGCCAGGGACAAAGTTATTTGCTGGATGCGTCACATCCTGAAGGAGCGAAATACGCCTGGACTTCCACTACCGGATTCACCAGCAACAAACCGGTAGTGCGCTTATCGGATGCGGGCACCTATACGCTCACACTCACCTTGAAAGATGGCTGTGTGATGCGTGACCAGTTGAAGGTGGAGCGTTCGGAAATCTTGTTTGAGGCCAACTTCTTGGGAGGCAGCGAAGCCATCATTGCCGATACTTTGAGTTTGATCGAAGTTTCCTATCCGGCTCCGGATTCGGTACTTTGGGATTTTGGAAGAGCTGCACAAGTATTGGATGATAATGCTCAAGCTCCCCAAATTACCTTCCAGCAAGCCGGAACTTACACCGTGAAGATGAAGGCCTATTATGCTGGCTGTGTGGACAGCCTGGAAAAGCGCTTTACGTTTTACTTGCCTGAAGACAAACCCGATTTGTTAGGCGGGGTTCCTTTGGGGGAAATCGGGATACAATCGGTAAAAGTATATCCGAACCCCAACAGCGGACAGTTCACTGTGGAGGTGAAATTGTTCCGGGAAGAGGAATTGATGCTGTTTGTGTACGACTTGTACGGACAAGAGCTGGCCCGGGTGAAAAAAGAAGGAAGTACCGAACACTCGGTTCCTTTTAACCTGACAGGGATTCAAACGGGTATGTACTTGCTCAAACTGGTCACTCCCAACGATGAGCGCAGCGTACGGGTGGTCATTGAATAGATGGGGTTCTAAACCTTCCAGGTTTTCAAAACCTGGAAGGTTTGCCCGGTCCAACGAAAAAGTGAGCAGGCCTGAAAATCTTGCGGGAGGGAGCTTTAACTTTTCTTGATTTTTTCTTTTGCATCAAGACAAAAGAAACGAACAAACCCATAAGGTTAAATGAAAAAAAATAAGCATAACTAACTGGAAATTAATTTTTAATACACTTTAAAATAATGAACCACATCTTATGGTATAAACCCGTCAATGTTAGAAGTGACTGCTTTAACAATGGTTGTTTGTTACATAAAAACAGGGCGGTCTGTCAGAAAGGCGGGGAAGCGCGTGGGTATCACGCGAGGCAGCATCTTTCTGACTAGCGTTTTTTTGCTTACTTTTTTGTGGTAATGACAAAAAAGTAAGTGGGTGGAAGGGTGAAACCCTTGGATGTGTCCGAGTCATTTGATGACCGTTGCGCTATTTTATATTCAGATTCAGTCATGTTTTCAATAATCATCTGTTGATTGATATCTGATAACTTGTATCAGATTAGAGACAAAAGAAACGAACAAATCCATAAGACTGAATAAAAAAAATAAGCATAACTATCCGGAATACTAATTATCTATTTCCAAAAAAAAACTAAATCATAAAAAAATACTTTACCATCACTACCAAATGCATCCTGTTTTGCAAAAATATTTACTACTCCTGGTAATGCTCTTCTGCGGCTGGCAACAGGTTTTTGCCCAAAGTCTGGATAACTTGGGAGAAAAAGACCCGCTGAAAGTCAACGGAGGGATTAACATCACCACCATGGCGTATCATGCCAACGGCATCTCTTCCCGGAGAGAACCCTTTACCTGGTTTTTAACCGGAAACCTGAACTTCTCATTTTACGGGTGGAGCGTGCCCTTTTCCTTTAGTTACAGTGATCAAAACAAATCGTTCCGTCAGCCCTTTAACCGGCTGAGTCTGGCTCCGGAATACAAATGGGCCAAAGTGTATGTAGGGTATCACAACCTCACCTATTCTTCCTATACCCTGGCAGGACACGGTTTTTCCGGAGGAGCGGTGGAATTACGTCCGGGGAAATTTCGCTTCCAGGCCATGTACGGAAGGCTGAACAAGGCCATTGAAGAGGACTCCACCAAAGGAATTTCACCCATGTATAAACGCATGGGTTACGGCATGAAGCTGGGCTATGGAGACGAACAAAATGCCCTGGAATTGATTTTGTTCCGGGCGGCCGACGATGAAAATTCCTTGTCCAAGCCCGTAACCGATCCGGAAATCAGACCGGAAGAAAACCTGGTGATAAGTGTCGTGGGAAAGAAGCAAATCACCTCCCGCTTGGGCGTGCAGATGGAATACGCTTCCAGCGCCTATACCCGGGACACCCGGGAGGGAGAGACATCTACGTCCAACCTGGTAGGGAAAGTCCGGCCGTTGTTTACCTCACGGGCTTCCTCTCAATATTTTCATGCTTTCAATACCAGCTTGGGCTATACCGGAAATTCGTATTCCTTGCAGTTAAACTACGAGCGAATCGGTCCCGGTTACAGGACCTTAGGGGCTTATTATTTTAACAACGATATGGAAAATATCACGGTAAGCGGTTCCCTGCAATTGTTGGATAATCAACTGACGGTTTCGGCCAATGTAGGTCAACAACGCAATAACCTGGAAGACACCGAAACCAGTGCCACCAAACGGGTGGTAAGCTCGGTCAACCTGGGTTATGTGCCAGGTCCGAAATGGAATTTCAACGCCAGTTATTCCAACTTTACCAGCTATACCCGGGTGAGGCCCCGCTTCGATCCCTTTTTTGAAGACGAACTGGACTCCTTGAATTTTTACCAGATCAACCAAAATGCAAACTTCTCCGTGGGACATAACTTCGGAGGCGATCAGGTGAAGCAAAGTCTGTTTTTTAACAGTTCTTTTCAGATGTCCAAAGATGAAAACGATGGGGAGCGCTCCGGCAACCAGTCTCAAATGTATTCGGGCAGTCTGGCCTACCGGATCAACCTGGTACCTCAACATATGGGCTTTACCGCTTCGATGAACGGATACCGCAGTGAGATGGCGGGCAACCGCTCTTTAACCCTGGGACCTAATTTGGGCGTGAACCGCTCCTTTTTCAAAAAAGCCCTGCGAAGCAGTTTGTTCGCTTCTTACAACTATCAGAAAAACAATGAAAATCCGGCCGGCAAAGTAATGACGGTACGCTACCGGGCGGCCTTTGCTCCGGGGAGAAAAAAGAAAGAAAAAGAGGAGAAAAAAGGCGGGCTCTTGAACCCGGGGAAACACAACCTGTCACTGAATGTCAATTGGTTGAAAAAAATGAGTGAAGACGCCAAACGTCAGAATTTTGACGAATGGACCATGACCTTGAATTATAATTATAGTTTTTAGAAATGTAAAACAGATGATGCTTGGATTGACAACCGGTCGAATCGTCCTCTGATGTCTTCTTTTTTGAGAACTTAATTTTAAAATAGAAGTGGTTTAAACGTATAGTTTTTGACCGAAAATGGAATCAAAATCGGCTCATCAAGGCACTTTTTTCAACAATAGCCAAAGCTATTGTTGAAAAAAGTAACACAGAAGAGGCGTTTTTGAAACATTTTTTAGGAAAAAGAAAAAGTTTAATTCACTTCATAAACAAAGAGTTTTAGATACTTTGCTTTAGGGAAGAATAAAAAAACGCCCTGGCGACTTCCCTAAGAGTAAGTTTGAAATTCGTTTTTGGTGGTAAAAATTCTCAGTTTGGGGTTCTCAGAAAAGTATTGTTGAGAAGAATAATAGCATTATTTGACGAAAAAATGCTGCACTGAGGTTCCTGAAATGGGAATTTTTGACTCAAAGGATGAAATTTAAACATGCTCTAATACCAAATAATCCACTATATGAAAAAGATGCTTTGCCCTTTAAAGGCATGTTTGAAATTTGTTTTTACATCGCAGAAAATCAAATGTAAACAGCTCTCGCTCCTGGTTTTCCTTAGTTTCCTTTGGGGAACAACGGTACAGGCTCAACGAATGCCGGTATCGGCCAACTTGCAGTTGCTGGCTCCTTACAGCCCTTATTTGCAGGATTATGTAAAGCCCGGAGCGGAGCGCCTGAAGCTACACCTCTTGTTGATGGACTTGGCCGAGCCTACCTACGATGTCCGTCTGCAACTCCAAATCGAAGGGGCAGGGATCAAAATCAGTACCGATCCCCAGTTTCAACCGGTGCCCATTACCTTGGAATCGGGGATGACCGCATCATTGCCGGGAGAGGAAATCTGGGATTACTTTGACAGCCGTCATTTGTTGTTTAGCGGCATCAGCCGTCAACAATTCGAACGCAGCGGAGGGACCCTTCCCGAAGGATTTTACCGCTTTACCGTCCGGGTGATGGATTACCGCAGGCCGGAGGTCGCACTTTCCCACGAAGCAACGGCCGTAGCCTGGATTGCCTTGGGCGATCCTCCTTTGTTGAATCAACCGCATTGTGGTACGGAACTCAAACTGTACGAAGGGCAACAGGCAGTGATGTTTAGTTGGACGCCACTGGCCAACTCGCCCAGTGCGGTCATTAACACCGAATACGAATTCAGCCTGGTAGAAATACGGGGAGACTTGCCCCCGGCAGCCGCTTTTGAAACCTTGCCGCCTTTGTATCAGACGGTGACGCAACAAAGCAGCCTTTTGTATGGCCCCACAGAGCCTGAATTGCAACCCGGTCTGACTTATGCCTGGCGGGTACGGGCCATGGACCAGGAGGGAAGGGAATTGTACAAAAACCGGGGCTATAGCAAAGTGTGTAGCTTCCGGATGGCCGAAGAAGAGATTTTTGTTTCGGCTCCTTTGCTTTTGCAAGTGGATGACGAAGCCGAAAACCGGGCACGGGTGCAATGGGAAGAAGCGGAGTTGGCCGAAGGCTACCGGGTGGAATACCGCAAAACCGGTTCGGAAGACTATGCCTGGTTTGGGCAGGAGATTGCCGAAGACAAACTGATCCTGTTCAACCTGGAGCCGGATACGGAATACGAAGTGCGGGTAGGCAGCAAGCGAAAAGGCATGGTGACCGATTGGACCGACCCGGAGCGTTTCCGTACCCTGACACGGCAGATCTACGTGTGCGGACAGAAAATTGTGCCCGTACCGATTAATAATACCGTGCCGTTGGCCTCCGCCATGGTAGGAGATAAAATCCAGGTGGGTGAATTTGAAATGGTCTTGCTGAAAGTAGAAGGGGGAGACGGTATTTTCAGCGGCCGGGGCTCGATCCGTGTTCCTTTTGCCGGGTTTAACTTGTATGTCAAATTTGACGGCATCCGGATTAACGAAAACCGGGAAATGATCTCCGGGGAAGTGGAAGCCGTGACCCAAGGAGTGGGCAAAGCGGTCGAAGACTGGCTCAACGGAAAAGACCCTCAATTGCCCTCGGAAGACGAAGAGTCACCCTCAGACCCCTTGGACAATATAGGTGATAAGATCGAAGTGCCGGGAGAGATCGACAGTGTATATGTGGACGAAGACGGAAAGGTCGTGATTGTAGATACCGAAGGCAATACAACCGTAAAAGAGCGCCCGCAAGACCCGGAAACCGGAGCCCCCGCCCCCGTAATCGTCAGCGATGAACAAGGCAATACCTATGTGGTGGATAAGAACGGGGAGGTGAAGAAGGTTGAAAACCAAAATGGAAATACACCTACTCCAAACGGCTCTTTGGACAGTTTGCAATTGTATGTAAAATTCAAAGCCCCTCCTCCAAACCCAGCCCTGCCGCAATACGGTTTTGATGCCTATGAGCATCCCAGCCAACAAAGGCATTACGAGCAGATTGTGCTGGAAGATGCACCTTATTTTGTGCCCTGGAAGTCGGTAGCGACTGGGCGTACCGACCAGGTACTGGCTTTGTTGTCGGGAGATACTTCCCGCTTTGAGCAGGTGCAGTGGAAAGGGGTGATGCAGACCACTCCGGGGTTGAAGGACGGACAGTTGCAACTTACCGTACAAGGCTTCGGACATGAGGAAGAAAGCGAAGTGCTGGCTTACCGCAAAGAAGGGGAAGCAGAAGTGCCTTTGGGCAAACTCAATGTGATCAGCTATGACCAGGAGTACCGCAAACTTTACCTGGTGTCGGTCAACGGCACTTCGTATCCGTACAATTATCCGAGCCTGCAAGATTCGCTGAACCGTATTTTCAGCCAGGCCGTAGTGCGCTGGGAACTGGGTCCGCTCCAAAGCCTGGAAGTACCGGAAGTGGATTTTGTTAACGGAAGCTTTGATGACGGCAGTTCCGGCTTGTTGTCCAACTATACCCCGGACATGCGCAAAGTGGTGCGGGCTTTCAGAAAGGCCAACCCTCATTTTGACAAAGACGCTCTCTACGTATTTCTGGTACGCAATTCGGCCTCGGACAAAGAGGGCTTTATGCCGCGCAAACAGCGGTACGGCTTCCTGTTTACCGATCAGTTTTCCAGCCAGCCGGGCTTTGTCAAGACCCTGGCACACGAGTTGGGCCACGGAGCCTTCCGTTTGAAACACAGCTTTGAGCAGTACCCGGAAGACCGGGAAAACCTGATGGACTATGCCGAGCGGGGCACGCGTCTGCGCAAATACCAATGGGACCTGGTCCACGACCCGGTGGCCGTCTGGGGCCTGTTTGAAAAAGATGAAGAGGGGGAACTTGTCAGTGAATACAAGTACAAAGAGCTTGACCTGGCCTCCGAAGTAGACATTCACAAATATATTTCCGGTGAGGAAATTACTTATATAACCCCCGGAGGTGAGCTGATTACCCTAAGTAAAGAGGCGAAGCCGAGCTTTACGGGAGTGACACATGTACCTGAGATAGATACCCAAGTTTCCAAAGGTATTTTATTGGCTTTCCGGGAGGGGAGTATGTTATGGCGGTCGCGTTATCGCATTCCAAAAGATTTGGGTTCCTGGGAGTTTATGGGCTATGTGAATGCTGCGGGAGATTATTACCCCGGAGCCTC
>NZ_JBDKWZ010000028.1:0-47548 GCF_039710355.1 Rapidithrix thailandica | reverse complement strand
TGGCCATGGACCGCCAATCGTTTTGCTTTATTTAATTTTAGTACAACGGAAGACGGTGTAGATGGTATTGCCGATTTCGACTGGTTTCGCTATCAAGATACCTTGTCACAAACTGAAACCAGGTAAAATACCTCCTCTTCTACAAAGACATCAACAAGTATTTGGTTTGATAAGCCAGGGAAATCGTTTGAAGAGTCGTGCCCCATAGGAAACGGGCGCCTTGGCGCCATGGATTTAGGTGGCATAGCGACAGACCGAATTGTGTTGAACGAAAGCTCAATGTGGTCTGGTGGAGAACAGAACCTCCGCCTGGCCGCCCAGCTAGCCAAAGAGGAAAATTTGGAAAGTCATGTGTTGGCCTTTGACAAGCGGGCAATGGAGATTTACTACGAATGGGACGACAAGAAGGTAGACTTTATCAACAGCTTGCGGGACCCACAGAAAAGCTCCTTTTACAAGTCTGTACACAGCCGGATGAAGATGCATTATATCCGGCTGGCGGGAGTGATGGAATGCCTGAGAGCGGCCTGTCACGAATCCAACCTGGAGTATGTGACCTATCCGTCCTCGTATGCAGCTGCACAGCTCTGTGAGTACTACGAAGAGCAGATTTTAAAGGTGTTTAACTTTATCAATGCCTCTCCTTATAAAGGCCAATCCGGACACTTCCGGGTAAACTGGCGAAAGGTATTTGGTGGCAAGAGCCAGCTGGAAGCCCGGAAATCAAACAGACCTTAAAACGGGAGTACAAGATGAGCGAGCGTTCGGCGGCCAATTACCTGACCAATGCCCGGAAAACGGGTGTTTTACGCTACGGAGGCCGGATAGACCGTAAAAGCGTGTATATCTTAAACCAATAAGAATTTTCCTTTAAGTAGAGAAGAGCTTACAAAAAGCCCTGGGACATCGTTTCCGGGGCTTTTTAGTTCTCCTTAAAGGGGAGAGAGCTTTTTAAGGCCTGTAGAATCATATATAGAATCACTTCTAAGGGACTAGAAAGGTTTTAAAATGTAGTAAAGTACTTCTAAGAGAGTAGAAAGGGGTTAAAACTTTCTAAAGTACAAAAAAGGGGCTGTGATTTTTCTATAGGCTCCCTTTTCTTCCTATTCACTCTTAACTTTTATAAAAATACTACTTGCATTTTTGTACACTTTGTTACAACTAGTTTTAAATCAATAAGATACAAGCGTGAAGTGTGCAATTGTCGATTTGCATTTTGCACACTTGCCCGGCAAGTATGCAAAATCAGTTTGCATACTACAAAAGCGCTAAGTTATTGATAATCAACAAAAAGTAAAACGTAGTATGCAAGGGCTTTGCATTTTACTTTCATGCTACAAAGTATTGAAATACAGCACTTTACAGTGGTTATACTCGCGAGGTGTGCAAAGTATGCAAAAATGCAAGTCGTGTTTGGGGAGTGGGGCTTTGAGGGGGTGGGAGAGAATAATGTTGAAAAAGGTGTGACTGGGTGGTTTCTTGGAAAAGTTTAATGTTTTTTAATCATAAAAAACAATGTGTGTTTATATAAAATTTCAAATTATATATTTATGCTGTATTTTTATAGCAAATAAAAATTAAAAATAATGTATTTGTTTGCTATTGAGGGGGTTATATGAAATATTTAAAATATTAATTGTGATAATGTATAAGGTTGATAATACCTTAAAGTCAGGAAGTAATAAATCAAAATTATTTGATCAGATAAACCGGACTAACAGTAATGTCAACCTGTTTAAAAATACTATATTAAATGGCTGATGTACACAAACCAGTGACAAGAAGTTACAACATGAGCCGGATAAAAGGGAAAGACACAAAGCCTGAAATGTTGGTCAGAAAGTTTTTATTTTCTGAAGGGTTCAGATACCGGCTGCATGATAAAAAATTGCCTGGAAAACCGGATTTGGTGTTTCCCAAATACAAAACCGTGGTATTTATCCATGGTTGTTTTTGGCATGGCCATGAGGGATGCAAGTATTTTGTTGTACCCAAAACAAGAACAGAGTGGTGGGTTGATAAAATCAATAAAAATAAACAGAGAGATCTCGCAAATATCGATTTACTGTTTAAGGAAGGATGGAAGGTAATTATTGTATGGGAATGTGAGCTAAAACCTGAAAAGAGAGAAAGAACCCTTCAATCCCTTGTGCGCAAACTAACTAAATAAATAAGACCAGAATTAAATGAGTGAATTGAAATACATAGATCTATTTGCAGGAGCGGGAGGCCTCTCTGAAGGGTTTATCAGAGCTGGTTTCAAACCTGTTGCACATGTTGAAATTGACAATGCCGCCTGCTATACGCTCAGAACCCGTGCAGTTTATCATTATCTGAAATCCATTAACAAATATGACCTTTATATAGCTTATCTGAAAGGAGATATATCAAGAAAGGAACTGTATTCCTCTGTACCGTCTGAAGTATTGGATACAATAATCAATTTGCCGATTGGGGCAGAACATTACTCTGAAATCAATAAAATAATTGAAGAACAACTGAGAGTAAGGAAAGTTGATTTGATAATTGGAGGGCCTCCTTGTCAGGCCTACTCATTGGTAGGAAGGGCAAGGTCTAAAACAAGTATGTCAGATGACCCGAGGAACTACCTTTATATACCTTATGCCGAGTTTCTTGGAAAATACGAACCTAAAATGTTTGTATTTGAAAACGTTGTCGGACTGAAATCAGCTGGTAACGGGATTTATCTGGAAGATATGAGAAAGCTCTTTCTGACAAAAGGGTACTTTCTCAAGCTATTTATTGTAGAAGCCAATAACTTCGGAGTGTTACAAAACAGGAAACGGATTATAATTATTGGCTGGAGAAAAGAATTGTCATTGGATATCCCTGATCTTGAATCAATCAAAATCAACACGGATTATAAGGTGAGGCACTTGTTTGAGGATTTGCCTGGAATTCAGGCAGGAGAGGGAAAAGACAAGTTTTTAACATATAAGTCTGACACCAACAGTTATTTGGAACAAAGCTTAATCCGTAATGGAATTGATGTATTGACTCAGCATGTTGCCCGGCCTCATACAGACCAAGACAAAGAGATTTACAGGATTGCTTTGAAAAAGTGGAATAAAAAACGAGAGCGTCTGAATTATAATGATTTGCCGGATCGTCTGAAAACTCATAAAAACAGAGATTCATTCTATGACAGATTTAAGGTAGTAGCTCCGGATGAGCCTTATTCTCAAACTGTAGTTGCCCATATAGCCAAAGACGGACACTATTATATTCATCCTGATATCAGTCAGAACAGGTCGATAACAGTTCGTGAAGCTGCCAGACTGCAATCCTTTCCGGACGATTATTATTTTGAAGGTCTTAGGGAAGGCATTAACAGAACTCCAGGCTTCAGGCAGATTGGAAATGCTGTCCCGCCATTGATGGCGTATGAGATTGCGAAAAGAATAAAAAGCATCTTATAAGCTTTTTTCAAAAAGCTTATTGCAAAAAAAACATAATCAGGTCTACTATAGACTAAAAAGAGTAGGAATAGGAAGTAATAATAGGGTATAATAAAAAAAGAATGTGATTGTTTCTTAAATAATGAAGCCTAAAACTAGGTAGGTTTATTTCAAATTTGAAAATAAGATCAAAAATATAGGAAAACAAAAGTTTAATAAAGCCTTCCCCTAACGAACTAATGGATATTGATGATTAACTATTCCAAAATAGAATCCATCTCAGCTGAACCAGAAGCGAGTTCAATGATAGAAACCTTCCGTGCAATCGGGTATTCTGTTGAAACTGCAATTGCTGATATCATTGATAATTCCATTTCTGCTGAAGCCAAAAATATTTGGGTAGACTATTCTTGGAATGGTCCTGATACAGTAATTTCTATTACGGATGACGGTTTTGGGATGACTAATGATACATTAATTCAGGCCATGAAACCAGGTAGTGTCAGTCCTTTAACAAAAAGACGTGAAAATGACCTGGGAAGGTTTGGGCTTGGACTTAAAACAGCTTCTTTTTCTCAATGTCGAAAATTTTGTGTCATATCAAAAACGAAAGACACTCCAATTGTTTACTGGTCCTGGGATTTGGATTATGTCAATTATGCAAAAGCATGGAAACTGATTAAATTCTGTCCGGATATTGAAGGTTTTAAACAGAAATTAGGTGATCTTAACTCATGCACAACCGTCATATGGCATGATATAGACCGGTTAACAAAAAACACCTCATCTGGTAGTGTTACTTCCAAAGCCAAATTCCTGGAGACTATGGAGCGGGTAAAGAAGCACCTCTCAATGGTTTTTCACAGGTACATGGAAGAAGGGTTAAATGTATTTTTCAGAGGTAGGAAGATTGCTGTTTGGGATCCTTTTATGATCGGTTATGAAGGACTTCAACCAAAACCGGAGACGGTTTTAGAAGGTGGTAAAATTCGTATTAAGGGATTCATATTACCTCATAGGTCAAAATTAACAACTGAACAATATAATTATGGGAAAGGCCCGGAAGATAGCTGGACAGCACATCAGGGATTCTATGTATATAGGAACAAAAGACTGCTTGTGGCAGGCGACTGGCTAGGCATTTTTAAAAAAGAAGTTCATTATGATTTGTGCAGAATTAGTGTTGACCTACCTAATACTATGGATGATGAATGGCAGGTTGATATAAAAAAATCAATAGCCCGGCCACCAGGGAGATTGAAAGAGCAGTTACTTTCTGTTGCGAAAGAAGCAAGAGGACAGGCATTGGAAGTATACAGGCACAAAGGCAAAGTCATAAAAAGAAAACTTATTGTTAATGAATATTTCCCTTTTTGGGAAGAAAGGACAAGACATGGCAAACGGTTTTATAAATTAAATAGGAATCACCCACTGTTAAAGGAACTTTTTCAAAAAAATAATGGGCTTTCCGGTGAAATAGAAAAAGTCCTTCAATTTATCGAAGAAACCGTTCCGGTTCCTCTTATTACACTAAAGGAGAATGAAAATGAGTTTCCACACGGACAACCATTTGAAGGAAAGAATCAGCAAGTTGTTTCAGAGGTAATGAAAATCATGTATGAGAACATGATTTCTGAAGGCGTTGAACCCGAGCAGGCTAAAGCTAGAATTGCGAATATAGAACCATTTAATTTTTATCTGGAATTTCTCGAACAGCTATAAAATGATTGAACAAGCTATACGAATTATAAGGGTGTTGCTCGGTAATACTACATCTGTAAGCAGAGAGCAAATAGAAGAACGGGTAACCCAAGTTCTTCAGATGTCTGATTTTCAAGACTGCGACAGGAAGCAGTTGATCAGGGAAATTGAAAGTATATATAGTGTTCGTGTAGAGGATTACAGGATAATTGAGAGGGAAGAAAGACGTCTGCCATGGCTAAATGAAAAAAGAGGTGTAATCAACTGGGATTTTTGGTCGCGATATCGTGCTTATTTACAGGACGAAAAAAATTTCGCACCAGACACATTAAATAAACTTGATCGCCTTACCGACAGAATATTGGATGGGCTCTTTGATCCCACTGCTAATATTCAAATAGATAAAAAAGGACTGGTTGTTGGACAGGTTCAGTCCGGCAAGACATCAAACTACACTGGCCTTATCTGTAAAGCTGCTGATGCGGGATTTAAACTCATCATTGTACTGGCTGGAATACACAATAATCTTAGAAGTCAGACTCAGTTAAGGCTTGATGAAGGGTTTCTTGGTTTTGATACACAACATACAAGAGCATTCAACCTGAATAATAATATCAGGATTGGAGTAGGGAAAATAAATAAATCGGGCACAGCTCATTCCCTGACATCCAGCCTGGGTAACGGGGATTTTACACAAGGAGCAGCAAATGCATTAGGGTTAAATTTCGACACCAATGAACCTATCGTTGCTGTGGTTAAGAAAAACCCTCATGTTTTGAGACGGTTACATCAGTGGTTGTCATCAAAGGTTAATCTTGTTGATGCAGATGGGAGGAGAATTATTACGAATAAGTCATTACTACTGATTGATGATGAGGCTGATAATGCTTCTATTAACACAAATAAACCAGAATGGGAACCGACAAGAATCAATGGTCAGATCAGGGATATTTTGGGTTTATTCAGAAAATCTGGATATGTTGGTTATACAGCTACACCTTTTGCAAACATTTTTATTCCGCTTGAAGAGGATAACCTGTTTCCACGGGACTTCATCATAAATATTCCGGCCCCTTCAAATTATGTTGGGCCTGAAAAAATATTCGGATTCCAACCAGTCGAAGATGAGGACGAATCCAATACCGTTTATCCAATAATCAACAGAATTGAAGACCATCAGTCATTTGTTCCCGACAAGCATAAACAACTTGACCAGCTACCATCTTCAATTCCTGATTCGTTGAAACGGGCAATTCGTTGTTTCATTCTGACATGTGCTGTTAGGAGATTAAGAGGACAAACGACTGTTCACAATTCTATGCTGATCCATGTTTCTCGTTTTCAGCTGTGGCAAGATCACATAGCTGACCTTGTACAAAATCAGTTTGATCTTTACCGAAGGGGAATAGACCAGAATGACAGAGATACACTGGAAGAATTCAGAGCAACATTTGAAGATGATCAACCAAGTTATAAGTCATACATAACCGTTTCAAATCAAATATTAAATTCCCCGCTTGCAACAACAGACCTGCAAATTCAGGTTCATTTATGGGAAGATGTGTTAGCACATCTTAATGATGCTGCCTCTAGGATAGAAGTGAAGGCAATTCATGGTGGCTCCCGCGAGGCATTGAATTACTATGATCACCGTGATGGATTATCAGTTATAGCTGTTGGAGGAAATAAATTATCAAGAGGACTGACCCTCGAAGGGCTGTCTGTCAGCTATTACTTACGTTCATCAAAAATGTATGATACATTGATGCAAATGGGACGCTGGTTTGGTTATAGACCGGGCTATGTTGATCTTTGTAGATTATTTACAAGCCGGGAACTGAATGAATGGTTTTGTCACATTACTCATGCGACAGAAGAATTACGCGAGGAATTTGATTATATGGCTGATGTTGCCGGCTCTACTCCCGAACAATATGCATTGAAAGTTCGAACTCATCCGGGAGTATTACAAATTTCTGCAACCAACAAATTACGTTCTGCAGTAATGGTTCATGTAACTTGGGCAGGTCGTCTGGTTGAATCATATGAGCTTAAGAAAGAACAATCAATTATTGACCATAATCTGGATTCTACAAACACATTCATATCCGGGCTGTCGGATAGTTACAGTACAATTAATAACAATTTTGTTTGGTATGACAGATCTGCGAATGAGGTTATTGATTATTTAAATGGGATAAGAACACCGGAAAACCTAAAAGCGTATGATCCTCAAAACCTTATCCGGTTTATTAACGCACAACTGCCAAATGGTGAATTAACAAGCTGGCGGGTCGCTCTTATGTCAAAACGAAACAGTTCCTATACCAGTGTATTTCAAATTAACAGTAATCCGATTGATATTGGCTGTTTCATGAGACGAGAAGACGAAAATAATTCGGATAGCAACATTTATTACCTTAGGAAATCACACATAATCAGCCCGAAAGATGAATTCATAGACTTGACCTCTGAAGAATATACGAGGGCTATGGAGTTGACTGCGGAAGATCGGGCAAAGAAGAATAAAGAAGGAACTCCTTCATATCCCAATGGAGAAATTGTTCGAAACAAAATAAGAGATCCCAAAAAACCTTTATTGCTCATTTATTTACTTGATCCTGCCGGTGCCGGAATGCCTACTGGTTCAAATCCATTTGTTGGTTACGCAATCAGTTTTCCTGGTAGTGACTTTAGTGCATATGTTGCCTATGCTGTGAATGAACAACTGCTGGACAGATTTAACATGGAAGAAAACGTAGACGATTTTATTGATGATGAAAATTGAGAAAATATGGGATGAACTTGAAGGCGATAAATTTTTGCAAAGCGGCTTGCTTTACAAAAGATTTTCAGGAAAAGTTAAACCTGACGTATATGTTAGCCTGAAAGTACCGGAAAGGCTTAGGTGCATTGCCGTACACCTTGATAAAAGCTTTGATCTACAACTACAAAACTGTGATAAGTTTAGAGATATTAAGATTGAAATTCTGCCTGACGAAAAACAACCTCAAAAGCAGTTTATGCTAATTTTGCTTCTTAATAATCAGCATAAAGATATCTTCTCAGCCTTATGTGAAGATTTAATCAGCGAGGTTTCTGAGACTACAAAAGAAAGCAGCTTGATTAATCAACTCCTCCTCAGGCTAGAAAAATGGAGGTTGCTATTTGAAAAACTTGGACAACAGGGACTATCAGATGAAGCACAAAGAGGATTGTATGGTGAACTTTATTTTCTGAGAAAATTTCTAACTCATTCGGATAATCATGAATTTTGTATTTCCAGTTGGAAGGGACCAGAAAAGGCCATCCAGGATTTTCAATTTTCCGATTGGGCGGTAGAAGTAAAAACCACACATGGTAAAAATCATCAAAAACTACAAATCACAAGTGAACGTCAGTTAGACACCTCGTTCGTCCCAAGTATTTTTCTCTACCATCTATCACTTGATGTCCGTAGACATCATGGAGAAACGCTAAATGAAATTGTTGAAGGGGTAGAAGGACTTATCAGCAACAACCCTGTTGTGTTGAATGCTTTTAAAGTTAAACTTCTGGAAGCCAATTATTTTGATATACACCTTGATTTGTATAATGAAAATGGCTATTCAATAAGACAGGAAAATATTTACCGTATAACCGAAGACTTCCCCAGAATTACTGAAAGTCTTGTGCCTTCAGGTGTTGGTGATGTGAAATACACTGTTATCATTTCAAATAATTCTTGGTCGTTAAGTGAAGATCAATTATTCTCAGAGATAGCAAACTATTGATTTTATGCTTGAAAACAGGGAACTAATCAAATTTTATACTGAGATCCAAGAGGATGTAAAAACAAGTCTTCTATCCGCAGAAGAAGGAGCTACTCCTGAACAGATATTTACTGATTATGCACTGTCATTACTTTCTGATGTCGGTGAAACGGAAAATTACCGGGTTTGCTATGATGAAAAAATAAGTAAAAGGGGTGTTGAGCACAAAATAAATGCATACGCTCTTTACGAAAATTACGAAACTCTGGATCTGTTTGTTACCATCTATAGGCCTGATGAAAGTATACAGTCTGTTTCAAAAGCAGAAGCTGAAAAGGCTATTGACCGTCTTGCAAAATTTTTCCGAAATGCCATTTACAAAGATTATGTGAACAAACTGGAAGAAAGTTCGGAAATATTTGATTTAGCACAAACATTGGCTAATGTGCCGGAAATAAGAGAGTTTCTTACAAGAGTCAACGTCTTCTTGGTCACTAATGGAGAGGTAAAGACTGATTTGAAACTTTCAGATAAAGTAGCCGGTTATCCAGTATTTTATCGTGCTATTGACATTAATTATCTCTTTAACCTTTCCGAAAAATCAAGAATTCCAATTGAGATTGATTTTAAAAGCAATAATGTTACTGTACCCTGTATAGACAATAGAATTGAAAACAAGGATTATCAGTCGCATCTGGCGATTATGCCAGGATCAGTTCTGGCCGATATATACGAACAATATGGGCCAAGACTTTTAGAACAAAATGTCCGTTCCTTTCTGCAATTTACAGGAAAAATCAACAAGGGAATCAGAAAGACCATCCTGAATGAACAGCATATGTTCATGGCATTCAATAATGGAATTGCCGCGACTGCCGAAGAAGTAGAAATTATTACCCTCCCTAACAATCAAGGCAAAGCAATTGGTTATGTAAAGGACTTTCAGATTGTAAACGGAGGACAAACAACAGCTTCAATCTACCATACCTGGAAAAAAGATAAAGCTGATATTTCACAAATTTTTGTTCCTGTAAAGCTGACCATTGTAAATAACCGGCAGAACTTTGGTGAAATTGTAGGCAGAATAGCGGAATATGCTAATACCCAAAACAGAGTTTCTGCTTCGGACCTAAGTTCAAACAGGGAAAACCACGTAATTCTGGAAAAGTTTTCACGAACTATTTGGGCACCCCCACAGACAGGAGGATCACATCAAACCCGTTGGTTCTTCGAAAGATCAAGAGGACAGTATAAAAATGAAAAAATAAGATTTGGAATTACCCCTTCCAGACGAAAACAATTTGACAAGCAGAATCCAAGAAGTCAGATGTTTACCAAAGAACTTCTGGCAAAATATGTCAATTCTTATCGGGAGGTTTACAATGGAAAGAAATTGGTCATAGGCCCACATTTTGTCGTAAGAGGAAGTCAAAAGAACTATGCACAGTTCTTGAGTTATAATTTTGATTCCAAACCGGATAATATTTGGTTTGAAGATGCCATTGCGTTAGCTATACTTTTTAAGACTGCTGAAAAAATATACGGTGTTAGGCCGAATTCAATAGGTGACATGCGTTATATCACAGTTCCATATTCCATTGCATGGTTAGGAATACAATTAGAGTATTCACTTGATTTATATAAAATATGGAAAAATCAGAAATTAAGCTCTCATTTAAAAGATAAGCTGTATGAATTAATGGTGAGTATTGAAAAATACATCAAAGAAAATGCTCCTGGTTCTCTATATGGTGAATGGGCTAAAAAAGAAGACTGTTGGAATGCAATTAAAGAGCATGAGTTTGGAATTAACCTTGATTCTTTAAATGAGGTCAGAACAAATAAATCATCTGTCAGTCGAAGTAAAGTAACCGAAGATGAAACAGTTCAGGCATTGGTAAATGCTTCCATTGAGAGAATTAAGTCTGTACACCCAAAAACATGGAAAAAAATTGAGGATTGGGGAAGAGAATCCGGTAAACTATCTCTGTACCAATATGACATGGCTAACACAATCGGAAATAGAATCAGGAATAGCAGAAATTTATCAGATATAGAACGTCATCAAGGTGAACTGATACTTGGTCTTGTTTCAGATCAGGTTCCTGAAATTTTCTTTGATATGGAGCAATTTTTCTCAGAAGAAGAAAATGAACAAAACAATGAACGGGAGATTACTATAGATCTGGTAGAAAAAATTGTTCAGTGGGATAAAAAGAATAAGCGATTTAAACCTTTTGAATATCGTTTTATGGCTGACCTTGCTGCTGGCAAAAAAGAATTTACGAAAAGAAATAAATTTATTGCAAGATTAAATCTCAAAAAGGCTGAGAAATATGGCTTTGTGAATTAATCATTTTCTACTTTCTAAGATTGTTATATATGGAAAACTATTTTGTATTCTAATAAACCCCAGCTCTCAGCAGCCGGGGTTTTCTGTTTTTATGCCTATTCCCATCCGTCCGGTTCTCCGTAATGTTCTACAAACTGTTTCATCTCTTTGGGGCTGATACGCCTGGGGTTATCAATGCCAATCGCCTTTAAATATCTTCGGATGGTGGAATAACTCACCCCGTACATATCGGCCATTTCTTTTCTAGTGATCATGCTCATTTTTTTACAGGATTTTTTGGTTTTTTAATCGGTGTAAAGATAGCTAAAAATACGCATTTTTCATTGAAAATCAGCGAGTTTGGCTAGGTTTGTTCAATGCAAAACCCGCCCTTCTTATACTTGCCTTATCCAATTCGAAAACGTATGAATGTATTCTTAATCACCGGGGGGATTTTGCTGGCGGGCCTGGTGGCCGGCGATGCCCTGAAGACCAAATACACGGCCGGAAAGATCGACATCGGCTTTGCCGGGATCGACTGGCCGCGGATCAGCAAGGGCAAGGTGTACTTTGAGCCGGCCTTTCGGTTTTCCAATTACTCCACCCACAGCTTACAGTTAAGCCATCTGGTTATCTCCTTATACGTCAAAGACGGGCAGGGGGTATGGAAACTGATCGTGAAGTCGCCCCCTGCGGGGTCTACCTACCGGATCTTGCCCCGGGATAGCAGCGTAGAGCGCTTTCCGTTACAGGCCTCGTTGCTCTCTTTAGGGCTGAACTTCTTTGCCTTTTTGTCCTCGATGGAAATCAAGGTAGACGTTCAGGGCGAGGCCAACGGCTATCCCTTCTCGGAGAGCTTTACCAAGCAGTTAGGTAAAACGCAAACCGTCAACGGGATTTAGGGATGGTAGCCACAGGTAAACGGGAAATAAGGTCCGGCAGGGAATATAACCGGCTGTTTCCCTCTTTCAGCGAGCTGGAGGGCACGGATAAAATCTTACAGCACGGGGACGTCTTCGACACCCTGAACCTGATTGAGAAGATTGTCAAAGAGACGTTGGGTGATACCCGGAAACTGGCCGGGCACCTGAAGGGCAAGTACCTGGAGACGACCACGAAAAATATCTTTGATTTTATCTGCCGGCATATCCGGTACCGCAAGGACGATCCCGGCACGGAGCAGTTGCATAGACCGCTTCGTATCTGGAAGGAGCGGGCCCGGGGCGTGGCCTGCGATGATTATACGATTTTTATTTCCAGTATTTTAAGCAATTTAAAGGTTCCGCATTACTACCGGATGACCAGATACAATGGCCGCGACTACTACCAGCACCAGGAGGGCAGCTATTACGAAGACGGCAGCGCGGTGAAAGTCCGGAACCTGGCCCCGGAGAGCAGCTTTCCCATAGGCTCGGCTACCCGTCCCGGGGATTGGGACGCGGAAGTATGGGGCTTTCCCGGAGACTATCTCCAGGAGCAGTTGCAAGCCGTCAAAAACGCCTGTGAACGCCTTGAAAATTTGTATTAATCATGCCGGAAGAACTGACCCCCTTGCTGGAGATCATTAAGCGGTTTGGCCTGGTGCAGGTGCTCTGCGGGGTCCTGGTGTTTGCCTTGCTACAACAACGTAAAGCCCTGGCCACTGCCCTAGTGGGTTTGTTCCAGGCTTGCAGCCAAGCGATAAGGGCCTTTGCCCTTCATCTGCGGCAGGAGGTGTTGCAAAAAATCTCCGGAGTATACGAACTGATGAACCGCCTTGCCCATGAGTTTAGCTGTATGCAGGTAGCGGTGCTCAAGATCCACGGGGAGCGCAAAAAGCCGGAGGACTTGCACCTGTCCATCTTTGTGGAGCTGACTGGCAAGTACGAAGACGGAAGGTTGGTAGAGCCCTTAAAACCCCTGAAACAAAAGCAGCCTTTGAACAAACAGGCCTTGAACTACCTGGAAAAAATGCTCAAAAGCCTGGACAAGGATTTGTACATCGACAACGTGGACTTGATGCCCTCGGGCCGGGCCAAGCTGGAGCTGTTATCCACGGAAGCCAAAGCGGTATACCACCTTTACCTGGAGGCGGAACCGGAAAAATTGTACACTTTGATCCTGGTTTTTAACCGGAAAACCCCGCTGTCCGAACGGGACAAGACCCGCATCCGGAACTTTGCCCATCAAATCCGGAAATTACTTGTTTAAGTAGAATTACGCATTTATTTTCTACATTTGCCTCATTAAACTCATATTACTAGGGAATTGTATTTATAGAAAGAAAGCAAGCCGATAGGTTTGCTTTTCTTTTTATACAGTTATAGATCTTAGGAATAATCTTCTGTGTTTTTACCTGTTACCAGGTAATTGTATTTAGAAAAATGTTTTATACATTTACCTATAAACCATTATTTCAACCATCTATAAATACAATTGCATTATGAGCTTAATTGCTAAAATGTATGTTGAGGATAAGGAAATTAACATTCTTGACTTCAAATTCCGCTTTACCCGTTCGGTAGACGAACACGGCAAACCGATGGGCAAACCCAACGGGACAATCTTTGATATCACCTTTGAAACGACCTCGGATCAGAGTTTTTTTGCCTGGTCGGTGGGCATGGACATGGTGAAAAAAGTAAAGATTGTCGTTTCCCCGGTGACGCAGGACAGCAAAAGCCGGGTTTTCGAACTCTACGATGTGCATTGCGTCTTCTTTAAGAATAATTTCAACGGGGTGAATGGGGAACCCATGACCACCCAAATCAAACTCTCCCCGGCCATCCTCTACGATGGAGGGTATAAAATCCTGGAGCATTACTGGAAGGAAACCGACCTGAGCGCCCGGGATACCCCGGTAACGACTATTGCTCCGGAGAAGGAGTTGGAGATTATCAAAATGCATTACGAAGACCAAAACGGGGAGGAAATGGATAAAACCCTGGAGGGCGAAGTAACCTTGGTCATCCAGACAGAAAACGGGCCGGGTAAAAACTTGGACATCAATCTGGACAACCGCAAACACGACTTCAAACGGGACGGCAAGCCCCTGGAAGACGGTCTGTTAAAAGACGTCACTATCACAGGGGGTATTACAAGAGTCCTGTTAGAAGCCATTCCCAAAACCCATTAATCACTATTAAACCGAATTCACTATGTTTATCGTATCCGAATCAGGCAATCCCAGTAATTATATCCAAGTAAAACCATTGGGGTTGCCCATAGACCCTTTTGTGGTAGACTTTTACCGTTCCCGGGAACAGGCGGACGGAAAGTACGGCAAAGGAGACAAGTCCTATGACGGAGCCTTTGGTTTTGACCGCTTTGATGAGGATGTGGCCGCCGAAGGACGGATCAATGAGTACCCCAAGCTTGCAGGTATTGTACAAAAGGACAAAAACATCTCCGGAAACCGCGATTACCTCTGTCCGTACTTGTCGATATGGCCACCCAATGTACAGGGGAATATGAACAACACCAAGAATACCGTGGAGGTAGTGGTGCGCTTGGAAAAAGGCAAGGGGTTTAAAGGCAAATGCGGCAAACAGGGCACTGCCAAACTTATCAGTTCCGACCCATCCAGTATAACCATTGATGGAGGGCCGGACAAGTCCCTTACCCTCAACCTCGATACCAAGGAAAGCCAGTTACCCACTATTAAACTGGAGTGTTTGAAACCCTTTTCCTCGGAGGTCTATATCACTGCGGAGATCAGTAACAAGGTGGTCGGGAAATTGATTATCTATCCGAATGATCAGCGTTTTAAAACCACCATACAACCTGTGTATGTTTCGTTTAGCAACAATCCAAGTACGATTAAGTCCGTTCCTACTTCTTCGATTCCGGATATCCAAGAGGCGCAGCTCAAAGATTACCTCAACAACAAATCCTTTAACCAGGCACTCATTTACAGTGAAGTGGCCAGTACCACCCATCATATCAGGCTGAACCGGGGAATCGGTTTGAATGCATTCTTATCTACCCCTCCGGGAAACAAAACTTATTTATCGAATAAAAATGCAGATCGCCAACGGTTTAATACACTTGTAAAAGAGGAGTATGTGAGGTTGACCCGGACACCCCAGCAAACCGCTGAAATAGCGGCCAAGCAAAATGCCTATACCCAAAGTGGCATGTACCAAGCGGTTCAGGACTTTATGACAGAGTTTTCCAGGCTGGTAAACTACAATACCCAGGCCAGTACAAAGGTGGATCAAATTCGGGCTGCACAAGCCGCACATACCCAACAGCGTTTTACTCAGGCCTGGAACAATCCGCTTATCAACAACGGGGTCAATGGAAAGTACGATGCGTATTTAAAAGCGGAACAAAGGATGAAAGCTTTGCTCACTCAACAGGGGGTTACCAATGAAACAATTACCCCTACGGACAGGTTGGTAAACAGTGTCACCAAAACGATTTATGTATTCTACTACAAGGATATATATGCTTCATTTGCCGAATCAACCAATTCGGATACAAGCAAGTGTGTGCCGGGTTATACATACAGGGGAGGTGGGATATCGCATATCTTTTCCTCCGGTTTTTCTATTGTAGATGCTATTGTACACGAGGTGGGTCATGGTTTGGGTCTTCCACATACATTTAGTGAGGAATTAAAATCCAGTAAGGTTGTTCCTGAACGGACCAGGGAGGAAATTGATCAAGAGATTAAAGGTAAAAAAATGAAAATTGATGTATTAAATACAAAAATTAAAAGCTATAACGACTTACAACACAATATGCAAGCCCTTGGGATGAGTTCATTGGGGGATTATGTCCGTTTTGACAATTTAGGAGGGGATTATGTGTCTTGTTTAGCTCCTTTGAGTAATCAACAGTTCAACACTTATCTTTCTTTTAAAAACAAGTTACAAAAAATTCAAGAGGTGATACTCCAGGAAAGTAACCTTAACCTTGTGGATTTAAAAGGAGCCGAAATCAATCCTGCGGTAAAAGCCACAGCGCACCAGGCCACCCAGGTTGAGCTTGTTCAAAGACAGACAGAGTTGACACAGCTCCAAGCTGAGAGGAAAGGCGCCTCTAAGAAACCTCATAAGCCTAATTATAAACCATTGAGTGAAACGATGGAGAACTATATGGATTACGATTTTGATGCGCAGGGCCAAGTTGTTCCCAAGTTTCAACGCAAGAGTTTTTACAAATCTCAATGGGATATAGTGAGAAATGGTACGATGCAACTTAGATATTTAACCCTAATGCCATGAGAAAGCAGTTTTTGTATTATCCGGTTCTACTGTCAATAATCTTGATTTTTAGTTCATGCCGCAGTATCGACAGCAAAACAGAAGCTGAGGGTATTGTTTTTTATGAGCATTACTATAAATCGTCTGATACTTACTCGGTATTAATTCACAACAAGAAAACAGGGGTGTTGACATATATAGTAGAGGTAAATTCTCATTTACTTGGTATAAGAACCAAGTCAAAGCCAGGGTATAAGCCTCCTCTTCCTACTGACGATGTGGATTTGGATTTTGGCTATCGTTATGAAGTCTTTATGCTTTCTGGGTATAAAGCTATAAAGTGTGAACCCTATGGGAATTTTGAAACCTTTGATGAAGAGAATTATAATTATCATGTTAGGTTCTATTCACATGATAAATCCAAAGGAGAGCTAAGTTTTATAAGTGAAAGAACCATCAGAGGCAATAGGTGCTTAGAAGAATGGAGTGAAGGTAATTATGTGAGTTATTTTCCTACAGTAATGGATAGAGCCAATAAAATTAACTATCGCATGTTGCGTGAGAAGAATGGAAAGAAAGTAAAGGAAGCTATTGTGGCCTTGTATGAAGGAAAGCCTATCGAAGAAGTGAATGATCTTTTGAAAAAGATTTATAAAAAATAAGGCTCAATGATAAGTGTAAAAAGCCGGTTTTGTAGTGTGATTGCTGTAAACCCGGCTTTTTTCTCTCAAAAGAACTCTATGAGAAATTCAATCATTTTTTATTTCATCGTATTACTATTTAGTAGTTCTTGTCGCAGCATCGACAGCAAAACAGAAGCTGAGGATATTGTCTTTTATGAGAATTACTATAAATCGTCTGATACTTACTCGGTATTAATTCACAACAAGAAAGCAGGGATTCTTACATACATTGTCGAAATAGGCCCAGACCTTATTGGTATAAGAACCAAGTCAAAGCCAGGATATAAGCCTCCTTCCCCTTCTAAGGATGTGGATTTGGATTTTGGCTATCGTTATGAGGTTTTTATGGTTTCATGGAACACCGCTGGAATTTGTGAACCCTATGGGAATTTTGAAACTTTTAATGAGGAGAATTATAACTATCATGTTAGGTTCTATTCACATGATAAATCCAAAGGTAAACTTAGTTTTATAAGTGAAAGAACCATCAAAGGTAATAGGTGCTTAGAGGAATGGTATGGGGTTCGCACAAGTTATCCTTTTGCATCTCCTATGAAAAAAGTGAAGAAGGTCAATTATCGAATGTTGAGTAAAGCGAAGGGTAAGAAGATAGAAGAAGCTATTGTGGCCTTGTATGAAGGAAAGTCTATCGAAGAAGTGAATGATCTTTTGAAAAAGATTTATAAAAAATAAGGCTCAATGATAAGTGTAAAAAGCCGGTTTTGTAGTGTGATTGCTGTAAACCCGGCTTTTTTCTCTCAAAAGAACTCTATGAGAAATTCAATCATTTTTTATTTCATCGTATTACTATTTAGTAGTTCTTGTCGCAGTATTGAGAGTAAAACTACAGAAGGACAGGTCATATTTTATGAAAGTTATGATAAGTCGACAGATACTTATGCTGTAGTGATACAAAACAAGAAAGCGGGGGTACTTACCTATCTTGTAGAGTTAGACCGAAACATTATAGGAATAAGAACCAAACCTGGTTATGCTTTGCCAACTTCATACAATAAAGACCGTGTAAATTTAGATTTTGGTTACCGTTATGATGTATTTATGATTTCGGGAAGATCAGCTGGCATATGTGAACAAGAGTATCATGAAAACTATGAAGAAGAAAACCTTAGATACAGGGTTCGGTTCTACGCTCGTGATAAAGCAGAAGGAGAAATAGGCTTTATAGGGGAAACGCCTATTAAAGGAAACCGGTGTTTAGAGGAGTGGTATGGGAGGTATTATTATTCTGATAAATATCTCTTTCCATCCCCCATGTATAAAGTGTCAAAAATTAATTATCGTAAGTTACATAAGAAAATGGGCAAGAAGTTAGACAAAGCCATTGCTGCGGTATATGAAGGAAAGTCCTTTGAAGACATCGAAAAGGTACTGTATGAGGTGTATAAAGGAAGATACTAACTTACTAACCTGAAAAAAGCCGGGTTTGTAGCAATCCACTACAAATCCGGCTTTTCTTATTTATGAGATAGAGGGTTGAAGAAAGAACAAAGGCCTAAAAACCAAAAGGGCAAAGTGGCTCACCCCCGTCATGATCAGGGGGATTTGAGGCTTCGAACAACAAAGGATTGAAGCCTGAAAGCCTCAATCCTTTGTTGTTTGTGAATCCGGTGAAAACCTACCAACTCTTATCTTTCAATTCGTTATTCAGAACCATCCCCAAACTTCTCAGGTAAATATCCGTCATTTCCAAAGAATGGTGCCGCAATTGGCTTTGTAGGGTCTTGATATCCACTCCGGCCCGGTATGCATTGACCACGCCCGTATGTTTCCAGGAGTACAACGTCACCAACCCGTCATAGATCTCCAAATGCCGGAGCACTTTGATATGCCGCTCGGTGACGCGCACACGAAGTAGTGAGTCCGGTCCCGGTTTCATCTTATCTGCCCCGAAGAGGTAATGTTGCTTGGGAATTTCCAGTCCAAAATTGTTGTTGGGAATCTCGAAATTTGTAGCAATTCTTGTAGCATCTGTTCCCAATTACTGAATATAATATCACTCGATTACTCTGACATACTCAAAGTTTTTAAGGTATTTGTAAACCGTTTGAAGCTCCAAAAGGTGTTAGTACCCAACTAATTCTCTTGCCTTCTGAAAATTACCCCTCCCAATTCTCTCCAAATTCCTTCAAATTTTATGACATCGCAGGGACTGCTCCGTTCAAAGCATTCATTTGACCTTATTTACAGGCCAATGGCTTTTTTGACTTCTTCATCATCCAGGCCGGTGTAGGCACAGAATTCAGAGACAGCCACCAACTGATGGGGCTCTTTGTGAAAGTAATCCCTCACTTGATGCAAAAGCTTCCGGGCAGTCTTTTCACTTTTCCCGGTGATCACCTGTACATCTTTGGGATAAATACATAAGCGTTTGCGATGCATGATGTATTGGGGTTAGGTTTTCCAAATAAAGATAAAAACTTTCCCTAAGGAAAATCCGGTCATTTCCTCCCTTTTCCACCCAAGCCGGAACCGGTAGCTTTTTTCTTTCCCTTTCTTCCGGTATGCTTGTAACAAAAAAGCAATCTTCCATGATCGTTATTGCCCTATTTCTGATGGTTGCCGGAGGAATCGTTCTTACCTATTCCCGGCTTTTTACCCGGAAAAAAACGGCTGGGATGGGCAAGCATCCAGCCTTGCTTTCCCGGAAACATATGTTGACAGAAGCCGACCGGGCTTTGCTCCGAGAAAATACGGTTTCGAAAAACAAGCCGGAACCGGTATCCAAAGCCATCGGGGAGACGCTTTATTCAAACCTTCAGCAACAGGATTATTCACCGACTACATGATAGAAAAACCATGAAAACTACCTTTTTCCAAAAATTTGCCCGTAAAGACCTGTTTACCTTGTGCCTTTTACTGCTTTCTCAAGCTGTGCGAGCCCAAGGCTCTGCCGGGGCCTTGAAGAATATCGGCACCTGGGTGAGCACTTTGGGCAATGCTGTGTTTGCCATCGTGGTGGTCATCGGCCTGGTGCGTACCGTAACCAAGTTTATCAAGGGAGAGCCGGATGCCATCGGAGCGCTGTTTCAACTCATCATCGCTTGTGGCCTTTGGGGCGGTTTCCAACTGGTGGAAGACGATATTGCCAAACTGGTAGGAGGGAAGGGGCGATGAAAACGTATTTGTCTTTGGAGAAAAAATCCCGGGTGTTAGGTCTTCCGGTCAACGACTGGATACTACTGGGATGTTTGGTCGTAGGCTTGACCTTGTTGGGTGGGATGGTCAACCTGTTTGTCCCTGTGCCACGGGGGTATTATCTGACTATATTACTGCTGATCAGCCTGGTAGGGTGGGTCGTTCAAAAAGCCAATAAACAACAACACCCGGGCTTTTTGTTTTCCTTTCTCTCATTTCATCTGGTACAAGCTAAAAAAATAGTCTCATGAAAAGTGCTGATTTTGATTCTGTCAACCCGGTGTACAGCCTGGAAGATGATAAGGTAGTTTTTAAAGATGGCCGGGTAGCAGTAGGTTTCCGGGTAGAAGCAGTAGAGGAGGAAACCTGGTCGCAACAAGATTACGAGCAACAGGCAAGGCTATTTACGCAGGCATTGCACAACTTGCCTATAGGGGCCCTCATCCAAAAAACCGATTGTTATTACCGGAAAAGGCATTGTCCTGAAACGCAACAAGGCTATTTTTTTCAAAAAACGGCCCGCTATTTCCAGGGCCGGCCTTTGCTTTTGCAACAAAGTTATTTGTTTATCTCTTTTCCTACTCACCGTTCGGTCAAGCCCAATGCTTTTAGTTCTTTTTTTACCGCCCGTAAAGTCTTGCTGTCCAATCCCTTTGCCGGTATCCGGCAACGTTTGGAACAGGCGGAAGCCCAGGCCGGAGAGTTTGTTCAGGCCCTGGGTTATAAAGACCTGCACTTTACCCGTTTGGGCAATAGGGAACTGGAAACCTTATACCGGCAATATTTCCAGTTGGAATTTGCCTTGGAGCCGGAAAGAATGCATCGGGAATACCACAACGATCTGTCTGCCCTGATCATCGGAGAGAAAAAAGTCAATATGGTCTCTCTCAAAAGTCAGGCAGTGGAAAGTCATGCCAGTGTAAAAAACAGCTTTGGGATTTCCGCCTCTATGGTAGCCCCCTTGACGCGGACATTGGACACGGAGCATGTGTTGACCCAGTCCCTGTTGATCGAGGATACCGAAAAAGAACTTCAACGCTTGGATATGGACAAGAAGATCAACCGCTCCTTGGATTTTCTTTCCACACAGGATAACCGGATCAAGTCGGAGGAAATAGATGCCTTTACCGGGGAGGTGCGGTTGGAAAACAAACGCTTGGTAAGTTTTCACCTCTCTGTACTTTTGTTCGGGGAACACCGGAAGAGGGCTTTGGAACAGACCCTGGCCGCTTTCCGGAGTATTCAGGGTGCCCATGCCCTGGTAGAATCTTACGATACGGCCAACTTGTTTTTTGCCTGTCTGCCCGGTAACGGTTTTCAAAATTACCGTTGGCTCTTGACCACAGCCGACCGGGCGGTCCGGTATGTGCATTTTACCACTTCTTATCGCAGCGACAAGGAAGGGGATTTGTTTTGTGACCGGCATTGTGCGCCTGTACTGGTGAATTTGTTCAATACCAGTTTAAATAATCAGAATGCCCTGGTGGTGGGGCCTTCGGGTTCGGGGAAGTCCTATACTATTGGCCATTTGATCGTACAGCGTTTCGAACGGGGAGCCCGCCAATTGATCATTGACATCGGAGGCTCGTATAAAAATACGCTTACGGCCTTGAACGGCAAAGACTTTCCCCATACCTACTTTACCTATGAGACGGAAAGCCCTTTGGCATTTAATCCCTTTTTGGTGCCTAAAGTCAAGGGTCGTTGGCAATTGCCTCCTGAAAAGGTGGGTTTCTTGGTAGGGTTACTTTCGGTGATCTGGAAGGGCCCGGAAGTAGGCCATCCCCTGACTCCGGCGGAGCGGGCCATCCTGACCCGATTGATTCCGGAGTACTATGGGTATTTAAACAAAACAGGAGAACAAGCTTTTCCCGGGATGCGTAGCTTTTATGCCTGGTTGCAAACTCAGGACCGGCAACAACGGGCTGAAAGTGAAGAATACCGCCAGGAGATGGCATTTTTCAATCTTCCTCAGTTGTTGGTGGTGTTAAAGCCGTTTGCTACCGGCTCTTACAAAGAGGTGCTTAATGCCCAACGGGAGTTGGATATTTCCGATTATCCCCTGACCTGTTTTGACATGGAAAAGATCAAAGGGGATGCCACCTTGTATCCTATTGTTTCACTGCTCGTGACCGGTTTGGCACTGGATCAATTGCGCAAATTTCCCGATCAGGTCAAATACATATATATGGATGAGGCTTGGGCGATGCTTTCCGATGCCCTGGGCGACTGGGTAGAAAGCATGTACCGCACCATCCGGAAAAACAAAGGTAGTATGTGTATAATCACCCAAGGCTTGGAGGAAATTGAAAATTCAGCCATCGGAGCGGCTATTCTCAACAATGCACAGACACAGTTGATTCTCTTTCATACCGATTCCAGCCGTTTGGAGAAGCTGGGTAAGGTACTGGGGTTTACCCGACATCAACAAGAACAGGTACGCTCCCTTAGGGCCCAAGGGCGTTTTCGGGAGCTCTTGATCCGTCAGGGAGAATCGGCAAAAGTCTTTGTATTGGAAGCCGCTCCGGAACTGGATGCGGTACTGTCCTCCAAGCCCCATGAACGCAATTATTTGCAAAAGCTTATCCAGCGTTACGGAAGGGTGGATTATGCTGTTCATCAATACCTGGAAGATAAGGAGGAACCTAAAAAAACAATTGCCCAATGAATAATGTTTCTCACGATACCGCTTTTATACAGGCCATGTTGCAGCTAGGTGAATTGGTCGTGACACAATGTTACTGGCTTTTGCCTACTTTGATTACCCTGACGTTGATTGCGACATTGGCCCGGGGGTTGACGCAAAACAGGGGCTTGCGGGTCAACTATTTTCCGGTGGTCCGGGGCTTTGTCATCTTGTTTACGGTCTTTTTCTATGGAGAATTGATGGGCGTGGTTTCCGGAGGGATCGGAGGTTTTGCCGGGCTTTTGCCTCAAACCAAAAACATTCACGCCTCCCTTCACCAGATGATTCAGGAACGCACCGGCAAAGACGTGTCGGGCAACAGTTTACAGGACTACCTTGATACGGTGGCAGGGGTCTTTCGCCTGGACTTCTATCAACTGGTAGGCAATTTTCTGTCTACCGGGGTGGTTTCGGTGCTCAGAAGGATCCTGGAACTCTTGCGTCAATCCCTTTTAGGGTTTCTGTATGTGACGGGGCCATTGGCCTTGACCTTGAGTGTGGTACCGGCTCTGGAAGGTTTGGCTTTGCGTTGGTTCCAGAACTACTTGTCGGTGCAATGTTGGAGTATTACCCTGATCGTACTGGACAATATGGTGGCATTGTATGCCAAAACCTTTGCCAAAGGATATACCTCTGCTTATCCGGGGGAGGAATTTACACAACTGAATTTTATCATTGTTAGTGTAACGACCACCCTCTTGTACCTGATGGTGCCTTATTTGACTTCCTTGTTTATGGGAACGGTGGCTTCCTCCCAGTTTCCTTCCCGTATGGCAGGCATAGCTTCTGCCGGTGCCGGGTTGTTGGGTGCCGGAGCCCGATACCTGTATTCCAAAAATACTACGAAAAAAACTTGAAAAAATGAAGGAACCTGTTCACCATGTCAACCGTTCATTTCGCTTACTCAAGGCCTTGACCTTTACCAGCTTGCTGGGTAGCTTTATTGTGTCCGGGTTAATGGGGTATCTGTTGGTCCGGCAGGATAAAGAGGCCAAGGTATATGTCATCTCGGAGAGCGGAACATTTCCCGCACTGGAGCAAGATCCCAGAAAGGTAAGCCCCCACGAAGCCCGGCAACATATAAAAACGTTTATGCAACTCATGTTTGCCCACGATGCCGGCACTTTTCAGCCTCATATGGAGGCGGCATTGCACCTGATTGACGACCACAATGGCCGGAGGATCTATCAGGATTTCCTGCGAGGGGAAGTGCCGGAAAACTATGTGCGCTACCGGTCTTATACCACCTTGACTGTGGACTCCATACAAGTGGATTTAAGCAACAGGCCTTTCCGTGGGCAAGTCTTTGCGCGGCAATGGGTCCATGTGGATGAGCAACAAGAACTCTTGCCCATTGGGGCCCGCTTTTCTCTGGAAAAAGTTTACCGTACGGCAGCCAACCCCTTTGGTTTAATGATCCGGGATTTCGATTTTATCCTTTACGAACCTCAAAACACCGAACAGCCATGAAACCTTTGTTGTATACTTTTTTCTTGGTGATGCCCCTGTCGTATGTGCAGGCTACAGAAATGGATACCCTTTACGTCTCTGACTCTGCCACGTTATATTTAGTGTTTGACCAGCCGGTAGATCTGGTGGACATTGGCTTGGGGGCAGATTACCATTGTAAGATGGAAGGCCCAGTGGTCTTTGTCAAAGCCAAGCGTCCGCTGTGGCGGCCTTCCCCGCTTTTGGTACAAGTGGGTAATCGCTTTGTCATGACCTTGTTGGTATACCGTTCCCATCCGGGGAAGTTTCTATACGATTACCGGAAGAAACCATTGGCCAAACCCAAGAAAGAAAAGAAATTCTTGCCGGAAATAGAATTAAAAAAATTGGATGCATTCCCTGAGATGTTCAGGAATAAAAAACGGAAAAAAGACGGGATAAGCATGCAAGTGGACAAAGTGCTGATTGGCAAACGGGGGATTTATCTTAAGCTATCCCTGATCAACACGACTTCAATGGATTACCGGCCGGACCATTTGGCTTTTTACTGGGCTCAGTTCCACCGGCGGGGCTGGTTTAAAAAGAAAAAGTCCAGTATCCGGCAAGCGGTCCCTATAGAAATTCAGTCTCCGGAACTTGTCCCGGCAGGCAGCTCCGAAGCCTTTTATATCGCCCTGCCGGTATTTGCCGTAGGAGATGAAGGGCACTTGTCGATTACATTACGGGAACAGCAAGGCAATCGCAACTTGTCGCTGAAGTTACAGGGAAAACGCCTTCGTAAAGCCCTTCGCTTGTCATGAACCGTATGCTTCCTTGGCTGAAACGCTACGGCTTACTCTTGTCAGGTGTTTTGCTTTTGGCAGGAACCTATGGGTATAAATATTGGATAACAGGCAAGGTAGTAGACACTCCGGTTCCTTATATGGAACCGAAGGTTGAACTGCATACCCAAACACTGCCTTCCCAGATTGAGGTTTTTCAGCAACAAGAAGATACGGAAAAACAGGGCTATTGGGAACCCCGTTCCCCGGTGGCAATGGACTTTGGTAAAACCTATCCTCTCCATAAGGAATCATTAGTGGCTGAACAAATGGAACCGGAATTACCTGAAAGGATAGAACCCGAACAGGAGTATATACAAAAAGAACAACCTTTGAGAAAAAAGCTCAAGCAAAAGAAGCAGGTTGCCAACGAAGGGTTTTACACATTAAAGCAGTTGAACCCCTTACAAGAAAAAGACAGCCTTTCACAAGAGAAGTTTATCAAAATCCGGGTAAATGGGGATCAACAACTGAAGGGACAGAGCACCGTATCCCTACGGCTGGATGAAGATTGCCGGATACAGGGACAGTTTTTTCCCCGCAATACGGTTTTTTACGGGACGGCTCAAACCGCAGGAGACAGGATACGGATTTCCGTGCACCGGATTCAGGCCCTGGCTGTAGATTACCAGGTGTATGATCACGATTTCACTCCGGGGCTTTTTCTGGAAAACCACAATCCTCTGAGGCAGTCTCTGGAAGACAGTGGAGAAGATTTATTGGACGAGGCCCTTTCCGAAGTGCCTTTTGGGAGTGTAGCCCGTTTGGGCAGTGATTTGCTCCGCAGTCAAAGCCGGGCCCGTCGGGTACCTCAAGCTTTTTTGCCCGATGGCTATGAAGTATACCTATTTCCCACAAACCCTGATTAAACCATGAAAACAGTATTTTTAGTATTACTGGGTCTTTGTGTCTTGGAGAGCAGGGCCCAATTTGTAGTCTTTGATCCGGCCAATTTTGCTACGACCCTGTCGACTTCCATCAGTCAGAAAAAAATCTTGTTCAAGCATATCGAACAACTCGAAGAACTTCGCAAAACGCTTCAGGTCAGCCGGAAAGCGAAAGAGGAGTTGGAAAAGACCTTTGCGTTGCAATACCAAATCCGGGAAGATTTGAAAAAAGTATATTCCATCCAACATTTGCGTTGGGCAGATTTGAAAGTTTTTTTGGAAAAAGCCATAGGGATCCGGTCAGACCCCGGAGCCTACCGGGTGCATGTACCCGGTATCCAGGGGATGCAGCGGATTTTAGAACAACAAGGGAGCCGTCCTGAAGATGCCCGGGATTTGTACCGGATGTTGGTGGGCTATTCTACGGAAGCGTCTCCACCAAAAAATTATGAGCAAGTCTACCGGCAGCAAAAAAGTGTGGTGGCGCATCAGTTTGCCTTTGCAGAATTTTCCGATAAAAGAAGTTTACAGATTGCCCTGTCGTACCAAAAGCTAGCCCGGGAGTTGGAGCGAAGTGCCGAAGAATTGCAGGCAGCCCTGAAGACGAAAGGGCGCTTTTCTATGACCGAAGCCGAACGGCTGTCCTTGCTTAAAACTTGTCAGGATTATTTGTTGGAAAGTATGGACTTGAAAAGCCGGGCCGCAGACCTGTTGCGAGACGTGGCTACACAAGCCCTTCCGGTAAAAAAGCAGGTGGAAGACATTTTTAAAACCCATGTGTTGCACAAGGGGATTACCCAAACCCCTCAACATAAATTCGGAGTAAAATGAAAAAGCTGTTTCTCATCACTTTTATGGCACTTTGTCTATGTGCCAATGTTCAGGCGCAATTCAAAGTCTATGACCCCATCCTGCACAAAAACAACAAAAAAAGTCTTTCCCATACCTTGGCCGACCTGGTAAAAAATACCCAACACCTGCAAAAACTCAGAACCACATTGAAGGTGTTGATTCGTTCCAAAGAGGAGTTGGAAAAGAAATACCAGTTGCAATGGCAGGTCCGGGAGGATTTGAAAAAGGTGTTTTCGGTCCGGAACCTGGATTGGGCCGACTTGCGCAGTTTTGCCCGTTTATCCGGACAAGTGCCTACCCATCTGGACGCTTACCTGGGGCCGGTTCCTTACCAGGGACAGGTAGGGCAACTACTCCAGGCAGATGGCAACCGGTACGGTCATGTGAAGGAATTGTACGCTTGGGTAACAGGCATGGATTCCGGCCATCCTTTTCGTCCGGGAAAAGAACGGGAGAAACAACGGGCATTGATGGGTTTTGCTTTAGAGGAAGCCGGAGACCGGCAAAAAATACAACTGGCTTTGAGTTATCAGTCCCTTTCGGAAGAACTGTTGCAGAAGGCTGAAAGCCTACAGGCTGCTTTGCGGAAAAAATCCCGCTTTTCCATGACCGAAGCCGAACGGCTTCAAGGGCTTCAACAATGCAAAACCTATCTGCTTCAAAGCCTGGAATTGAAAACCCAAGCCGATCAGATGATCCGTTCGGTGATCAAAAACCGGAATCCTGCAAAAAACAAAGTGATTTCCAGTCTTTACTATCGCTTGTTGGGAGAAGGGATACGGAAAGTGCCTCAGTGGAAGCCTTGAGTTGATTGTGTTGAATAGCAATAGCTGGTTAGTCGTTTAAAAGAAAGGTTGTGAGAAGGGGGGCTTAGGGTTGTTTTAATTATTATATTTTCTACCCTATAAGGGAATATTAAAGTCAAAGCCTGAATACAACCAAACAGGCTTATGGAACAGTTAAACTAATTTACTAATCTTGTCAGATTAAGTCATAACTATTACAATTTATATCTTAATAAAGATTGGAATTTAATTCCATTAGTAATACAGAGGTGGATCTATTTCTTTGTCTCTAACCTGATATCCCTTGGGAAATTTTATGATAGAACATAGGCAAATCATATTTATATAAACTATTTAAAAGGAGGGCCTTCTATCCAATTAACCAAGCTCCACCGTTCTCCTCTCGTGATTTTCGTAACTTGGTGTAACATCCAACTGGGAAAAACAGTCATGTTACCAAGGCTTTGACGGCTCCGTATAGCTTGGATTCCATTCCTGAAAAATTGCAATTCACCGCCTTCGTAATCTGATTCCGGACTAAGTTCTATACTGAGAGAAAGTTTTCTTCGGGAAGCCTGGTTAGGCCCCAGGTCCAGGTGCCAATCGTAACCTTGATTGCGAGAATATCGGCCTAATTGGAAAGCACTGATTCTCCCATCCAGAATGTAATTGAAATGTGTCCGGTTAATATGAGCGATTGCGTTGAGTACACGCTCAAATATCCATAGTGAGTCCTCTGTTGATTGAATCCAATACAAGTCCGTATCTCTCTTCTGATCTTTATTTAGTCCCCACGATAGTTGACTCTTTTTGAAGGGTAGTGTTGTATGAAGCCCCCTGATAACCTCACACTCTCCCTTTGTAAATAAAGTGTTGACTGTAATGAAATCCGGGGATCTGGGATCATAGGTGACCAATTTGTCCGAATAGACTTCCCAATTCATGATGTATATATTTAGAGATAAAAAACTGAAAATAAGTGTTTCCGGACTTCTTGCTTTCCAGTTTAAATGTTGAGAGGAGAACATAAATACTATTTAGGAATACTTGAAAGTGGGTTGTTTTACTTTAAGTTGCTGTCGGGATGTTACCGGAGGGTGGCTGCTTGCATCACAGGCTGTAAGTATTTGATTTCCTTCGGTTACTCCCAACGTAGTAGGCATATTCCACTAGGGTAGTTGGAAGTCAAGCCCTTGGGAGAACCCCATGTGCTTGACCAATTCCCATGACCAAAGGAGTAAATGTAAACGTTGTTCGTACCCTTCAAATATACGCCCTTCCCAAGTAGAACCGTCCGGATATATAACAAAGGATTCAATCTTTGTGAGGATACTTAAAGGGAAGGTAGTCAAGGGTTTCCCGTTATCCGTAAGCAAACTTATTTGAGGGTAGGGAAACTTGAGGGTTTCCATGTTATCTGGGTTTAAGACCAGTCCCCCAGCCTGATGTTTTAAAGGCTCGACTAACAAGTTTTCAGTATTGTCAAAATGAAGAATCAGTCTGACAAGCGTACCCTTGTGAGAGTAAAGTTTTGGCAGATTAAAAAGGGATTGTATTTTCATGGTCTGTTTAGTTTATAAATGTTACATTTAGTTTTATACTTGACTTGCTTGTTATTTTCTTTAAGTGAAATTACGTAGTCCTTTTTAAGGGATTGGTCGCAACAAAGACATTCCTATCAATCTGTCTACATTTTCATCACTTCCTCCACCTGCTGTTTTACCTTTAAGAAATTGGCTTGCAGGATTTGATCCAAGGCTCCTTCAAATTCCTGGAAGGGTGGGACTGGACAGGGTGGCTGATAGCCTTTTACTTGGATGTCTGCCCAGAAGAAAGGCTCTGGGGTTTCTACCGTTTGGCCGATAAACTCTCCGGTTTTCAGCCGGGCCAGGTCTTGGGGGCGTACCTGGGACTTTTCCTGAAAGTGAAAAGAAACGTTTTCCTGTCGGTGCCGGCTGCCTGTATTTCGACCTACGGAACGGGATTCCACCAATACCTCTTCCTTACCAATGAGTTCGGAGGCGTAGCGAGCGGTCTCCAGAGAGTTGATTTTGCCGAAAAACTGGTTGTTCAGGTTGGCCACCAGCACCTGGGCCTTTTCCCGGCCATAGGCATCGCTCAACTGATGAAAATCCTGAGCTGCCAGGATGGTAGCGATCCGGTTGCTTCGCCCTGTAGCCGGCACCACTTCCAACTTGGGCAAGTACAGAGTGCTGGCTTCGTCCACCAGTACCATACTGGGTAATTTACCGGGCTGATTCATGAGTTTCAGGGCTACGGTGATGATACAGGAAATCACCGGGCTGAAGACTTCGGTTAAGGTGGGGTCGGAACCGATGCAGAGCAATTTGGGAGCCTGGGGACTGTTTAAGTCCAGATCAAAGTCCTTCCCGGTCAACACCCAGGCAATCTCCGGACTGTTGATCCGGGCTAAAAGGACTTGTAAGGAGGCGATCACCCCGGCTAATTGTTTGTCCGCTTTCGTTTTTACGGCAGTAGTGATGCTTCGGGCCATATCAGCCGCTTGGGGTTCTTCTTCCAGCTTTTCCAATACTTGGTGGAAATCCTCGTACAAGGCTGTGTTGATCACATGAGGCAGGGTGCAGTAGTGAGGATATTTCTGCCGGTAATACCAGATAATAGCCGTCAGCCACGCACTGGCCGAAAGTTCAAAAAAGCCCATCTGTCTTTGGGAAGAGGGGTACAGGTTATACAAAAGGGCCTTACTGTACTCCTCAGCATAGGCGATGGTGGGCAGATTTTGAGGGGCCAGGGGATTGACCCGGTGACTGTAGCGCACATCCTTAAAGTTTAAAATAAAATAAGGATGGTATTGTTTACGAGCAAACAGGGCTTGATGAAGTTCTTCGGCCAGGCTGGGAAACTTAAAGTCGTACACCAATCCGGTATAACCCTTGGCCACCGCCTGGTGAAGAATCGGGGTGACCACGCTGTAAGACTTGCCCGAACCCGGTGCCCCGATGACCAGGATGCCCCGCTGAGGATTGCTCAGGTTGATATACCCCCTTTTGGTGGGAAGATGAAAACCCCAAGAGGTGTCGATTTTTTTCCGGTCCCCGGGCAAGGGTTTGCTTTGGCGGGAGTACAACCGGATCACCGAAGGCAGTATACTTCCACTCATCACCGCGGTGAGCAGTAAAGCCGGGTACAGGAAACCGGCCCATTGGGGAAACAACCATTCAAGGTTTATCCAGCATAATCCGCTAAGGATATAGATCGGTAACAAAGTAAACAAGGATAAAGGCTTGGCTTTTGTTCTTTGAATCCGGGAGGGAGAGTACGTCAACAAAGGAATCAGCATCCAGGTTAGCACCCGGACCCATACTGCCCATCTTAGAATCAATGTTTCCAGTATTTCCAGTAGTCGTTCGTGGTGAATCCGGTAAATCAAGTAATCCGGGTAGGCCCAATACAGGTAGTCCAATAGTAAAAATCCGGAGAGTAGCACAACTGCTAACAGGGTAGCATCTGTGGAGGAGAGTGTTTGCGGTTTCATAGTTCATAGGAGGGGTCTATTTCCTTATTTCTTTTCTTTCGGGGAGTCAGGTCTTCGGTATAGCCGTCCTTACCTTGGAAGGCTGCAGAGAGCTTGCGGAGAACCCCGGCCATTTCCAGGCTTAAGCTTCTGGCCTTAGAGTGGCTTTGTTCCTTTTTGTGGGAGCTTTCCAAATAGCAGTAGGGGTTTTCGGGCAATTTGCCCTGCCGTGCCCCTTTTTCCAAACGGTAGAGATTAAGGAAAAAGCTCTTGGAATACTCCGTCTGCCGACCGATTTCCCGGATCCGTTCTTGGGAGAGCTGTAAAGGAAGAGGTAGCCAGTTGTTGAGTTGGTCGACTTTCTGCCCGATGCGCTTGTCGTGCCGGATCCGGTCCGGTTCCGTCCAGGAAGGGCCGGCTTTAAGCCGGGATGCGGTGACTTCCCGGTGGTAGTCAAAGAGCTGTTGAAAAGTCTTTCCGTTGGCCATTTGCCAAGTTTTGATGGGAAAGGTCTTTTTCTGCCCCCGGGGGTTGAGAGTATGCCGCATGGAGCGGTCCCTTCGGCTAACTAAAACGTGTATATGGGTTTGCAAGCCAGGCTTTTTGTCTCCCGGTTGCAGACCTTCTTTTTCCTCCGCTTGCATTTGTTGAAGCTCCCGGTGGCTATAGGTCCGTTCGTGGTGGATACAGGCAAACCACAACAGGTCTTTTTCTGTGAGCTTTTTGCGTTGAAAGTTCCGGGCGTAGTTTTCCATGACGGCTTGCGTGAACTGTTTGAGTTTGGCTTCCTCATTGCCGATGTGCCGGAGTTCTTCCTGGCTGGGGGAGAGCACAAGACAGTGGAATTTTTCTTCCTCTTTCCGCAAGCCTTTTATATTGTGGTCCAAAGCCTGAATAACTTCTTCGGCTGTCACCGCTTCCCTTTCTTGGTTGAAGAAGCGTAGCTTGTCTCCCTGTTCGTGTCCCAGGTAGGTGACGGCAAAGGCTGCCGTACTCCGGTTGTCGTAAACCTTGCTACCATGCCGGGCCGGATCGATGATTTTGGAATGCATGGTATTTATTTTTTGGCAGGAAAGTAAGCAGCCAGCACCTGCCCTGCCACGGTATGCATGTACTGCTCGTTTTCCCTTTTCAATTTTTGCAAAGTATTTGGATCGACTTCCGATACGCGGTGCAAATTGTCGATGGTCAGTTCCAAGAGGATACGGCTTCGGACTGTCTCGGTCAACAGGGGTTTGAGTACCGATTTCTCCTGGGTGATTAAAAAGCCAAAGAGGCGGTCTACGGCTTTGTTCAAGTCCCGGCTCAGTTCGTATTCCATGCCCGGCCGGTAAGCGATGGGGTTCAGTTTCCGGGAAGCGAAAAACCGTAGGGCCGCCTGGGTATAGGCTTTTAGGCTGAGTTGATAGGTCTTGGCTTCCTGTTGGGCCTGAGTATACACCGCCCTTTCAATGCGTATTTGTCGGTCTTTAGTCATCCATTTTCGAGGTTCACAGGGCTCAAAGGCTCCTTTTTGAAGATTTGTCGACATTTTTAGCTCTGCTGAAAATAAAAGCTTTTGAAAATCAGGTATTTATACCTGTTTTTCAAAAGCCCTTCTTGCTTTCGCCCTGTTCAAAAGAACAGCCCAACAACAGGAAATCCAAAGCCCGAAAACCGGAAAAGGAGGGAAGAGGTGGAAATTGCCGGGATTTGGCAACTATATACAGTTTAGAAAGAATTGTAAGATTCAATAATGACGGAATAATTATGATGCTGCAAAAGACAAGAATACTAAATAGGTATCCTTTGTGTATTTGAATTTATTAACTTTATTGTTTATAAAATATACTGTTTATAAGGTATTTTTAATATTGCTTCAAACATGCGCAGCTACGACCAATTTTCCTTATATTTCTAAACCAAAATACCATGTACAAGTTAGCTGCTTATTTTTTGCATTTTTTTGTCTTTGTATTTTGTTTCAATTTCTACCATTCAGTGACCGCTCAACACTGGGAGGAAGTCGCCAAGGTACTTCCTCAACCCCATGAAAATTATAATGTGGATACGGAATTCGGTAGTGCCATTGCGGTGGATGGAACGACAGCAGTGGTGGGTGCCCCCAAACATAATCGTGGAGGAAGTTATGAAAAAGGTGTTGCCTATATTTTTGAATACAACAACGACACCTGGAAAAAGGTGGCCCGGTTAACCGCTTCCGGCGATGCTGCCAGAGACTATTTTGGCTATGATGTGGCTATTTCCGGCAATACGGTTGCCATCAGTAAAAGAGATATGGTTTGTATATTTACCAGGCCCGATGAGGGTTGGACTGACATGACCGAAACCGCCCGGATCCCACTTTCCGGAGGGTTTGATTTAAGTAACTCCGGTAATACGCTCCTGACCGGAACAGAAGAGCATTGTGAAATTTATGTAAAGCCCGAAAGTGGTTGGATCAGTACGGATACTCCAACGGCTTATTTGAGAAATTCTGCACAAAGTTTTTTTCGTAGAAGTGTTGCTATTGATGACAATACTGCCATCGCTTCGGGAAAAAATAATACTGTGTATGTATATGAAATGCCTGAAGGAGGCTGGAGGGATATGACTGAAACGGCTGTGCTAACTCCTTCGGAAGTCTCATCGAATAGTTTCGGGGTGTCTTTGGCTATAGAGGGTGAAACTATCCTTGCCGGTGCGAGTTATGATGTGATTGCCGGAGAGGCAAGGGGAATTATTTACCTTTTTTCTGAACCGGAGTCCGGCTGGACCGATATGACCGAAACTGCCCGGCTTTACGCTTCGGATGGCATTCGCTATGATCGTTTTGGAAGCACCCTGGCATTGGCCAGTGATCTTGTAGTTGTTGGCGTTCAAGGAAGGGACAACAAAGCAGGTCAGGTATATGTTTTTTCCAAACCCGTTACGGGTTGGACTACTTCTACCGAGACCAAGCGGCTGAAAGCCTCCAATAGTACTCCCACTGAAATGTTTGGACGGAGAGTAAGTACCAATGGGGAAGCTGTGATGGTGGGTATTTTCGAACGCTCTAAAACCGGGGAAAAAGTATATATGTATACCGCAGAGGACAATAATTGGAGGAAGGCCGTTACAGAAGTAATTTTACTTCCTCCCCATGAAGTATACTATAGTAATCTATATGATAGGTTTGGAACCTCCGTAGCCATGGACCAAAATATCGCTGTGGTAGGGGCACCCGGTCATTACAAAAATCCTTTCAAACGCCAATTGTATGTGTATGAGTTTGTTCAGAAAACATGGCATTTGAAAGCCAAGCTTTCACCTTCTGAACCCGATTCGGCACAAGCATTCGGCACAAGTGTGGCCATAGAAGGAGGGATTATTCTTACAGGGGGCTCTGACAAAGAGGGGCGTTTGGTGTATCTCTTTGAAAAACCGGAGCAAGGCTGGATGGATATGCATGAGACTGTACGTCTTTATCCTTCCGACCCCACGGAAGAAAGTGAATTCGGAGAAACCTTGGCGATTTCAGAAGAAACTATTATTGTGGGTGACAAAGCATATCTATCCGGGCAAGGGGCGGTTTATGTTTATGAAATGCCTGAAGGGGGCTGGATGGATATGACTGAAACGGTGAAATTGACTGCCAGCAATGGAAGGACCAAAGATGCTTTTGGAACGTCTTTGGCCATTGAACATCAAACAATGGTGATAGGTGCCAGAGGATTCTTGGGGGATAATCCATCTGATGTTCTAAGTAGTATTGTATACATTTTTGAAAGGAATCTTGCAGAATGGCCTTATTGGAGTGAACAGAAAATGATTCATGTGGATGCGGGTGAGACTGTTTTTGGGGTAAGTGTGGCTATTTCCGGAACCACTATTGCCATTGGTGCTCCAGGGGTGAGTTTATACGGAGATAACCACCATTATCCGACATGTGAAAGTTGCGGGGCAATATATATTTATGAAAGGCCGGCAGCCGGATGGGGGGAGAGTGTTCGTACAAAAGCATTGTATCCCAGTGGGTCGGGCACGTTATTAGGAATATCCTTAGTCTTAGATGATGAAAAGCTGGTGGCAGGGGCCAGGTATGATGAGTTTAATGGAGAAGGTGCGTTTTACCATTTTCAAAAACCCGAAGAGGGCTGGGAAAAAGCAAGGGGACAAAGTTATCATTTGCCCTCCGACTCCGAGGAGTTTGTTTTGGATGCCTTTGGGTATTCCATTGCGATGTCCGGAGATAACGTGCTGGTAGGAGCTCCAGCAAAAGATGGTGATTTTATTGGCAGTGGCGCTGCCTATTTTTTTAAACCCAAGCCTGCTGAGGTCTCCTATGCACTCTCTGATGCACATTCTTACAACAGGGCAGGTAAGACCATTCCCATTAAATTGATATTTACCCAAAATGTAAAACTTCAAAATCCGGAGGGTCCTCCCAGACTCCTTTTGGAAACCGGGGAGACTCTACGTTATGCCGAGTACAAAGAGAGTAGGGGGAAAGTTCTTACCTTTGAATACACCGTACAAGCGGGCGATTATGCCGAGTGGTTGGACTATCATTCGGAACATGCCTTGGAAATTACAAATAATGCAAGCCTCTTATCTGAAAACGGCTTGCCGGTCAAGCTAACCTTGCCGGATCCGGGAAGTGGACATTCTTTGGTGGCTTACAAGGAAATCCTGGTCGATGCCGTTCCTCCGGAATTTGTGTCGGTGATGCAACAGGGCGATGATTATTACAAACCCGGAGAAGTACTTGTATTGAATGTGGACATGAACGAACCCGGACTGGTCTTGGCCGCCGATCTCTCTGGGTTGGATAAAGACCTGAACAGAACAAGCTTGTTTACTGGTTTGGAAGATGGAACATACGAGTTGGTCTCAGCCCCTTTGGATGCCAATGGGAACATGCAGGAAGGTACCTACCGGATTCCCATCCGGGCAGGGGATGTTACCGGCAATATCGTTTATGACAGCTCCTTGGTAGTGGTTGCGGACAAAACCCGGCCTATGATACAACTCTATCCACCCGAAGAGAAAATAATCACCCATGCCCCCTTTCTGGTATATGTCCATTTCTCCGAACCTGTCTTTGGCTTGGAAGCCACTGATTTTACTGTACAAAACGGACTGGCCGGTCAGTTGGAGGGCAGTGGACAGAGATTTCAGGTATGGATTACCCCTCAAACCGGGGGGCGGGTGCAAGTGCAATTGCCAAGCAATGTGGTACAGGACCGGGCCGGGATATATAATTGGGAATCCAATTTGGTCGAAGTGTTATATCAGAGGGGAAGCGATGAGCTTGGAACTTCAACGTTTGCCAATGCCCCCAAAGTATATCCCAATCCGGCTATACAAAGTTTACATATTGGGATTACAGAAGCACAGGCTTTGCCGGCTTCCATAAAGGTGTATCATATCAATGGAAAATTAGCATGGGAAGGTATCCTTACCGGAAGGCAAAGTACGATTCCTGTACATCAGTTGACCAAAGGTGTGTATTTTCTTCAAATTACCAATGGGCAGGATGCAGTCGTTCAACGGTTTGTGAAATAGTGATAAGGACTTCTGTCTTAAAATAATGTCACTTTCTTCCGCTACTAGCGTTAAACGGTTGACCTGGAAACCTAAAGATAACCCTTCACTTCCGTTTATCCACAGCTTCTTGTCCGAAGCTCACCAGGTTCATCATGCTCCGAAGCCTGCTTCGCACACGGTTGCCGTAGAAGGCTTCCAGTTCCCGGGCGCTCAGATTAGTGGTGGCATGGGTAAGCATACCTTGGTTGACAAACAGCTCGTACCGCCCCAGCAGCACTTCGGCCATTATATTGAGTTCATTGCCGAAATGCCGCACCGGGGGCTCCAAACCCAAGTCGTCAAAACAGTAGGCTTTGGCTTGAAGTGCAGGTGGTCCGGAGTGAAAAGAGCCGTAGGAATACTTTTCGATCACCGGAAAGCCTCCGGAGGAAAACTCCATGGCGATCCTACGGGTGGGTTTCAGGACAAAACGCTCTTTTTCCGGTAAGGTAAAACGCAACAGGCTCATCAGGCAGGTTTTTCCACAGCCGATAGGGCCGGTCAACAGGATGCCTTTGTGCAGGTCCAGGCCCTGGGGTACTTTGCTTTTCAGAAAATAGGCCAACAGGTGGGAGACCAGTCTCCGGTCTTCCGGATAAATCCTGAAGGCTTTTCCAAAAAGCTCTTTGCCTTTTTGCTCCAAACGGGGCAGGTAATGGTCAAAGCGGTTCATGGTAGTTTTTGTCAAGGTTTACTTCCAGGTAAGAAGGCCTGCCGGTTTGTTTAGCCTGAAGTATCCAGTGTTGTGCCGCAGCTTTCCAGTCTTTCATGGGTTTGGCTTTGCCTACTACCCAACCCACTGATTGAAAATAATGATAAAATTTCAATCCTTCCCTTTTCATCTGGCCTTGTTCAAGAAAAAAAGCGGTGACCTCTTCTTCTCCGGGAGGTCGGAAAGAGGAAACCCGTCCCAGTTCTGAGACAAGTAAATTTTCTTTTAAAGAATGTTTAACGTTTGTATTGTTTTTCTTGTTTATATAAGGTCCCAACACTTGCCCACTACTTGTCCCGGTAGTGGGACAGACTTGCCCAAGGCCTGTCCCACTTTTGTACTTGGTGCTTGTCCCGTTTTTGTACCCTGTTTCTTCCTGTGTTTGTTTCAGGGTGTTGGTAAATTCCTGCATATACACCCGGCTTCCCTTCAAAGCTGACCGGGAGGGTTGATAGTGGAGGTAACCGTATGCATCCAGGGCTTTCATGCATTTGTGATAGGTGTTTTTCGAACCGATTTTACTCAACGTCATCAGTTCGGAACGGTTCACGGAAAGCGGGTTTTGAAAACGGTGCCGGTTCCAGAGAGCAAACAAGGCGAAATATAAACTAACATGGGTGTTGTGCAAGCGTTCATCGGCAGACAATTTTTCCACCACAGCGTTAAAATGCCGGATAAAATTCATTGTCCGAACCGGTTAGAAGATGAGTGAAATATGAATGAAGAAGCTTGTTGAGGACGGGTTATCCGGTTTTCTTCAAGCATCTTACAGATGTCCTGATAATCGTAAAAGATCACCCCTCCGATCTTGGTATAGGGTAAGGAACCATTGACCCGCATGTTTTGTAAGGTGCCCGGGGAAATACCCAATAGCTCCCGGACTTCGCCTGATTTTAACCATTTTTTACGCTTATGGTAAGAGGTTTCTTCTAAGAGGTTTTTTAATTCCCGGAAGAGTTCCAATTTAAACTCGAGTAAGTCATCGGTGGTTATAATTTGTGTCGCCATAGTAGTATTTGTTGAGGTTTGATGTGGTTTCAAAGGAAATATTTTTTATCGTTCCAAACCAGTCATAAAGGGGTCCTGTGACTGAGGTAAGTTATTGATTGTCAGTAGTAAAAACCTTGAAAAATATTTTTAATCGCATCATTTATTACTATCGGATAAAATCCAATGGTTGTGTACCTATTTCAGTGGTATATCCTTCTTTTTGAATAGCGCTAAGTAGGTTCGGTCCCGGGACTGTTAGGGACCCTTTCCAGGCTATCAGGGTTCCTCTTGTTGTTGAGCGATTTTGAGCAATTGTTGTAGCAGGGCTTTGACTTGGTTTTTTGCCCCTTCATCGCTGTCATAAAATTTTCTTCTGAGGCTTTCCAGGGAAATAACCTTGGTCTTTTGGGTAGAGAAAGTGTTGATGACTGTACGCAAGGTTTCCATGGTATTTTCTGTAGAAATAATTCCGGATTTCATGAAAAGTTTGAACAAGTAGGCTAGTTGTGGGACGGACAAACCAACTTGAAGTTTGCTTGAGTGATGAGGGACTGTTGATTGTGAAAATAACCGGTAACTGATTTCTACTGCTAGCCAGTGGCAAATCCATTCTTTTAAAGGAGGGTTTTTCTTTTTGTATTCCATCTCCGGGAGGACAGGAAGTTGAGAAAGGGTTTTGTAATGATAAGCAAGATAACCCAATTTGCCCTGAGTGGTTTCCAAGGCCTCTAATTCAGTTGAAAATTTATCAGAAAAATATTGATAGACTCCCAGGGAATTCAGGTTGTACTGGATAACGCTTTGAAGCAGTTGATCTTCATTGTTTTCAAGAAGGTTAGTGAGTAGGTGGGGGAGGAGGCTTCTTAAGTAATCCATTTGTTGAAAACTATAGACACTTTTAAGTGGTAATTCCCGAAATGGTTGTGTAAGTAAATGTTGTATTGGAATATCAGGTTGATTAAAACTTTGTAATATCTCTTGAGAAGCATGAATAAGGGTTTTCCGGTGTAATTCCGGAGCTTTCTCATCCAGAGTGGAAGAAGGATCGCTTCTAAGAGCTGTTAAGAGTTGATCCAGCATTTTTAGAAGCGCATGATAGAAAGGTTGTAAGGAAGGTTCCCGGTCGTAACTGATCAATAGATCCATTGTCTGGACTAAGCCCCTGATGCTTTTTTTGAGTTTTTTTTCTTTGGGAAGGGGCTCCAACGATTGTTTGATTTTCCGGATTTCTTTTTCTACAACTTTTAACCAAACGTCAAGTTGTGCCTTATCCAAATGAGACAAGGGGTGAGGGTGTAAGTCTGTTTTGGCCAGTTGGAATAGTTCATTAATGTCAAGTATCATGGTAAAAGCAGTTTGTTAAAAAGGTGGAGTGATCCGATTTACAATAGACAGACAACTTTGTTTGATAACAAAGAAGCCTTGTAATTTTTCTATAGGTATTGCATTGGATGATAATAGCGATCAAATCAACCAATGCTTCTAATGGTGGTGGCTTTTAGTGCTATATCTTTGATTCTAAGAAGTTTGTTTTATACCAGATTGATAGGTTTTGCTTTTTTATTACCTATATTTACGTAATAAAATATAGAATTCCAAAATTGATAGTACCCCTGTCAAATACACCAAAATAGCTGTTTGCCCTACTAACTTTATCTATTTTATTTTCTCACAAGGGCTTTTCATCTCTCAAAATAAGATGAAGGATGGTCATATAAATGGCCGTCCCGCTGCATTATACTACGAAATAACCTATTTGGTAAAGGGAGGTGAAAATGCATTATTTAGGGGAAGTATCATCTGCTCTTAACATCGTAAAGAAAGAGCCAGGCAAACTATTGCCTATTTCCTAACAAAAACAAACAAACAAATGAACACAGACAATGATGAGTTGGTCTTACGTCTTCTCGCCAGGGATGACGAAAAGGCCATGACACTTCTTTACCAACAGTACCATACTTTGTTATTAGAGAAGGCAAGCCATTTCATTCAGGATGAGGATGCTGCACAGGATGTAGTGCAAGAATTGTGGATCACAGTCTGGACGAAACGGCATACATTACAAATCCGGAAACCGGTCATCGCTTACCTGCAACGGGCTATCTATAACCGTTCGGTTAACTATTTGAAAAGTCGCAAACTTCCGGACAATCTGGATTATATCGTACTGGACGTTCCTCCGGACATAGAAAAAGATTTGGCAGAAAAAGAACTTAAATGGCGTTTTCGGGCTATTCAGAAGCAATTACCTTATAAGGCAAGGCTTACCTTTCTATTGAGTAGAGAATGCAAAATGAGCTATAAGGAAATTGCCGCTCACCTTCAAGTGAGCCAAAAAGCGGTAGAGAAAAATATTTCCATCGCTCTGAAGATGTTCCGGAAACTGCTCAAAGTAAGTATCATTTGGTTTTATTTTTGGAAAAATTGAGTAAGTACTTTGTTAAACAAAATGTGAAATTTTCGAAAATAGAGTAGGGGCATCCACATATTGAGTGTGTGTATTTCTTAACAATGTATAGATTGATTTAAAAACCAATAAGTAGAAAAATCATTGATATGGTTGTAGAGCTGGGTATCTCTATTCATTTAAGTGTTGCTGTTGGTTGCATTAGAGTTGCCAACTGTAAAGACTCACCAAAAAGGATAAACAAGTTACAATACTGAATAATCAGGTACCGGTTGAAACAAACCGACTTTGACCAAGTTAACTGTTATTCTTTTGTAGTAACCGATCAATGGAAGCTTTGAAAGAAGCAGGTAGAGAACAAAGAAAAGCTACTAAATAATAAATGTACAATGATTGGTAGTGTAAACTAAACTCTGTCTGGTTGTTTCAGTTCTGGTCAGGGGCTAGCCCCTGACCAGGGCTGTGTGCCAAATCGAGGGGCAGCCTATTCCCAAATTTAATAGCCAGTTGTTGTACGGTCAAGCTCCAATTTTGCAGAGGTGATGTCCACTTCTTTTCAATATTTTTTGTTGCAAGGTATACAAGCTTTTGCAAGGCTATGTCCGAGGTAAAGGCACCTTTGGTCTTAGTCACTTTCCTGATCTGTCGATGATAACCCTCTACTGCATTGGTGGTATAAATAAGCTTTCTGATCGGGGCTGTGTATTGAAAATAGGTGGTGAGCTTTTCCCAGTTATTTTGCCAGGACTGGATCACAATGGGGTACTTACCCTGCCACTTGCTAGCCAGGCTGTCCAATTCCATTTCTGCTAAATCCTTGGTGTCGGCTCGATAGACTTCCTTTAGATCACGCATAAACTCCTTTTGATCTTTGCTGGCCACATACTTGAGCGAGTTGCGGACCTGGTGGACTATGCAGCTCTGCACCTCGGCCTTGGTGTAAACACTTTGTATGGCCTGGCTAAAGCCCTTCAGGTTGTCGGTACAGGCAATCAGGATGTCCTTCAGGCCTCTGTTGTGTAGATCTGTAAGTACTTGCAGCCAGAAGTTGGCCCCTTCGCTTTCTGAGACATACATGCCCAATACTTCCTTCATGCCCGCAGTATTGATGCCCAAAATGTTGGAAAGGGCTTTGTGTTCAACTTTGCCTTCACAGCGAACCTTATAGTGCATCGCATCTAACCAAACAATGCAATATACAGGCTCTAAAGGGCGGTTTTGCCAGGCTTTGACCTCTGGAATGATCCGGTCGGTGATCTGGCTGAGTACCGTGTGGGAGATGTCGGTATCGTACATCTCTTTGATATGGGCACTGATATCGCGTAAACTCATCCCTAAGCCATAAAGCCCTATTATTTTGTCTTGAAGGTTGTCTGCTAAGACAGTCTCGCGCTTCTTGATAATCTGAGGCTCAAAATTGCTCTGACGGTCTTGAGGCGTTTCAATCTCAAAAGTGCCTGTGGAGCTTTTGATGGTCTTCTTGCCCTTACCATTGCGTTTATTGCCTCCGGAGCGTTCCTGCTCATCGAGGTACTCTTCCATCTCTGACTCCAGGGCGGCTTCTAAAAACTGCTTGAGCATAGGTGCAAATGCTCCATCCTTGCCAAACAGTGACTTGCCTGACTTAAACTGCTCCAGGGCTTTGATTTGTAGTTGTTCTAATTCTTCTTGTCTCATTATCTATCTAAGTTAATTAATAAAAATTATCTTAGACAGAGTTTAATTTACAGTCTCGAATTGATAGATATCATGTACAAAGCATTAATAAACATTTCTGATAAAGTTGAATCTGTAACTAATGGTAGTTGATGATAAACATGAAATATGGCTTTATTACTTTGAGTTCCAAAGAGTATATATTAAATACTCTAACATTGTTGCCTTTTAAGTTAAAAGTCAAAAATAACTCTATAACATTGATTCCTGACTTTTTATTATTTGAATCAACGTGGACACCATTTAGACCATTGATTTTACTTTCATTAGATGAAAAAAAGTCAAGTATTCACCTTTCGCTTAAAAGTCAAATGTCTTTTTTTGAAAAAATGACACATTTTTTTGCAAATTTATTTTCAGTAGCCGTTTTTTTATTTATATGGATTCATAGTGCTGTTCCTTTAGAATTAAAGTCTAAATTGTGGTTTGGTTGTATCATCCTAATAGTTTACAACATTAGTATAATGATTAGTTTTTTATTTTATAGTAAAAAATGTATCAAAATGTTGCAAACATCACTAAAGTTGCAAAGCAATTAGAGTCTGTTTAAAGTTCGTTGTGAGGGGCTCCTTTGGTAGTGAAATTTTTTAGTTTAGGCAAAGTGGCCCAGGGGGTGAAAGTAGGCACTACCACCAAAATGACCCACTATGTACGGGATGCTTCGGATGAACCTCGGGTGAAAGCTTGGGTGAAAGCTTGGGTAATGTAATGGCGACTATCACCGACCGGGTGAAATACAAGGACAACCGCCGGGCCTCCGAAGTCCTGAGTGCCTCGGACTATTTCGACTGGCCGTCCGCCCTTCGGCAAACAAATGGCCGGTCGGAACTACTCGGATGAGAACTGCCGTTACGGCTTTAACGGAAAGGAAAACGACAAGGACTTCGGCAACCAGCACCTGATCCAGGATTACGGTTTCCGCTTGTACAACCCGGAGATTGGGAAGTTTTTGTCGGTGGATCCGTTGGCCCCGGATTATCCATGGAATAGTACTTATGCCTTTGCTGAAAATCGCGTAATTGATGGAATAGACCTGGAGGGAGCTGAAAGGAAATCTACCATAGGCAAATTCAGTGTAGATTTTGGCTATACACATGGAAGTGACCATGTTCCCTATACTCAACATACAGAGAACATAGAATATGCATTAAAAGTAGCTCCTGAACTTGAACAACAAGAGGCCTATAGGATAGCATATGAGCGATGGAGGAATAGCCCTGCTTATAAAGTTTATATGAAGAAACGGGGTTATCATGAATACGATGGGCAGTGGTATCCAAACGGGAGTATAGTACCTGTTAATATTGAATACGAAGCCATAGAATTGGCCGCATCGTTCGGGCTTGGCAAGGCCGTTCGAAAAGGCGTCCAGTGGGGTTTAACAAGGACAGGGAATGAAATGCTGGAATACGCAGTGAGAAAAGGAGTACCCGAAAAACTTCAAAAAAGATTTGTTAAGTCTATAGTTGATCCAGGTAATGCTAAGAAAAGTGTTGACGAGATTGCATTTCAAATTACTTCAAAATACATTGAATGTTCTGATGCACTTGCCAAAGAATTCAAAAAACATGGGATAAGTGGTGAAATAATTCAATATCATACTACAGCTAATGGGCGAAAAATTTCAACACCAATACATAGCGATTTTGCCCAATGACCATGAGAGACGGAGGGATTGCTCCATCTGGGTTACATAGAGGGGTTTTAGTTAATGGGAAAGTATATGATAATATTCATAAAACCGGGGTAGATTATCAAGACTGGATAAATGATAAATTTTCTTTAGCCCCAGAATATATAGTTGAAACAATTAAAAAATTCTAGATGAATATCTTAATCGATTTAGTTTTCAAAATACAAGAAAAACCAGGAATGTACCTTTCGTGTTTTTCAGTATTCACCCTAAAAGCCTTTTTAGATGGATGGTTATTTAAAGAAGGGTTTCAAAGTGAGGGATATATTTTAATGAATGATTTCCAAACTTTTATTATACAGAAGTATAATCAAAATGCTGTAATGTCATGGGATAAAATTATTAATCTATATGCTAATAGCGAAAAAGATGCAATGGAATTATTTTTTAAAAATTTTAAGGACTTTTTAGGTGATTATCGCCCACTGGGTGCAGAATAACTTTCTGTACCCGCAGTTCGGCATTTGCCATGTCGAAGGTTATCATAAGATTTTCAATCCATTTTTTAAAATTTTTGGGGTTGGTTGGAGTCAGCCTCCAACCCCTGATCAAGGAAACAATGTATTCACTACAGGGCCGTTCAATACCATCCCTGCTTTACTAGGTGCCAGTTTTTTACCAAAACGGCTAGGGCAAAGGCCAACAACAAAAACTGTTACCTGGCTTGTTTTGCCACCCCTTTCGTTCATGCCAGCCATGGGACCCTTTCCTTTCCAGCATATCCTCCCCTCGCAGCCATAGCTGTCTGTAGTTAGGCTCGCCTTGCGGCCAGAGGCAGTCACTGTTGGTTTGTTTTTAAAAGGTGTGTCTACACCAGTCCTGCTCTAAAATCCAACAGGGCTGTCTGCCAATGATACTCGCAAAAGAAGACTGTTATTTTTGTCAAAAGAAAGTAGCAGCATAAGGACAGTACCATCAAGGCGGTCGGGGGCAAGGTGTATAAGATGACCCACTATGTATGGGATGTCTCGGGTGAAAGCTCGGGCAATGTGCTGGCGATCTACAAAGACCGGCAGGTGAGCGAGTAACCGGTCTATGGCAGCAGTCGGGTAGGGCTATTTAGACGCTCTATCCAACCAGAAGGACAGTCGGCAGCCAACCAACCCCAGGCCGGAGAGCTGACCCTGGGTCATCGGCAGTATGAATGTAAAAACTCTTCAAGGTTTCTTAATGAAGTGCTTTTTAGTTTTAACACAGGCTTGGTTCTCTAAACCTTGAAGAGTTGAAATCGGCAACTTGCCCCAAGGCACCAAAGGAGGCATAACCCCAATCAACTGGACGGTGTACGGCAAAGTAGCCAAGGTGGTGAAGGGGGAGTATTTTACCGAATACCGCTATGATGCCTCGGATGAAATCTCGGGCAACCGGTCTACGGCAGCAGCCGGGTAGGGTTGTTCAAACGCCTGATCCAACCGGAAGGACAGCCGACAGCCAGCCAACCCCAAGCCGGAGAGCTGACCCTGGGCCTCCGCCAGTACGAACTGAGCAACCACCTTGGGGCAGACGCCTAGTCCAACGTTTTAGCCACGATCACCGACCGGGTGAAATACAAAGACAACAGCCGGGCCTCCGAAGTGTTAAGTGCTTCCGATTATTTCCAACTAGCCGTCCGCCCTTCGGCAAGCAAATGGCCGGGCGGAACTACTCGGATGAGAGCTACCGTTATGGGTTCAACGGGAAGGAAAAGGATAATAGCTTTAACAAAGATGGAGATGGTTTTACGCACTATGATTTTGGAGCCAGAATTTATGATAGTAGGATTGGGAGGTGGTTAAGTACTGACCCTCTTGAAAAAAGATATCCAACTTTAAGCCCATATAATTTTGTGGGAAATATGCCTATAATCGCTATAGGCCCTGATGGAGAAATTATTAAATTTGTTATTGTTGATAATAAAGGTAATATAACAGGTACTGTAGATTTAAATAATGAACAATTTAAAGCATTATTAAAAGTGATAGATGCTTATAAAGCTAAATCAAAGGTTTTTGAGAAATTATATAATGAGTTAGATCAAAGTGTAGATTATACAGTTAATATAGCGATAAATACAGAAGCTGTTGAGAGTGTATCTCAAGGACAAGGAGCGGCAATGGCGAGAGCACCAGATGAAAATGGGGGACTTATTGTATATAAAACTATAGATAATTATGAAGAAGGTTTTGGAAAACGAGCGATGGCAATAGGTGAAGAATTATTTCACCAATTTCAGTTTATGACATATAATATAACATTAGAAGAAAAAAAGAATGGAACAGAAGCAAGAAAGACGCCAACAATTGAATCAGAAGCTAAAGTATTTGATATGGTATTATTGAATAGTTTAGAAATAGAACTCATTCCTACTCCTGTGTATATGATGGATTTGGTAATGCCAAGTGCTGATGAAAATAGTTTATTCAATTTAATAAATTTTTCAGAAGATAAGGTTATAAATAAGGACAGTCAATATTGGGATAATTATATAAAATATTTAGATAGTTTTAATAGTGGAACAAAAGGTAATGCTTTTTATGGAGGTGAACAACAAGAAGTAGAACCAAAAGCATATAATAAACTTGTTTCAGATGAAAAGTAATATATTCTATCTTTTTATACTTTTTCTTCCTTTTTTGTGTATGCCTGTATTTGCTCAAACAAAAACCAGGGAAATTGAAGTAGGATATGATGAAAATAATAATAATTTATTTTCCACAGTAGAATTAAAACCTGATTTTTTAATTCCATATAGGAAATGTAGAAACAAATTAGGTTTGGATAAAAATAGTACTGTAATTGTTGTGAAACTTGCTTTTATCAGAATAAGTGAAGATGAAGTTACAGCTAAACTAATATATGATTTTGATGATTTGGTCTCGGAAGATATTTGTATAAAAAAGATGATGAGGAAAATTATTAGATGCAAAGTTAAAGTTGTTTCTTTTCCAGCACAGATGATTGATTCCACAGATACATTGGCAATGAGTTATTTTGTGCTAAAAGTCCCCAGTGATCCGTCTAAATAAAAATCTAAATTGAGTTTCCCAATCTTGGGATGATATACAATTATCCCTCATAGAACTATTAAGCTTTCTTTGAGGGGTATTTTTATTGAATAGCTTCTAAGTACATGACAAAAAAATAAAGGCAAGCCATCAATATGTTATTTTTTAAGTTACCACACCTAAAAATAATAAAGATGGCAAGCCAGTATAAAGATAAAACATTAGTGGAAATTTTACAGGAAGAATTAAAAGGAAATAAAGCTCGTATGACTTTGCTAAGCTACCTGGTGG
>NZ_JBDKWZ010000027.1:0-69244 GCF_039710355.1 Rapidithrix thailandica | reverse complement strand
AGCAAGAGGAAAACCTATTGGCAGGCCTAAGACCCCTGAACATATTATTAAAAAAGTACAAAAGTTAGCCGCTGAAACGGATTTGAGTATTAACCAGATTAAAAAGAAAATTGCTCAAAATGTGAGCAGGGCGGTAATTGGCAAAATTGTCCAAAAAACACGCTCAAGGCAATAATACTACCATGTGGCTCCTTTTAGCATTATCCCGAACATACCCGTTTTACGTTTGATAAAATCAAAATAATACATACCATCGTCAATCCTTATATAACTATCAGTAGCAATTTCTCTGCTTCTTATCATTATAAAAAGGTTATTTTTCCGAAGATGTTCCGAAAGCGGTTCCAATACTCCTATTACAGGGGCTTGTACGGTATCGTAATGTGTTTTGGACATCCCCCGGTAAGTCAGATACCTATAGTGCCCTTTCTTTTTCATATTGATTTCCAAGGTACAGTAACTATGTTCGTCTTCGTAGGCGTAAAAGGTCTGTATTCTTCTGTGACACGCACTTATACACAGGGCTAAACATAATAATATTCCAAGCTTTTTCATTTTCTTTTTAATTCCTAGAGGAATAAGCAAAAGCCGGGTTTACAGCCATCACGCTACAAACCCGGCTTTCCAAAATCACTTTATACGATTTATTGTTTTTTGCCCCTTTCAGTATTCTACATCTTCGTATATAAGGAGGGCCTTAGTCGGGTCTTTCAAATGCTTTTCCTCTACTTGAGGGAGCCGGAATTTATCGTATTCAATCTCCTCTACCCGTTTCAAGTAGGGAGGAAACCAGTCGATTCCCAAGTATTGAAAACAATGTTGTTCCATTAATTTATTAGATAGCAATATCAAACTATCATTGCTAATTCGTTTATATAATACATAATTAATATCACGGTCCATTTTACCTCCTACTTGATAGGGAAAACATAAGTCAAATTTACCTCCCCTTTTCCGTTTCATATAATAAAACTCATGAATTGCATTATCAAACCCTGTATAGTTCTCAATTGCGACTTCTTTTCCCTTTACATATATAAAAAGGTTATTTTTTCGAGGATGTTCCGAAAGCGGCTCCAATACTCCTGTCACAGGGGCTTGTACGGTATCGTAATGTGTTTTGGACATCCCCCGGTAAGTCAGATACCTATAGTGCCCTTTCTTTTTCATATTGATTTCCAAGGTACAATAACTATGTTCGTCTTCGTAGGCGTAAAAGGTTTGTATTCTTCTGTGACACGCACTTATACACAGGGCTAAACACAATAATATTCCAAGCTTTTTCATTTTCTTTTTAATTCCTAGAGGAATAAGCAAAAGCCGGGTTTACAGCCATCACGCTACAAACCCGGCCTTTAAAATCATTTTATACGATTTATTGTTTTTGACTCCTTTCAGTATTCTCTATTTTTTCAAAATCTTCATCTGTTAATAAAGCTTTAGTCGGGTTCTTCAAATGCTTGTTCTTGACTTGTGGAAGCTGGAATTTATCGTAATCAATCTCTTTTACCCGTTTCAAGTAGGGAGGAAACCAGTCGATTCCCAAGTATTGAAAACATTGTTGTTCCATTAATTCATTAACTATCATTGCCAGGCTATCATGGGTTACTCGCTCATATAATACATATCTTTCACCAAGGCCTCTTTTATTATCTACTGGAAGAGGAAAACATAAGTCAAATTTAAACCCTCTTTTCCGTTTCATATAATAAAACCCATGAATTACATTATCAAACCCTGTATAGTTCTCAGTTGCGACTTCTTTTCCCTTTACATATATAAAAAGGTTATTTTTCCGAGGATGTTCCGAAAGCGGTTCCAATACTCCTGTTACAGGAGCTTGTACGGTATCGTAATGTGTTTTGGACATCCCCCGGTAAGTCAGATACCTATAGTGTCCGTTCTTTTTCATATTGATTTCCAAGGTACAATAACTATGTTCGTCTTCGTAGGCGTAAAAGGTCTGTATTCTTCTGTGACACGCACTTATACACAGGGCTAAACACAATAATATTCCAAGTTTTTTCATTTTCTTTTTAATTCCTAGAGGAATAAGCAAAAGCCGGGTTTACAGCCATCACGCTACAAACCCGGCCTTTAAAATCATTTTATACGATTTATTGTTTTTGACTCCTTTCAGTATTCTCTATTTTTTCAAAATCTTCATCTGTTAATAGAGCTTTAGTCGGGTTCTTCAAATGCTTGTTCTTGACTTGTGGGAGCCGGAATTTATCGTAATCAATCTCTTTTACCCGTTTCATATAGGGTGGGAACCAATCAATACCTAGGTGGGAAAAACAATAATTTTCTAATTCAGATGGTCTACTTATTATCAAACTGTCATTAGTGACTTTCTTATACCTTACACGCATTTTATTTTCTTTCTCACCAGGAGGTCCTGGGAAACAAAAATCAAATTTAAGTCCTCTTTCCCGTTTGATATAATAAAACCCGTAAACAACATCACTAATTCCAATTCGATCATCAAATGCCCCCTCTCCAGTCATTATATATAGATAGAGGTTATTTTTTCGAGGGTGTCCCGAAAGCGGTTGTGGTTCCAATCCCCCCGTCACAGGGGCTTGTACGGTATCGTAGTGTGTTTTGGACATCGCCCGGTAAATTACAGACCTAAAGGTATCATCTTTTTTCATTCTAGTTTCCAAGGTACAATAACTATGTTCGTCTTCGTAGGCGTAAAAGGTCTGTATTCTTCTGTGACACGCACTTATACACAGGGCTAAACACAATAATATTCCAAGCTTTTTCATCCTTTGTCTAGTTTTGTTCTTTGAAATAGCCTTCTTCACTACCTATTTTGCGAACCTTATCCCACTGCCATTTATAAAACAGTTTCCTTTCAACCTCAGGTACAACTTTGCCATCCACTGCTCTGTAATCATAATCCATATAATTTTCAAGGGTGGCCGACTGATCTTGTTTTTTGGACAAACTTTCCGCTTTCCCAGCTGTTTTCAGTCGTAATTCCAGGTATGCAATCTCCGTTTCTAATTCTTCAACTCTCGTTTGCGTCTGCTCTTTGGTTAACCTTTCGGGCCGGATATCTACCCAGTTATCATGTTCTGCTTTTATCGCATTTTGTACATGACGAACAAACCCTTCAACCGGACTCAAACCATCCAATTCGAGACGACCTGTAGTTAAACTATTTCTCAATAATTCAAGCACAGAATAATAAAGTTTTTCAATACCAAGTAAATCCAATAATTCACTTTGAGTGACTTTTTCTTTTTCAATCAGCTTTTTATATTGTATAAAATCCTTTAGGTTAGATTCTAAATCATCTTTCTCATTTCTTAATTCCTTTAATTTTTTCTCTAAATCATCTTTATAGTCTTTGTTGGGATCTTTGTACTCGTACTCTCCCAAGGCTTTAGAGAAGGTATGATCAAGGCCCAAACTATGTCCCATTTCGTGTAAGATGGTAGGGGTTACTTTTTGCTTTTGGAAAGTTGCTTCGAAAATATGTACAACACCCGTCATTGGAACGGAATAGGCAACCGCTTTCCCATCTGTAAATTTCCCATTTGATAACTTCACCCGTTTGTAGTGCCCATAAATATCGTCTGTAAAAAAGAGATGAATCTTATGTTTCTTATCCATCGCTGAGGCATCCTCCTCCGGAAGCTCTCCATACAATTTCCTTGTAACTGCAAAATCCTGATAGGCCGTTTGCACTTCGGGTTGGTTCCATGTTGTTTCTACTATTTTGGCCTCTTTCTCCTTTTTGATCCGAAGAGGATTTTTGGTTACTTTATACTCCTTAAAATGAGCATAAAAAGTATTTACCATTACCTGCATTTTTCGGACTAGTTCCTCCCCGATCTCAACTCTGTTTAGCTGTGCCTTCTTTTGAGATGCCAGAGCGGCATAGCGAGTTTCCACCAATTCATTGTACAGCCCTGAGTATGTTTCCCCTTCTTTGAGATAATCTTTCCCATCGTTATGGTGGCGGTAAACACAACCAAAATCGTTTTTAAACTGACTCATTGACAAGGTAACCACCTTGGTTTGAGGGGCCAGCTCCGCATGAATATATGCCTGGTTGAAAGAGATTTCATTAAAGTCCTTGACCAGGTTTTGAAAGAGTGGCCGGTGGTTTTCACTGCCAATCGTCTTACTTTCGGTTGGGCCAAACACCAGGCGTACGGGTTGGATCAGGGTCTTGTAACGGACTTTGTTGGGATAAAGCAATAACTTGCCTACCACATGTTCATCACTCCCTTTTTGATAGGTGATGGCATCTATGGCCAATTCCTTGTCAAAGGCTTGATGGCATTCTATTTCTATACTGGGATGTTCCTCTTTGCCCGCTTTTAAGTCCAGTTCTATGATATCTTCAGCCTTTCCATTGACCGTTACACACTTGGCATCCGCACTGCGAAATTTCACCCTTATCTTATCCGGATCGCTATTGTAGTGGCTGCTTTTTTCCAAGCGGACAAAAATACTCACTTTGCTTTTGGCACTGTCTTGATTGCCGTCTACTTGGGGAGGCCAGAGGGATAGGTACGGACAAAAATAAGCCCGGCTGTTTTCAACGGTTTTACGGTCTGTTTCTATCCCTTCCAAAGGGGGATAATGTTCTACCAGGCCTTCCGCGATCACTTTATTATCAAAGCGGTCAAAGCCAAAGGTGCCTCTATAGAAATTATCACGGTCACCATACTTGCCGTTGGCATGGTCTTTTGAGCGGAAAAACGATACCACAAACGGAGGGTCTGCAATTTCCAGCGGTTTGACCAGGATATAATTACCCGGGTTACCGGTTTCGGATACTTTAAACATATGAAAAATTAGTTAAGGATTAGAGGTTAAATTCAGGGAGGATTTCCAGTTCCGTTTTGGTGATATCACCTGCTATGGAAACGGCTTTTAACAGATCGTCTTCCAGTTTTTGGCCCTGGTAGATGAAACTATGATAAGGGTCGTCCAGGTGAATATCCAGGCTTTTGCCCATCCCGTTTTTGGTTTCCAGTACCAGAAAGACTTTGCCATGGTAGCGCTTTTCCAAGCGATTTCCTTCCAGGTCTTCGTAGTACATTGCGACCACTTTCAACTCCTTCTCCGGGGCAATGGTCGTTACCGGGGTATCCTGAGCGCTCAGGTCGGTTTCCTTCCAGTAGTGCTCCAGGATTTTATATCCTCCATCGTAGAGGATGGCCGGGGAGAGCTTGATTTGGGTCATCATCGGTTCCCCGTTAACTCCATTGAAGTGGTTTTTGAAAAAGATACAGTGTACATCGTACAGCTCAAACACCCGGCTTTTGCTGTCTTGCGTCACCGGGGAGACGACAATTTTTACTTTTTTCACCATGTCCATGCCCACCGACCAGGCAAAAAAGCTTTGATCGGAAGTGGTTTCAAAGGTGATGTCAAAGGTTGTCCCGTTGGGTTTACCCATCGGTTTGCCGTGCTCGTCTACCGGACGGGTAAAGCGGAATTTGAAGTCAAGAATGTTAATTTCCTTATCCTCAACATACATTTTAGCAATTAAGCTCATAATGCAATTGTATTTATAGATGGTTGAAATAATGGTTTATAGGTAAATGTATAAAATATTTTTCTAAATACAATTGCCTAGTAACAGGTAAAAATAAAGAAGTTTCTTACTAACGGATGAGGGAGGCCGTATAAAAAACTAGTGACCTGTTTTTTGTCTTAATCAAAAGCTTCCCAGTTATCAACAAAAATAAAGTTAACTGGGAAGTATTCTGTAAGATGCTGGTTTTCAAAAGGAAGGGAGAGGTAAATTAGCACAACACCGGTATTATGAAATGACTTTGTGAAGCCAACTGTATTGAGCTCTTCTATAGAAAAAGCCAGCCTTCAACAATTGGAATTCTTGAAGGCTGTGTTAAGAAGAGCTGCACTTTTTGAAGCAATATTTCCCTAAAAACTTGAGGGGAAAATATCACTACTTATATTTTATTCTTGAGAAATGTTACTTTCAGCTTTATTCTCCTGAGTGGGGGGCGCTTCTTCAAGTCGCCAAAACTGCAAACAGATAATTCCTGAGACAATGGCAAAAACAAGTATACCTGCAATCATGGTAAAGTAGGTATCATCCCGTGTGCTTGAACCTGAGCTTCCTAACTCATAATCCAATACTCCAAATAAAACGAATAGATAAATTGCATCGAAGACTAACTGTAAAACAAAGTACATGATTTTACCTTGTTTGTTCAGCTTTCGTAAAAATAACCGATCTAACATTGATTTTAGTTTTTTTAATAATGGTGCGAAATAAATTTGGAGGCAAAGGTAGTACTTTGTTTGGAAAACCGTAACGGTTACGATTATGTGTAAAATTTATTCATAAACATATCGCTTCATTTCTTTACATACTGGAGAGGTGTTGTAGAATTACTTTTCTGTTTTTAAAAAATACGGGTTGTTGGTTGCTTGTTCGGTTTTTACCGATGTGAGTAGTAAAAAATCAGGGTTGATTTTTGTTTCAAAATTTGTAATAATTTCAATCAATTTAGTAGGCAAATGTATGACATACAATATTTTATTTTTTACAAAGCCACCAGTTTTGTGGCCGGATACACATTGGCTAATACACAAAATACCAACCGGGCCGTGATTGCATTTACCGATCGGAGCAAGGGTTTAGCCGTATTGATACTTTGATCGCTACCAACCGGTCAATGCCCATAGAGCCGTAAAGTAAATTTAGGCCTTTTCCTGTATTTTCATTTTTACGGCCAAGATATGTTTGCAAACCCCCCGCTCTCCCTGGTATTTGCTAAACCAGGTACAGGTGCACCGTTGTTTTTCTCCCTCCAGCACAACAGTATGATGTACTCCGCTACCTTCCACACGGGCTTCTGTCTTTGTCGAATCATGGCTGACGAGGGCAACTTTTCCCGTTTCTACCAGTTTTTCTGCGTTTTTCAGGCGGGGATTCAAACTTTGAATCCTGCTTAATTTATAAGGTAGCCTACGATAGAAAAATTGATTTTCATCCAGGTCAAATCCAAGCAATCCCATGGCGGAGAGACGGGCAGTAAGAGTTTGAACCTCCTGAAAGTTAACCCCTTCATCCAGTGCGAAGAGTGTAGGATGAAAGGCTTGGTTGGCATAACTATAGTTGTCAAACAATTGAATCCAGGAATCCGGTACCTCCTCAATCAATGCCTCCAATGCGGCACCTTCTCCCGAAAAGCCTCTCCAGGCATCTCTTGAAAGTGTCAGGCTGAAACGTACCTCTCCAAAATACAATTGCCAGGTAGTAGATTGCATGTCCGGATGGGCAAAAACTTGTAGTTCATCGGCCAAGGGTAAAAGAGGTTCCAGTAATCGTAAACGGTGAACACCTCCAATACAAATAGCATTGGCACTTTTGGCAGGGGAAAAGGTCGTCCGGGCGCCTCGCGTTACCAAGTAATAGTCCGTTTTGACTTTGCTTTTGGGCAATGTACGAAACAATTGCATGGCCTGTAGCTTGTTAAAACGGGTGACGTTTTCGGTAGCGGATAAGTACAATTGCACCGTAGTCAATCCTTTGATCCATTTGGTGGGTAATGGGACTTTTCGTTCGGTTACTTTTTGACCTTCTTTGTGTAGCCCTACCTCTTTTTGTCCTACAGACAAAAGCACTTCTTCTTTCTTTTGAATGCTGCTTAATGCCGAAAGCATTCCCGGGTTAAAGTCTACATTGGTAGTTCCATTCTCTAAAAACTCACCGTCATGGCCATCGGGCAACACATCTACCCGGGCATATACCCCGGCACAATGAGAAAACCCTTCGAAACGCAGCGTGTCATTACCGGCGGTTACGATAGGGTCCTTTAACATGGCCAGTTGAAAAGGTGAGAGGTTAAAACTGGATTGGACTACCTTGGATAAAGCAAGTAAACAACGGGCTGTAATATAAGGATTGGTGAGCCGGCCCCAAAAAAAACAAGGAGCGTTCTTTTTTTCTGTTTCGCTGTATTGCGCTAAAAAGAGTTCGTCTTTTCCAGCCCTTTTCTTCAAAGCCGAAGGTTGGGTATATTGGTAGGTAATCGTATCAGACATAATTAGTAATCAAGTAAGATTTGGTTGAATGACTTTATGCAAGTATACATAGGTATACCGTAAACTATTTACGTTGTGTAATAGATTGTTGGAAATAAGCTCATGTTTTTTTGAATGAGCTTTCTCTCGGTTATCAATAATTATTTTTGGAAAAAGGATGATTGCTAAAGTGCTGTAAAATAAATATGCTTCATGCCAAATAGATAAAATAACCAAAAAGGATTATTTTTCTTATTAAGAGATTATCATTGTGCCTTCTAACTTAAATAACTATTTTAATTAGCTATGAAACATATTTTGTATTTCTTTTTAATTCCCCTAATAATATTTGGTTGTGAAGAAGAAAAGGAAGTTTTAGAAGAAGTCACCCCAGGATGGGAAGAACCAATAAAGTTTAGTAAAATGAATAAAATTTTACTAAACAGTAAAGTAGTGGAGGATGAGCTCACCATTGCCAGTGCCAGAGAGGTGAATGTGATTGGCTCTGATCACCGAATTAAGAATAAGGTACATGTGAATTTTTTACATAATATTTACCCCAAACCCGCAATTCATAAAAGGCTTGCGATGTATATTAGTGAGTTAGATCAATACCAGATGTATTTATACTCACCGTATTACCCTCCTTGTGATGGAAATTATGGACTTGTTAAAGCAATCTCTCTCCATGAATTAGCTCCAGAGGATTTTAACATTAACTCAAGGGTGGTGTTTCCTTTTCCAAAAGGACCTATCGGAGCATTTAATGAAAACGGTGACTTTCTTATGGTGGTTCAAGATAATGGTAAAACTACTTTGTGTTTTATGAATTTTACCTATACTGAGAAAACGGTAAGTGGAGAATCATGTATTGACCTTGAGACGGATGTGAAACTTGTAAGTCCTATAGATGTATATAATTCTAATTTTATAAATTTCATTGAAGCCATTGGTCCTAACTTTTTTATTTCACTTGATCACTATCCGCTTTTAAAAGTGGATAGCCATGGGAATATGACTGAAACCGATCTGGAGTTTCCGGATGGATTTGGTACAGTAAAACAAATTATTGAATTGAACCAAGAGCTGTATGCTTTTACTAGTAATAAAACTGTGTATAAGTCTTCATTAGAAGGTGATCACTGGGAGTTAGTGAAGGAAAAGGTGGAGAAATCGATAGGTTTTTTTGTGGTGGATGGAGAATTGTGTTATTATAATGTTAATGGTGAATTTTTTAAATTTGATTTAGCTTCGGGAGAATTCATCTTGCTAAACAATCCGGGTATGGAACGCAATACCATTACTTCTGTAAGTTATTTTAATGATAAAGTGTGGGTCACGACACTGAATGGTTTGTTTACCAAACATAAAGATGATTTTTTACAATATGCAAAAAAATTGGATTGACCCTATATGCCTGATCTTTTATATTCAAACGGGATGAAAAAACACCCCCAAGTTCCGGATGTCATCCTCCGGTACTTGGGGAAAAGCTCAAGATGATGAAAGGGTAATCCTTTTATCCATCAATCTCCATTCCTTCAACTTTATTCTATATTCATTACCACATTCTGATGGTTGATAGACTCCTGATGTACCGCTTTTAAATACTTTTCAATAAACTCCTCACTCAAACCTTTGTTCTGTCCCTTCTCGATAGAGGATTGTAGGATCTGATTCCAACGTTCCGGTTGTAAAATGGTAACATTGTTTTCCTTTTTGTATTTACCAATGTTTTTTGCAACCTCCATCCGGCTGGAAAGCAGCGTTAAAATTTCACTGTCAAATTGATCGATTTGTGATCGCATCAAGTCTATAGGACTGGGCGAACCGTTGCTTTCCGCTTTGTCTTTTCTCAAGACCAAACCTTTGGTAATTTCGGCTAAGCGATCAGGAGTCACTTGTTGCTTAGCATCGCTCAAGGCTTGGTCCGGAGTGCGGTGAGACTCAATCATCAATCCATCGAAATTCAGGTCCATCGCCTCTTGTGAAATTTCAGCTAACATTTCACGGTTGCCGCAAATATGACTGGGATCACAAATCATGGCGATTTCAGGTAAGCGTCTTTTCAACTCGATGGGGATCTGCCATTGCGGAGCATTGCGGAATTTGCTTTCCCCGTATTTGGAAAAGCCCCGGTGGATGGCACCGATTTTCCGGACACCTGCTTTATGAATGCGTTCGATAGCCCCAATCCACAGTTCCAAATCGGCATTGATGGGGTTTTTTACCAATACGGTCGCATCTACTCCTTGCAGGGCATCGGCAATTTCTTGTACGGAGAACGGGTTAACGGTTGTGCGTGCTCCAATCCAGAGGATGTCCACACCGTGTTTCAAGGCTTCGTATACGTGCTTGATATTGGCGACTTCTACCGCAGTGCGCAAGCCGGTTAATTCTTTGGCCTTTTGCAACCATTTCAATCCGATAGAACCCACCCCTTCAAAGTTATTCGGCCGGGTGCGGGGCTTCCAAATACCTGCACGGAGTACATCTACTTCCCCGGTGGCTGCCAGTTGCTGGCAAGTGCTTATCAGTTGTTCTTCCGTTTCTGCACTACAAGGCCCACTAATGATCAAAGGTCTTTCAATTTCAGGAAACCAGTTTTGTATCGGCTCGATGGTCATACGATCTTTCATTGTCTTGTTTTTTAATGTTTAGAAGATTTGAACTGTTTTTTTATACTTGATTATTTCTGAATACACTTTTGACTTTAATCTCTTATGGTTTTGCCTTTTTGATAAGTCCCGAATACTTTCAATTCTTCTGTCAGAGGTTTGAGCGTTTCCAGCACTTGTTGGTATTGGGACAAAGTTTCAAATTCGATATCCGTATGGAAGTAATATTGCCACTCACTGCCGGGCACCGGAAAAGACTGTAATTTTGAAATATTGACTTCTACGTTTGCCAAGGCATTCAATGCTTTGGCCAGAGTACCAGGTTGGTGAAGGATTTTAAAGTAGAGAGACATTTTGTTATGTTCCGGAGCAACTTCCCGGACAGGAGGGTGAGAGAGAATCAGGAAGCGTGTGTAGTTGTTTTTGACGGTTTCGATGCTTTCCTCCAGTATTTCCAATTCGAATAATTCGGCAGCCAGACTGCTGGCGATGGCCCCGACTCCTTTGAGGCTTTGCTCTCTGACTCTTTGAGCACTCAGGGCCGTATCTTCACTTTCGATTAACTTGATATGGGGATATTGTTTGAAAAACTGTTGACATTGTAAAATCGCCATAGGATGGGAGTACACTTCTTTGAGCGCTTCAATTGATTGCCCTGGTAAAGCCATCAAATTTTGCCGGATGCGCAAGTAAACTTCCCCGGTGATCGTTAATTCCGAATCCTGTAGCAAGCTGTAGTTTGGCAAGATGCTCCCGGCAATGGAATTTTCGATCGCCATGATGCCTCCTTCGCTGCGTTGCGGGTCACCGCTCAAGGCTGCCAACTCAGGAAAGGTGGGGCAAGGCAGAGTTTCGATCGGCTGTTGGAAATAGGCCCTTGCCGCGATTTGGTGAAAACTGCCTTCGTAGCCTTGGATGGCGATTCGTTTTTTGGAATTCATTTTAGATAGTTTAATAGATTTGAACTTTAATTTTTACTGGATACTGCGCATCGGACATAAAAAAAGAGTCCCTTTTGGGGACCCTTTCTAATTTGCCGTTCAACAAAAATTACAATAGAGTCCCCTGCTTCATTCTAAAATAAAAGAAGTAAAAAAAGAAGAAGAAGGTATAAACGCTATTGCTTTGCATATTTCTTAATGATTGAGTTTTGTTTTAAGTTGAAATTAGTCCATAAAAAAGGGCCTCAATTTGAGGCCCCAAGGTATATTTTAAAAAGTCAAATACAGCAAGGCCTCACTCATACTTTAAAGTAAAAGTAAAAAAAGTAAAAACCAAAAAATGCCATATGTTGAACTCTTGCTTTCATTCAGTGATCTTGTTTCGTGGGGCCAAAGATTGGAAAAATAAATTGATAATGAAAATTTATTTTGAAAAAAAATGAATTGGAAAAATATAAAGAACAGATAAGCTCCACTCTTACTTGAAGAAAACCTTTCAAAAATAGTCTTTGGGACAGGGACCAGGTTGGGCTATTTTTGATGAAGTAATCCATTTTCTACAAAATTATCTTACATTGAACTATCAAACAATGCTGTCATTGCTACCAAGACTAAATAGAGTATTGGCAATTGTACCATTGCTTATGCACTTGGGCGTTACGTTTTTCAAATAAACATTTAGAGTAAAAAGTATTTATGTTTATTAGAGAGTTGATTCATCAGTATAGCTACCATCTAGAGAAACAGTAAAAACGTTTACACGTTTTACAGGAAGGCCAACTATACAAGCAAGATTAGTGAAAAAACGATAAAAGAAATCAAACTATGAAGGTTGCAATGTATTTAACCTGTATAGTGTTTTTGAGCCAAATGCCAAAAAAACGTATTACTGGTTCTTGTACTGGCAGTTGTTGGTATGCTAATAAAATGATTATTACATCTTTTAATGATGCTAGACTTTCTGACACTATTGTAGATGTTTATCGAGTAGTAGACGGAGAGAATATTGTATTTGAATTCAATAACAAAATTGAATACGGTTCTGAAACAAATACAGAAACATTCCTTTTTGAAGTTAAGGATGGGATTGAAAGTTTTGAAATTAAGGATAAAGAGATATTAAAAACTAATTGTTTGTATTATACTTTAGGTGGGGCAGGAATGGATTTTCCTGATAGTTCGGACTTTCATATTTCTAAAGGAAGTTTAATTGGAAAAAAACAACCAGATGGGATATGGCAGGTCAAAGTAGATGTCATTGTGGAGAAAAGGAAGGTGAGTTTTGAACATGTATTTAAACAATGTCAATAATTAACAGATTACGTTTTTGAATGATTGTTAACCTGAGTTTTGGGCTTCTTAGGTGTTATACTGATGAGTAGAGTATTTATTGCTGGGTAGCAATATAACATGAACAAGAAAAACAGCTTAATACCGTGGTTCCCGTTTTAGTGATGAACGGTACCTATCTATCCTGTAAATATAGGGATTGACTTAACACTTTAAGCTGACAGCATTGGGTGTTCCCTTTAAAATGTCCATTAGTATTTGTTTTATATCCTAAAGCAGCTGAGGGAACAGTCCCTATATCTTCAACGCTGCGTTGTCTTCCCAGGCGGATTGTACTTTGGTGTATTGTTCGATCATAAATAGGGAACGGTGCCGGGTTTGCCGTTGGATTTCATGAGCTTCGGCTCCGTTGATTTTGGCTTGTACGATAAAACCGGCCCGGAGCGAATGGGCTGAAAATTTCTTTCCCAAGAGTTGTTTTACAACCAAATACACGGCCTTGTCCGAAATGCGTTTGGTGTTCAAGTGGCCTCCTTTATTGACGCCTCTGAACAAGGCCCCTTGCCGGATACCACTAGCCGCCAACCAGGTTTGCATGGCTTTGACCGGACAGTATTTTTCTTGTTCCTTATTAAAAGGAATGGCTTTGAAGTCCCCTTCTTGCAGTGCGTCCGGTTGGCTTTTGTGCAAATGAATGGTCAAGCCCTTTTCATCAAAATACAAATCTTCGTAATCGAGATCGACTAATTCGCTTCTTCTGAAAGCTCCGATAAAACCAATCAATAAAAGGCATTTGTCCCGTAGACCTTTTAAGGTATTTTCATCCAGTGTGTCTATGGCTTCCCAGATATCTTTTTTCAATATAGGCTTGACAGAGGCTTGTGCCGTGCCTTTGTCCCGTTTGATGGCATAGAACAGACGTTTGACGCGTAGGTCATCCGTGGGAGAAGTCTGCGTATGTGCCTGATGGTAGTTTTTGATGGCTGCCATTCTGCGTTTGATTACGGAAGGTTTGAATTGCTCTGCACAGTGACTCAAATACGCCATCACGGTTTTTACCGAAGCAGGTAACGAAGATTCTTGTTGGCCCTCACAGAAATGCTGGAAATGTTCAAAATCCGAACGATAGGCTTTCCGGGTATTTTCCGATTGCTCTTTATCCAGTAACTGGGCGATTTTATGATTGAATTTTGGTTCCATGGCGTTGATTTTTTTGCTTGAAGTAAAGATACGCATTTTTTCTATAAGTTCCGATAACCTAATAGTTATAAGAAACAATTTTGCTGCTTCCCCAGCTAAATCCCAAAAAGCCGAGAGGGGGGAGGGGACTTTTGAGCGAGAAAATGATTTGTGAAAGAAAGAGACAGAAAAATATAACTCAATGAAAACAACGATTCCACCTAACCACTTAAAGAACCGGGATAGAAGCCAATCGAATAAAGGGAATTTGCTTGGACAAAATGCAAAGACGCCTCAAAAAAATGAAAGGTAGCAGGCAAAATGCCTTACTACCTTTCGAGTATTTAGTTTCTTAACTCAGAAGTGAATTAAACTTTTTCTTTTCGCTAAAAAATGTTTCAAACGCGCCTCCTTTGTGTTACTTTTTTCAACAATAGCTTTGGCTATTCTCTTGATGAGCCGATGTTGATTCCATCTTCGGTCAAAAACTATACGTGTAAACCACTTCTCAACTAAAAATAAGGAGTCAAAAGAAACATGTTCTAATTGTCCGCTAAAATTGCGCTTAACTCCGACAAGTTATCAATGATATGCGTAGGACCATATACCGCCAACTCTTCCCGGGAATAAGCCCCCGTAGTTACGCCGACAATGTACTTACAGCCCGCATTTTTGCCTTCGTTTACATCTACTTCCGTATCACCCACCTTGGCTACTTCCTCAATGTCTTCCACTCCGGTTTCTAGCATCAGCTTTTGAATCATATCCGGATAAGGCCGGCCTTGAGGCACTTCATCACTGGCTACCAGGCAGTCAAATACTCCTTTTTCCCTCCATTGAAGCCGTTTGACAATTGCTTCGGCAATGTCCCGGGAAAAACCGGTGTTAATCCCCACCTTAATCCCCTGTTCCCGCAAGCCTTTCAGTACTGCTTCGGCATTAGGCGTCGAACCGATCTCCGGGTTGGTTTCATAGTACCGGATCATTCCATCCACAAACTTTTGGTGGATGCCAGCAATCAATTCCTCTGTGATCTTGGCCGTTTCCGGCTCATGCTTTTCCAATAAGCGTTTAATCGCCAAGGGTTTTTCATAACCCATTACCTCTTGTACTTCCGCATCGGTAATGGCATCATAGCCAAAGCTTTCCAAAGCCCTTTTAAATGCAGCGCCTACGTTACTCTTATCTTTCACCGTAGTGCCCGCCATATCAAATACTACCAGTTTAATGGACATGAATTTTCAGGTATATTTTAAAAATGTATAAATGAATTGCTTGATGTACTTGAACTCATAGTACAAAGATAGGGAAAAGTTTATATATACTAAACTTTTCTTTGGAGGCAATTCCCGGGGAAGCAAGAAAAAAACAGGAATATTTTAAGGATTATAGATTGATTTACAAAAAGATACGAGTTTCTTAAAGTCATTCAAACACCTATATTAATTAACCAAAAGTTAAATAATGCTTGATACATTGGTAATAGTGGAAGTGTGATGTGCCAAGCGTACTACCACCTTTTCGGGGTGAAATTTAGCATGAACAATCTATGAATTATTTACTTTTCTTATTTATTATTGTTAGAATTGCGCTATTCTTACATTAATTTGCAGCTCTTAACAAGAGAAAGTACAATTATATTTCTTTTACTTTTTTTCTCCGTGTGTGGAAAAATATTGATTAACAAAGCTTTCAACTACTTAACTCAATAAATACACTCTATTACTGACATTTAGTTTAACATGCTTATGATCAATAAATACTATGCATTCCTCTTGTGTCTGTTTTTTGCATTTTCCGTAGAAACCAAAGCACAAGAAGCCTCTTATGATATTTACAATATTGCTTTCTATAATTTAGAAAACCTGTTTGATACGGTAGACAATCCCGAAAAAAAAGACGATGATTTCTTGCCGGAAGGTTCTTACAAATGGACGGAAAAACGCTACCGGGAAAAACTGGCAAGAATGGCTAAGACTATTGGGAAAGTCGGAGCGGAAAAAGCCCGGCAAGCTCCGGTGATATTTGGCGTGGCAGAAGTAGAAAACCAACAGTGTTTGAAGGATCTCATTACACACCCTCCCCTGAATCAATACAATTATGCGATCGCCTTGGTAGCGTCACCGGACAAACGGGGAATAAATGTAGGGCTGGTATACCGGACTGACCTTTTCACGCTTAGCAAGGTATCTGCCCGCGAATTATGGATAGAAAAAGCTTATGAGGGTTTTGCCACCCGGAACCAATTATTGGTAGAAGGGGAGTTGGCCGATGAAAAGATTGCCTTTTTGGTAAATCACTGGCCATCACGGGCCGCCAAGTCCCGCTACCGGGAAGCGGCAGGAACGCTTCAACGCTCTATCATTGATTCCCTCAGAGCATTGAACCCCGCTTTACATATTGTGACCATGGGCGATTTTAACGATGACCCGGTAGATAAAAGCCTTGTCCGTGCTTTAGGAGCCAAAGGAAGTAAAGAGGCCTTAAGCGAAGAAGATTACTTGTACAACCCCATGTACAAGATGTACAAAAATGGCCTGGGCACCCTCGCTTACCGGGATAACTGGAATTTATTTGACCAGATCATTATCAGCAAAGAATTGGTAAACAACAAAGAAGGTTTGCTTTTTTATAAAAGTGATATCTGCAATTTTGAAGAATTAAAGAACCCCAACGGGCGCTATAAAGGCTATCCGTTTCGTACCTATGCGGGAGGAGCCTATGCCGGGGGATATTCCGATCATTTTCCGGTTGTTATTTATTTGATTAAGAAGAAAGCAGACCTGTAATATCATTTTCCGGTAACCGGTATTAGAAACAGCCTGCTTCTTTCAAAGATGAAACATTGGGTATTGCAACCGTAAACTTTTCGACAAACAGTAGACAACCTTCCCGGCCTAATACACAGGGTGGGCCCGGGAAAGAAGTTTTTTCTCCCGGAGATTTGGAAACTCAAGAAGGAGAAATGAAAAGAATTAAAAATGAAAGGCATTCACCCTCGCGACAATGCATCACAGCACATGGAGTAGCAGGTTATGATAAGAATAAATCTCCCTTATTGATAGATAAAGTTTAATCGTAATTGTATTCATTTTATTTACATCATGAAAAGCATTTTTACTGCATTAATAGTACTTCTTAGTATTTACGGTACTTCTGTGGCACAACAACAAGAAGGAATCATTCGAGGGCGGGTCCTGGCTGCGGGATCAGACCAGCCCATAGAAGACGTACAGCTAAGGGTAAATGGAGTAAGTTACCAAACCGGCCCCGATGGGTATTTCGAAATTCCTGCCGGCCTGGTGACTGAAAACAGCAAGGTTCAGATTTCGAAAGAACAGTACGAAACCATCGTTCTTCCCCTGACCCAAAACATGTTGGTGCATTTAAAACCAGTGCGGGAAGATGCGGGAACCATTGTTTTATCCCTCAGTGAGCTGGATGTTGCAGACGAAGGAGGGGCTCAATCCACCCCCGGTCTTTTGTTCTCTTCCGGTGATGCCTATAGCTCCCTTGCTGGGTATTCCTGGGGACCTTATTGGTTTCGCCAAAGGGGATACCAATCCAATCATTCCAATGTGTATATGGATGGAATCAATATGGCCCATCCTGAAAAAGGCTATGCCTCCTGGTCCATTTGGGGGGGATTAAATGATGTAACCCGGAATAAAGAAGTTACTTATAATATTGCTCCGGTAGATTTTTCTTTTAGCAAAATAGGAGGATCTACCAATATCATTACCAAGCCTTCCCAACAAAGACCGGGGGTAAAAGCCAGCTATTCGTGGAGCAACTCCAGTTATAGCAACCGGATCATGATGACCTACTCCAGCGGTTTAATGAAAAATGGCTGGGCCATTACCGCTTCCGGTTCGCGCAGATGGGCACAGGAAGGCTATGTAGAGGGTACCTCGTATGATGCCTGGGCGGGATTTTTGGGAATTGAGAAACAGTTTTCCAACCGGCACTCTTTACAATTTACCGCGCTCATTGCTCCCTACCAACGCGGGCAACAAGCAGGAACCGTACAGGAAATTTATCAATTGAAAGGGGATAATCTTTACAACGCTTATTGGGGGTATCAGGATGGTGAAAAACGCAATAGCCGTATCAAAAGCAGCGTATTGCCCCAATTCATCTTAAATGATGAATTTGCCTTCAATGATAAACTCAAACTGAAAACGGCTATAGGATACAGTTTCGGCAAAGAGGCCAAAACGGCCTTAAACTGGTACGATGCTTCGGATCCTCGCCCGGATTACTACCGTTATTTGCCTTCCTACCAGTATGCTCAGGATATGGACGGTACGGGTGCTGCCATGACAGACCTTTGGTCTTCCTCAGGTTATGGTCAATTAAACTGGGATAACTTCTATCAAATCAATTACGCCAGTCTCACTACAGTAGCCGATGGTGACAATACAATTACAGGAGCCCGGTCACACTATATTATTGAGAAACGCCAAAACGATATTCAAAACCTGGATGTGAACCCAACACTTCTATGGGATATTAGTTCATCGCTCAAACTTACCACCGGTATTCAGTACGAATATTACAAAGGCAATAATTACAATACGGTGGACGACTTATTGGGAGGGGACTTCTATGTAGACATTGACAATTTTGCGGAACGCGATTTTGTAGATGAGGACAAAGCGAGTAATAACTTGCTCGACCCTTCCAATATCAAAAGAGAGGATGACAGGATCGGTCACGATTACGATGCCGTGTTGAACAAGGCAAATTATTGGCTCAACCTATCCAAAAGTTTTGCGAAAGGTTCTGTTTACTTAGGCGGATCCGTTACCAATACATCTATGTACCGGAATGGCAACCGTCAAAAAGGATTGTTTCCTGAAAATTCCTATGGCAAATCGGAAGTGTTAGACTTCCTGGATTTTGGGGTTAAACTGGGCGGAGAATATTTCCTGACCGGACGCAATGTACTAACGGCCAACGGAACCTATTACACTCAAGCGCCTTATTTTAAAGATGCTTTTGTCTCAGTCCGCACGCGCAACGAGGCTGTGAATGACCTGAACTCATCGGAAGTGTTGTCCGGGGATATCAATTACTACCATCGCGGTGAAAAAGTGAAAGTGAGGATTTCCGGTTTTTATACGCAAATCAGTGACTTGACCAAGGTTATCAGCTATTACGATGACTCATACAACAATTTTGTCAACTATGCCTTGACTGGCATGGGTCAGGAGTTCAAAGGAGTTGAACTGGGGCTGGAATACCAAATTACGGAGGAGTTGCGGGTGAAAGGAGCCGGAACCTATGCCAACTACACCTACAATGCCAATCCTACGGCCACCACTACAGTGGACAACAGTGCAGAAAAACTTTCGGAAGAAACCGTCTTTTTCAACGGCTTCCATATAGGAGGTTCACCGGAATTGGCCGGAGCCCTTTCTTTGGAATACTGGTCAAAAAAATATTGGTTCGTAGGCATCACGGGCAACTACTTGGGCAAGCGCTATGTAACGTTGAACCCTGCCCGGTATACCGTTCGCGCCATTCATAATGACGAGTACTCGTATGCTCCCGGTACTGCAGGATATCAGAAGATCATAGATCAGGAAGAACCGGACGGGGCTTTTACCTTGGATATTTCTGCCGGGAAAAGCTGGAAAGTAAAAAATCACCTCTTTCGCTTGAACCTGAACTTGACCAATATCTTGAACAAGGAAGACATCGTGACCACCGGATACCAACAATATCGCTTTGATTTTGTGGAAGGCAACCCGGAAAAATTTGCCAATAAATATTATTACGCTCAAGGCTTCAAGGCCTTCTTAAATCTGAGTGTGAGTTTTTAATGAAATTTTCAATCTAGTAACATTTATATCAAACCCTGTTTTTCCTAAAAGAATTAGCACAATGAAAAAATTTTCAATCTTCTATCGCATCATTCTGCTGGGGTTGCTCTTTGCCTTACCCTTTACTTCCTGTGATAACAGTGATCCGCTTGGCCCGGTGGTGCCTCCTCCTCCTGAAAAGCCGGACCCGGATCCCGATCCCGACCCGGAACCCACAGTGGAAGTAACTCATACCATTGCTGCGCTTAAAAAGAAATACATTGATGCCGAAATGCCCGAAATGTATACTATCGAAGAAGAAATTGTGATTGGTGGGGTAGTGATTTCAACGGACGAGACCGGAAATATTCATAAAGAACTCTACCTACAGGATGAGTCTGCCGGAATTGTAGTGCGCCTGGACAAAAGCGATCTGTATAAGAGCTACCCGATTGGGAAAAAGCTGTATATCAAAGCCAAAGGAATGCAGATGGGCAATTACCGGGGTATGATTCAGCTGGGAGGAAAATACAACGACCAGTTTGGCCGCTTAGAGGAAGCTCGTATCAAAGACCATGTAGTAGAAGGAGTAACAGACGTACAGCCTAATCCTTTTGCCCTGGACCTGACTAAGATGCCTGTAAATATGGAGCGCCATTACGGTACTTGGGTAAAAGTGTCGAACGTAATGTTCGCTGAAGAAGAATATCAACTACAATATACGGCCGAAGGTGCTCCCACCAGCCGTACCTTGATTACCAGTACGGGAGAATCCATCATCGTTCGTACGAGTAACTACGCTTCTTTTGCCAAAGCAGAGCTGCCTGACGGAAGCGGAAGTGTCAGCGGTATTTTAAGTATACACAACGAAGTACTACAATTATTTTTAAATACTACGGAAGATGTAAACTTAACGGGCGACCGTTTTGACGATCCGAATGCTATTGAACCTCCGGCTGGAGACGGCAGTTTGTCCGATGCGTTTAATATCAGTGCCGGTCGTGCAAACCAAGGGGATTCAGAGAAAAAATGGGTGAAAGGATATATTGTAGGCTATTTTAAAAACAACACCTTCTACCCGGGTACGGAAGCTGCTTTGAACAGCAATTTGGCCATTGCAGATAACAAAGACGAAACCAACCCCGCCAAGGTAATGCCTGTTCAATTGATGAGTAATTCGTTTCCCCGTACAAACCTAAACTTACTGGAAAACCCGGAAATGCTGGGCCAAGCCGTATGGCTACACGGGTCTTTGCAAACGTATTACAATCTACCCGGGCTGAAAGAAGTGGATGCCTACTCTTTGGATGGAATTAATGAGGAAGGCCCGGATAAATTCCAAGGAGAATTGGATCCTATTTACGGAGCTGACCTGACCGCTACCATGATCGATTTCCGTACATACAATGTACAAGCTTCCGAAGAATTCTGGAAGGCGGAAGCAGGAGTAGCCAAAATCAATGCTTATCAGAAAGGAATCACCGGAGCCTGGATGATCAGTTCGCAAAAATTAGATCTTACCGGATTTACCAACCCTGAGTTGGCGCTGACAGAAATACTGAATTATTTTACTGCTTTTACCGATGTCCGCGTAGTAGGCTCTACGGACTACAGCGGTATGGGAGACCCTAGCCTTGCCACATGGAACGATTTAACCGTAGTAGGCGATCGCTTTAAGAACGGGGAAAACACTACGAACTTCACCCTGACGGAAGCTATGTACATCGCATTTGTCTATACTTCTGCGGAAGCACAGGCCATGTCATGGGATATCAAAACCGTGGAAATCGTAGAAGGAAACACAACTCCAGATCCTGATCCGGACCCTGTACTCCCTACAGAAATTCAAAACGGAGGTTTTGAAACCTGGACGGACGATTTCACTCCGGAAGGTTGGACTAAATTCGAGAGCCTTGAAAAAGAAGCAGGCATTGTGCACACCGGAAGCTTTTCAGTAAAACACACCGGAGCCGGAGGAACCAAAGATCTAGCCCAAACCATCAGTGTACAAGAAGGAATGACTTATGAAATCACCTTCTGGTATTATGTAGATCCTATAGCAAATGATGGAGAAGATTCCAGAATCTGGTCCGTATTTAAAGATGCAGGGGATAGCAATTTAGCAGACGGTCATATCAAAGGAAATGGCGATGAAGAAATGACCAATAGTAACCCGAGTACTTATTTGCCTTCCACCCCGGGACAATGGGTGGAGTTTAAAAAGACGTATGTTGCTCCTGTAGGTGCTACCCAGCTTTACTTTGAACTGAGAACCTATAAAAACTCCATTGTGTATTACGATGAGATCAGCATCGTTCAACAATAATTTTTGTTCAAAACGATCCTCCCGGCTTGACTGCGGAGGGTCGTTTTCCTTTGAAAGAGGAGCTAACAAATACTTAATTCATCGAATGAAGATAGAGGTTTATGATTTTTCTAAAAAATAAAAAGCCCTTTGCCTTACTAGGAGTGCTCTTGTTGATCTTTTCGGTTTCCTGTGTGGACAATGATTTTCAGGCTCCGGACGAAATCAAATTGGAGCCCTTGCCGTCCAACACCGCAACCATCAGCATTGCAGACTTGAAAGCCTTGCATAAAGATAAAAGCGATCAGGAAATTGTAGAAATAGCGGATGGGACCGTCATTGTAGGAGAGGTGATTTCTTCGGACAAAGCCGGAAATATTTACAAAGAATTGTATTTACAAGATGCCACCGGAGGTATCTTAGTCCGTATCGATGCCAGTGTATTGTATACGGAATATGCTCTTGGACAGCAAATTGCCCTGGATTGTAGCCAGTTGGTCATCGGTTCTTACGGAGGCAATAAACAGTTGGGAATTGCTTCGGTCTACAACGATGAGCCTGCTGCCGGCCGGATTCCGGCTCCCTTGGCGCAAGCCTATATCCGGAAAGGAACAATTTCCCAGGAATTGGCAATTAAAACGGCTACCGTAGAGGAAATTTTTGAAAACCTGGACGCTTGGGTAGGGCACCGGGTAAAAATCGAAAACCTGAAAGTTGCAGAAAGCGACCGAGGAAAGACATATGCTGATGCGGAAAAACAGCTTACGCAAAACCGCTATTTCAATGACGGAACAAGCAGTAAAGATATCGTTTTAAGAACCAGTGGCTATGCCGACTTTGCAGGGGACAAACTACCCGAAGGCAGTGGAACCGTAGTGGCAATTCTTTCCCGCTTCAGAAATACGCCACAATTGTATATCAACAGTCCTGCGGATATGATCGACTTTAAGGATGATGACGGAGAGCCAGGCACTGGGGGAGACGTTATTTTCTTTGAAGATTTTGAAGATTGGACGGATGGGGAAATTAACGAACCAGACTGGAGTAATATCAGTACATTGGGAAGCAGCACTTGGAAAAAAGAAGGCAATGCCGGACATTATGCAGCTTTCAGCCCGTACGGGTCAGGTGACAGTGAATCGGAAGGTTGGATGATATTGCCTAAGCTCAGTGGGGAAGATTTGCATATCCAGTTCCGTATGGCTGTAGGGTATATGGTTGCCGGGCATGACGATGTATTGCGCTTGAAAGTTTCTACGGACTTTGATGGCACCAATGTAGCAAGTGCAAGTTGGGTGGATCTTACGGATAAAGTCAATTTACCGGCCGACATCGGAAACCCTTCAGGGGATTTCTGGCAATGGGAAGGATCGGATGTAGACCTGTCACAATTTGAAGGAGAGATCAGTATTGCTTTTGTATACAAAGGAAGCAGTACGCAAAGTACCAAGGTAGAGATTGATAATATCAAAGTCATCTCTGGTGGGTTTAAGGACAATCCCGGACCTGATCCCGACCCGGATAATTATTACCAAAGTGCAGAGGGAAAAAGCGGCTATGCTTTAAAAACAGCCCTTTATCAAATCGTCTCTTCCAATACGGAGCAATTGTCTTACGGAGATTTATGGGATGCTTATACTACGACCGACCGGCAAAAAGACAACCCTAATCTGGTATGGGATATGTATTCATACAATCCCGATGGCGCGCCGGCTTATACCTATACTTTTATTACCGACCAGTGCGGTCAGTTTAGTGGAGAGGGGAGTTGCTATAACCGCGAACACAGTTTTCCTAAAAGCTGGTTTGGCGGAAAAGTATATCCCATGTATACGGACTTAATCCAGGTGGTTCCTTCCGATGGGTATGTAAACACTCGTAGAAATAATTATCCTTACGGAGAGGTGAGTACTGCCAACTGGACTTCCACGAATGGGGCAAAGCTGGGTCCGAATGCAACCGGTGGTTATAGCGGTACCGTGTTCGAACCCATAGACGAATACAAAGGGGACTTTGCCCGGATTTATTTCTATATGGCTACGCGTTATGAAAACAAAATTGCCAGTTGGGAAAAAAATACCAATCACTCCGATGCGGTGTTGGACGGTACGAGCAATCATGTTTTTGAAAACTGGCAATTGGCATTGCTGTTGAAATGGCATCAACAAGATCCCGTCAGTCCGAAAGAACAGAATCGTAACGAAGCTGTGTATCAATTACAAAAGAACCGCAATCCTTTCGTTGATCATCCCGAATATGTTTCAAGCATTTGGGAGAATTAATTATTTCATCAAGGAAGGATGCTAGTAGTTAAAAGCCCTGTCAGGTTTCGGAAACCTGACAGGGCTGCTTTTTTTGAATAAATGCAGGAAACTGGAGTCATCATAAAACAAGAGGCAAAGGGGGAGGTTTTGCTATAACTTTATTTAACATAATCTAAATTATATAACAAAATAAACTTTTAAAACACCCCTACAAATAAAAGGAAAGACGTATAAAAACCTCATCAGATTATAAACCTTCCAGGTTTTCAAAACCTGGAAGGTTTAAATCGCCCACAAAAAGAAATCCCTATCTTTGCGAAAGGTAAAGTTTTCTATAAAATTATAAGTGTATACGACATGAGAACAGCAGAAATTCATACGGACAAGGGTCTGATGAAAGTGGAGTTTTACGATAAGGATGCTCCGGGTACAGTCCAAAACTTTGTTGACTTAGCCAAAAAAGGCTATTACGATGGCTTGACATTTCACCGGGTGGTTCCTGACTTTGTCATCCAGGGTGGTTGCCCTCTCGGTACTGGCACGGGAGGGCCTGGGTACACCATCAAATGTGAAACAAGCGGTGGGAATCAATACCACGACCGGGGGGTGCTTTCTATGGCTCACCGGGGAAGAGACACCGGGGGTTCTCAATTCTTTATTTGCCATAACCGGAGAAGCACTGCCGGTTTGGACGGAAGACATACTTGTTTTGGCAAAGTGGTGGAAGGCCTTGAGGTAATTGACGATATCCGCCAGGGGGATGTCATCCATAAAATTGTCATTTTCGAAGAAGAAGCGTAATACAATTAAGTCTCTGACCTTAAAGCCCTGGCAGGTTTTTGAAACCTGCCAGGGCTATTTTTTATTGAATAATGGATACATTGCAAAACTGTATTCTTAATCTTTTTATACAAAAAGGGATGGGCTGTTAAATCAGTCCATCCCTTTTTGTATGTTTTTGCCTTTAGGCTGCTTTTTCTACTCTATCCATCTTGACTTCGGCTTGCTTCTTCAACTTGATAATGCCCAATTTGTCAAATACATAAATGGCAATATAGGTCGGGTCGATTTCATGCCATCTCACCCCACCGAAATTCGCACGGTTTCCGTGTTTATGGTGATTGTTATGATAGCTCTCTCCCATCATCAAGAAGTCAAAAGGTAGGAAATTTTTAGAGGTATCCCCTACTTTGAAATTGATGTACCCGTATTTATGAGCAAACCAGTTGATGATCGCTCCATGTACCGGTGACATCAGGAATTGTATCGGTAACAATAACCATAACCACCATTCGGTAGCAAACTGTACGTATACCGCAACATAGCAAATTGCCCAGAATAAACGGGAAACCCATGAGCGTGCAATCTTATCGAAAGCCGGCCAATCAGGCACCCCTTCGGTAAAGCGCTTATCTACTTCCAATTCCCTGCTCACCAAAGCAGAATAGGTCGTTTTGGTTTTCCACATCATCTTCCAAATACTTTCATCGTATTTAGGCGAATGCGGGTCTTTGGGAGTGTCGGCATAGGCATGGTGCATCCGGTGCATTACGCCATATCCATAGGCACTTAGGTAGTTGGAACCTTGGAAAATCCAAGTCAACACATAAAATACTTTCTCGGTAAATTTACCCATGGTAAAGGCCTTATGTGCCGCATACCGGTGTAAAAAGAAAGTCTGAAAAAACAATGAAAGATACCAATGGGCAACAAAAAAAGATATTACTACTAACATTATTGATCTATTTGGCCTTTATAAATTAATTTCCACATTACACACCACTCCATTTTGGAGAGGTTTTTTTATTAAAGACAAAGTCATTTTTGATTTGTGACAGATTCCAATATTTTTTTCCTCCGAGAAGAAAAAAAAAATTTCTAATATAAAGTACAGTTTTGAATTTCAGGCAGTGCTAAGTCCAACACAATATTCTCTAAATTGTTTATTTTCAATAAATTAATTAAAACAACTTCATGAATAAGTTTAATTAATAAACTATATGGGTGGTTTTTGAGGGAAGGTACAAAGAGAGAGTAAATCATAATCAAGCCAAGCTAACCCGGACTTCCAAAGAGAGTTCGTTGATAAAATCCGACAAATGCCCCAGGTTACAAGCCAAACTAAAATTCTTCATCAGTTGATGTTGTTTGGGCAAGGGCAAGCTTAATTTTTTCTTTTCTTGGTTCAGCTTTTCTTTCGCCCGACAAAAGAGCTGACGGCAATGGTCTTTTTTCTTATCAAACAGGTCTTGCAGATCTTCATAATCAAATTCAAAAATTTCTCTCAACAGGTAAATGGCTTTTTCTAATGGAGGCAGTTTTTTATGAATAACCGCAAGGGCCACCGATATTTCATTTTCCCGGTCGATCTTCGTTACCTCCGGTTCCTTGGCATATTGCTGAAAATGCAAGTCCAGGGCACTTAAAGTATCAAAAAAATCGATTTTTTTGCGATGGGCCGAATTCAAAAAGTTCAAGCAATTGTTGGTTACGATCCTCACCAAATAAGACTTGGGGTTATGGATTTTGCTATGATCGGTAGTGAGCCACTTCAAAAACGCTTCTTGCACCATATCTTCCGCATCGACTATGGAGCCGAGCATTTTCACAGCTATGGCCTGTAATTCAGTTTGATATATCGCGATGGTATTTGTCTGATTCAAATGTGTACGTTTATTCAGCCCCAAAGTTAGTTAATTTTTACAAATAGCTTGTTACCTTGACACAACTCCTTGTTCGAATACCATTTGCCATCTGCAAAATGCAAACACTTCCAAGTCACGTTCCTATTCTATCTCAGCAGGTCAATGTCATTGCTCGCCCATGCCGGATCAAAAAATTATTTACTTGATTATGAAGATCTTCCGTATTGTTTTGTATCTTTCATTTACGAAAATGAAAAAAAGTTCTACTGCCCCTGTTTCAAAAACAGGAAAACACTAACTCCTAAAATTATGCCTCTCATCATTGTTTTGACAGGAGTCTTGCTACTTCTGTTGTTAATTACTGTTTGCAAACTCAATGCATTCATCTCTTTTGTTTTAGTCTCGATTTTTGTAGGCTTGGCCCAAGGCTTGCCTTTTGAAGGTACCATCGATGCCATTCAAACAGGCATTGGCAGTACTCTCAGCTCTTTGGTATTAATTCTGGGCTTTGGTGCCATGTTGGGCAAAATCGTAGCGGAAAGCGGAGCGGCTCAGCGCATCACCACAAACCTGGTTCGCTTGTTTGGCCTCAAGCAAGTTCACTGGGCGCTCATGATTACAGGCTTTGTCGTGGGAATTCCCATGTTTTACTCTGTGGGCTTTGTAATATTGGTGCCTTTGGCCTTCACCGTAGCGGCCAATACCGGTTTGCCTTTATTATATGTAGGGGTGCCCATGTTGGCCTCATTATCCGTCACGCACGGATACTTACCTCCCCATCCGGCCCCCACTGCCATTGCCGATATGTTCAAAGCAGACATTGGAAAAACCTTAATTTACGGAATCATCATCGCCATTCCGGCCATCGTTATCGCCGGACCGGTAATGTCGCCCCGGATGAAAAAATACCGGGCAAAACCGCTGGAAGACTTTTTTAAAGCGGAACCTGTAGAAGAGAAAGACCTCCCCTCGATGGATCTAAGTTTGTTTTGCGGCTTGCTTCCGGTCATTCTGATAGGCCTTTCGGGTATTGCTACCATGTATTTGCCTTCTGAAAGTATGATTTTTCAAATCCTGAAATCCGTAGGAAACCCCGCCTTTGCCATGCTTCTTTCGGTATTGGTGGCACTTATCTTCTTGGGACTACGGAGAGGCTATAAAATGAAGCCGTTGATGGACGACCTGGCTCATGCCGTCTCCAGCATCACCATGGTGTTGTTGATCATTGCCGGGGCCGGTTCGCTCAAAGAGGTGTTGGTACAGAGTGGAGTGAGCGATTATATCGGAGCGCTTTTAAAAGGAACGGCCCTGTCTCCCTTATTCCTGGCCTGGATGATTACGGCGGTGATCCGTGTATGCGTAGGCTCTGCTACGGTATCCGGGTTAACAGCAGCCGGCATCATGTTCCCCATGGTAGAAGGCACCGAAGTTTCCCGGGAGTTAATGGTGCTGGCCATTGGCTCGGGTAGCTTGATGCTTTCTCATGTCAACGATGGAGGGTTTTGGATGTTTAAAGAATATTTCAACTTGTCGATCAAAGATACCTTGTCTACCTGGACAGTAATGGAAACCATGGTTTCTCTAATTGGTCTGGCCGGAGTGATGACTTTAAGTGTGTTTGTATAATTGAAAGGCCTTCCAAATTTTGAAAACCTGGAAGGTCTTAAAACGGATGCTAGTATAACCTTTAAAACGAAAAATGATGAAACCCGAAGAACAAATTAAAGCCTTAGGATTGATTTTACCCCCTGCTCCACCACTTGGCGGAATTTATCACCCGGTCGTCATTACCGGGAAATATTTGTATGTCTCCGGACAAGGCCCCGTACAAAATGACAGCTCTCTCATTACAGGCAAAGTGGCCAAAGACCTGAGTATGGAAGAAGGGCAAGCCGCTGCCAGACAAGTAGGACTTACCATGTTATCTACGATCAAAAATCAAATCGAAAGTTTGGATAAAATAAAGCGCCTCATCAAAACGCTGGGTATGGTCAATTGCTATCCGGAATTTGAACAACACCCGCAAGTCATCAATGGCTTTAGCAGCCTGATGGTAGACGTATTCGGTGAAGAATTTGGCAAAGGGGCCAGAAGTGCGGTGGGGATGTCCCTTCCGGGAAATATTGCGGTAGAAGTAGAGGCCATTTTTGAATTGTATTAAAAAATCCGTTTTATGAATACCCCTTGGTACCAAACCGGTCAACTTCAGGACTTACTTACTCCGGCAATCTTGTTGTCGCCCGCTCGAATACGGGAAAATATACGAAGGATGGTACAAATTGCAGCATCTCCTGAGCGGTTAAGGCCACATGTAAAAACGTATAAGCTTCCACAGATCATTCAACTGCAATTGGAGGCTGGCATTTCGTCCTTTAAATGTGCTACCCTCGCAGAAGCAAAAATGGTAGCAGAGGCCGGAGGAAAGGATATTTTGATCGCTTACCCTCTTGTGGGACCGGCCTTGGATATCTTTGTAGAATTGGTAAAGGCGTTTCCCAATGTCCGTTTTTCACTGACAGCAGACCACCTCGACATCGGCAAAGTGTTAGTAGAAAAGACCCAAGAGGTTACCGGACAAATTGCCGTCTTTGTAGATATTGACAACGGCATGCACCGGACAGGAACTCCACCAGGCAAGGACGCTTTGGAGCTCTGCCGCTTTCTCCACCTCTCTCCCGAATTACATTTCAAAGGCCTCCATATCTATGACGGTCATTTGCACCAAGCTTCTTTCCAAAAACGGAAAGAGGCTTGTCAACAGGCCTTTCAACCCGTACAGGATTTAATGGAGCAGTTGGATAAAGAAAAAATTCCATTGGAAGAAGTGGTTTGTGGGGGAACACCCACTTTTCCCATCCATGCCGAAGACCCATCGAGAAAGCTCAGTCCGGGAACCCCTCTACTCTGGGATTGGGGCTATGCCAACAGCTTTCCCGACCTGGATTTTCAAATTGCAGCAGTGTTGTTAACCCGGGTTGTCAGCAAGCCCGCTCCTCATCTGCTCTGCCTGGATATAGGGTACAAAGCTCTGGCGGCCGAAATGCCCCATCCCCGGATATATTTTCCCGGCTTGGAAAATGTCCAATTTCTCAATCATAGTGAGGAGCATATGGTTATTTCCGTAGAAAATGCTCAGGAGATTTCCGTGAACCAGGTTATACCGGGTTACCCCATCCATATTTGCCCGACAATGGCTTTGCATGAAGAAGTCTATGTAATGGAAAATTCCCAAGTGGTGGGAAAATGGCAAGTAAAAGCCCGAAACAGGCTCTATTCCCAGATTAACAAAATGAATAAACAGTAGAAAATGAATTCATCATCTGATAAATTACTCATATTTGACGCGCACCTTGACTTATCCATGAATGCCATGGAATGGAACAGGGATTTGCGCTGGTCCGTGGACGAAATCCGTGAAAGTGAAAGAGGAATGAATGACAAACCCGACAGGGCAAAAGGCACGGTTTCCTTCCCTGCCATGCGCGAAGGGAATATTGGTATTTGTGTTGCTACGCAAATTGCCCGGTACGTAGACCGCAACAACCCCTTGCCCGGTTGGCACTCTCAAGAACAGGCCTGGGCCCAAACCCAAGGACAATGGGCTTGGTACCAAGCAATGGAAGATACCGGACAAATGGTGCAAATCACCCATGCCAAAGCTTTGCAAAAACACCTGAAGCAGTGGAAAGAGGACCCTGAAAATACACCTATTGGCTATATTCTTAGTTTAGAAGGTGCCGATTCAATTGTAACTTTAGACCATCTCCACAGAGCATATGCCTACGGATTACGAGCTCTAGGTCCCGCTCATTACGGACCCGGGGCTTATGCATTTGGCACCGATTCTACCGGCCCTTTACCTCAAAAAGGCAAAGAATTATTAAAAGAAATGGATCAACTCCATATGATTCTGGACGCCACACATTTGTGTGATCAATGCTTTTGGGAAGCGATCGGTATTTACCGGGGACCTGTTTGGGCCAGTCATAATAACTGCCGCAAGTTTGTAGACCACAACCGCCAGTTCAGTGATGAAATGATCCATGCCCTGTTGGAAAGAAAGGCCGTTATCGGGATTGCCTTGGATGCCTGGATGATGGTGCCCGATTGGATACGGGGAGAATCTACCCCGGAAGGAAAAAATGTCACGTTGGAGCTTGCTGTCAATAATATCGATCATATTTGCCAGCTGGCCGGAAACTCACTTCATGCGGGTATCGGTACCGACCTGGACGGAGCTTTTGGCAAAGAACAAACTCCTTACGACCTGGATACCATTGCCGACCTTCAAAAGCTTCCGGCAATGTTAAGCCAAAGGGGGTATTCAGAAAAGGATATTGAGAACATCATGTATAAAAACTTTCTACGGTTTTTGGAAGAAGTCTGGGAATAAGAGCATGTTTAGATTTTATCTTTGGGACTGCATTAAAAACGAGTTTTAAGCATATTCTAAAGAATTAAAGTTCGCTCTAACTCTTCAAGGTTTTGACATTAAATGATCAATCCGAAAACCTTGAAGAGTTTTTTTGTAATGTATAAACCTGTCATCGCTTTTTCTTCAAGTTATCATAAATATTTGTTTACGAAGGTGTTATCTACAATCTACTTTTTTGACTGAAAAATGAATTCTTTTTTTCCAAAATATCATGAATGGATGGAACGTTGAAAATGAACTTTCTCGCCTTGTGTTTTCGTGCACAAAATGTTTGAAAACCAAGAAGCAAAAGTTTACTAAACAAGAAAAGTACAAAAGTATTTTTTTACCTCTTACTGCAAAAGAGGACGATAATAAATAATCAAAAACGCTTGTAAAAGACGTTTGTAATCTAATTTTTTTGCATTATACAGATCATGGATCCCCGAGTAAAAGTACTGATTGTTGACGATTCCGCCTTGTTCCGTCAAACCCTACGCACTTTATTGGAAAGTGAGTCCGATATAAAAGTGATCGGTACGGCTATGGACCCGTATTTCGCGGCTCAAAAAATTACTAGAGAAAAGCCCGATGTCATTACCCTGGACATAGAAATGCCCCGTATGGACGGTTTGACTTTCCTAAAGAAACTCATGAAACAGGCCCCTATCCCAGTCGTCATTATCACTAGTTTGACGCAAAGAGGTACGGCTTTGGCCTTAAAAGCCATCGAATTAGGAGCGGTAGAGGTCATCACCAAGCCTCAAATGGATTCTAAGAAGTTATTGGAAGAATCAAGAATCAAAATTACGGATACCATCCGTTCGGCAGCCATGGCCAAACTCAAAGAGGCAAGGGTTCGCAAAACGGTACAAACGGCTTCCGCAAAACGGACATTTTCTCCGGTAAAAAGGCCTACCACCCTGATCACTCATAACAAAGTAGTGGCTGTAGGCGCTTCTACGGGCGGTACGGATGCCTTAAAGCTTTTCTTACAAAGTCTGGACGAGCATTCACCAGGAGTTGTCATTGTACAACATATGCCGGAGAAATTCACCAAAAGTTTTGCCGACCGGTTAAATGAAATTTGCCGTATCTCTGTAAAAGAAGCAGAAAACGATGACCAGGTATTGCCTGGAACAGCTCTTATTGCTCCGGGAAATTTCCATATGTCTTTGTTCCGGATTGGCAATCAATACAAAGTAAAAATTTTTGCTGGGGAATTGGTAAACCGGCACCGTCCGGCGGTAGATGTGCTTTTTAAGTCTGTTGCGCATCATGCCGGCCCCAATGCCATTGGCGTAATCATGACCGGTATGGGAAGCGATGGCGCACAGGGTTTGTGGGAAATGCGGGAAGCAGGTGCCTATACGATTGCACAGGATGAAAAATCGTGTGTAGTATTCGGAATGCCTAAAAAAGCGATTGAAAAAGGTGCTGCTTGTACGGTTTTACCTTTGGAACAAATTGCAGAAGACGTTTTGATCCAGGTAAATCAGGAAGAAGTAAGGGATTAAAAAAATAAAAGAAATCAGGAATTACGAACCATACAAATGCCTTCGTAATTCCTGATTTGAAACGATCTTAAAAACTGGATGCCCGGACAGCTTCCACCTCACTGACAGACTTTGCTACCGGAGTACCCAATAGGTCTGCTCCGTTGCCGGTAATCACAAAATCCTCTTCTACACGAATACCGCCAAAATCTTTATATGTCTCCACTTTATCGTAATTGACAAAATCAGCATATTTCCCTTCACTTTTCCACATATCAATCAATTCCGGAATCATATAAATACCAGGTTCCACTGTAACCACAAAGCCTTTTTGTAAAGCCTTACCCAAACGCAAGGACTTCAAACCAAATTCGGTACTCTTTTTCAGTGATTCATCATATCCTACGTATTGTTCACCCAAATCTTCCATATCGTGTACGTCCAGTCCCATCATATGCCCCAATCCGCATTGGAAAAAGAGTGTGTGTGCCCCTTGGTTGACAGCTTCTTCCACATCCCCTTTCATCAAACCAACGCCTTTTAACCCTTCGGCCAGGGTTTTGCAAGCAAGTAAGTGAATATCTTTAAATCGGACTCCCGGTTTCAATGCCGCGACCGCTGCTTCATGTGCATCAATGACAATCTGATACAACTCACGCTGCCGTTCGGTAAACTGCTTGCCTACCGGAAAGGTACGGGTCATATCCCCGGCATAATGTGAGGGGGCTTCCGCTCCACAATCACAAAGCACCATTTGCCCTTCCTTCAGTGTATTGCCATGGTAATGATTGTGCAACACCTGTCCGTTCACTGTTAAGATAATCGGAAATGACAAATCTCCTCCTCCACTGATAGCTTTCCCATGCACTAATCCGGTCAGTTGTGATTCGATTAACCCCGGCTTTGCTCCCTTCATGGCCGTCAGGTGCATCTCCGAGGTAATATTGACGGCTTTATCAATTTCTTGCAGTTCTTCTTCTGACTTGATTTCTCTCTGGGCCACTACCGCTTTGATCAATTCTACAGAAGCTTCTTGTGCTTGTTGTTCCGGGTGGATTTCCAACCAAGCTTGGATTTTCTGTTTGTTGACAGAGCGGTAAGGAGGCAAAAAGTGGATAGTTCGTTGTTGTGCTTTTGCCGTCTTCAATATTTCTTCGATATGAGTCGTCGGACGGGTTTGACTCACCCCTGCGTTTGCGGCCAACTCGGCAATGGTGGGTAAGGGACCGGTCCATACAATATCGTCTATACTTAATTCATTCCCAAAAATGATTTCGGTACCTTCGTCTAGGTCCATGATTCCGACCAAACCCGGAACGTCAATTCCGAAGTAATACAAAAAACTACTGTCTTGGCGGAAATGATATACATTGTCTTTAAAATTCATCCCTACTTCTTCATTTCCCATGAATAAGACAATTCCTGAGGATAGTTGCTTTTTTAATCCTTCTCTGCGTTGTTTATAAGTTTCAGCTGAAAACATTTTCATAAATATCTAAAGGTTAGATCATAATTTTCCCGGCTAAGTTAAACATTGATCGGTAGAATTACAGGGATGTACGGATGAAGTTCCACAGAAACCGGAAGCCCTTTGGCTTTGTATCAAAATTTTCTTATAACGGCCATTTACAATTTATTTTCCACATATTCCAGTACCAACCCTCCGCCCTATCCCCTTCTTAACCGGATCAGGCGTAAACTAAATTTCTTTTCTTTCAAACTATTCTGAAAGTTTATAATATTCTATAATAAAAATAATTCACTTTTCACGAAAGGAGGGGGAATACATCCACTAGGAAAATAATATGACTCTTCCTGCTATCGAACGATTCCGCTCATTCAACATCCTGATCCTGACCAGTCGCACCGGGTCGTTTGTACTTGAGTGCTAGAAATAATTTCCGGCTTTTTTGGAAACTTGAAGAAACAAGGCATAAACTTGTAGTACTAAAACCAAAAGCTATTGTCGTATCCAGCATTACTGCATTTCATTTGAATGAAAGTAGTACTGATCGCATATAGTAAAAATACCTTTTGTATTGAATAGCTTTCCAATTAACATAGTAACATTTAAAAAAACCAAAAAATGAGCAAGGTAATGATTCCCTGGGAAGAGCGTCCCGAAGGATCGAAAGAGGTAATGTGGCGATATTCCCACAACCCAGTGATTGGTAGGTACCAAATTCCTACTTCCAACAGCATTTTTAACAGTGCCGTAGTACCTTTTGAAGACGGTTTTGCCGGAGTGTTCCGCTGTGATAACAAGGCCGTACAAATGAATATTCACGCCGGATTCAGCAAAGACGGTATTCAATGGGAAATAAACGAACAACCCATTGAAATGGTAGCTGGCAACACGGATCTACTTCATTCCGACTACAAATACGACCCCCGGGTAGTATTTATCGAAGACCGCTATTGGGTTACCTGGTGTAATGGCTATCATGGCCCTACCATCGGCATCGCCTATACTTTTGACTTCAAAACCTTTCACCAATGTGAAAATGCATTCCTGCCATTCAACCGCAACGGAGTGCTTTTCCCTCAGAAAATCAACGGAAAATATGCCATGTTAAGCCGGCCCAGCGACAACGGACATACCCCTTTCGGAGATATCTATTTGAGCTATAGCCCGGATATGAAATACTGGGGAGAGCACCGCGTGGTAATGAAAGTAGCCCCTTTTACTGATAGCGCCTGGCAATGTACCAAAATCGGAGCGGGCTCTGTACCAATCCTTACCGAAGAAGGTTGGTTGATGTTTTATCATGGTGTGATCAATACTTGTAACGGTTTTCGCTATTCTATGGGAGCCGCCATTCTGGATGCAGAACAACCCGACAAAGTAAAATACCGCTCTCAACCTTACCTATTGGCTCCCGCAGCCCCGTATGAATTGGCAGGAGATGTTCCCAATGTGGTTTTTCCTTGTGCTGCTTTGCACGATGAAGAAAGAGTGGCTGTCTACTATGGTGCGGCAGATACGGTAGTTGCGATGGCATTCGGTTATATCAAAGAAATCATTGAGTTTGTAAAGGAGAATTCTTTGTAAAACGGAGCAGAGCCACCTTCCTTGATTAGGACTTAAAAAACTAGCGGTATCAACCTTCAAGAGATTTGAACTCTTCTTGAAGAGTTGATTGTAGTACCCTAAAAATCACCCTACTTAGATTTAGAATCAAAAAAATATAAAAATGAAACAACTACTATTAGCAGTTGCAATACTCTCTCTATTTGCAAATTGCCAAAATGAACAGAAGAAACAAACAGAACAACCCAATACAAAAGAAAGCCTGACCCAATACGTCAATACCTTTATCGGTACGGACGGTCCGGGTAATACCTACCCGGGAGCCGTAGTACCTTTCGGCATGGTGCAACTCAGTCCGGACAACGGCTTGCCGGGATGGGATCGTATCGCAGGTTACTTCTGGCCGGATACCACTATTGCCGGATTCAGCCATACCCACCTTACCGGAACCGGAGCAGGTGATCTTTATGATTTATTGGTGATGCCTTTGAACAGCCGGTTTACGCAAAGTTTGCCGAAAGCAGCCGGGTATCGCCCGTATTCCACCTTTAGCCACGAGCAAGAAGAAGCCCGGCCTGGCTATTACAAAGTACATTTGCAGAGTTCGGGTATCGATGCGGAATTAACCGTAACCCCGAGAGTCGGGTTTCACCGGTACACCTTCCCGGAAGATGCCAATAGTCAATTGATTTTGGACCTGGGATATTCATTGAACTGGGACGGCCCAACGGAAACTCATATTCAAATTGAAAATGAAAACACCATTTCCGGTTACCGGATGTCCAGTGGATGGGCTGCCGACCAAAGGGTTTATTTTGTCGCACAATTTTCCAAGCCTTTCGAAAAAACACAACTCTATCAAGGGCAGGAACTCGTAGAAGACAATACAACCAAAGGCAAAAGCACTAAATTCATTGCAAATTATGCCACTTCGGAAGGGGAGCAAATTTTGATGAAAGTCGCTTTGTCTTCCGCTTCTATAGAAGGGGCCCGTAAAAACCTGGAGGCAGAATTGCCCAAGTGGGATTTTGATGCTACGGTAAAACAAGCAGAGCAAACCTGGGAAAAGGCGCTGAATAGCATTCGTATCAAAGGTTCCGATTATCAAAAAGAGCTTTTTTATACCAACCTTTACCACTTGTTTTTAACCCCAAGTTTGCACAGTGATGTAGACGGACAGTATAAAGGAGCGGATGGCAAAACCCAACAAGCGAAAGGCTTTAAACGTTATGATACCTTCTCTTTATGGGATACCTATCGTACAGCACATCCTTTGTATACTCTCTTGACCCCCGATCATGTAGGTGACTTTGTCAAATCGTTTCTGGCGCATTATGAGGAAACCGGGCTCCTTCCGGTATGGTCGATGGCCGGAAACGAAACCAATATGATGATTGGTTACCATGCCGTTCCGGTGATTGTAGACGCCTATTTTAAAGGCATTGAATTGGACGCAGAAAAAGCCTATGCCGCTTGTAAAGCGTCTGCCACCGTAAAAGACCGGGGCATTGACGAATATATGGAATACGGATATATCCCTTTTGACGGCAAATTCGGAAATCATTGGGTAGTTTCTATGGTCATGGAGTATGCCTATGACGATTGGTGTATCGCGCAGTTTGCCAAAGCTTTGGGTAAAGAAGAAGATTACCGGTATTTTTCCAAAAGAGCCGACTCCTGGAAAAACCTGTACGATGCTTCTACCACGTTTATCCGTCCCAAAGATAAAAACGGTAAGTTCCTTTCGCCTTTTGTTGCCAAAGAATACACCGAATACTATTGTGAAAGCAATGCCTGGCAGTACTTCTGGCATGTACAACACGATATTCCTGCATTGATTGACACTTTGGGTCAGGAGCGTTTCGCTCAAAAGCTGGATTCTATGTTCACCTATTATCCGGCAACGGATGACGAACTGCCGATATTCAGCACAGGGATGATCGGTCAATACGCACATGGCAACGAGCCTAGTCACCACGTAGCTTTTCTGTATAATCACATCGGTCAACCTTGGAAAACACAGGAATTGGTCAGAAGAATTCTGGACACCCAATACAGTAACAAGCCGGATGGCTATTGTGGAAACGAAGACTGCGGACAAATGTCAGCCTGGTTGTTATTTTCAGCCATGGGAATGTACCCGACCAACCCAGCCAATGGGATCTATGACTTGACCTCTCCATGGGTGGAAGAAGCACAGATCAATTTGCCTAATGGGAAAATCTTTACCGTTAAGACTGAAAACCAAGCCAAAGAGCATCCTTATATTCAGGAAATCCGCCTGAACGGAGAAGTATATACGTCTCTGAATATCCGGCATCAACAGCTGATCGAAGGTGGAGAATTGGTATTTGTTTTAGGGGAAAAGCCTGTTCAATAAGGTACATTAAGTCCCATAGATAACCCTTCTTAGACCTTCCAGGTTTTGAAAACCTGGAAGGTCTTTTTGATCATCAAGGAATTTACCGAGAACCGTATTAAATTTACACAACTTAAAAACACAACCTACCATTGAAAACTATGTTCCAAGCAGAAGTAAAAAGCAAAGTCGGAGAGGACATTTCTATTTTAATAAGACCGGATAATCACGCTTGGAACTACCTCTGTGAATGCGGAGATGCCAGTGGTCTGACGGTAAAGGAAGTACAAAATACCAATGCGGTTTTTATCAGCCATACACATATTGATCATTTTGTCAATTTCGATGCGTTGATCCGGCACCAAATCGGTATTGAAAGAAGGGTGGTTATCTGCGGACCTATGGGAATTGCCCGTCAAGTACAAGCCAAATTGAAAGCTTATACCTGGAATTTGATCCAAAAGGGCGCCATTATGTATGAAATCCGGGAAGTCATTGCCCCTGGAAAAGTACTCTGCTTTGAACTGGAACCACCGGAATGGGAATTAAAAGCAATAGACAGTCTACAAGGAAATACTATATTTCAAGAAAAAACATTTTCTGTAAGTTTTGCCATTCTCGATCACAAAACGCCATCCTTGGCATTTAAATTCAAAGAAAACGATACGGTGAAAATTGATCTCGGTAAAAGTGAGCTTCCCGGAGGCAAGTGGGTAAAAGAATTGAAAGAGGCTTTTGAAGAAGGGCAAAAAAAACGCATCATCGAAATTGGAAACCAATCCTACTGCGCAAAAGATTTATTTCACTTACTTCATGTACAAACCGGGGACTCTTTAGGCATCATTATGGACCATGCCGCCCATGAGGAAAACCATCAAAAAATTTTAACGCATTTTTCTCAAAGTGAAAAAGTGTTTATCGAAAGCTTTTACAAAGCGGATGATCAAGAACAAGCGCAGTTGAACTATCACAGTTATTCGAGGCAATCGGGTAAAATCATGCGAAGGGCCAGCGTCAAACAAGCCATCCCCGTACATTTTTCCAGAAGGTACTCCGAAGAGGATATCCGGGAATTGATCCGAGAATTTGAAGAGGAATTTCACCAATAAATGCTTTGACCCGGGCAAGACCTTCCAGGTTTCGGAAACCCGGAAGGTCTGAAGGATAGACTGTTTACGCTTTATCTTTCATCCAGACAGGCTTGGTTTGAGGTTTGTGATCCTGACCAAGGATATTCCGGTACAGTTCCGGTCTTCTGGCATTCCGGTACCGCCACCCACCGGCAAGTTGTAGTTTTTCTTTGGTGATTTTTGCCATCGTAATACTATTTTCAAAGCTTTTAATTTCTGATAACACCTCTCCATAGGGATCCAGAATCATGGAATTTCCATTTTTCAAATGTTCACCGTCATAACCGACCGGATTGGTAAATGCATAATAGACCCCATTGTCGTACGCTCTTGCCGGAAGCCATCGCATCAGCCAAGCTCTTCCTTTGGGCCCGTCAAACTCCATACGTAAAGACACCGGATCGTTTTCTCTGTTTTGCCAAAATTTGTCAGCGACATAACCTCTCCCCGGCATGGAAGAAGGAGTACATCCCGTTACATGCGGTGCAAAAATCAACTCTGCTCCCAACAAGGTTGTCGCCCTTACATTTTCTATCACATTATTATCATAACAGATCAAAATTCCGCATTTCCAACCCAACAGGTCGAATACCACATACTCCTCACCAGGTGACATATACTTGCTGATGAAAGGATGTAACTTTCGAAACTTAGCCACTAAACGATCCTCATACACACATACATAGGTATTATAAATTTTACCGTCTTCTATTTCCACTAAACCGGCAAGAATTGGAATAGTGTATTGACTGGAAATCCGCATGAGCATTTGGGTACTTTCTCCATGAGGAACGGCCTCAGCCAGTTGTGTAATTTCATCCAGGTTCAAGTCTTTGGTGAAGGTGTAGGCGGTGATAGACATTTCATGAAAACTGATCAAATCCGCTCCTTGGGATTTTGCTTTTTGGGTAAGTTGTTCAATCACGGAAAGGTTATAAACTTTGTCTCCATCCTTAGGTTCAAATTGGGCGACTGCGATATTCATGATAAGACGTTTAAGATTACAAATAATGAAACTCATTCTTTGAATGTGACAAACCCGATTCGTAGATAGTCATACAAAGTAGGGTCTATTGTCAAGATTTCACCGGTCAATTGATTTTTCAGGATCACAAAATCATGATCTTTGAAAAAAGACGAAGTGAAATAAGCATGCACATTGGTTTGCCCCAAGTACAATTGGCCGGCATGAGGCAGGGCAATCCAGTCACCTTCCAAATCATTTTTTTTCAAAAGATAATTACAGACACTGGCGAAGAAAACTGCATAGCCTACACAATGGGCCGTTTTTGAGCGAGCCAGCCGGTTCGGATCCATCTCATTCCGGGTAAAAGTAAACTTCAATTGTGAAGCTGTGATCAAAAGCCCAAGGTCTACAACTTCCCGTATATCTTGTGGCTTTTCAGCCTTGGCCATTTCATCTATTTGCCGGACTAATTCCGGATCGTATACGGTATAGTTTTTTCGTTCTCCAAGCGATTGGTAGCTAATCAAAGACCTGTATACCCCACCACGAAACAATATCCCGACCAACAAAACGATGAAGATGCTCCATACAATCCTTTTCGCGAATTTCATTTGAATATGATTTAGTAGATGAGTATACCTTAAATTACTCCTCCCAGACCGCCAGACATTTTTTGTCTTGCCAAAACTGCTCTAACGTCATTTTGGGACGACCCGTCACTTTTATACTTAACGGACTCAATCGCACACTGATCTTATGAGAACGGGTTCCATAAGTCCCGATGTCCACCACCTCATTTCCAAGCAAGCTCAGGGCATTTCTTTCCAGGAATTTCATGATGGTAGGCACTTGCAAGTCTACCCCTCCGGTCTGTAGGGCATGCGGATTTCTCAAGGCTTTAGCCGTATGGATAAGTTCCTTCAAATCATCGGGATGGTTTTCAAAATGCTCATGATAACTTTGGTAATAGATCACTTCCAGGGCTTCTTCTTGGGAGATAAATTCCCCATCCACCATATAGCCGATCATCCAGTTCTGTCCGTACTTCCGGTCCCATTCTCTTTGCCTTTTCTGTTGCTGTTTGGTATTTCCGGCTTGGCCAATTCTTCTTTCAACGATTTTCCAACTCATTTCAAAATAAATATCTCTAACGGTAAAGAGCAGTAGCAGGTCAAGATTACTCCGAAAATTTATGCTTCTTACACCTATTCCATTTACCCAAAAGTAAAAACCTGTCTCTACCTCATTCCGGAGTTGGCCTATACTTTTCCTTAAATCTAGACATTGTGGAAATCTAAGCCAAAATAATCTACAGATTAGACTTATGTAGTAGTGGGTAATTCATCAAAATATTGAAGTGATTTAAACTTATAGTTTTTGACCGAAAATAGAATCAAAATCGGCTCATCAAGGCACTTATTGAAGAGAATAGCCAAAGCTATTGTTGAAAAAAGCAACACAAAGGAGGCGTTTTTGAAACATTTTTTAGGAAAAAGAAAAAGGTGAATTCACTTCATAACATGAAACTCAGAAGTATAAGACTAACAGGAGCAAACAATTTCAATCTTTCGTATTTAGAAATAGTATAAATTAGAAAAGGATTAAGCAAAAGTTAAAATCATATAATTTTGATTACCAATATATTACACCTCAAAAACAAGGAACGATAAGGACTGTATTATTTGGGTGTAAAATCCACTCAAAAAGCTTAACCTTCACTTAACCCCCTCAGTAAAACAGTCTTCTAAATTTGACGCCATAAACAAACCCAAATCAAGAAAATCCATTGATCATGAACATGAAAACACTTTTACATTCGCTCAAGTTGTTGGCGATCATTGCAGTTTTATTTGCAGGATGTAAAGGCGATACAGGCGATGTGGGACCGCAAGGCCCACAAGGTCCGGAAGGACCCCAAGGCCCTGATGGTCCGGACGGCCCTCAAGGACCTGGTCTTGTACAACTTGCCAATCACTCTGCTACTTCCACTTTTGTAAAAAAACTTCCTGGTTTTGAGAGTTTAGAAGTATACTCTTTAGTAGGAAGTGCCGATGTATTGGAAGAATCTCCCGACTATGTCTTTGGGGGATCTGCAGATGGGTCGGGCCTTATGGCGACCAATGAAGGATATGTGATGTTGGTCAATAATGAAGATAACTACGCTGTTTCCAGACTGTATTTCGATGAAACGTTCCGTCCTGTCCGTGGTGAGTATTTATTGAATTCAGACGGAGGGCAATGGAGGCTTTGCTCCGCTACCTTGGCCACTCAGGAAGAACACGGTTTCGGCCCACTCTACCTGACTTGCGGTGAGTCTGGTCCCGAGTCCAGAACGCATGGAATCCACCCCACCGATCCGGCTTCCAATGCAGGAACCTCCCGCGAACTGGCCGGACTAGGCCGTTGGAGTGCGGAAAATGCAGTCCCTCTTTCTTCCAATGCTTTTTCCGGAAAAACTGTGATCATCATCGGTGACGATGATTCGGGAACGTATGGAGGCCAAGTAGCCATGTATGTATCTTCTACCGTAGGTGACTTGGAAAACGGAGACTTGTATGCATTAAGAAGAGTGGATAAAAACACTACTGAGACCGATATGGTAAGCGGGACGGAATACGAAGTGGAATTCGTCAAATTGGAAGATCATAAAAATCTTACCGGAGAACAATTAAACATGAAATCCCAGGAGCTCAATGCCATGCCTTTCGGTAGAGTGGAAGACATCGACTATCGAAAAGGCGGAGGGGCCCACAGTCGTGAAATCTATTTCAACGTAACCGGTCAGTATAACAGCGGTGCCAATGCGGATTACTCCCGTTCAAAATACGGAAGAGTATACAAACTGGTATTGGATGCCAATGACCCGCTCAAAGGAAAATTGAGCCTGGTATTGAATGGAGATGACCGGGGCGGCATTGCGAAAACCTTCCAAAACCCTGACAACATCTGTGTAACCACCAACTTTGTGTATGTACAGGAAGATCCGAATGGTTACGGAGACGAAACCCACGACTCATATATCTACCAGTATAATATCGCTACAGGTGTGTTGAAAAAAGTAGTTGAATTGGATCATGATAGAGACAACCCTGCCTCTGACGAAGTATACGGAGGGTATAGTGCCCGACTTGGTGGTTGGGAATACGGCTCACTGGTAGATGTTTCCGATGTATTGGGCATTCCAAATACGTTCACTCTTTGTATTCAACCTCATACTTGGAGAAAAGAAGAGTTCAAAGGTGTGGACGGTGGTTCCAAAAGACAAGACCAGGACCAAGGTAGCCAGATCGTGGTGATAAGAGGTTTGCCTAGATAATCAAAGTCTTTTACAATTTCATGTCCTAATACGTTCCCCTTTCGGGTCGTCCTGTTTTTGCAGTGGCGGCCTGAAAGGATTAGTAAAATTCCATTGAAAAGCGAATAACGATTTACCAAATACATAAAAGAAATGAGTAGAAGGAGAATCAGAGTATTGGTGATGGCAAGCATCAGTTTGTGGGTGATCACGGCTATGTTGGCAATTTCCTGTGAAACGACACAACAACTATCACCTCCTCCTGAAAAAGTCAAGCATTTGTTGACACAATACATTGACCAACTAAATAGTCAAAACGCACAATTAGTCCGTCTGGTAGAACAAAATGCAGACACAAAAGCAATTCAAAAGGCTTTTAAACAGGCTCGACTGGCTTATAAAAAAGTAGAGCCTTTGACAGAAATGTATTTCCCGGCTACCGCAAAAAGCTTGAACGGCCCTGCCCTGGACGAGGTGGAAACCGATGACCCTAACCAAGTAGTGATTCCTCCGGAAGGGTATCAAGTAGTGGAAGAATTGTTATTCCCTGAATTTACCCTCGGAAACCGGGATGTTCTTCTGAAAGAATTAAACATTGTACAGTCCAATATTCAACGACTCCATAAAATCATACAAACAACAAACTTTATTGACGGGAATATCTTCATCGCCTTCCGGATGGAACTGTTCCGGATCATTACCTTAGGAATTTCCGGTTTTGACTCGCCCATAGCTTTACACTCTCTTCCCGAGGCCCAATCTGCTATGGAAGGCTTACAAGCTATTTACACTATTTACCAACCACTTCTCTCCCAAAAGCAACCGGAATTGGCGAAAACGTATGAACATCAACTCTCTTTGGCAATTGCCTACCTCAAACAACACCAAAGCTTCAATACCTTTGACAGGATGCAGTTCATCACAGAATGCATCAACCCCCTCTCTTCCTCTCTACTGGATGTCCAAGAGGCTTTGGCAATCCAACCCTTCGAAGGCTTGTATGCAATAAACCCCCAAGCCAAAACCCTCTTTGAGCAGAAGGCTTTTAACCTGGATTATTACGCTCCGCAATACAGTCGCGAATACTTGACTTCTACGGTCGACTTGGGTAAAAAGCTCTTTTTCGACCCGGTGCTTTCCGGAAATGGTCAACGCTCCTGTGGTACATGCCATCAACCGGACAAAGGCTATGCCGATGGCTTGGTCAAAAGTCCGACCATCGACTTACAACATACGGTTTCCCGGAATGCTCCTTCCATTATCAATGCTGGTTTACAACGTTTTAACTTTTACGATTCCAGAGTCGTGTACCTGGAAGACCAAGTAAAAGATGTCGTGAGCAATAAAGAAGAAATGCACGGTTCCCTACAAGAAGCGGTTGTCAAAATGAATTCCGATGAAAAATACCTACCCTTATTTAAAGAGGCTTTTGGAGATGGGTTTAAAGGAGCCATTGAAGAAAAACAATTAAAAACTGCCCTGGCAAACTTCATCAGAAGTACTACAAGCCTGGATTCCCGCTTCGATCAATACATGCGGGGAGATAAGACGCAACTCAACCCAGAGGAAATTCAAGGCTTCAATTTGTTTATGGGCAAGGCCAAATGTGGTACCTGTCACTTTATGCCTGTATTCAACGGTACCGTACCTCCTAACTTTGCCCATACGGAATCGGAAGTATTGGGAGTCCCCACTACTCCGGACACGGTCCATGCCACAGTAGACCCGGATTTGGGAAAATACAACTTGCATCACATTGATCTTCACCGGCATGCTTTCAAAACGCCAACCGTCCGCAATGTGGACCTGACCGCTCCTTATATGCATAACGGGGTGTACCGAACCCTGGAGGAAGTCATGGATTTCTATAACCGGGGCGGGGGAAAAGGTATCGGCATTGACCTTCCGAACCAAACCCTACCGGAAGACCCCTTGAACTTAACTCCCGTAGAACAACAAGCTATTATCGCATTTATGAAAGCCCTTACATCACAAGCCATCCATGCTAATGAGTTGACACAGTCCGTCACGCAATGATCTTTCTTCACTCTCTGAGGAATTTTAAATTCCTCAGAGAGTGTTTTTTGTCCATCCCTTCAATTTTCTCATGCTCGTCAGAGTTATTTTTTTTAAAATCATTCTAAAAAGAAATAACTTCCTAAAAAATATTACACACCGTAAATCTTTTACGGTGTAATCTTCTAAACTTGCGCCAATCATTTATAACCCATTCAAACTATTTTTTCAACATGACCATCAGTGAAAATTTATCTGCTTTCAACAACAAGCGAATTGTTGACTTTGAAAGTGAAATCTCTTCTTTAGACGTTGCCTATCGCTTACGCATTGATTACGACAGTGAAGAGGGTGCATTTAAAGAAATGTTAACTGCATTTTGCAATGACCCTAAGGCAGCAGAAGCAAAAGAATTAATCATCGGAGCCTGGTTTGGTGACGATATGGAAAACGATTCATCGGGAATCGTAGACCTGTTGATCCGAAATAAAGACAAGTTGCCAAAGTTGGAATACCTTTTCTTGGGAGACATTACCTACGAAGAGTGTGAGATGTCCTGGATCAATCAATCGGATGTATCGCTGCTATTGGCCGCTTATCCACAATTAAAACACTTCCAAGTACGGGGTGGAAACCAACTCTCATTCGGTTCGCTGCACCACGAGGTGCTGGAAACCCTGATTGTGGAAACCGGGGGTATGGACAACCAAATCCTGGAAGAAATTGCCAATGCCACCCTTCCTCAACTAAAACACCTGGAATTGTGGTTGGGGGATGAAAGCTACGGATGGTCCGGAACAGTAGAAGACTTGAAACCTTTCTTGTCCAGAGACCACTTCCCTAAAGTCACCTATCTGGGTTTGAAAAACAGCGAGATTTCTGATGAGATTGCCAAGGCCTTGAATGATGCAAGCATCCTGGATGGTTTGGAAATACTTGATCTTTCAATGGGAACGCTCGGAGATGAAGGTGCCCAAGCGCTGTTAGCCAACTCGAAAATTGCCCAACTGAAAAGTTTAAACCTCAGCCATCATTATATCTCCGATGAAGTATCTGAAAAACTGAGCAAATTACCTTGCCAAGTAGACTTGTCAGACCAAGAGGAAGAAGATGAATACGGCCGCTATGTAGAGGTAGGTGAATAGAAAGCGATTAGAGAGCATGTCTGAATTTCACTTTTGGGTTGTAAAAGGGCACCCACATCGAATTTTAGACATGTTCTAACATTATGACAATAATTTTAACCGACCCTAAAATCAAAACCCTTGTTTTTTTTAACATGACCATTAACGAAAACCTGTCTTCCTTCAACCACAGGAAAATCGTTGACTTTAAAGGTAAAATTTCTTTCTTAAAGTTTATCTACCGGATAAGCATTAATAAAGATAATGAAGAAGGGGGTTTCGATGCTTTATTTCAAAAATATTGTGATAATCCTATCACCACTCAAACAAAGGAACTCGTTATCGGGGCCTGGTTTAATACAATTAGTTATAAAAACGATTCTACTAAACTTGTAGATCTTCTGATTCAGAATAAAGACAAATTACCAAAACTGGAATACCTTTTCTTAGGAGATATTACCTATCAAGAATGTGAGATGTCCTGGATCAATCAATGCGATGTTTCCCCTCTGTTAGCCGCTTACCCACAATTAAAACACTTTCAGGTTCGGGGTGGAAACGGACTCTCATTCGGTTCATTGCACCATACCTCACTCGAAACCTTGATTGTAGAAACCGGGGGAATGGATCGCCAAACCCTGATAGAAATCGCCAATGCAACTCTCCCGAACTTGAAACATTTGGAATTATGGTTGGGTAATAAAAATTACGGATGGACCGGAACCCTGGAAGACCTACAACCTTTCTTGTCCGGAGACCACTTCCCTAAGCTCACCTACCTGGGTTTGAAAAACAGCGAAATTTCCGATGAGATTGCCAGGGCTTTGAACAATGCAAGCATCCTGGATGGTTTGGAAGTGCTTGACCTTTCGATGGGGACGCTCGGAGACAAAGGTGCTCAAGCGCTGTTAGCCAATCCGAAAATTACCCAACTGAAAAGTTTAATCCTCAGGCACCATTATATCTCTGAAGAGCTATCTGCAAAACTAAGTAAACTCCCCTGTCAAGTGGATTTATCGGACCCGGTAGGAAACCCGGTAGGAGACGAGGATGATCGTTATGTGGAAGTAGGCGAATAAACAGTGTAACTTGCTGTAAGTAATCCAAAAACAATAGTTTTATACTTATTAAAAATACTCCTGAATAAACCGATGTGGGTATCCTCTTTAGGGCATGTTTAAATTTCAGCCCAAAGGATAAAATTTAAACATGCCCTAAGTTGTAGATGTGATTTAAACGTATAGTTTTTGACCGAAGATGGAATCAGAACCGGCTCATCAAGGCACTTTTTGAAGAGAATAGCCAAAGCTATTGTTGAGAAAAGTAACACAGAAGAGGCGTTTTTGAAACGTTTTTTAGGAAAAAGTAAAAGTTTAATTCACTTCTTTAATGAAAAGGCTGTATTTGCTAGAAATACAGCCTTTTTTTATCCATACCTCTACATAAAACTTTATACATCCATTCCATAATTGTGTAAAATATCCTTCCCGGAGAAAAGGTAACTTGCAGTGTGAAACATTTCAATCCAATGTAAAGATTCAATGCATACACTTGGTCAATCTATCCGGGAATTACGACTCAAAAAAGGTATTTCTTCTCAAGAGTTAGCCAGTTTCCTGAACTTAACTCCTAGCGTGCTCTATCAAATCGAACAGGGGAAAAGGCACTTTACCAAAGCTCAGGTTTTTACTCTCGCCACTTATTTTGACTTAGGGGAAAAAGGTTTATTAATTCAATATCAAAATGACAGGATACAAGCCGAACTACCACCTCTCCTTACCGAATGCAAAAGTCCCGGTCATCTTTCCAGGCTAATCAAAAGTTCGACCATTGTTCAAAAACGCCACCGGAATATGCTGCATACACTTTCGCAAATGCAGCATAATCCGTTAGAGATCAAAGCTTATATCCCCTCTGCTCCGTTGGATACTTATGTTGCCAACATGATCTATTGCAAAGGGCACCATCTCGACTATGTTTATGAGAAAATTTTACCCGATGGGGCAGTGCAACTGGTGATTTCATTGGATGAAACCACAAGATTTGTCAAAACTGAACCTAAGAAAAAACTTAAGAATGCTTGGGTGTCAGGCGTTCAAAAACAGGCACTTACGTATCAATTGGCTCAAAATTCAGTCTCTTTGTATATTCAATTCCAGCCCGGAGGTTTTTACGAACTCACAAAATTGCCTCAATCGGAAATGGAATCCACGGTATTGGATGCAGATTTGCTATTTGGCTCCTCTATTTTGGATCTAAGAGAAAGCTTACTCCATTGTGAGAATACGACCCGTCTCTTTCAAACTGCAGAACAGTTTTTTTTCAACAAAATCGATCGTCCAAGTGATGCTCATACGGTGGTCAACTACGCATGTGGCCATATGAATGTCCCGCTCTCTTCGCTGATTCCAAAAACCGGATACTCTCAAAAACACCTCAGTCATCTTTTTAAAAAACATATAGGTGTTGCTCCGAAATATTTCCAGCGTATCCACCGGTTCAATAACGTTTTGCAGCAGATTCAAACACAAAAGGGAATGAGAGACTGGTCCACTTTGGTCTTTGAAAATGGCTACTATGATCAGGCTCATTTTATCAAAGAGTTCAAACAGTTTACGGGCACCAACCCTCAGGCTTATCTGGCAACCGGAAGTACTTGTGCCCGGTTCATTCACTCCCATCATATCAGGTAAATTTTTTACAATACAAAGCGGGCTACCCGGTATAGTTTTGTTTCAAAAAAGAAAAAATGAACGCTTTAAGAAACACGATGCTGGCTTCAATAGGCACAATGGTACTTACTTTGATTCACCATGCCTATGGCGCGATAATTTATGAAGCCCCCTTCCGTCTCCATGTGGCTTTTTTTTGCCCTACCGATAATCGTAATTTTGGGAATTACTTATCAAATATTCCAAAAGCAACCCTCTACCGTATCCGGAAAAGTGGCAATTGGAATATTTCTAACCGTCACCTTACTCGCGTCTATCGGAATGATCGGATTGTATGAAGGGGGATACAATCATTTGCTTAAAAACATTCTTTATTATGGGGGTATGTCCCAAAATGCATTGAAGCAATTTTTTCCTCCGCCTACCTATGAAATGCCCAATGACTTTTGGTTTGAATTCAGTGGAATTTTGCAATTCTTCACCGGTATCTATGCAATATTCTCTTTGAAAACCTTCCGGAGACTAAGAAGAAGGCAAAAAGAACTTGAAACAAGCTTCCGGTAAGTGTAAGGTTGTGTTTTCTACTTTCCTACATCTCCCTAGGCACAATAAAATGAGTTTTGAACGATCCATTTACATCGACTTATGAATACTACCCATACAAAGGCAATTTTAATTATTGGCGGATATGGAAAAGTGGGGAAGCTAATCGCTTCTCAGCTTGTTAAAACCAATCGCTATACCATTACCCTTGCCGGAAGAAACAAAGAAAAAGCCAACAATACTGCCCGGCAATTGGGCAGACAAGTTACAGGTGTTCACTTTGATATTGCTCATTTCAAAAAATAGGAAAAAGAAATTGTGAATAGACACGATGCCATCATTGTATGTATCGATCAATCAAGTACCGACTTTGCCACCTATTGTCTCACTAAGGCTATCTTGTATTTGGATATTACTGCCAATACCAACTTTCTTTCACAACTGAGAAAGCTGAATGGTTACGCTCATCAACACAGGGCTTTGGCAGTAGTCAGTCTGGGACTATGCCCCGGCTTGACCAACCTCTTAGCAGCTGAGCTGATTACCCGATACCCCCATGCCGATGAAATTTCCACCGGTATTTTGTTAGGCTTGGGAGAGAAACATGGAAAAGCTGCCATTGAATGGACCCTGGACAACCTCATAAAGGATTTTGAATATCATCATACCCCTGTACAATCTTTCGGAAAAAGTAAGGAGTTTCAATTTGCCGGAATTAACGGTAAAAGGAAAGCCTACCGATTTAACTTTTCCGATCAACATGCTTTAAAAGAAAACTATCCGGAAAAATCATTTGCCACGTATTTGTGCCTGGATTCTCCATGGGTCACCCGGTTGCTTTCCCGATTGAAAAAGACAGGAGTAACCCGATTGTTACACACTAAGTTATTGAAGAAAATAGCCATCCGCTTATTTGATTCATTTTCAATGGGAGAATCAATCTTTGCAGTGTCCACAAGCGCTTATCACAATGGAAAACTTCTTGACCGGCTTTCCGTGTCCGGCAAGGAAGAGTCCGTCATTACGGCAAAAGTTACAGTAATATGTCTGGAACAATTTATTGGATTCAACAAGTATTTCGGCGTGATGGACCTACAGCAACTACTCACCTTACAAGTTTTTTGGGAAGAACTTAAAAGTGAGTTATTCCCCTGCAAACAGCTTTCTGAAAATATTTCCTCTAATTAAAAAACGGTTTAAATGCATTTGCCCGGTTATAAAATATAGTAACCGGGCAAATGCATCTCTTCAAAGAGTCTAGCATTATTCCGGTTTGGTACCGGATACAATATACATCACTGCTCCACCGGCGGCATGGTATTGTTGATGTACCAAAGAATTCAAAAAGTCTTCTCCCGCACCCTGGTATTTCTTCTGGTAATTTTCATAAAAATCCAGATAGCGGCCGCCAAACGCTTCAAAATATTTGTAATCACTTTCCGGTTGCAAATCCGGGTGGGTGGTATTGCCCCATTGTTTCAGAGTAGCGACCTGTTCCTGCCGTTCGTAGGGGGGGTACATCGGAATGGCTTTGTCAGAAAGGCAGACTTCCACTTCATCAAATCCCGCTTCGGCTAACATTCCCGGAACCAAATCCCCCAAGGAACTATCGCCCATACCCAATTTTTTCTTCCCTTTTTCACAGATTAAGGCAAATTTCACATGGTCCAATACTTCGTCAATGGTATTCCCGTCTGACAAAGAACTTTTCATCAGGTTCTGCACCAGATTGTTGGGTTCTACACATAAAATCGTCCCTCCGGGTTTCAAAACCCGTTTCATTTCTTTGATTACCTTCTTTGGCTTCTTTACGTGGATCAGTACCGTTTGGCAGGTGACCAAATCAAATGAATTGTCTTCAAACGGTAATTTATGAGCATCCCCATTGATCAACTCAAAACGGGCCCCGAGTTCTTGAAAATGCTTCCGGACTTTGTTATTTTTCTGGGTCCATTTTTCATCGTTGTCCAAACCGACTACATGAGCGGAAGCAGCCAGGTAATTCACCAGCAATTTGCTCCAATGACACAGGCCACAGCCTACATCCAGAAGTTTTCTATGGCGTTCCAGACCCAACCTTTCGGCTATCAAATCTAAATAATCCCTATTCCACCAATAATCTCTATAATCTCCAAAATAGACTTCTGAATGCCCCTTTTGTGTGTTTTTTAAACCCATTAAATTGTAATTAACTTAAAAAAATACTTCCTTCTCCCTTCCGGTGAATGGCTCGTTTTTCCAGCGCTTCTACCCATTAAAAATGTTGAAATCTGCGGTTTGATGAACTTAGCGTTGTTTCAGTGTAGTGGCTATCAAATGTTAGGGATAAGCTCCATTACCCAATGCATTGAATAGGAAAGACGATAGTTTGCGCTATCAGCGAAATTAGACAAAATTCAATGAGAGGTCAAATTCCTGATAAAAATCCGGTTTATAAAAAAAAATGTAAAATTGATTTTTATAATTAGGATTCCTAACTATATTTGTCCCATCATTCATTCAAAACTTTATTTATTATGAGTAAATCAATTTTCTATCATGCTGGTTGTCCCGTTTGTGTCAGTGCAGAACACGATATCTTAAATTTAATAAATCCTGATGCTGTGGAAATCGTGCATTTGGGAGAAGACAGAAGTAAAATCGAACAGGCTGAAAGGGCAGGGGTAAAATCCGTACCGGCCTTGGTTACGTCTAATGGCAATGTATTGCATATCAATTTCGGAGCCTCTCTAGAAGATGTAAAAGGTTAAAAAAATTTACCCAAAATAGTTAGGATTCCTAATATAAAGAATCCTGACTATTTTTCTCTTATACACCTATGCCTCATTCCACTTTCATTTAAAAATTAGGATTGCTAACTTTACTCGTACAATCAGACTCCTTTGTATTTTTTCCGAATGCCATTTGAGTGATTCATTCACCGGGGTACTAAAAACCTGAACAAGCAGAGAGTAGTAGTAAAAAAGTAGCATATCCGTATTTATGAAAGAAAGTGTATTCAATACCCAATTCCAACAGACAGATACCCCAAGTAAGATAGTGGCGGGGCTTGAGCGCATATCAGAAGCATTCCGGGTATTGCTTTGGGCACATGCAAAAACCATTGGACTCAGCCCTATCCAAATCCAACTGCTCATCTTTATTACCTACCATCCCGAATCACTGTGCAATGTAAGCCACTTGGCCAAAGAGTTCAATGTAAGCAAACCCACCATTAGCGATGTGGTGAAAGTACTGGAAAAAAAAGCACTTATAGAAAAACACAAAACGGCTTTTGACCAAAGGAGCTATTCCATAGCGTTGACATCCGAAGGGCAAGCTGTGGTAAAAGACACCGAGCAATTTGCCAATCCTATCCGGCAACAAATTGAAAAGATGGACAAGCCGGAACAAATACAATTGTTCTCAGCTTTAAACAAAGTGATTTTTTCTTTGAACCAATCGGGAATTCTTTCTGTGCAACGGACCTGTTACGGTTGTAAATTTTATCAAAAGAATGAAACAAACCACTTTTGCAATCTTATAAAAAAAGAATTGCTCGATAAAGACATCCGGATTGATTGTCCTGAATACGAAGGGAAAGCTAAAGTATAAGTTTGAACAACTGCTTTTTCGTTTTTTAGCATTGTCCCCGCTTTCAATTGTTCGGTTGCTGGTTAAATCAGTTATCAAAAAGATAATTCTAAAGACATACCAAGTCTGTAATTATTAATTTCGAATCAATCTCAAAGAATTTTTATGGATACTCGTCAAGCCTATAACCTCTGGGCGTCACAATACGACAGCAATAAGAATAAAACCAGAGACTTGGAAGGAACTGCTTTGAGAAAAACACTGCCCAATGTTACGTTCAAAAACTGTCTGGAAATCGGCTGTGGAACCGGAAAAAATACCGAATGGCTTATAAAAAAAGCGGAACAGATTACAGCCATAGACCTCTCGGACGAAATGCTGGCCAAAGCCCGGGAAAAAGTCACTTCGGAGAAAGTCCGGTTTTACCAAGCTGATATCACAAAAGAGTGGACGTTTGTAACAGAAGCCTACGACCTTGTGGGTTTCAGTCTGGTGTTGGAACATATTGCGGATCTAAATCCTATTTTTCAGCAAGTGGCCCAGGTGTTAACACCCGGAGGCTATGTATATATCGGGGAGCTTCATCCTTTCAAACAATACCTGGGTAGTAAAGCCCGGTTTGATACATCTGAAGGCCGGCAAGAAGTGCCTTGTTTTACACATGCAGTCTCTGAATTTGTACAAGTAGCTAAGAACAATGGGCTTACGTTGATGGATCTGAACGAATATTTTGACAAGGAGGGAAAGAAGGAAATTCCCAGAATCTTGACTCTCCTGTTGAAAAAACCGGTATAACATTGCAAGTTTTCAGGACCTGACTCCGGCTCTGATGTTTTGTAAAGCAAGCAGAGGCACTTTACTTTTGTAAGTATCGGAAAATGCACAAATTAAGAAAACCATGAGAAAGGAAAATTCCAGTAATAATATTAATGAGAAAAAAATTGCGGCTAAATGCGGGATGGCCTATACTTTATCACTAATAGGTGGACGGTGGAAACCTACCATTCTTTGGCGGCTTATGGATGGTAAAATGCGGTATAGCGAATTAAAAAGATCTATTCCTGACGTATCGGAAAGGATGTTGGTGATGCAATTGCGGGAATTGGAAAAGGGAGAACTGGTAAAACGAATTGTTTATGCGGAGGTTCCACCTAAAGTGGAATACGAACTGACCGCCTTAGGGCTATCGATGCGGCCTATGCTACAAAGTATCTCGGATTGGGGAGAGGCTCACCGCAAGAAGGTAACTCAACAATAGCCTTCCGGTATTTCCCCAAATGAAGCTTTCCGCTTTTCTGAAAACGTCTTCCTGACATCAATGGGAAATAATTCTCATAGGCTTCTCCCCCCGGTTTATCTCCAGTTTTTCAACGGAAGTGGCGGCTAATTGTTCACAAATATGATCAATGGCCAATGAAGGATTCACTGAATCACCACAAGTATAAATATCAACGCTGGCATAACCGTGTTCGGGAAATGTGTGAATGGATAAATGCGATTCCGCCAAGACAAGCACCCCACTCAGACCATGAGGCGTAAATCGATGAAAGATTTTTTCCCGGATATCCACACCGGCTTTTTCAGCTGCTTGTATTAAAGTTTTTCGAATAAAATCAAGGTCGTTAAGTTTGTCAAAAGTACTTCCCCACAATTCTACTATATGATGTTTTCCACTCGTTTCCATATCAATTAGTGCTCTTTTTTCTTGTCCGGTTTCTTAAGCGATCCTTTTCACAATGCCGGCATTTATGCTTTTTTTAGGTTTTCAATTGTCTAAAGTTCCCTTGTATACCCACTATAGGGAGTTTACAGTGTGTACAAATATACGGCCTTCTGTTTTTTTATCTCTCCGGTATACAAAGGTTTTTAATTAGTTCTTTTATCAACGGACAATGAGGCAAGGTTGTTATTAGATCCAACCTCCTACTCCCATAAGACAAAAATAAATGCCTTCCGTCTAAAGTGTAGGGCAGATCCGTAAAAACAGTCACCACGCTTATGAATGGCTGAAAAAACAGAAAATCGCAATTCATGAACAATTTCCACCAAAATTCTTATCAGCCCCAAAAAAAGCGTATTTTACATTAAAAAACCATGCTTCAGTTCAGAATGAAACTAAAGAAAAAACGAGTGTGAAAGGTATCGCGAAGATCAACCAGTATAAACAGCCCAAAGAAGTATTTATTGACAATCGCTACAACAGAGCACATCATTGGACTTTTGCCGGAGGAGCTTGTATAGCTGGCTTCTTCATCCCCTGAAGTAGTTCCTACACCGATGTCAGATGCTTCGGCAGTAGATCCGGAGGAAGCATTTGTTGCTGCGGTTTCAAGTTGCCATATGCTGTTTTTCTTGTCCATTGCAGCTAAACGAAATTACATAGTGGAACAATATGAAGACCAGGCAGAAGGAACACGGGAAAGGAAAAATGACGATCACTACGATCAAAGCTTAATTCTTCAGTGATACAACCGGACTTGAATATTGATTGGAGAAGGGGAGAAAAGCGAAATATTTTCCGGACTGAAGGCTGTTTACCTTCAGGGTACTTAATTTTTGATCGGGTGGCGTTGATTCCAACTTTCTTTCTGATATTCTTTCGTTCTTGAAGCAAATTCCCGGCTTTTAATCATCAAATATGTACCATTCATTTGCTTACAACGATAGCCTAAAAGATGCAACAATTGTTTTGCAAAAAAACGCGCTATTTTCCGGTTGACGATGAGTGAATCTTTGTAAACAGTAGCCCATCGCACGCCTGGTAACAAAGGGACTATACGGTCCAACCTACACTTGCGTAACACGGCAGAAAGCGCCAAAAATATGGGCCGGATACTACGTATGGAATAAAACCCGTCATCACCTTGCGACTGGTAAAGTGGCATAAAAATTCGTGATGTGTTAGGAGCAAGTACAGGCTTATTATTGCTTTTTGCCAACAGTTGCCCTTTCTTCACTTGCTGAAAGTTGAGATAGCCGGGCAACATGGTGAATTTTTCACCCGCTTTAATTTTATAACAGTAAAATATCTCATAGAAGCTCCGGATGTAACCTGAGGCTTTGGCAAGACGTTGGTAATACTGTTCAAAATTTATGCTTTCTTTTGCCACTACATTCGCAAACACTAACGAAAGGTAGATGAAAGCGATATGATTTTCGATTGAAGCCGGGTCATCATGTTGCCCGGCTTCAAATCCAAAAGACACATACCCCAATTCATTGATATAGCTCAAAAAAGGCCCATCCAAGTACTCTTCAATACCCAAAATCATCGGAACCGGATATTGTTGAATAAATTTTCTGTTCAACAAACTATCGTTTACAGTCAGAAATGGGATCGTTGTACTGGATGTGGTGTGTAAATCAAAGAAGTAGAAGGGGCCGCTTTCCGTATCTAAAATATGGCGAATGAGTGTATAGATTTCCACCTGTTGGTTTACGTCTTCATTATTTACCCCTATCCGGTCATTTTCCAATGCCCTCACCTTGTCAACGGTCCACAGTCGATTCAAGTCTTGCCTGTGAAAGCGAACACCTTTTTCCAATGCCCACAAATTGCCACTCAACGCATACAGATTACCCTGCAGTTCAATGTCCTGATGGCATAACTCTTCCACTACTTTATTCAAGGCAAAAACTCCGGAGGGCTCATTGCCATGAATGCCACCGATGAAGATGAGAGTCGGACCGGGTTTCGCACCTTGAATATGACCGATTACCCGTTTCAATTCCACAGTGCTGTCTAGCGCTTCGTTATAGATCTTTGCCATAGTCAAACTCTGTTACATCTTTTATCGTGATGATCCCTACAAGAAATTTCTCTTGTATTACTGGTAAACACCCTATTTTGTTTTGCTTCATCAATGCAATGGCCTCCTGTATTTCAGTACCCGTATTTACCGTCAGTACTTCTTTGATCATAATACCGGCCACTGTATCCATTATATTTTTGCCTTTCCAGGAAGCACTCCATTTGTGTCCAGGTAAGTAATTTACCACTACTATCCTCTACCGGCATATGGTGGATATTTTTCCATTGCATAATACAGGTAGCCAGCTCGGCAAGATCGTTTTCGTTTACCGTAAAAAGTTTGGTAGACATAATAGAGATTATTACGAATGATTGATTAAGGGGAGTTTTTTAAGATTGTGCAAAGCACAACCTATCAAAAAGACGCCCTGCCTTTTGTCGATTCCCCTTATCCTTATTTTATTTTTGAGTACTCTGAGCACTTTTACACTTCCGATCACATGTTCCCAAGAGGATATCAGTTGGTTTGCCCACTTTTCCAACTCAGAGGGCTGCCCCTTCCTGGATTTTCTCTTGGGCATAAACACTGTTGTACCCTCAGGGTGGAAGCCCTGGAAGCCTAGGTCTTGAAATGGAAGAACTTGAAAATCAATTTAGTCAAATCGCCTTGTTGATTGGGGACAAAGCCCGTTCTGTCATCGTATGGAGAACGATGCTAACAAAAGATTGGATCAGAAGAAAAAAGGTACCCGGGAGGTGCTGATCACTTTTAAAGGAAAAGCCGAATTGACCCGGCAGTTAGGAATGGAGTTGTAACTGTTAAACATTATTAAGAAATTGATTCACAATAAATTCATTCAGTTTCTTTAAGGTAAGGATCAATTAATGAAGTGATTTAAACGTATAGTTTTTGACCGAAAATAGAATCAAAATCGGATTATCAGAGGCTTATACTAATCTAATGGTTGCAATGCCAAAACAGGGTAATCGTATTCAAGAAAATAAATATCATGCTACTCATTTAGACGCTTAAAGAAAAGCTTTGAAGAGAATAAAAGGTAATTTTTCAGCCAATTATGCCTGCATAAAATCACTTCTGATTGTGGTAATCGTTGGCAAAAACCGTCATGATTCATATCTTTGTGCCTTTATGAAAAATAATATTCTTCACATATTAAACTCTCAGGAGTCGGTATAGTAGACAGTAATCAGAATTAGGTCTGTGTAATTCGTTACTGTCGACACTTCTCAAAATACCTATGCAATGGTGTCTTTGCCGTGTTGCATCAGGTGTAATTTTCCAAAATTAATTTTCTTATTGATACATGTTCTTAGCAAATGTGCCGTCTATGCTCATTGGTTTAAGACCTAAATGGAATTGCCCTATGCGTTTATGGTTTAAGGTAGAAAGCACCTTTTAATTATTTAATAATCAAGTTGATAATCATGCAAAATTCTATATATAAGGGAGACCGAAATAGTGAGATCATTCAATTATTCGCACAAACATTTACTGACTCTGAGGGAGAAAAGGAAGGAAACGCCATAGGAGCATTAGTAAAGAAGCTCCTTGAAATAACACCCAAAGAAGACATGCGGATCTTCATTACTACAAAAGGCAAAGAAATAATAGGTGGGGTTATCTTTTCAAGAATGAGATTTGAGCTAAGTAATATTAACACTTGGCTATTATCACCCGCAGCGGTTGCTACATCTGCACAAGGTACAGGGGTAGGACAAAGCTTAATCCATTACGCACATGATTTTCTAAAACGTGAAGGTATGCAGGTGATGGTAACCTATGGCGATATTAATTTTTATTCTAAAGTGGGATACAGGCCCATTACAGAAGACATGATTCCGTCTCCATTGAAATTGACTTATCCTGAAGGTTGGATAGCTCAATCGCTAGAAGATGGTGAAATCAAGCCAATTCAAGGGAAATCCTATTGTGTTGAAGCATTGGATAATCCTGTGTACTGGTAATTCTTGAAATATGACATGGTGGGCAACCATCATGTCATAGTATAGTGCCCAAATGAAGCATGGTAAAATGACAAAATATAGAATAGAAAACTTAGGTTATAATGAAGTTTCGGGCAATTATAAAATCGATAATCATCTTGCTCCTTTTCATATAGGATGTGTAATTATTGAAGTGATTTAAACGTATAGTTTTTGACCGAAAATGAAAAAGTTTAATTCACTTCATTGAATATAAAGAAAGATGTTCAGAAGTTAACTCTTTAAATTCCTCTAAATGTTACTTGATAACCTCTTTTATAACAGCTATATCAACTTTCAAATAGGCACATAAGCCAACATTTTATACTGATGAGAAATATTTTTTCCCTTAACAGGAAACTCTCTGAATACTAAGGAAGTAACGATCACTTCACGGCTGTCTTTAAACTGAAGTTGATAAAAATGATAAGACACTGCCGGCAAGCGATTCAAAAAAGTTTTGTACTTGGCTACTTTAATAAGCTCTTGAAAAGGATATTAAAATGCAAAACCCTATAGCCATTTGCAAAGTAAACGGCTAAATATATTCCCAATACCATCACAACCGTAGGACTGAAAGCTTTCACTTGATTGCGTATATTGATTCGATAAGTTTTCATAATTAAGTATAAATATAGATGGTCACAGCCAAAGTAAATTGTAGTATTTCACTTCATTGCCCTTTTCCCGGCCTGCTCGCTTGATAAGCATTTCTTTTCCGGTTCATGCCTGCAAAGCAACATTCAATTCGTCATTGATCAACGGTGGCCACTTGAATTAATATAACCGAAGCTATTAATAGAAAGCAAATACCTTCTATGGTAAAAAAATGCCGGCACCTATTGTTTGATGCATATATTTTTATATGTTTGAACATTTGGACAAATTATTATATCTTGCCCTCAAACTCATATGATACTCATTACATATTTGTAAAACATAATGAAAAACAGATTACTCAAAGGTATACCCTACCAAGTACTTTTCATTTTAGCAACACTTTCCCATTTCAATGCCCGTGCCCAAGCGGACCTGCAAAAGTTGATATGGAAGATTGGAGAACCGGATACGGCTGTTTCGGAATTTGCCCTATCTCCCAACCGTTATCAGGATTTTGTACCGGAAGGCTTTGGCGGAGTTCATCGGTATTATGTAGTTGGTGAGTCCTCCCCTTCCAAAGATTTTCCCTATCTACTTCCCGGGCCTATGGATAGTTTTGCAGGCTACGGCTACTGGGCTGGCAGGGCTTTGCATCAACTTCCCGTCTATTTTGAAATCACAAAGCTGCCCGCCCGGGGAAATTGTCAACTGCATGTCGGCATTTATGCCGTCAGCTCCGAAGAGGCTCCATTGTTCAGGTGCATGGTGAATGGCAAATTTTATGAACAACAGTTCAAACCGGGAAGCTCCGGGAAGCTGCCGGAAAACATGAAGGCCACCCCTCAAGTGCTTGTCTTTGACATTCCGCATTCCGTATTCAGGGAAGGGATCAACGAACTCATTTTTCAAAACTTAACCGGAAACTGGTGTGCCTTCGATGCCATTCAATTATACGGCCCTTCGTCCCTGCAAATCACCTCTCCGGGAAAAACCTTGATCCACTCGGTTGCTTTTGCCCAACACGAAATCCGCAAAGAAGAAACCCGTAGCTTGCCTTTATTGGTAGACATACGCCATAGGGGTAAAAAAAACATCGCTACCGCTGTGGTAGATGGCATGCAATTGCAACTACCCATAGAGGAGGGGCACTCCGTCCTTGAATTTGAATTTCCGGCCATCTACAAAAAAACGCTGTCAAACGTGCAGGTGTTGGTCGGTGGAAAATTGATATTTAGCGATCAACTTGAGCGGATGCCCTCAGCTTTGGTCAGCCCTTCGGACTATGTCAACCAGTTTATGGGGACAAGCGGCTCAAGGTGGATGATCGCTCCGGGACCCTGGATGCCTATGGGTATGGTAAAAATTGCCCCGGAAAACGAAGACAGCCGTTGGAAAGCCGGCTATGATTATCAAATCGAAAACATCATGGGCTTCAGTCATCTTCATGAGTGGACGATGGCCGGGCTGTTAACGATGCCGGCCAATGGCCCCTTATTTACCCAACCCGGCCCGGAAAGCAACCCTGATTTAGGCTATCGCTCACGCATCGACAAACACACCGAACAGGCCTCCATCGGAAAGTATACTGTGGATTTACTGGACTATGACATCCGGGCAGAGCTAACCGCAACGACCCGGGCATCCATGCAGCGCTATACGCTTCCCGCAGAAAAGGTAAACCGGGTCCTTATCGACTTGCATTTTCCCTCGGAATACGTTTGGGAATTGCGCGATGCCCAAATTAAAAAGGTAAGTGCTACGGAAATAGAGGGATGGGCAGTATCACATTGTTCTTCCACAGGATATGCCGGAGAGCAAGATTACACCTTGCATTTTGTCATGCAATTTGACACGCCCATGGAAAAAATGGGCGGATGGGTGCTGGACCGGATTACCGAAAACACCGACTTGATCCATAAGGCCACGTACGAACCTAGCTGGAGCCACTACCTGCAAAACTTTGCCATCAAAGATGCAGGGGCTTTCGTACAATTTGCCAAAGGGACACAAAGTGTAAAAATCCGTACCGGCATCTCCCTGGTGAGTACGGAACAGGCCAGACTGAACCTGCAAAAAGAAATGAGCGAACCCTTTGGCTGGGACTTCGAAGCGATTGTACAAAATCAGAAAAATGCGTGGAACCGTTTATTAAGCCGGGTGGAGGTAGAGACGGACGATTACCTTCAAAAGGTGAAGTTTTACTCGAATTTTTACAGAGCATTAAGTCCCAGAAATACCTGGAGCGATGTGAATGGGAAATGGGTGGATATGAATGAAAAAACGCAACAAACGGACCCTTCCAAACCCGTGTACGGAAGTGACGGCTATTGGGGCTGGCACTGGAACCTGGTGCCGTTTTACAACCTGCTCGCTCCCGAATATGCCTCTAACTGGATACATACTTATCTGGAAATGTACGACAAAGGGGGATGGCTGCCCATAGGGAATCCGGGAATGGAGTACTTCAGAGTAATGATCGGCCAACCCGAAATTCCACTCATCGTGGCGGCCTACCAGCACGGCATCCGGGACTTCGATACGGATAAAATGTTCAGGGCGATGCACCATCAGCAAACGGCACTGATGGAAAAGCACCCCGGAGGGGGCCAGGTGGGCAACGAAAGTTATCAGTATTACCTGGACAAAGGATATGTCCCTTTAAATAACGATGTGCAAAGCTATGTGTCCAACACCATGGAATATGCGTACCAGGACTGGTGTTTTGCACAATTTGCCAAATCTCTGAACAAAGACACTACTTACCGGACTTTTATGCAGCGTTCCGAAAACTGGCGCCATATTTACGATCAGGAGTCGGGTTTTGTACGGCCGAGAAAGGAAGATGGCTCCTGGTATGAAAATTTTGATCCCTTTCACGCACCCGGATTCTGCGAATCCAATAGCTGGCAGTATAGCTGGTACGTCCCCCATAATGTACCCGGCTTGCTCCAATTGATGGGAAGAAAGCAGTTTGTCGAACGTTTGGACAAGGCAATGGAAGAATCTGAAAAAGTGTACTTTAATGCCCTTTCGGACAACTTTTCCAAGTACCCCATCAATCATGGGAATGAATCCAATATGCAATCTTCCTACCTGTTTAATCATGCGAATGCCCCCTGGCTTACCCAAAAGTGGACCCGTGCCATCCAGGAAAAGTACTATGGCTTAGGCCCCAGAGACGCCTATCCCGGAGACGAAGACCAAGGCCAAATGAGCGCCTGGTTTGTGATGAGTACCCTTGGCTTATTTCAAATGGATGGAGGAGCATCGACCGACCCGCACTATGAACTGGGCAGCCCAAGATTCGAAAAGGTCACTATTCACCTGAGCGAAAAGTATTATGGAGGCAACACCTTTGTCATTGAAGCTAAAAATGCCTCCCGGGAAAACAAGTACATCCACTCTGCCAGGCTGAATGGCAAAAAACTGAATACTTGGCGATTTCCTCAAAAAGAATTGATAAAAGGCGGCAAGCTCGTACTGGAAATGAAAAACCGCCCTGAGAAATAAAAAGCCGATGATTTCCAACAATAACTAGCCATAAACACCTGATGCACATGAATCCGATTTTCATTTTACTCATTTTCAGCCTGTTTTCTTGTAAAAAGAACAAGAGCCCGTCCGCGGAACAAAGTGACCGGCAAGTATATTTCAATGGAAAAATTTATACGGTCAATGAGGAGCAGCCTTGGGCAGAAGCCATGCTTGTGGAAAAAGGCGTCATTACACTCATCGGAAGTAACCGGGAGGTGCAAAAGAAGGCCTCGGAAGAAGCCAAAATTATCGATTTACAAAACCATATGGTCCTGCCCGGAATACACGATGTGCACTTGCATCCTTTGGAAGCCGGGTCGAAAAATTTTCAGTTTATCTTAGACGAAACGGAAACCGACCCGGAAAACTACGCCTATGATGTAGAAAAAGCCATACAGCAACACCCGGAGGCAGAGTGGATTTTGGGCTGGGGCTTTGACATACATACCTTGTTGGGTGCCAAACGGCCTCCGGTTGAAATCCTGGATGAGCTGTCCCTTACCAAACCCATCGCCATCATGGAACTGACCTCGCATTCCATTTGGTGTAATTCCAAAGCTCTGGAGTTGGCCGGAATAACGACTTCCTCTCCCAATCCACCGGGCGGCATCATCATGCGGGAAGCCAACGGAGAACCCAACGGCCTTTTGATCGACAATGCCGGAAACCTTTTAATCGATTTAGCCATCGTCTCTATACCCGGCAATGCAGAAAAGGACTACGAAGGGCTGGTCAATTTCGGTCTACCGGAATTGGCCAAAAACGGCATTACTTCCCTTTGCGATGCCCGTACTTATTGGAAAAGAAACCATCACCGGACCTGGCAAAAAATCGCAGACGAAGGAAAATTAACGGCCCGGGTAAACTTGGGTCTTTGGGCCTACCCGGATGAAGACGATGCCTTCCAAATCAACCGATTAAAGGAATTGTACAACGAGAAGGAAAACAGTTTGTTAAAAATCAATCAAATCAAATTGTACAGTGACGGCATCATCATCAATACCACCTCAGCCATGCAAGAGGATTACAAAATCGATTTGTTCGGATTGCCCACCAACAATGGCTTAAACTATTTTACCCAGGAGAGAATTGCAAAATACATTGCGGCTCTGGAAAGCACCGGGTTTGATTTTCATATTCATACCATCGGAGACAGAGGGGTAAAAGAGGCTTTAAATGCCATCGAGCAAAGCGGCTCGGCCAAAGGCAGGCACCGCCTGACGCATGTGGAGTTTGTGGATCCTGCCGATTACAACAGGTTTTACCAATTGAATGTCACTGCGGATTGCCAGGTGGCCGGGGATTTTACCCAGCCGGACCATTGGCATGACAACGATGAATTTATCGTTCCCTCTTTGGCCGGCAATGTTATTCCGATTCGAAGTTTGCATGAAGCAAAAGCCAGAGTCACGCTTAGCAGCGATTGGGACGTAAGTACACTGAGCCCTTTTGCCGGCTTGCAAAATGCCGTTACCCGGACCCCTCAAGCGCTCAGTTTGGCCGAAGCCCTCAAAGCTTATACCCTCAATAGCGCCTACGTAATGCGCCAAGAAGCGAAAGTGGGCTCTTTAGAAGTGGGCAAAGAAGCCGATTTTATTGTCCTGGACCGGAACCTCTTTGAGATACCTCCCCACCAAATCGGGAAAACTCAGGTTTTGGCGACTTATTTACAGGGAGAGCTGATTTTTGAACGGTAAGAGAAAGACACTTCTGTCCGCTCATTTGATCTTGACAAACGCCTTTGGAAGTTTGGGGCCGGATATTGTATTTTTTAAGGAATAGTCCAAGCTATTTTGCGTAAAATACAGGCCGCTCCACTTCCAAAAGCTTCCTTTGTAAGCCAACAATTTACCCTCTTTTTTGAGAATATAAAATAATATAAGTACTTTTGACGCAAATTATTTTAATCACTCAATAAAGTATAAAAAGTTTATGAATGAAAAACAAACTACCAAGCTTAGCAAATTTCTGAGTTTGGTATTGCGACACCAACCGGAAACCATCGGGATCCAACTGGACGAAAACGGCTGGACCGAGGTCGCTACATTGCTGGAGAAAATGAACAAATATGGCAAGAAGATCCATTTGAAACAACTCCACGAAGTAGTAGCCACCAATAATAAAAAACGCTTTGCCTTTAACGGGGACCAAACCCTGATCCGGGCCAATCAAGGACATTCGGTAAAGGTGGATTTGGGTTATTCGCCTCAACAACCGCCCGAAACCCTCTTTCACGGCACCGGTCACCGATCTGTTGATAGCATTTTTCGAACGGGCCTGGAAAAAAGAGACCGGCATCATGTACATCTTAGTGTGGATGAACAAACGGCACGGAAAGTAGGTCAACGGCATGGAAAACCCGTCATCCTGGAAGTACTTTCCGGACAAATGTACAAGGACGGCTTTGAGTTTTTTGTCTCTGACAATGGCGTGTGGTTGACAGAAAAAATCCCGGCAATCTATTTGAGAAAATCTGAAAAGGAGTGATGAGGCAACTCCTTTCTGTATGCAACAGCCTATACTTATTTCTTTAATTCCCAAACAAAAAGCAATTACCTGAACGGGTAATTTTTTTTTGAGCTGAACTTTCCTCCGGAGTCCCGAATTTTTCAAACCTTCAACTTGTCTGGTGGGTAGCCTCAACAGATGCCCCCTCCTATTCCCTATCCGAACATCAACCATAAAAAGAGCATTTCCCTTTATAACCAACAGAATATTTACTAACTTTTAATAGGTATTTCACATCTAAAAAACCTCCACATATGAACCGGATCAAAATAGCGAATTGGCATCTGATCGGCTTGGCTTTACCCTTTCAAACAAGCAATGTTCAAGGGCAATCAAGTATTGATTGCGGGAACTTATGGCAACAATTTACTACGGAAAAATATACGGACAGAATTCCTAACAAACTGGATGAAAACATTTTTGCTGTGTACCATAATTATGAGGAGGATTCGTCTTTTTCTTATTTTATCGGGTGCAGAGTAGCGGAAAATTCTCCAGTGCCACCGGGAATGGACCGTTTGACGATTCCGGAAGGAAGCTACATGATAATAGTGGCAAAAGGCAAAATGCCCGACTGCATGGTAAACACCTGGAAAGACATTTGGAATTCGGATATACCCAGAGCCTATCGCACGGACTTTGAAGTCTACTCTGAAAAAAGTAAAAATTGGGACAAGGCAGAAGTGGATATTTATTTATCCCTGATGCCATGAACAAGCGCAGCCGGTTTGACTTATTTTTCAATACCTTTGAAGGATCTCATCGAATGCATTTGTATTGACAATCTCCATCAGGATCGTTCAACTTCGATGAATGTTTTGATCAGTCAAATCAATCTTTACAAACATGAATGCCGAATCACTTTTACATTATATCTCACAACATATCCATTTAACCGGCGAAGAAATAGATATTTTGCTTTCCCTGACCAAATACCGGAAATATTTGAAGGGACAATTTGTAGTACAACAAGGCGATGTCTGTCAATATGAAAGTTTTGTGCTTTCCGGATGTCTAAAAACTTTTTACATAGACAAAGAGGGACAAGAACATGTGGTGATGTTTTCGGTGGAAGACTGGTGGGCTTCGGATTTGGGTAGTTTTCTCACCCACACGCCGGCGGATTACAATGTACAATGTCTGGAAAATACCGAACTGTTTCAATTCCCCTACGACAAGATGGAATTGCTGTATGCAAAAATCCCGAAGCTGGAGCGTTTTTTCAGAATCATCTTACAAAAAGCCTTTGTAGCTTCCCAAAAGCGCATTGTCCAAAACTTCAGCCTTACGGCCAAAGAACGCTACCTGCAATTCAAGCAGCAATACCCCCAAATCGAACAGCGAGTTCCTCAATATCTCATTGCTTCCTACCTGGGAATCACCAAAGAATTTTTGAGTAAGATCAGAAACCAATTGATTTTGGAGCAATAATAATGATGGATGTTAATCTAGTTTAACCTTCTTTTTTAAACTACTTCATTTTCCTCTCGTTTACCAGTCCTGATCTTTGTAAGACAAAAACATTTAACGAAAACACAAAGATCATGGCAACTTTATTAGAAAAAATCAGTGACTTAAACGATTTGGTACTTCAAGGGAAATCGATGGAAGCCTTTGAAAAATATTACCATGAAGAAGTGGTCATGCAGGAAAACGAAAACCAACCTACCATAGGAAAGTCAGCCAACCGGAAAAGAGAAGAAGAATTTTACGGTGCCATTACGGAATTCAGAGGAGCCAAGCCTTTAAAAGTAACTGTGGGCGAAGGAATCACCATGGTGGAATGGCACTATGATTATACGCACAAAGACTGGGGCATTCGCAACTACACACAGATCTCGGTACAGGAGTGGAAAAACGGGCAGATCATCAAAGAAAAGTTTTACTACGGAGCTTAAAAAAACCTGAAAATTATGAAAGAAAAACTCTTTGCAACGAAAAGCTCCCTTACCTTTTTCATTCTTAGGCTAAGTCTGGGAATTGTGATATGGCCCCATGGCTATCAAAAAATCACAGGTTTTTCCAAGGTGATGCATCATCTGGTCAACGACTATCAATTGCCTTGGCTCATTGCCTTTTTTGTGGTCTTGATTGAGTTTGTCACCCCACTTCTTTTACTTGTAGGCTTTGCCAGCAGAATTATGGCCGTATTACTCGCGGTGGTGATGATCGGGGCCATCCCCTATCATTGGGACAACGGCTTCTTTATGAACTGGTTTGGCAACCAAGCCGGGGAAGGATTTGAATATCATCTATTGGCCATTGGCATTGCCACGGCAATTGTATTGGAAGGAGGAGGAAAATACTCCTTGGATAGAAAAATCCTGAACAAATCTCAAAAGGTTCTTGCCTGAACATAGAATTTTTACCTTTCCGTATTTTATTTAAGCTCATGGTTAAAACCATGGGCTTATTTTTTTTCAAAAAAATACAATCCGTCAACCTATGTAAATGCAGATGGCAAACAGGCCGGGTATTTTTGTGGTATGAATCAATTTACTTTATCCGTATTGGCCTTTACAGGAGGTATTTTTCTAGCTGTACAAGGTAGTTTGAACGCCCAATTAGGCGTACTTTTAAAGAACCCCTTACTCGCCTCTTTGGTGGCCTTTTGTTGCAGCGCACTCTTTGCCTTGGCAGTTGTATTGTTGAGTATTAAAGAGCTGCCCACTCAACAGCAACTTTCTGAAATCCCACTGTATTTATGGTTTACCGGTGGGTTTTGTAGTATGATAGGCATCAGTCTTTATTATTTTACCATTCCTAAGTTAGGCATTCCTACCATGATATCTCTCGGCCTTAGCGGACAACTGATCTTTGCCGTGATTGCCGGACATTTTGGTTGGTTTGGCCTTCCCTTGGACCCCATTTCTTTACGGAGAGCGCTGGGCGTACTGGCAATGATTACAGGAATTTTATTAATCAATTTAAAATGATGGAAAGCATTTCACTAATAGAGAAAAATATCGAAAACCTGACTTCCTTATGGCAACTTGCCGGACAAAAAGCAGGTGAATTTATAGAAGAAGGCTAAGTACATGACAAAAAAATAAAGGCAAGCCATCAATATGTTATTTTTGAGTTACCACACCTAAAAATAATAAAGATGGCAAGCCAGTATAAAGATAAAACATTAGTGGAAATTTTACAGGA
>NZ_JBDKWZ010000026.1:0-69879 GCF_039710355.1 Rapidithrix thailandica | reverse complement strand
TTTGTCTGTTGTAAGCCAATGTTAATGAGCCGTAAGCAGCCCTTGCCTTAGAATCTCTTAGAGAGGTATCAAAGCTCAAGCTCTCAATATCCTTAGTATCGTTATCATAAGAAGCATGATCACCTGGGTCTTTGACGAAGGCAGTTTTGTGCCTTCCACCAAAATCACCCAAGAGGATGTGTACAGCATTGTCACCGATTACATCGGCAAACCCATTGCTGCCTATAACGGAGTGGGGAACCTTGTTTGGGAGGTGGAATACGATATTTACGGCAATATCCGCAGCCAAACCAAAGGAGAGCAACACTTCATGCCTTTCCGTTACCAAGGACAGTACGAAGATGCGGAACTGGATGGCTTAATGTACAACCGTTTTAGGTATTACGATGGAAACAGAGGGATGTATATTTCCCAGGATCCGATTGGCTTGGCGGGGAACAATCCGAATATTTATGGGTATGTCAGTGGTAGAGTAGATGCCTCCAAAGTTTGGGGTATCTCCACCATAAGTCATCTACTCTTTCCCGTATTCACCACAAGCCCGCCAAATCATCTGTTCTTTTGCGGGTAAATGAGCGAGAAATTGTATTTTAGTAGCCTGCAATTCTATAAATAGCAAAAGTTCTATGATAAAAATAATGGCTTATATCTTGGGGGGCGTGTTGGTTTTTGTGTTTCTTTATCAAAATGAGTTCATCAGAAACCGGGTAGCCAAATTGTTATTGCCGGCTGCCTATAAGGAATACCGATACCTCTCTTCCAATACAGTTGCTTCGGAAAACTATGAGATCAAAAAACTGATATCCGGAAATGCAAGCCAGTATTTCTTTGACAAAGAACTTAAAAACTTTATCATCCGGATAAGAGATAATAAATTATGGAAAATCAATGAACAGGGAGATGTGGAGGACTCTCTTTCCACAAGCGCCCATTTGACTACTTCAGGACTCATCTTCGAAGAGGATTACTTTATAGATTGGGTGGTTAGCGGTAACAAATCCCCGCAACCGTATCGGGAAATCCTTGATGCGGATAGCCTTTCAAGTGCCGATGTAGAGGCTTACTTCAACAATGCGGCAGTGATTGATTTTGGGATGGACTATCCGCAGCGAAAAGGGAAATGTTATTTGAAAATAGAGGGGCATTGGATCGTGTTGGAATTTACCAAGCGGTTTGAGGAGTTTAAGCAAGATTTTGAGAAGGGCTATTACACCGTTGAGTTTAAAGGGCAAGCTCCTAAAAATAACGAGCGCATAGAAGTGCTGAAAATTAATGCGGTCTTCCCTTTTTATCATTGGGAAGACCCTGAAAATCCGCTTCATATACAGTATTTCATAGAGGAAACCTCCCAATCAAAAAGCTTTTACGATATCAATAATACCAGTCGCTCCGGCTGGAATGGGACGGGCTACTTCCGGCTCAATTATCATTCGGAAACTTTGTATTTTAAAGCTTATACGTTCAAACGTGGTATTTTTGAATACGCTCCTTATTCCCCGGATATTTCGATATATCAATTGAATTCGGGATATGGGGTAGACTTGACTTTGATTGAACTTTATAAAAGAGGGAATACCAAAAGGGATTACTCTGAGGTAGGGGTGTATGTATTGCGAAAGAAAAACAAAGAGTAGAGTTGTAGGTATTGAGAAGAATGAGATGTGTATTGTATGGGCCTATGCACCGGAGAGTTTGACAATTATACTTGAAAATAAAAAACGATGAGCCGGTCAAAAAAGAAAAGTAAAATCCGGAGTATGACGACTGCCTCTTCCGAAAAACAAGATAAAAGGGAAGCGAACCGAAAGTTGCGCAGGGTAGTGAAGCAAAAAATAAACAACAGTGAAGAAGCAGTGCTGCCGGAGTTGAGAGAAGTATCCGATATATGGAACTTTAACAAAGACGGAAAAACGTATGACTCTGCAATGGGTGCCAAAGAAATGAGGAAATAACAACGCCAATCATTCAAACTAAAGCCAACAATGAACCCTTCGATTTTTGTAATTCTGTTTTTATGCTTTTCCATAACAACCCCGTTCAAGGAACAAGCTGATTTGCCCGAAACAACCTCTGTAACACCACAAACACTTGATGAAAGAAAGGAATTGGAAAAGGTCGTCAAGGCTATTTTTCAGCATCTCAAAAACAAAGAGCTGGACATACTCAACCAACGCTACATACACAAAGAGTTGGGCTTTTATGACGTATACCGTATTGGAGTTGCCGATTTATTTCAGATCAGAAAAGAAATAGAATACGTGGAAGGAGCGTCCCCTTTGTCGCTTTATCATACCCTTGTTGGAGGAATGGAAGGATATGATTCGGTACCCGGAATCGCATATGCGTATGTGGAGTTTGATTGTGGCTCATTCCTCTGGAATCAAGAAGGACTGTTTATTTCCGGTCGTCTTAATTATCCTTCCATTACTCAAATTATGACGCATGCGGAAAAATACGAAGATGTCCGGTATACTCCCGAAGCATATGCACAGGCGAAACAAATGGAGGAAAACAGTTATCGAGTCGTCTTCACCCAAGCGGATATCATTTTTTACCTAAGCAAGATTTCGGGGCGTTGGTACATTCGCTTGGTCGACCGGGTTACTACCGATTGTAGTGCGTAACATAATGGAAGGGTTGCCTACCGGTTGTTTATTCCACACACCTCAGTAACCTTTGGTCAAAAAGAATAACAGGTTTTTCAAAATATTCTTGGAGAGCCGAGGGATTTACCTAGTTTAGGTCTTTTCACCTAAACCAAAACTGAGATGAACGAAAAACTATCCAAAGAAGTAAAATTTCTTAAGATCTACTCCTTCGTAATTACTGCTTTACTTCTTACCCTGTTTTATTTGGTACTCCAACCTCAAACCAACAATTCCCTGGAAGAACTTACGGTAGAGCGGATCAATGTAGTAGAAAAAAACGGAGATTTAAAATTGGTCATTAGCAATAGTGAACGGCAACACAACGGCATTATCAATGGAGCCGTCCTGCCTGAAAGGGAGAGACCGGCAGGCTTAATCTTTTTTAATTCCTTTGGGGATGAGTGTGGCGGCTTAGTGTATGACGGTAATGAAAATGAAGCCGGCATGGTGCTTTCGGTAGATAAATTCCGGGATGACCAAGTAATGCAGGTTCAATATATGGAAAATACCAAAAACAAAAAGCGAAAATACGGACTGCAGTTGTGGGATTATCCCCAAGAAAATAGTGTAGAGGCCCGTAATAAGAGATATAAGGAGATACAAAACATCCAAGACAAAGAAGCCGTGAAAAAAGCATATGCACAAATGAAAGAAGAGGGGTTGGTGGCAGAAAACCGTTTGTTTTTGGGAAAGAATTTTAACAAAGACGTAGGCTTGTTTATCAATGATGAGAAAGGCAATCCGAGGATTAAGCTTTATATAGATGAAGCCAACACTGCCAAATTGGAATTTTTGGATGAGAAAGGGGAGCCGGTTCAAGGGGGAGCTACAAACTAAACTTTCCGGTGATTATCACAAGGCCCATAGAGAAAACAAGCGCTTTGTAAAAGGTTAACGGATTTTCATTTTGAAGAATGTCACATATCTATTACCTTATACTTACTTATTGATAGGTATTTTAATTGATAGCAAATAAATTGCCATGGTGAAAGAAAGTAAAGTAATCATCTATGGGACCGGGAAGTTTGCAGAGTATGTCGGGTACATGATAGACAAGGATAGTATATATGAGGTTTGTGCTTATTGTATAGAGAAGGGGTATCACAACGGGAAAGAACATATTAATGGTAAAGCGGTAGTAGGATTTGAAGCGTTAGAAGAGTGTTTCCCCCCTGAGAAGTATCAATTGTTTATTGCGATTGGTAATAATTATGTGAGAAAGCGGCTATTTGAGAGTTCCAAAAAGAAAGGTTATACTTTGATACGGTATGTTTCTTCGGTCGCTTTAATTTGGGAAGAATTGGTTTGTGGAGAGAATATCTTTATCAGTGATAATTCTGCTATACAACCTTTTGTCACTATTGGTGATAATACAATTATTATTGGTTCCAAGATTGGCCACCATTCCAAAATCGGCAACCATGTACTTTTAAGTGCATGCTTTTTGTCCGGGAGTGTGACTGTCGGAGAAAGCTCTTTCTTGGGCATTAATGCTACCGTGAAACAAAATACGGTGATTGGCAATAACAATATTATTGGAATGGGATCTGTCATCACCCATAACACCAAAGATTGGGAGGTTTATACGGGAAGCCATGCAACCCGGAAACGTATGGTTTCTGCGGATAGGATAGAAAGTAATTATTTGCTGTAGTCGTAAAACCAGTGTACGATACTTTGGTACTGTACACTGGTTTCGTATATAAGTATGGAGAAAACCTCGACTAATCCACTATTCTCCAGAAGAAGGCATACTTCTGCTTTACTTTTTGTACCAGTCCTTGTTGCTCCAGTTTATTCAAGGCGGAGAGGGTTTCGGCCTCGTTTTGATCCAAAACAAAAGCAATTTCTTTGGTGGCTAAATACCGGTATTTCTTAAGCAATTCCAGTTCGTTGAACGGGATGGGCTGAGGGTTTACCTTATAGCCTACGGTTCTCTCCAAAGCAAGTTCATAATTTGCATATCCTGACATACCGGAGATTTTAAATCCGGTTCCTTCCGTACCCACAAAAATAAAGGTGGGGAATCCTCTTACCCCCATTTGCCGGCCGGCCAGCATTTCGCTATGAAAGCTTTGCTTTACCTGTTCGCTGTGATAGTCGGTTTGGAATTGGGCTTTGTCTCCGTCACAATCTTCCACGGCTTTGAGGAGCACGGGTTCTTTGGTGATGTTTTTTTTCTCTAAAAAGACCATTTCCCGGATTCTTCGCAAAAAGTCCAGGGCTTTCTCTTCTCCTTGTTTTTGCATGGCCTTAAAGGCGATCGAAGGGGGAAAGGAAGAGCTCAAAGGATCTTCCAACCAAACGTCCCCGTCAATACTCATTCCGGTGTGCTCTCCTACTTCGTCCCAATGGGGAGCTACATCGCTGGGTTGGCCAATGCCATTGGCTTTGTCCGCAAAGCCTTCCCAGCCAGGCAACAGGCCTCCCATTTTGTATTCGATATCTACATAATCCCCGTATTCCAGTTTGAATTTTTTCAACTCCGGCTCAATGGCCCAACAAGCCGAACAAATAGGATCGGTGTAGTAGATCAGTTGTACTTTTTGCGGTTTGTTCAGGTGAATTTCTTCAAGAATACCTTCACCGGAGGGAGCGCATACTCCTGTTTCTATATCACAAGAAAAGTTCTTTGGATCACTCATTTTCTTATTCGGTTTAGTTTGAGAATGGCAGGCTGAAGCGATTGTCAGCAAGAGGATTCCCAGTATGTGTTTGGTTATTTCAGGGCTAATCATCTCCTCATTATTTAAGACAATGATATCACCTATGTATACTTTTAGCAAGTAGTCACTTTTTTCATACCTTTACCCGAAAAGCAGACTTTTGGTCAAAACCAGGGACTTATGAGTGAAAATTTATTGGACAATAAATGCCCCATGCGAGCCACGTTAAAAGTGATCGGGGGAAAATGGAAGCCGTTGATCCTTCAACAAGTCAATGGAAAGGTGAGCCGGTTTAGTGAGCTTCAACGGCAAATTCCCGAAATTACCAAACAAATGTTGACCAAAAGCCTCCGGGAACTGGAAGAAGACCAGATCCTTCAACGCAAGGTGTACCCGGTAGTTCCGCCCAAGGTAGAATATTCATTGACCGAGCGGGGCAAATCCCTGATTCCTATCCTCGAAGTGATGGCTTCTTGGGGAGCCGAACAAATCCTGAGCACTTAATTCGTACAAGTGACATGTTGCTACAAGCCCATTCGATTATGCTTTCTATTACTACCCGGTACTCCTTTTAAAAAATGAAAAAATGGAATTGATTAGTAAAATGTTAATTGGTTTAATTGCAGGAATTCATTGTTACATCTTATGGTTTGAGATGTTTGCCTGGAATACCAAAGGAAGGAAAATCTTCAAACGTTTTCCGGCTGAATTGTTCGAGTCTACGAAAGTGCTGGCAGCCAATCAGGGGCTTTACAATGGCTTTTTAGCCGCAGGGCTGATCTGGACTTTTTTTATTGAGAATCCGGAGTGGCAAACGAATGTTTCTCTTTTCTTTTTGGGTTGTGTCTCGGTAGCCGGTTTGTATGGCACAGCAACAGCCGATAAAAAAATCTTTTTTGTACAGGCACTTCCCGCATTACTTGCCTTGTTTGCTGTCATCTTAAAATAAGGATGTAAAGACATTAGCATTTTAACATTGAAGTGATTTAAACTTATAGTTTTTGACCGAAAATAGAATCAAAATCGGCTCATCAAGGCACTTTTTGGAGAGAATAGCCAAAGCTATTGTTGAAAAAAGTAACACAGAGGAGGCGTTTTTGAAACATTTTTTAGGAAAAAGAAAAAGTTTAATTCACTTCATTATTGGAATATCACTTTGAAACGCATGGGAAGGACCTGTTTAAAATAGGCGACTATTGAGAAACTGACAGGGTAGCAATTGGGATGGTGGGCCCTTTTGAAAAGTAGTTAGTTTATCTTTCCATATTAGATTTCAAAGAGGGGGGTAGCGTATTACATAGCTCCGGAAAACCTTGCTCCGAAAGGAAGTGAACTACCCGGTGAGGCAAGTTGGGGAGTGGGATTAAATTGATTTAGCCAAACGGGAAGAACTATTCGTGGACCATTTGCGCATCATTCCTGCCGCTTTAAAGTCCCCAATAAGTATAAAATTGCCCCCGGACCGGACTTTACCCGGCCAATTTCCCAATCGAAGGTATCGTGACCGCGGACCTGTTTGACTAAGGCTTCCATTTCTTTGACCGAATACGTTCTTAAAGAAGAGACAAGGCCATCCCACCAAATGAACATAGGCACCAGAGGCAACAAGTAGGTAAAAAACAATCTGCCCAATTTAAAAGGACGGATAAAGGGAGTGGTAAAAAATACGGTCAGAGGAGAGAAGAAGATGGGTAACATACTCGGAATGCTTCTTTCCTGGGCTTCGAATACGGCAATGGCACTTTGACTGTCCACCGCATTTTGCAAAATTTTACGGGCATCTTCCGGGCGGAAATGGTGCAAGGAAAGAAATTGTGTCCGGAGTCCTTTCAAATGGCCGGGCACTTTGCGGGCATCCACAGAGGTATGGATGTATTCAAAAACAGCAGATTGCCTTTTGGTAAATTCAAAAGCATCCAGATTGGGAAAGTAATCCGTCAGAGTAATTTTTAAATCCGGGAATTCCGCTTTCAATTGTTCGCTGATCCATAGCAAGCCTCCACCTCCCCCCGAAGCCAGGTCGATGATTTGGTGCCGGCCATTCTGCTCAATTCCTTTTTTAAGAACCGGGATAATGGGTTTGTACATCTGTGTTTTATTGGCCAGAAATTGCAAAAAATCCGTTCCGTAGTTTCTTAGATTATCCGGAAACCAAGCGAAATCTTCAAATTCAAAAAGATGGATACGGGGCATTTTGAAGGATTACTGTAGGGTGAAGAAAATCTGAATTTTATATAAGCTAAAGGATTTTTGGATGGAAGTCAAACGAATGATTTGAATATTTCTCATTGAATGTGGGATACCGGCCAACTACAGGTGATCTATATTGACCTTTTGAATTTTACCCTATACGGTATTGTGATTCCGTATCCGTTTATTCCCTTGCTTTCATGATTCTTCTTACCTTTAATGGAGTGCCCATCACTCTTTCTTGCTGAAATATTCTTTGATCTCTTCCACATATTGAGGGTCACTCATACTGATGCTCAACAGCCCGGAGGGAATGACTTCTTGAATAACCGGAGCAACGATGACCTTGTTATTAACTACCAGGCAGACCTGTTTTCCCAGGTTTCTTTGAGTAAATTCCTTAAATTTCAAGGTGCCTGTTTCATTGAGTTTAAAAATGAACCTATAGCTACCACCTTCATACGGAGAGTCTTCTTGTTGTACACTTTCGAAGTCCGCAAAGGAAATACAGGTAGAGGGGTTTAAAAGATAGGTTTGTTCAGGATTGTAAGAAGTATATTCTTTCCCCTGGTTAGCGATTTCGTAAATGCCTCCTTCCTTACCCGGGTTGATTTTCATAAGAGGGTATTTCCTGCCACATCCCCATAAGAGAAGAAGACTTGTGAATACGATTAGGATTTTGGTTTTCATTTTTTCTGTGGTTACTTGATTGTATTGCAAAGTGAAAATAATAAGGATTTGTATTGAGAAAACTACTATATATGTTTGAAATAGATAGGTTAAAAGTTCCAATTATTTGTCAATTGTTCAATCAATTTGGAGATTTTAAGTTGCTTGTATTTGTCCATCCAATCTTCCGGAATAATTCCAGTACCTCCTAAAGACCCGATGATTTGGCCGGTCATAGAGCAAACCGTATCCGTATCCCCCCGATTTTGATCAAGTCAGTCATCAAGGTTTTAAATTCTGTTTTACCGATTTGTTGTGCTGCGAATATCGCAATAGGGACGGCATCAACGACATACCCTGTTGACGGAAATCTTTTACCTATTTGTAGAATTGACATTTCAGAAAATTTGCTAAAAGCTATCAATCTGTCTTTCACCCTTGTATCCGGTAGCTCTGGTAAGATCAAGTCTATCAGATCAGTATCTCCCTTCCATTTACCCTTAATTGCATTCAAAATAGCATAGTATATCGCTAATGCCCCTGTATAGGCCTCGTCATTTTTATGAGTGATGTTGCTGACATCTTTAATTGCCAGTCTATCGACTTTTTGTTTAAAAGCCAGAGGCGCTATTTTCATTGCTGCCCCATTGCCCGCTGCAAACTCTCCTGTACGGCCTACCAAGGCCCAATGTCTTCTCTTAAGGCCTTTAATGTACTTGCCCCCAGCCCTGTTAACATGCCGTTGTTATACCATTCCAGGAATTGTTGGGCAACCCTTTCCGGATGAATTTTTTGCGAGTCAAAAATGGCTTCGCAAGTTGCTACAGTTAATTGTGTATCGTCCGAAATAGACCAAACAAAGTCAAAATGAACTTCTGGGTTCGATTTTGTCCCTTCAAATTTTCCCCCAATTGCATTGCCAATAGTTCCACAGATCAAACATCCTTTTAATCGGTCTTTTAATTTCATATTTCACCTTTTGGGCTGGAAATTCCCATTTCAGGAACCTCAGTGTATCATTTTCAACACTCGATGGAATGTCAAAAATTCAAGAGGCTAAAGTTGGATCCAGAGATAATATAAAAAACACCTTCCGGTAATTTAAAAAACCGGAAGGTGGGGGAGTGATCATTGACTTGTATTAGGGTTTGGTCTTTCAGGAGTTTTTGGGAGGGCCGAATTGTCGAATAATAAAGGCAACATCTTTGGGTTTGAAGAGGCGTTTGCCTTTCTCAAAGCCCAGTTCTCTTAGCATTTTGCGCATGGTGGGCAAGCTTACTTTGTACATCATGGCTAGCTGTGACTTGCTGATCATTAGTTCTACAGGGTTTATTGAAAAAATGCTTGTCAAACGGCTAAAGGAGTGATGTATACTTTATAAGTATTGTAAGGTATATAATTAACCTTGCTTTGCCCGGATGGTTTGGAGCTTCGTTGATTTTTTATTAAAAATATTAGTGCTATGATAAAATTCCATACTGCCGGATATTTTGAAAACCGGAACAGAGGGAAAGGCAATATTAGGACAGGTCAGTTTGAAGTAGACACTTCTATGCTTGACGGCACTATGTCAGAAAAATGTCCGGCAGGATTGTAAAAGGCAGGCTGCCTTGTTAATAGCCCGGGAAAGCTTGACATGTTTGAGATAATTCTACAACTTAAGGTAAACAACTGACTATTCCGTATTGAAAAGGTGTTTAGTCCTTCTTGATTGGATGTGAGAGCTTATACATTTATTGCTTTACCCTTCATTCTTAAAAGATAGTCCTTATGAAATTAGGAGCATTTTCCGTAAGTCTGAGTGTCAAAGATCTGAAGACTTCTCAGCAGTTTTATGAAAACCTGGGCTTCCGGGTCTTGGCCGGTGACCTTGAGCAAAATTACCTCATCATGAAAAACGAGAAGGCCTTGATCGGGTTGTTTCAGGGAATGTTTGAACACAATATCCTCACCTTTAATCCGGGTTGGGACGAAAATGCCAATCCCCTCGATACGTTTGATGACATCAGGGAGATTCAGCGCCAACTTAAAAGCAAAGGAGTTGCTCTGGTAAATGAAGCTGATGAGCAAGCTTCCGGCCCTGCAAGCTTGATGGTCATCGATCCGGATGGGAATGCCCTCTTGATTGACCAACATATATAGTACCAACAGGCGATTGGCTTTATAAGCCTCAAAGAAAGGTCTTTTGTTACTTTGGTGAATAGGTGTTCTGTATAGGAAATATCCTATAAAACTGTTCCGCAGCCAGAGGAGTACCGCTTCTGTAAACACTCTCCCCAAAACGTGATTTGTGGCAGTTTTTCCAGGTGTTTTTCAGATATTTTCACTTAACGGACTTTTTCACTTATTTTCACTTAGCGAGCGTTCGCAAAATTTTTTTTTTCGAGCGCTCGCTAAGTGAAAAGCTATCTGAAAATAAATGAAAATATCTGAAAATAAGTGAAAAGCCTATTGACATGAATTGATTAAAGGGGTATCGTTGTGGTTTTAATATTTTTCACAAACCTTTAAACAATTAATGAATTATTCCTTGAATTTATTGACCAGTACATCGGATTGTGATGTAGTGATCACCAAAACAGAGGAAGAGGTGTCAAACCTGGAATTTAAAAAGCTGGTGTTGGAAAGAAAGAAAAAGTCCTATTCCCAGCGCCTTGCAAAAGTCCAGACGGAACTGTTGGAAACCCAAGCCGAATTGGATACCATTAGTTCCTTGATCGGATCCTTGGAAGGGCAACTAAAACAACAGTATGAAAGTCGGAAGGCTCTTTTGGAAGTGGAAAAGGTCCGGCTCGAACAACGTTTGGTCAAGTTAGGTCCTACGGCACTGTTGGTCTTAGAAGCCGAGGCCGAATTAGTACAACGGCAACTCGATGAGTTGAATGCTTTTCACTCACAAGTGGCCACTCACAAAGGTACTTTGTAGGTCCACCGTACAGGTCAGTAATCAAGCCTCCTTGTGTGCAGGAGGCTTTTTTCTTCCCTCGGTTGAAACGGGGGGTGGTATTAGCTCATTGTTTTCTGTTCGATCGCCCGTATAAAACCGGTTTTGGCATCTGCATAGTCATTCATATGTTCCCATTCATTTCCGGCTAGTTCCATTTTTAACGCATGGTAACGCTCCCGGTCGTGTGCGTGGGTTCTCAAATGATCTCTGAACTGTAAATGCCTGTCCCAGAATTCGGTGCCAAGTGCTACCATATGGATATGGTGGGTCCGTACTCCATTCTCTTCCTTGAAGAAGAATCTGCGGTAGGGCATTTCATCTTCATACTTCGAAAGGTACACGTAGCCCAGGTTTTCGATGGCGGAAAGATGTGTATTGGCTGTTTGAAAATCTTTTAGCCCGATCATTATATCGATGATGGGTTTGGCGCCTAAGCCTTCTACCGAAGTACTTCCAATATGCTCGATGGTCAGCCCAGGTTCCTTGATTGCATTTAAAAGAAGCGCTTGCTCTTTTTCAAAAGCGGTTTTCCAAGCCGGGTTATAGGATTCAATAATGATTTTCATTGAACTTAGCTAAATTGTTTAAATCAATTGTAGTCATCGGGTGACTGTTCTTGTATCGTTCGACCCAAACAAGAGGTGCTTTTGGCAGTCACCCGGTGGCTTGAGTGTTACTTCCGTTCGTCTTTCCAGACCAAGGTCTTTTTGATTTCCTCTTTGAATTCAGGGCAATTGCCATCGCCTTGTCCGGTAAAACCTCCGTCAGGAGCGCATACTTCCTGGCATTCTTCATCATAGAGGAAGTTCATCTGGTCACAACAAGGGGAGGTGATGTAGAAGTACGTTTTGTTGTCTACTTCCCATTTCCAAATCTCAGCAGGAGGGTTACGTAGCTCTTCCTTTTGGATTTCTTTGATTTTGCCGGCTATACAGGATGGAATGTCTTTAGATACATCCGAACCGGAGGAATTACAGCCTTTCATTGCTAACAGAAGTCCGGTTAAAAAAAGAAAAGTAATTTTCATACAGTAAGATTATTGGGTTGTCAATGGTTTCTTTATCCGTGTAAAGGTACAAAAAATCGTAACGGTAGGGGATAAATGTATTTAACCCGGCATTTTCCATTGCTCAAAATACTTGATAAATATATTTGCAATATTCCGGGCATCATCAATCCCCCGGTGATGGGTACCTGTCAACTTCATGTTTTCGTTTTGCAAGGCATTTTTCATCCCGATGGCTCTTCGTAACTTTTTAAACTTTGCATATTGATGTTTCAGGCTAATATGATTTTCTAACCAACCGGTAGAAAGCCCGTGCAACTGGCAGTCGCTTTCGAATTGTTTCTTATCGTAAAAGCCCCAGGAACATAATACATATTCCTCTTGGCCATAACCTATCCATGTTTGGAATTTTTCGAGAGCTTCTCCAAAATACGGAGCCTGGTCTACATCGTTTTGTCGGATAGAAGTGAGTTCTTTGCAAAAATCACTTAAACGGGGATGTTTCAGTGGTTTGACGAATTGTACGAATTCGGAAACGGTTTCTTTCTGCTCGTTGACCAACACCGCACCGATTTCGATGATCTCATTATGATGTGAGGTTGAGCCTTCCCAACAGGTGGCTTCCAAATCCAGAACTATATAATTCATAGGCTGTGTTTATTTTTTGTCATGGTTTATTCGATAAAATAAAGTGGGCTTTCCCTCCATCTTCCGTTCGCCCAATGCTTTCCTATGAAGTCTTTTTACAAAGATTTATTAAGTTTACATGGGCTTTGTCTGTACTGGCGATCAGGTAGTTGAAAGTTAACTGTTCAAAAGCATATCGAATAATTTTCGGGAGGCTTCTGTGGCATACCCTTTCCCCGTAAATTCAGGTAAAAAAGCGAATAATAAGGGAGGTTGAATCTCCTGAAAGGAGGTCCATAAACCTATATAGCCCACAAAGGTATTGCTATTTTGCTCAAATACCTTCCAAAGTCCCCATTTGTTCTTAGTAAAAGAGCGTTCATTTTCTTCCGGAATCTCCCGGGCCGTCTTTTGAGAAATGATCTGACCGTCCCAAAGAAACTTCCGCACAAAGGGATTTGTGTTGATGGCATGGAAGAGAGTCAGGTCTTGGCTGGTAAAGGGCATCAAGCGCAAATGCTGGGTTTTCATGCCTGCCACTGTTTAATGAAACATGTAGGAGCCGTTTTGTGCAACTGTCACTTTGGGCAAGGTATGCGTATTTTCAAAATGATCAAAGCCATCTTTCAGGTTTTGCCAAAAGCTTGTCAGAGTTTGGCGGGTTGAGTAGCGCTCGCGCAAGGCTTGTAGCTTTTGTTCGTTCAGGCGGGCCGGGAAAATATGCACCGGGATTTTGTGCTGACCATTGTTCTTTGCTTCCACGGCAAAGAGGTATAGTTCTTTGATTTTATCGTCTGTGACCGGGATACAACCAATAGTGATGCAATTTCCATGGATGAAAATATGGTTGCCAAGGCGTTGCTGCACTCCCAGGATTTTGTCCGAGGCATTGGGGTAGTTGATACCTAAGGACAAATAAAATTTACTCCAGGGATTGAATTGGTTGATATGATAAAACCCTTCGGGAATTTGCAAATCTCCCTCCTGTCTTTTCGGACCCAAATTGCCGGATGTAGTGCAAAAATCATAACTAGTGATCAATTGAAACTTCTCATCCGTTTTATTCTTTCCCCATAACTCCAAGCACTTTTCACTTTTGAATGCCCGGATAAAAATTTCCAAATGCTTGCTGTCAAGTCCTTTGTTTTTGAGGAGGGATTTGACCCGGTTTTCTTTTTCCAGATAGGCTGTCCGTACCCGGGAGTATTTCAGTTGTTCTGTTTTAAAACTTGTTGCTTTCCAAAAGAAGAGGCCAGCAAATAGCGTGAATAGGAGAATGCTGATTTTCATTTTTGTATATGTTAGAACAGAAACGGTTCATTTGTCGAGTTTTAAAAGGAAGGGGTTAGTAGTTTAAAAGCGGCAAGTAATAGTCCAACTTGGCTCTGTTTAAGGTTTATTAAGGAAGTAATCGTAAAGATGAAGATTATGAATACTTTTTAATTTTTCTTGCGTGGTATCCCTTTGACTTCAAAGGTTTCGATTCGGAATTTGGCCGAGAAAGTTATATTTTGCCCTTTGAACCACCTTCTACTCATACCCTCATTCCAATCAGGCGAATCTTCTATTATTTTACAAATCTTATTTCTCAACTTTTTGATTTTACAACCTGAACAATCTACATCGGTGATGTTGCCATACTTTTCCCTTGTGAATTTTATTGTTTCCCAACACTGTAAGTATTTCTCAATACGATAGCCTGTTGGCATATAGTAAAAAAAGTAATTTGTAAAACCTTCATACCCTCCTCTATAAGTCGGAAGCCTATCCATTATGATAAAAATTTCAATGGAGTCATCTTCTGTTTCTGCTCTTCTAGTTTGGCTGTAAAGAATATTTGAATAAAGTAAGACGATACCAAAACAAATAATTTTTGTGAACTTCATAAGTGGGAAGTAATCTCTTTTTAAGAAAAACATTTCAAGCACGGTTAGCTTTATAACTACTACTCGTTTCAATTCGAAAAATCATTATCTAAAGGGGTACTTTTGATATATTTTTCGAATTTCCGCCATATAATCCGGACCGATTCCGAAGGCGACTTCTACGGTAACGGCTTCCTTGTTGTGTGAAGCGGGGCGCCATTTGGGTGCTTGGTTGATGGTTCTTTTTATACTTCTTTTCACTGCCCCGGTTTTACATTTAGAGCAATTCATAAAAACCAAACACCCGTTTTTTTTTACTTTAAAATTCACCCGTTTCCAGCATTGTAGATAGTCGCTTATGGCGAACCTTCTTTTGAAAGAATTTTTCAGGCAATATTGCAAAAAGGCTTCTTTACCCTTTACCGGAGCCGGTGGTATTTGCACTTTTGTATATTCTTTTTTAGCCGTAGAATATTGGCTGTATACCAGGTTGGAATAACAAAGTATTATTCCTAATAAAATCGTTTTGATCAGGTACATATTTTTACTGGTTGAATTGCCTAATATACACAAAAGAAGGCATAAAAAAGGGCCTTGTGGTTAAAAGCCCTTTCCATAACGGTATCGTCTTGTTGATTTTTTCAGAAAGTGCTCCTATTCCATGAGTTTGATTTTTAAGCACCAGTCTTGTCGGGATACCCTGTCCTGTCCCGGAAATTCTATTAATTGCAGATTCCCTTTTGGGTCTGTGGTGATGCTTGTGGGCTTGGGTAGCCATTGGCCGGTAATAGGGTTGAACCATTCCACAGAGTATTTCTTTTCTGGAACCAGCTCTGTGATAAGAGGAATTTCCGATTGATTTTCGAAATAAAGGAAGCCAAGCTTTTTTGCCGGGGAAACCAGGAAAAAAGCCCATCCGTCCAGGCCGTCTTCCGGAGCTCCGGGCGCTTTGCAAGGAAGGAGCAATTGGCGTTGAGGAGTACAGTTCTGATAAGCTTTTCCTTCCGAGAGTATGAATTTGCCCAAATAAGGCATTTGGGCTGCGGAGGAATATTTTAAGGCTTCCCAAATATAAGGATGGTCTCCTTTGTGTTTGGGTTCTCCGGTGGTGTTGCCGTCATAACCGCCACTGCCATACATATGCCCTGCCAAGCCACCGGACAATACGCTTCCGTACATTTGTGCCCTGCCAAAGTAGTTATCTCTTTGAGAGTTTACTTCAGGGCGTTCTCCGGCAATGATATTAAAGTACTTGGAATCCAGCCCGGGGTAGTAAGGTTCGAGGTTGGCAGCCGGGTAGGGAGGGGAGAGGTGGTAGATTTTTTCGATCATGGGATAAATACGGTGGTCACGGGGTTTGTTGCCCACGGAATGCATGGTAAGCCAAGGAGCATTATCCCCATGGCCAAAAGCATCGTAGGTAGAACCGTAAATCAGGATAGTATGCGGTTGTCCGTAAGGCAAGCCTCCGTATTTTTGATAGTGAACTTTGAGTGCGTCATTAAAGGTTTCGGCACTGAGTCCGAATTTTAGGGTGATCCAATCCAAGTGAATTCCTGTAAAGATGATATTATAGGCCCCGTACCGGGCAAAAATATATTGTACATATCTGACAAAAGTCTCCGGCCAGTCAAAGTATTTTTTCCAGGAAGGTCCGTGGTCTCTTCTGACCGTTTCCAGAAAGGTCACAAAGCCATGTTGGTGAAGGTACTGGATTTTCTTGTCCAGGTTTTGAAAGTATTCCGGATTCAGTTGATTAAAATCCGCAATCACTTCCGATTTGTCCCAAGGCGCAAAGGGCATGTTTCCCTCTTCGTCATGCATGTCTTTGGCGGTGTTCTGGCCATTCTTTTTCCAGGCTTGCCGCACATAAACGGAATCGGCATTCATATGCCGTTGGGAATAACCGTCTGCTTTCCAATTGGGGAAACAAGCGATCATGGCAATGGTATTGTACCCTTGTTTTTTTCTAAAAGCCAAGGCTTCCTCAAAACTGATTCCTTCTTTGGGTTGGTAGTCAGGGTCCGGTTGGATGCCTTTGAAAGGAAAACGCCAGGTAGATGCCGCCCACCAAGTGTCTCCGATCATGAAATAAGGCGTCCCGTCTGCATATTCCAAGGCATGTCCGTTGGCCGTTGGCCGGAGGAATCCGCGGCGATTATAATTGATCTGTTTGTCGGACTCTTTCCAGTCAAGGGCTTTAAAAGTGCCAAACTGTTGGTTTAAGCCTTCGTCATTCTGATTGGAGCCGCTTCGCCATGTCCATTTGCCCGGAGCTGTAGCCACTACCCTGACCCTGAATTCATTCCCGCCATTCCAAAAGCCATAAATCCTTTTTTGAAATCCCGGCCCTGTTAAATCCACCCAGCATTCAACTTCTGTGTAGGGGCTTTGGTAAGCTTGTTTTGCATACAGGGTAATTTCTTTTACTTCATAAAGGTGCAAGGTATTTCTTTGAGAAGGAGCACGGGCTTGAGACTTGGATTCCGGGAAATAGACAACACAAGAGAAGATGTACAGAAGAATGGTAAGTCGTTTCATGGTGTTTATTTCTGGTGAAGTGTGCTGATGTTCAGAGAGATAAAAGTTACGTTTCCCTCTTTACAAATCAAAGAGGGAAACTGTTGGTTTAACTTAATTCTATTTTTAATACATACGCATAGTTACAGGGTTTTTGATTCTCTAAGGATTCCGGGATTTCGACAATTACTTTTTTGCCGTCATAGCTCCATTGAAGAGGGGTGTCTGAGCCCAACATGTTGATTTTCGACTCTGTACCCAGGAACACCGACTCAATGATGACTTGCCGACCCGGCCATTCATTACAAATGACATATACATATTTTTCATCCTTACTTTGGGTAAACCGGAGGTTGTCTCCTTCATGTGATACCAGCCAGGGTTTGGTTTTATAAATCGCTTCTCCGTTGATTTTTAACCATTCACCGATTTCTTCCAGCCTGGTACGTTGATAATCCGGAAGTGCCCCTTTGCCGTCTAAGTTGACAATCAGTAGCAAATTGCCGTTTTCCGAGACAATCTTGACAAACATCTCGATAAACTCATCCATGCTCAGTACATTCTCATCCGTATCTTGCCAGTTGTAGCCGTAGGACTGACTGATACCGCGAATCTCCTCCCATTTATGTACGATTTTGGGTTGGTTGGATTCCAGGGAGTGGTATTCACTGGAAAAAAAATCTCCCACTCTGAACCGTACCCCTTTTCCCATGCGGTCATTGACGGCCACTTCTTTCCGTCCTGCAGCCTGGTTGTAATAGTAGCTTACGATTTCCGGGGTTTTCATATCCTCAATAGGGGTGTCCCATTCTCCATCAAACCAAATCAAATCGGGGTCGTACAGGTCGATAAACTCATTTGCCTGAGGGATGATATAATCGCTGAAAAAATTGTCGACAGGCTTTTTTCCGGAGATTTTACCTTCCATTTCTTTTTCATCAAACGGTACATAAATGGGAGGCACTCCTTTGTTTTCCCAAATACGCACCATGCTTTCCCCATTCTGGATAACCGGGTATTCCCATTCTTCCAAAGAAAAATAAAAACCGAATTTCAAGCCTCTTTTTTTACATGCCTCTACTATCGGTTTGATCAGGTCTTTTTTAGGTCCCATGTCTTTGGCATCTCTTTCGGTAAAGCTGCTGGGCCATAGGCAAAAGCCATCGTGATGTTTACAAAAGGGAACGACATATTTCATTCCTGCCTTTTCAGCCAGTTGTACCAAGCCTTCCGGGTCGAAATTTTCGGCGGTGAACATGGGAATAAAATCATCGCGATGAAAGTCCTCCCCCCAGGCTTTTTTGTGATAGTCGATCCACTCCTCCTTTCTATACATATCGTGTAAGTACCAATCGGGGTACATAGGGCCATCGTCTTCCCGTTGATGAGCCCAGCCGGGAACCGAGTAAATTCCATAATCGATGAACATTCCGAATTTGGCATCGTCAAACCACTCGGGGCTTTGGTGGGCCCGGATGGATTTTAAAGTAGGTTCATACAACTTTTTAGGAGGCTTGTATTGCTCATTGGGCGTACAAGCAAGTGAAAGAACGAATAATAAGACAACTATTTTTTTCATGATTCATAAATGGTTATTAAGTAGATGATCCATAGTTAATCGCTAAAACCCTTGAAGGTTTTTTGAATAGTGAAAGGCCTTTCTATTGCCGTTTTGTGCTGTTATTGGCTGTCTTCCGCTTCCTTTTCCTTTAAGTCCAATAGACCGACCTGGCCTTTTATGCCGGCCTGCGAAATGATTTCTTGATTTTGTGTATTGTTATTGATCAAGACATTACCCCAGGTTTCCGCCCCATCCGCGCATTGTTCTTTGATGCGGAAAATATCGGGGGCAAAGTTGGATAACACGTTGTCCTGTACCAGAATATGAGAGCTATGGTTATCCAGGAAAATGCCATTGACCGGAAAGTCATCTGCCCATGGGCTTCGGCCATAATCATGGACCCAATTGCGGAGGATTTTCGTCCCGGGTTGAGGACTGAGGGTATAGATGGCTCCTCCGTCATCGTGTAGCTGCATTACATGATGGATATTATTAGACCTGATAAGGTTGTCGCTTAACAAACTCAGGTGGTTACCCCGGTGGTTGCCTATTTGTATTCCGGTGTATCTGCCATAGCGGATTTCATTGGATTCCACTACAAGGTTTTCCACGAAGTGGGCAATTACTCCCATGCCATTGGTGTAATGCAAGCCAATATTTTCAATCAGGTTGTTATCAATGCGATTGTTTTTACAGGCCAAACTATCAGGAGGAGTATGTCGCTTATATGTGTCGATAATAATTCCGTTGGCACTGATCTGATCGAGATGACAAGAAACAATTTCACTGTCTTGCACGCCTTTGTTCCACACAATGCCATTGGCTCCTGCCCCGGTAAAGTGGCAATTTTTAATTTTTAAATTCCGGACAAAGGCCGCTTGTACCAAGCCTGGAAAACCTCTTTTCCCATAATACCCCCTTGCTTGAACTCCTTGATTGGAGAGAACCCCTTCTTTACCGGGCAATGTCCAATTGCCATATGCAAATTGTAAGTTTTTCAATGTGAGATTGTAGACAGGGGCCTTGCCTTTTCCATTAATGGCAAAAAGTGTATTCACCCGGGGGTAAACCACTTCAAGGCTATGGATATCTTCTTTGGGGCGAGGTTTATAGTACAAGGTATTTTCTGCTTTGCTTAAATACCATTCCCCTCCCTGGTCTAAAAATTCAATGGAATTTTCAAAGTAATAGGGTTTGCCGGGTTCCATCATAGAAGGGTACAATTGCAGTACATATTCCCCGGTGGGGGGGAGCGGGGTTATCAAAGCTTTTTCTCCTGTGACTTCAAACGAAGCAAGCTTGATCCGGCTATGAAACCAATGTTGGTGCAAGACCAACTCCACTTCTTGGAAGTCGCGCCATGCACTGATTTCGGAGGCATTGACCCAGATGGTTTGTTTGTCAAACCCTAGCACCCGGTAATAAGGGCCGAAATGCTGATCGTTATCCCGGTTGGGAGTTCTGGCTCTGATGGCCATTTTGCCATTTACATATAATTGTCTGAACTCAGCGGATGCCGGAAGTTTAGCCTTGTAAATCCCCTTTCCGGCTTTTTGCCACTTCGTCACTCTTTGCCCCCCGTAGATGCTGACTTTTTCTCCTTTTATGCCTTCAAGAATAATTGTATTAAGTTCATTCCCCGCTTCTTTTTCAGTGAGGTGCCAGGTTGCTGACAAAGCATATTCTCCTCCATAAAATAAAACCCGGATAACTCCTTCTTCACGTTGATTCAAGGTCCGGAGTTTTTCCGGTAAATCCAGTAAGTTGCCAGGTTGCTCTTTGCCGAATTCCTGACCATTACCGGATGGAGATACATACAAGGTGGTTTGTCCGAAAGTGACCATTCCGTTGAACCATATGGTCAGTGTCAAAAGTATTAATTGCTTTTTCGAGCGGAATGACAGTGGATTAATGAGCTTTCGAATGGAGTTTCTTTTTTTGGGTGAAATCTTATGAAGCTTCATAGTCTCTACCGGGTTGATGAAATAAATGTTGTTGTATTTACTGTTTTAGGAGCTTTCCAACGATCAAGAGGCTGACCGGATACCAGTTGGTTTCGGCGAATTTTTCCGGGTTTTGCATTTTGACTCCCTTCTTCCGAAGTTCTGCGGCTTTGTCAATGGTTTTGTCAAGTACCTTTATTTCCACTTTGTGCACCCCCTCGTGGAGTTCTTTTACAAAGAAATTATGTTTTCGAAAGTCTTTGCACCAGCGGTCAAACCGACTGATTTCCTGTTTTTCTCCATCGATGCTTAGCTCGATGAGTCCGGTTTTTGGACCTACACAATCGTAAAACCCCAGGATATGTCCTTTGAAAGAAAACGTCATCACGGCTCCGGGTTGCCCTTTATACACAAGAGGTGGGTAGCCTCCCACAAACGCTTCAAATTCTCTGTTGAGATCTTGCTCTTCCGAAAGGCTTGTCCAGTCTCCTTGTAATTCGGTTTGCGACACTTCCAGCATACGAGCTTGTTGCCAATGGTCTTTTACATAAGGAGAAGGGAGGAAATACTTTTTTTTCCTGGAGTCTTTACGCATTTCGTTCAGGTATTTTACAACGACACTGGCGTATAAGGGATGGCCCGATTCCGTCAGAGGGTGGTAGTTATCATCGGTAAAAACGATGGTCCGGGCATTCTCCTCTGCGGGGGCGGTGAGGGTTAGCTTGCCTTGGGCATATAAGCGGGCAATTTCCATTCCCATATGAATGGACGGAATGCCATAATGCCGGGCAAGTTCTTCCATGGCTTCCGAAGCAAGATGGGGTTTGCCTTTTGCCAAGTCTTCACAAAAAGGAGTTGCAGTAGTATATACCAGGCAGATATCCGTATGAGGAAGGGCAATCCGGGTTTTGCGAATCAGGCCTTCCATGGAACGGAGTATACTCTCCCGGGTTTCACTGGCATCATTGACGGCAAATTCCACAAAAAGCAGGTCCGGCTTTTGAGAAAGTACATCCCTTTCCATGCGAAAGACACCCAAGCCGGAACCTGTCCCTCCAACCGTTGCATCGACCTGATAGAATGCCGTATGGGGAAACGTCAGTTGGAACCAGTGAAAGGTAAGCGCACGCCAGCCGTTTTCCGCTGCGGTAATGCTGCCGCCAATATACCCGATACGGACTTGCCTTTGATGTTCTATTTTGTGGAAGATATTGGGCAGTCCGTTACGTAGATGAAACTCCTGCATTTGAAAGACCGGATATTCTTCCTTAATACCTGATGCTTGAGAGGTTTGTTGCCCCATTGCTGAAATGTATAGACTTGAGGCGGTCAGGAGAAGTATTGTTTGTTTTATGAAGCATTTCATACTGATGTTGATGCAATGGTAAAATATTTAGAGAAGTCTGGAATTGGCTATTTGGTTGGTAGAACAAATCTTTTCAAACGGATTAAGGTCCATCGGTATCCCTGGTTCAGGTTCCTGAAAAAATAAGTTCAAAACTTCCCCTCCTATATAGAAAAGGGCAAAGGGGGCTGTGAAATCAACGGTTGTACAAGGGTTTGTTCTAGCCCCCTTGCTAATTACCTTTTGTAAATATGCCCCTGACCAAGGAGAGGAAGTTAGTTGATTTATAATTGCAAAAAGCGCTTGACAAGCTTGTTTTTTCTTATCAAGGAAAGGAAGGTTGAAGTGGCTAACATTCTTACTTTTCTCTAATTATAGGTACCGACTTATATGTGTTTTATTAACCACCCAACACTCCCTTTCTCTTGCTTCAAGGGAATTGTAGTTTAATAACCAGGGTTTTGTGTCATGCCGGAAACATCAATCTCATAGAGCGGAATAGGCAACAGATAGTTTCGTTCGGGATAAAAAGTGCGGTCTTCTAGCTTGATGAGTTCGGAAGACCAGGTTACTTCACCGGTGTTATAGTTCAAGGAACCCAAAGGGCTGCCGTATACAGGGCCATTCAGTGCTGTAGCACCGATGTCCCATCGTTTGATGTCAAAGAACCTCAAACCTTCCAAGGCCAATTCTACCCTTCTTTCTCTGCGCACCAATGCCTGGGTGAGGTTGGCGGCAGGTGGTAGTCCCCCTCTGTCTCTCAGTTGGTTAATCAAGGTAAGGGCATAGTCGGTATTTTTGCCCAGTTCTACCGCGGCTTCGGCATAGGTAAGATACATTTCCGCCAGCCGGATGACCTGTACATTGACATCGTACAGTTGGTTGTCAGATAATGAAATCGGTTTGATATATTTTTTGATATTCATTCCTGCCCGGGAGGCATTTCCTTCGTTGTGATAATCAGGGTTTTTACTGCCATCCGGTAGAAATTGATCCAAGGCGTTGTAGTACCTGCCATTCCATTCTTGCCCGGTATAGTTCAAGGTCATGGCCAGCCGGAGGTCGCGGTTGGCAAAAGGTTGATCCGGATCATAGCCGGAAGTAGGGTCGTCAATGGGTTTGCCACTGAGCATTTCATAGGTATCGACCAAACTTTTGGTGCCATTCAGAGTAGACCAACCCCCTTCTGTCCGGGGCATAAATAACTGAGGGAAAAAGCGATTGGGAATGAAGTTTTTGATATAGTTAATTTGTAAAATCGCTTCCTTGTTATTTTCTCCGTTACCCGGTAAAAACAGGTTCCTGTAGTCCGGATACAATTCATAATCCATGTCTATGACTTTTTGCGCATCTTCCATAGCTTCTTCGTACATACCCAGGTACAATTCCAAGCGGGCTTTTAAAGCAAGGGCCGCACCGGCAGTAATATGCCCTCCCGATGCAATGTTATTTTGTGCCGGTAACAGCGTGCTGATCTCTGCTAATTCCTCTAAGATAAATTGATTGACTTCCGCAACAGGCGTTCGTGCAACAATGGCATCCGGTGGCAATATTTTTGTGACCAAAGGAATGTCTCCGTAGAACATGGCTTTGTTGAAATAGTCGTAAGCCCTGAGGAAACGGACTTCGGCTTTGTACTGTTCTTTCAGATCTTCATCCATTTCTACTCCGTCAATTTTTATCAAAAAACTGTTATACTTTCTGATTTTAGTGTACAAAAACCAACGGGCTGTATTGGAGTCGTACCAATTGGGGAAATAGGTAGAAGGCAGGAATTGGCCGTTCCCAAGCAATTGCCAGGCAAAATGCTGATCGTAGGCATTGTCGCTCATGGCATCCAGAAAGATAATGTTACTCCAGGTTTCCCACATATTGTAACATCCGGCCAAGGCCAATTCCGCATCTTCTTCGGTCTTCCAAAAAGTTGCATCGGAAACCTCATTTAAGGGCGATACATCCAGGTAATCCGTAGTACAGGCATTAAGTACGATGATAGCCATGTATATGCATATATATTTTTTCATTGTCATCGGATGTTTAGAAGGTTAGATTGAATCCCATCATATAAAATTTCACTTGAGGGTACCGGTAGTTGGCCGAGCCGCTTGCAGTGGTCCAGTCGCCATACACTTCCGGATCGAAATCCGAAGGAAACGAAGTAATGGTGAACAGGTTTTGTCCGCTTACATAGATCCTGGCTTTGGACAAGTGAATTTTTTCAAGCAGTGTTTTGGGAAGGTTATAGCCAATCTGCAAGTTTTTCATCCGGAGGTAACTGGCATCGTGCACGACAAAAGAACTCATCTGGGCATTGAGATTTCTGGGTCCTCCCAATAAGGTGCGGGGGTAATGTCCTTCTTTTACAATGGCTCCGTTTTCTACAAGGGTACGGTCCAAATGGGCTGCTAAAGCAGAACCTCCGTCGGCAAAAGGCCATTCTATATTACCTCCCAAGGTACGGTATACCTTTTCGGCTCCTTGAAAGAAAGCTGAGAGGTCAAAGCCCTTATAGTCCATGGTAATACTCAATCCGTAGGTAAATTCCGGAATGGTATTTCCCAACACTACCCGGTCGTTGTCATCAATTACACCATTGCCGTCCTGGTCTTTGTATTTCAAGTCTCCGGCTTTCACTGGCAAGCCGGCAATATGCGGTTCTGAATCTGCATCGTCATCCGTCTGATGAAAGCCGATATGTTCGTATCCGAAGTAAGAGTTCCAGGGTTCTCCTTCTACTCGAATCAAACCGCCTTTGGAGGGGTTTGCCAGGCGTATCACTTTGTTTTTATTGTAAGTGCCGTTTACGGAGACACTGTAGTTCAGTTGGCCAATGGCATTTCGGTGAGTCAATAAGACTTCTATTCCCCGGTTTCTCATAGAACCGTCATTGACAGTGGGGGCCGGCAGGCCATACACTACGGATACCGGTACATTGACTAAAATATCTTCGGTAAGGCGGTTGTAGTAATCAAGACTTAGAGAAAGCTTGTTGTTGAAAAAGCCGGCATCTATTCCGATGTTAAATTCGGTGGATGTTTCCCAGCTAATGTCCGGAACATCTGCAACTACTTGGGCGGCACCGCTGTGCATCCCTCCGCCAAAGGGGTAGTTTTGACCGAGGGCAAACCGGGCAATGTAGAGATAGTTGTCGATGTTGTGGTTTCCTAATTTTCCCCAGGAAGTCCTGATTTTCAGTTCTTCCACCCAGTTGATAGCTTTCATAAAACGCTCTTCGGAAACCCTCCAACCAACGGAAAATGAAGGGAAGGTTCCCCAACGGTAATCCGGTGCAAATTTTGAAGAGCCGTCTATCCGGGTGTTGATTTCGAAAAGGTATTTGCCTGCCAGAATATAATTGACCCTCCCGAAGTAGGAAGCGAGCTTTACTTCAAAGGCATTTCCTCCGTTGCGCATTCCTTCAATATCTCCTACATCCAGTTGATTGAGCTCGTTGGACGGAAAGTTATTCCGGAAAGCGGAATTTTCATTGTACTCTTCCGACTGGCTGGAAACCCCCAACATCACTTTGAATTCATGGGCCCGGATGGTTTTTTCATAATTGAGATAACTCTGTAAGTAAATGGTCCGGTTGCGCCTGTTGACATCGGTGACTTGGGTAGGGCCTTGTGTAGTACCGTCTCCATAGTGCACTACCTTTTTATGTCTTTTGTCATCATCCAGACTAAAGTTAGCACCCATTATTCCTTTCAAGGTAAGGCCTTCCATTAAGGTTACTTCTCCGAAAATACTGCCTAAAAAATTGTAGTTTTTTCTTCGTAAATTACTTCCGGCATCTAACCAGGCAATAGGATTGCCATTGGACCAGGCTTGAAAGGTGCCATCCTCATACTTGTTGGCAACAGTAGGCGGGATCATATTGGCCTGTCTGAAAAACTCTCGCACTCCGTTCTGAATGGAAGGCACGGGCTCCAAAAAGTCATTGTGTGTGAGACTGGCATTCAAACCCATGTTCAACCACTTCGTAACTTTATTGTCGAGATTGATCCGCAGGTTGTAGCGTTTGTGATTGCTGACTTCCATAATCCCATCCTGATCAAGGTACTCCAGCGAAATTCTGTATTTTGACATGTCGCTTCCTCCGGAAAGGCTTACATCATGATTGTGATAAAAGCCTGCTTTGGAAAACATTAGATCAACCCAGTCAGTATTAGGGTAGTTAAAGGGATCTTCGCCGGTTTCAAATTTCCGGATTTCATCATCGGTGTATATCGGGGCCTTTCCTTCATTGATATTGGCTTCATTTAACAAGCGGGCATAGTCTGCGGAAGATACGTGGTCGGGAAGCCGGGTGGCTTTTTGCACGCCAAAGCTGGCATTATACGAGATGGTGGGTTTGCCTTTTCCCCGTTTGGTCGTCACCAGTATGACTCCATTGGCGGCCCGGGTGCCGTAAATAGAAGCTGCCGCGGCATCTTTTAACACACTCAGGTTTTCGATATCATTGGGATTGATGGCAGACAAGGCGGCTTGTGTAGACTCCAGCCCGTCAATTAAAATCATGGGGTTGGAATTGTTCATCGTGCCCACTCCCCGGATCAATATATCCACACCTTCCCGCCCGGGCAAACCGGAGCTTTGGGTGATATAGACCCCGGGCATACGTCCTTGCAGTGAAGAGGCGACATTGATCGCCGGCTGGCCTTCCAATTCTTCGGTATTTACCGTGCTGACGGCTCCTGTGAGGTTTACTTTTCTCTGTGTTCCATATCCGACGACCACAATCTCGTCTAGCGTTTTCGTGTCTGTATCCATCACCATATCAATCACTTTCCGGTGATTGATTTCCACTTCTTTGCTCATGTATCCCACAGATGAAAAGACTAATGTGGTTGCATCCTCCGGTACACTTAAGCGGTAATTGCCATCGATATCCGTCACCGTTCCAATGGTCGTTTGCTTTACCAAGATATTGACCCCGGGCAAGGGCTCTCCGCCTTCATCCGTTACTTTTCCTGAAATACTTACTTCTTTTTCCGTGGGCAGTTCTATAATGATTTCCCCGGCTTTTTCTATTGGTTTTACATAGATAATGTTGTCCACCCGTTTGAAAGCCACTCCGGATTGCCCGGAAATGGATCGGAGCAAATCGGCCAAAGACCTTTTCTCTTTCTTAATCGTGACGGTGGTTTTTGGGATTTTGCTTTCGCGGTAAGTAAATTGAAAACCGGTAGCTTTTTCAAGTACCCGGAGAGCTTCTCCGAGTTTTACTTTATCAAAACCTATGGAAGTTGTGATTTCTTCCAGGCTTTCTTTGGGGGAAACTTTGTCGGTGGCAATGGCAAATGAATGAAACAGAACTTGAAACACGATGCTATACAAAGCACATTTATTGATTCTGAATAGAACACCTGGTAAGTTTGTTTTCATGGGGTTAGTTTTTTAAGTAATTTGATATGATCAGAGACATCTAACGCTTTTACTTGTAGAATGAGGCTGTCTAAAAAGCCGAGATATAACCACAAAGGCACTAGGTTGGCCGATTGTAAATCAAAAATTTGTGATTTAGAATCTTCGTGGCATTTTATGTACTTTTGGCTTTTTAGGTAGCTCCTTTCAGCCTTATGCGTTTTTCCTGTTTCCTTAAAAGCGTGACTTTCTTTCGCTCTCCGGCCTCTGTTGCGTCTGGCCTCCATTACAGTATTTTTCCTACTTTAACTGCTGTCATAGATCAGGTTCATGGTTTTCAATTTATGATGACTACATTATCTTGTATTTCAAATTCAAACTCATAGATAAAAGAGAGTCCTTCTAACACATCCTCTAAGGACTTCTTTTGAAATTCACCGGAAACATCTTTTTTCATATCCACTTTTTTATCGATTTGAAACCGGACACCATACCACTTTTCTAACCGTTTGATGATTTCCGCAAAATTTGCCTTCTCAAAATAGAGTACTTTCTCTTTCCAACTAAAAACTGCTTTCGGGTTTTCACAAGGGCTTTTTTCTGTAGTTTTCAGTATTTTATCATAAATGGCCATCTCCATATCTGTCAGAATGATCGTCTTCTCTGATGGTTTTGGCCTGACCGCCACTTTTCCGTTGTTAACAGCCACCTGAATGTTTTCTTCTTCTTGGTAGGCCCGGAGGTTAAAGGAGGTTCCGAGTACGGTTACTTCCAGTTCTCCGGAGCGTACGGTAAAAGGCTGTCCGGCATTTTTTTCTATTTCAAAATAAGCTTCTCCTGTTAGCTTCACTTTTCGGACATTGCCTGTAAACTTTTCCGGAAAGGATAATTTGCTCCCTGCATTGAGTTGCACTTTACTTCCATCGGGCAACTGAAGGCGGAGTTGTTGGCCATAAGAACAAATCTTTTCGATCCGTCGAACGGATGCTGTTTCAGGTGGAGGTTGGTTGGCATACCGGATCATGAAGATCGATACGGATAATGCAATGGCCAGAACTGCTGCGATACGGAGTAAGTTTACTCCCAAGCGGATCCTGATTTGTTTTCCCGTTTTCTGTGTTTTATGGATGCGGTTGTTTAGCCGTTCCCAAACCTCGATTTTGGCCTCTTCCGTCTCTTGTTGCCGTGTTTCCCAATAGTGCTTGAGCATGTTGAGAACTTGCCGGTTGTTTTGGTTTAGTTTCAGCCATTCTGCCAATTTATATTGGTCCTCAATACGCATGTTATTTCGAAGGTATTTTAGAATGATCTCGTCCATTAGAATCTACATTTGTAAAAATGTTCAGGAGTTATTTTAAAAAGTATAATGGACGTAAAAAGGCATACCCTTCTTTGAATAAATACAATGGCAGAAATTATTTGGTGGGAGGATTAGATAGTTCGTAATAAATAGGTATATTTTTTATGAGATGTTTATTTTTTTATTACCCTTTAAAAGGTAGTTTTTTCTATATCAAGTCTATGATTTTTGTGAAAAATACTGCTAGTAAGCCTAAATATGCGGAGCGTTCATACATAGGTTGTTGGTCTTGTTCCAGGTAAGCAGTAACCCTGTTTCGGATTCGGTTTAGGGCTTTGATGATATGGTTTTTTACCGTTCCTTCCGATATGCCTAATTCATTGGCTACCTCACTGTATTTTAGGTGTTTGCCCTTTACCAGGTCAAACACAAGCTGGCATTGATCCGGTAACGTATCAATGGCTCCGTCCATGACTTCCATCAATTCCTTCTCCAACAGCAATTTTTCCGGGTTGAGTTCTTCTATCCATTGTGTCGCATGATGCCGGTTCAGACTTACGGCTCTTTTCGTTTTTTTAGCTACCGCCCGGATGGATAAGTTTTTGACTGAAATAAAGAGGTAGGCATCCAGTTCCTTGATGGAAGTGAAATCGGGTTGCCTTTTCCAAAGGTAAAAAAATACATCAGCGACAATATCTTTGGCCATTTCTTCCGACTTGGTGATGATTTTGGCATAGGTATACAATTTGTCAAAATGTTGATTGTATACAGCTTCAAATCGCTTTTGCAATGTCTTTTGACCAAAGAGTTTCTTCTTTACACTATTTGCCGTCTTGTGTTTCAATATTACGGTGCTTGAAAGACGATAAATGTTTGTAAAAAAAGCGACAATTTAAATTCCGGTGTACTACCGCTTATACGTTATAATTTGAAATTATCACTCTTCTTTCTTACTTCTTATTAGACAAGTACTATTTTGGCGGATTACTAAAGCTTATTTGTTTAATATACAATTTTTTAGGGATCTTTACTTGTTTTTATTGAATACAATTTTTCAGAAAATCACTTTCTTTTAAATAGCTTTTTATCCAAGAGAAAAGGTATGTGCTTTTTCCTTATTTTAGCGACTGTCCGGGAAGCTTGAAAGCTTTATTAGGAAGATTGATTGAAGGGAAGGAGGCATGTAAAAAATACGCTCACCTTTTCTTATGCATTTGGAAGTGATTTTTACATCTAAACCGGTATCGGTACAAGAGAAAATCAAATCATAGAATAATGATGCAAACCGAAAAAACAAAACAGGTTGTCCGACAATTTTTACAGCATTTAACCCATCGGAATTTATCCGGATTGGTCAAGCTGTTTTCAGAAGAAATCGATTGGTATATCCCCGGCAATCAACAACGCGCAGTCTGGCTGGGGAGAAGGAAGAACCGGGAAGATATTGGCGCGTTTTACGAGTTGTTATAGAGTAATGCGGAACCGGTATCTGCTAGCATTGAACATTTATTTATAGATGCTGATAAGGCGGCCATTGTTGGAGCGTTTTCAACAAAAGTGCTACAAACCCAACAGGTGGTAGATTCGCCTTTTTGCATTCAGATGACGGTAGAAAATGATCAAATTGTAAAATACCGCTTATTGGAAGACAGCCATGCCGTATCGGAGGCTTTGGCGGAATAAGGATGAACACACTCCGGTTTTTGAATAAGACTTTCGACAGACCTGTCAATCTTTTGAAAGATGGTAGAAATCCGTACAAGGGCATAATAACTTTCCAGCAAATGCTTGAAGGAATGCCCTTGCTTACATTTTCAATCTGATTATATTTGATGATTGTAACATGAAATAGTACTTGTACCTCAGGGAGAAGCCGAGATAAAACTTACAAAGTATACCCGGTAGCTACTCATGAACCAAGCCGTTACAATTGGGATCTTGAGTAAAAAGCCATGGGAAAATCGTGCTTTCTCCCAACGGATCTAAACTAAATTGAATGAATACCAAAAGAAGAAAACGGACTCTGCTGATACATTTTATTCTGGCTACTTGGACGGCAGGGTTGTTGGCTTGTAGCCATAGAGAGCATTCGCAAAATGAACAAACAGGTGAAGCACATCCAATCGTAATTGCCACTGCGGCCAATATGCAGTTTGCCATGCAAGAACTGACCGGGCAATTCACCAAGAGCACCGGTATTGACTGTGAAGTAGTGATCAGTTCGTCCGGCAAACTTACGGCTCAAATCAAAGAGGGAGCTCCTTATGATGTGTTTGTCTCGGCAAACCGGAAGTACCCTGATGAACTCTACAAGAGTGGTTTGGCCAGAGAGCCAACCAAAATTTATGCGTATGGGAAGCTGGTCTTATGGTCTATGTTTAAGGAGATCACTCCGTCGGTGGAGTCGCTTTCCAGTGAAATGATTGAACATATTGCCCTGGCCAATCCAAAAACAGCTCCTTACGGGGTAGCCGCAATCGAAGTTTTAAAGCATTACCAACTGTCGGATAAATTGGAAGGCAAATTAGTCTACGGAGAAAGCATTGCGCAAACCAACCAGTTTATTATCTCCAAATCAGCCGAACTGGGCTTTACGGCCATGTCTGTGGTTTTATCTCCGGACATGCAAGGAAAAGGGCATTGGGTGGCTTTGGAAGAAGGTATTTACACCCCCATTGAACAGGGCGTGGTGGTGATTCAACGGGAAAAAGCGGTGGATACTGCCCAGGCACAAAAGTTTTACGAATTTCTGTTTTCGAAAGAAGCCAGGCAAATACTGGAAAGTTTTGGGTATTCGGTAGATGAATAGCTTACACGGACATATAGAAGAAATAAACGTCAGTGGATGTCTTTCGCTGGTTTTTATTCGCCTCCATCCGGAGGTAAAGGTAGAAGTCATTGTGATCGAAACCCCTGAAACCGCTTCTTATTTGAAAACAGGCAACCCCATCAAGCTTTTGTTTAAAGAAACAGAGGTGATCCTCGGAACAGATGAACATCCTGCTATCAGTCTACAAAACAAAATCACCGGGCCGGTAAAAAAGATAGAACGGGGCACGATTCTCAGCAAGGTGGTTTTATATACTGTTGTAGGAGAGGTCACGGCTATAATCAGTACCAACGCCCTGGAACAATTAGCATTGGAGGAGGGCATGGAAGTGGTGGCAATGATCAAGTTAAACGAAATTATGCTTTCAGAATGATCGATTGGGAACCTTTATTCTTAACCTTTCAACTGGCTTTGGTGACCACCGGCATTTTATTGCTGCTGTCCATTCCTTTGGCATTTTGGCTGGTGAGTACACGCTCACGGATCAAGCCCGTCATCGAAGCCTTGGTCAGCATGCCCTTGGTACTTCCCCCCACAGTGTTGGGTTTTTACTTTTTGCTGGCTTTTAGTCCCGGCAATGCTTTTGGCGCTTGGTTAAACGAATGGTTGGGCATCAAGTTGGTCTTTTCTTTTACAGGGCTTGTCATCGCTTCGGTTTTGTACAGTTTGCCATTTATGGTGCATCCTATTCAATCCGGTTTGGCCGGCCTTCCGGCTTCACTCACCGAAGCGGCTTATGTGATGGGAAAATCAAAAATCACTACCTTATGGAAAGTACAGTTACCTAATATCAAAGCCTCTTTACTGACCGGAATTGTCCTTGCCTTTGCCCATACGGTGGGTGAGTTTGGCGTAGTGTTGATGATCGGAGGAAATATTCCGGGAAAGACAAAGGTGGCTTCCATCGCCATCTATGACGAAGTAGAAGCCTTGAATTATCAGGCAGCCAATGTGTATTCCACCATACTTTTTATCATTACATTTTGTATTCTTCTCACGGTTTACCTGGTGAATGGGGGACACTTAAGAAGATTTTGGAAATGATTACACTCGATATTGAAAAAGTCTTACAAGCGGCTGACGGGAAAATGAACCTCCGGGTGAACCTGAAGGTGGAAAACGGACAGTTTATTACCCTGTACGGAGAATCGGGTGCGGGCAAAACTTCTACCTTGAGAATTCTTTCCGGTTTGTTAAAGCCCGACAAAGGAACGATCACCGTTAACGGAGAAACTTGGTTTGATGCCAAAAGAAATATTCATCTCAGCCCACAACAGCGCAGGATCGGCTACGTATTTCAGGATTACGCCTTGTTTCCTAACATGACTGTGCGCCAGAACCTGGAATTTGCTTTGCGTACCAAACATTCGGATCGCCAGACTGGCCGGGAGAACATCTCGGATTTGATAGAGATCATCGAACTGGGTGAGTTACAAAACCGCAAACCGGAGACCTTGTCAGGAGGGCAAAAGCAACGGGTCGCTTTGGCGAGAGCCTTGGTTCAACGGCCCGGGATTTTGCTACTGGACGAACCTCTTGCCGCATTGGATATGAAAATCCGCTTGAAATTACAGGATTATCTGTTGACTGTACACCGTGAATTTCAGTTGACGACCCTTTTGATCAGTCATGATACGGGAGAAATTATCAAACTGTCAGACCGGGTGTTTATGATTGAAAACGGAACCATCACCCGGCAAGGGACCCCGGACGAAATTTTCATTAACCGGAGAATTAGCGGTAAGTTTAAATTTACCGGGGAAGTACTGAAAATCGAGCAACAGGAAGTGGTATTTATCGTCACTGTACTGATTCAAAACAACGTGGTCAAAGTTATTGCCCAGGAAGAGGAAGTAAAGGGCTTGGCCGTGGGAGACAAGGTAATGGTGGCTTCCAAGGCATTTAACCCTATTTTATATAAGATGGAATAGGTGATGAAATACTGAATAGAAGCTTGCTAAGTGTTGAAAGGCGATGGCTTGTATTTTTTAGTGTTTGAGATGATTTTTTGAATTATAAATAAGCTAAACGCATAGACAAGGCCTGTCTTATCCACCGGGTGAAAAGGCTTGTGCAACGAATTATGGATACTTTATTGAAACTAACCTTATTACAACTTCCCAAAATAGGCAGACAAACGGCAAGGGCGATCATCGGGTTTTCCAAGCCGGAAATAAAAAGTACGGAAGACCTGTGGGAGACTTTGCTTGAGGCACACCAGGCAAACAGGCGAATTCCGCTTCCTGAAAAAAATGTCTTGGAAAAAGCGCATGGACAAGCCCGGGAAATTATGGAAATGGCTGAAAAGAAGCATGTGAAAATTATCTCTGAAACGGATGATGCCTATCCTCAAAGGTATCATACAATTCAAGACAAGCCACTGGTATTGTTTGTAAAGGGAAACTTGAAGGCGCTGAACAGTGAACATGCCTTGGCTGTGATCGGAACAAGAGGACCCAGCAACTTTGGCATCAAAGCAGGAGACAAGTTGACGAAATATTTTGTGGAGGCAGGATGTACCATTGTAAGTGGCCTGGCCATCGGATGTGATACGGTAGCACACAATGCTTGTCTTAAAAACAAGGGAATAACTGTAGCGGTGTTGGCTGGGGGAGTGGATCAAATTTATCCTAAGCAAAATGGCTATTTGGTAGAGAAAATATTGGACCATGACGGAACCATTCTCTCCGAATACGCCATGGGGACGCTTCCCCGGCATAATTATTTTGTAGAACGTGACCGGCTGCAAAGTGGCCTGAGTGATGCCATTTGTATTGTGGAAACAGCTGTGAAAGGAGGTACTATGCATACGTTCCGGTTTGCGACAGAGCAGGGAAGACTCACTTCCGTACTGCAACATCCCGTGGATAAATTGAATGAGAAGTCCATGGGAAACCAATACCTGATTGAGCAAAAAAAGGCCATTCCATTAGGCAACAAAGAGGATATATTGCGCTTTATTGAAAAAGTAAAATCTCATAGGGTGAAGAGTATGGTACAAGGTGAAAATAAACAGATCAAGCTGGGTTTTTAGGTATTGGGATAGATACAAGGATGTTCAACTTATGCTCTGTAGAGAATTGCCTATGGTCAATGGAAGGAGTTGATTTTCAGTGAGCAAAGCTCCAAAAATGATAGGAGTACTTGATATATAGCTTTAGTGTATGTCGGTCAAAAGGGAGAGGAGACCATCGAAGCAAAATCCAAAGGAGCATTCCTTATGTCTTCACATTTGTACAAATCCTTATGAACGTCTTTTGTAAAAAATAAACAAAAATGCGAGACCTGTAAGCACTGCCATGATTGAGAATAGGGTTTTCCAAGGGATGCCAAACCCCTTGTCTGAGAGATATTGGTTTTGATGTAATACAAGTCCCGCCCAATAATAAGGGTGTTGGCTTGCCTCATCGTTCGTTGTCAGGTATTCCCTTTTGGCACTTTGTAAGGCCTGGGGCATTGCCTCTCCTTGCTTTCGCCAATGTTTATAAAAGTCTTCCAATACCGCTGTGTTTTCTCCTTCGGGTACTGGCCAATGCGTAAGCATTAGCTTGTTGACGCCTGCCATATAAAAGCCTGTAGCCAGGCTAGTGAGTCCTTCCCCTTTGTCTTGGTTGATTTGGTTACAGGCACTCAATACGACCAACTGGGCTTGTAAAGGCAAGGTAAACAATTCGTGAATATAGAGCTTGCCATCGTGCAGGGAATCCTTTGCCAAAAGAATCCGGCTAAACAAAGGATTTTCATCGTCTAAGAGTGTATGGGTCGCCAAGTGGATGATATCCTGTTTCGCTAACGATTGCCGGAAAGCGAATTCGGTGGCTTGTGGGCCTTGGAAGTACGAACTTTCGAAAAAACCTCCGGTAAGGGTGATTTCATCCTGACTATTGTGAAGTGTCAGGTAAACGGGTTGAGCGTGATACGCAACACCAACCTTTCCGATGGAAGTTTTTGTACCGGAGGAGTAGAAGGGAGCAAAACCCAAAAAATATCGTGGCTTTCTCTCTGGGCCTGCGGTTCTGGCCAAGCTTTGCAGATAAGCGATGCTATGGTGCTGTATTAAATAGTCCTCGCGGATTTTCAGCGCTTCAAAAGGCAAGTGATGCAATGGCCCATGGGGCATGATCACCAACTCTTCCGGTTGTACGTTCTTTAAAAAAGGAAGAAGAACTCGTCCCAAATCACTTAAACGGTCGTACGTCTGTACTTGAGGATTTCTCAGCATTACCTGTACCTCATGTAATAGTTTTTTTTGCTCGCTTTCCCATGGGATGGCGTACCATTTAAATTGCGGTCCGGTAGCAAAAATGCAATGCAATACATCCCCTGCAAAAAAGTATTGGACCAAAGCTTTGTTCTCAGAGAGCGAACCGGGCAAGGGTGCCGGAATGGTCGTACTTTCTTCTATTGCCAACCGGTGATAGTTACCGAATTGTTGTTGAAATTGTATATCGGTCGTGTGGAGTATTTCGGTTAGGGAATCGTAAGTAACAGACGAATCGGATGCGTTTCGGCTTGCTTGTATTCTTAGCGCTTCATTGAGGTATTGCCATTCCTTTTGCAGGCTGTCAGCTTGTGGGTTTTGTAAAATCAACTGTTGGTAAATCAGGTTTTTCCTAACGGAATTGATCCTTTCTATTTCCAACAACCGGGAGAGGGTTTGTAAGGAAACTTGTTCTTTGTCCAGCCGGTACAGTTGATACAATAGAGAAAGGCTTTTGTCCACCAGCCTTTTTTGATGGTAATAAACAACCGGGTCGGATATGCTGCCAGGGTGCCTGTACATGTACCGGTTCATATATTCCACCGCCTTTTCCATATTGGCAATGGCGGCCAACAGAAATGTTTTGTCTTTTTGACCTGTATATTGTTGATCCAGTGCATCCGCCTTGCTCTCCAGGGTGTTGATTAAAGAGAGGTCAGGTTGTAGGGGTATATAAAGTGAATCGGGAAATAAAGCGGATCCTTTTATAAAGGAAGTATCCAGGGTGTGAAGAGCAAGGTTATAATATCTGATTGCATTGTCCACTTGTTGAAAATGCATACTCATTTTTGCTTTTGAGACATACAGGCGGCTTTCAAGTGCAGGATTTTTATTTGATTGAATAAAAGGAGTAACCTCCTCAATAAAGGCTTGAGCCAGTTGTCTGTTTTCGGAGTTCATCAGTATATCGATATGATCCAACACCGCCATTTGCATCGTATCTACTTTAAGAGATTGGTATTGTGCCCGTATGACTAATGCATTTTCCGAATACTGTAACGCAGAATCTTTTTTCCCCAGTTGGAAATAGGCATCTGACATATGTGTCGATAATGTGGCGTGGATTAAAATCTGCTCATCCAGGTTAGAATGGCGAAACTCAAGACCCTTTTTCAGCCATACAATCGCCGAATCATAGCGCTGAAAGTGTAAATACATCAAGCCTATATCATTTATGACGGAAGGTAGCGATTCGGGTGCATGTTGCGCACGGAGATCATAGCATTGCCGGAAGTATTCCTGTGCAGCCCGTTGGTTAAATAAGTGAGAATGTATGAGTCCCATCATGTTCAATACATGGGCTTTTTGCAGTGGGGTTTCCTTTTCATCAGTCATTTGTAACCAGCGGTCGCAATAGTGCAAGGCCTCTTCCCGGTAACCTAATTGCTTGCTTGCCGAAGCGAGGATTTGGTAGTTATTTCTTAAAAGAGCCGTATCCGGTTCCGGTAAATTTTCAAAAGCCGACAGTACTTGTTTGCCATAACGATAACAGGCCTGTGCATTACCCATGTGCGCTTCTGTAGTACTTAATTGCTGCCGGATCCGGGCTTGAAAGTAATCGTTTTTAGAGGGGGCTTTGTCAATTACGTCCTCGATACTTTTTAAAAAGTGACGACATTCTTGATACTTGTTCAGTACTTGCATTTGCTGTGCTCTTTCCAGAATTGTTGCTTGTGTACTGTCTTGAAGAAGCCGGCCGGGTTGTGCATTAAGCGAATCCAACAATATACTGTCTTGTTGCGAGATACCTTGAGCGGCGGCCTGTAAAGAAATGCCCATACCAAAGCACAACAGGAAAACATAAACCATCTGTCTCTTATGAAACTTCAGTAATGGTATTGAATCCGTGTATTCCGTTAATTCTACCCCTTGATTGAAGAACCTCATTTTACCACTCTCAAATTTTTTTTAAAAAAATACCATGTTTGTGCCTTCTCATCTGATGACATTGCACAAAAAAATACGCATCAGTGAGTATAAAACCATTTATAAGCTATTTCCCGTTAATTAGCAGGCCCGTTCCATGGTTTGCCAAAGCATCTTTTGATGATTCGTTTAAAAATACTATAAAATGCTTAGAAAAATAGTAATATTCCAAGTTAAATTATTTTTTATGTGGTTCAGGGACGGGCTTTTATCGATTCGGTATGGTAAGAAAAGCGCAATGGCTTATGGGGAAGAAAATGAGATATATGAAGTCCTTCAAATAACAATCTTATTTCCAATCTTTAGGTAAAAGTTTATTTTTACAAGTCTTATTTGTATTAAAAATTATCAAAAACAACTCTATGGAATCAACTGGCGAAAGTGTAAGCAAACTAATATATGCGGATTATGACGAAGAAGGAGTGTATGTTTATCAGGCGTTCAAACCCCAGACAGTACAGACAGCTGTAGCGTTAGGGACTTTTGGCAAAGGCTTTGGGTTGGATAGAATCAGTTGGATTAAACCTTCGTTTGGATGGGTATTGAGAAGGACCAAATACGGAACGAAAAACCGCATGCAGGGAATTGCCAAAATCAAACTCTCTCATCAAGCCTTTCACGAAATTATAAGCCAGTCCATTGAGTCTCACTGGAATCAGAATGTGTTTGCAAGTGAAGATGTATGGAGAAACCGTCTCAACTCCTCGGATGTGATTCACCAGTGGGACCCGGAGCGGGATTTAATAGGGAGAAGGCTGGAGCGTCAAGCTATACAAATTGGCATCAGAGGAGAGGTAATCAAAAAGTATGTAAGCGATTATATCATAGGAGTGGAAGATGTTTCCTCATTAGCACATGAAATCAGCCGGATCAAAAAGGGAGGGGCCACCAACTTTCCCGGTGTGCCGGAAGAAAAAGAATATCCCATTTCCGAAGAGCTATTTTTCCGCTTAGGCTGTGTAAGGTGAGACGCAACAATTGGGAGAAGGAATGATGAAACGAACGGAATAACTTTTAAGGCTTTTTCCTCCCTTTTTCACGCATTAAATATTGGCGCTAAGTTTTTGCAATATGCCTTGAATGACAAATTCACCTACTCTGCCTCGTTGGAGAATAAATTCTTGGGAGAAATGCTTGTATAGATAGCCCGGGTCGCTATATTTATATAGTGGAAATATGTAATGGAAATTGATCTTTACTGTTCCAATGACTCCATCTCAAATGACATCATCGTTTATTCCCGGTTTTGCTGAATTGACATTGTTGTGATGAGATCGTGACTTGCATCAATAAACTTGAAAATCTATACTTATATTAAATCCAATACCATGGAAATCAAAGAAACCATCTACAAAAACGGAAAAAGTGTATTGAAAGGCGAACTCGACAGCAAAGCCTTGCTCCAACAGGTGCTTTCCCTGGCCCATAAAAACAGCCACTCAGCCGTAAAGACCTACCTGAGTGAGTTGGACAGTGATCATTTGGACACAGTCTATCACCAAGGGGACCTCACCCTCACAGAGGATCTGAATTTGTTTGAATGCAATATTTGTAATCTGATCGTGGACGGAAACTTAATTGTGGATGGTTGTTTGTCCATTTATGATGACCCGGAAACCTTTGTTTTTGTAACGGGTAATGTCCGCGCTACCAATATGGTGACCAGCGGGACTTTACATGTCAACGGGAACCTGGAGGTTGGACAATGCCTGTTGGGTGACTATAATCATGGAATGACCGGGGTTTACGGAAGTGCCAAGGCCAGATTCTTCTGTCCGGAGGAGTATTTTTTTCAAATAGAAGGCCCTATTCATTTTGACTACGCTTTGGGAAACACGTACCGGTTAAATGACAATGCCCAAAAGAAGCTGTTCAATTTGAATGATAAACCACTCGCGGAACTGATCGATATATTACACCCTGATGTACTTGCCTTATTGGATCCGGAGTATTTGGAAATCTTAGAGGAAGCGGAAACGGACGCCATATGGGAGTTTATGGAGTGGCGCAACTTTTTAAAATATGTGAGGAGTGGAAAACCCGTGTTGAAATAAAAAATACTTCTTCACAGCAAACACTGATTCTCTCACCCGGCCGGATCTATCGCAGATTCGTTTGTACCGGATCGTTGAGGCGTGTGTATAAATATCTGTCAAAATCACCTTTAGTATCATGACCGCAAACAAGTTGATAAAAAAAGCTCAAAAACTTCAACAAAAGGGAGAATACAATCCCAAAGAGGTTTTAACTTATTACTACCAGGCCATCGACCTTTGTAAAACGGAAGACGATGACTACAACCTGCTGTTTTCGCACTATTCGATCATGCATATGTGCACGCATTTGGAATACAATACCGGGTATAAAAAGAAACAGCGTCAGGATTTTCATCAACAGGGGGAGGCTGCTGCGCGGAAATGCATGGATATTTTAGCGCCTAACGGCCATTTACGCACTGTCTGGCATTTTACCGAAATGGGGCAGTTTGAAGAAGAAGTCATCAGGGTGGCCGGCAATACCCTGGCCTGGAATCAACTCCAAAAAGCCAAAACGCCTGAAAACTTGGAAACAGCCTTGGGCTTTGCGGAAATGGCTTGTTCTTATGTGGAAAGTCCGGAATATTTCTATGTGATTGACACCAAAGTGCGGATATTACTGGCCCTGGACAGAAAAGAAACAGCCTATGAAGTGATCAGGGTCACGCTTATCAAAGACCGGGATTTCGGTGACTTTCAAGAATTCAAATCCGACCCGGATTATCTCCAATGGTTACGCGCGAAAAATGAAGGGCTATTGGCAAACTTAAAGGAGGAAGAGAAAGCTTTTTTGAGGAAGATGGAGGGGATGATCGAGCAGATCCGACAACAGGCTGAGCCGGCCACTCTACCGGAAACACCTTCCAAGGAAATTTCCAAACAAGTGATGTCATACCAGGAAGCCATTGGTAAATACGGTATTGTTGAATTTCCCTATCAACGAAAGGATTGTTCTGTAGTCGTACTCATGGGAGATGTGACGGTCAACGGGGACCTGGATAGCCAATGGCTGAAGACACAGATAAAAGACCTTGACAAGGACAGCTATATGGTACTGATAGATGGCAATGTAACGATTGAGGGTAATTTGATAGATGACGGGTTAAATTTTTTATTTATCACGGGTAACCTCCGTTGCGACTATATTTTCTCGGCTGATGGATATATCGATGTCCTGGGAAAAGGAGACATCAAATACGGCCTTGCCGGTGAATACAATGACGGACATATCGGAATTTACGGAGAAACACAGGTGCCTTTCGTATTTAATAATGACCATGATATCAACATCGTGGCCTCTGAGGAAACCATTGTCATTGACAGCTTTTGCAACAGCCGGGAGAATGTTTTCTTTTACCCTTACGTAAACCCAAGAGAGCGCTTTGGATTAGAAAACCCGCAACTACTCTTAGCTCCGGCCGTGTGGAACGAGGAGGATGAGTTTGACCATGTTAAGTTTGTGGAACTACTGAAAAAGGGAGAAAGTCCTTTTGTGAAGATTAAAGAATAAGCGCTTGATAGGTAACAGGCAAAAATCAACTGTTTTCCACCGGAAATCTAATCCCTACAAACATTTAATACAGAAAACGATGGCCTTCGAATTAAAAAATGTTGTCCCCTGGGGGAGAAACCTGGAAGAGTACACCAATATGTTTGCGTTGACAGCCCATGACTTAAGTAAACGGATCATCAGCTTTGGTGACGGGCCGGCTAGTTTCAATTTGGAAATGCACCGGCAAGGTAAAGAAGTGACCTCCTTGGACCCGGTTTACCAGTTTACAGCCGATGAGCTGCGGGAGCGGATCCACGAAACCAAAGACACGATCATCCGGCAGATGCAAGAGAACCGAGATAACTTTGTCTGGACAAGCATCAAAAGCATTGACGAACTGGAAAGAATACGCATGGAAGCGATGGCGAGTTTTTTGGCTGATTTCGAAAAGGAAAGCAGTAAAAGCAGGTACCTTTATCATGAATTACCGGCTAAAACCGAGTTTGCAGATCAAGCCTTCGACCTGGGGCTTAGTTCTCATTTTTTAATACTCTACGCACAACTCGGGCTTGATTTTCACCTGCAATCCATCCGCGAAATGCTGCGGCTTTGTAAAGAAGTGAGAATCTTTCCGATCGTGAATCTGAATGCCGGAAAATCAGAAGTACTTGACGGTATATTGGAAACATTCGGGACCGATTATGAATTGATCGTTTCAAAGGTGAACTACGAGTTTCAAAAGGGTGGCAATGAAATGCTCACGCTGCGGAATCACTCGGTTTGACCCGTGGAGCTACGGCATCATGATACACAGCAAGAGTCCTACGGCTCTTGCCTTCTTGTTTTGTGAGCCATTCATACGGGGCCATTCTTAACTATAGATGGGAAACGGAGTTAGATTTCATCTTAAGGCTTTTTACTGGTAAAAAGAAGTTGTTTTAACAGATAAGAAATTCCGAACGACTACTAAACATACGCTGACATTTTTCAACGAGAATAAGTCTTTCCTGGTAGTGCCTCAAAGTTTTTTTAACAAACTGTATCTCCCTACTGACATAGGGCTGTCACCCGGCCATTTTACTTTTGAATAGATCAATTTTAAACAAAAATTCAATGGCTAAATCATCCGTCTTACGAGGACTTTCAACGGTGAGTTTTTATGCATCCGACCTGGACGCAGCTAAGAAATGGTATACTGAATTACTGGAGGTCTCTCCTTACTTTGAAGTGCCAGGCTATATAGAATTCCGTCTGGGCGACTATCAACACGAGTTGGGCATTATCGACAGCAAGTACGCGCCAAATGGAGCCATGCATTCTCCGGGCGGGGCTATTATCTACTGGCATGTGGAGGATTTAGAGGGAATCATGGAAAAGCTCATTGCCATGGGGGCCAAGGAATACCAACCTGTTATCGAACGGGGAGAGGGCTTTGTGACGGCATCAGTTATAGACCCTTTCGGAAATGTGTTGGGCATTATGTACAACCGCCATTACCTCGAGATACTCAATTCAACCGATAAAAATTAAACGTAACCGGAAAGCATCATGGAAACCAACAGAGGTATTGAAACTTTTTATGCCAAAACCCGCTCGCAATGGCGCAAATGGCTGGAGCAAAATAGCCAATCCAAAAAAGAAGTTTGTCTGATTATTTGCCGCAAAAAAAGCAAAATGGAAGGAATCCCTCACCACGAAGCAGTGGAGGAAGCACTGTGTTTTGGCTAGATCGATTCTTTGGCAAACAAACGGGACGATGAAAGTTTTTATCAGCGGTTTTCTCCCCGCAGACCCAACAGCCATTGGAGCAAACCCAATATAGAAAGAGTGGAAAGACTGACTCAAGCGGGCTTGATGACCGAACAGGGACAACGGCTAATTGATATTGCCAAACAAAAAGGGAAGTGGCCGCCTGTTGAATAAAGTGTTTTTGCCCGGTCTTAAAAAAGGCGACATAATCTTCGGCAACTATACAAAGCCATGAAAACCATCAACATCATAGGGGCCAGGCAGAATAATTTAAAAAATATTTCCCCGGTGCTCCTTATCTCATAGCCGTTTGTTTTACGAGTATCAGTTTGCTTATCATGTTTGGAAATTACCGTAAATGGAAAAAACGAAGGGTGCCGGATGCGGTATCCGTATGACATGCCGATCCCTCTTTACTTCCAAAAAGAAACTACCTTTGTATAAAGTCTTTATAAAATATTAAATCCTTTTTGGGTAAAGTCAATGAAGGAAAAGCATCAAGCCTATCTCAACAGAAGAATTGCCGTTCCGGGAGAATTCGAAGAAGTATTTTCCCACTTTTATTATGCCGTAAACCAATCGGATCAGACGGTTACCAAAACGTTATTACCTTCTTATCAAACAATTATGGTTTTTAACTTCGGAGCCAAAGCGCTGTTGCACTCGCCACAAAATACGCATATCGAAATGGGCAGATGCCTGGTATTGGGGCCGATAAAACAGGCCTTTGCCTATTCCTTACCCGTTGCTTCGGAAATATTGGTGGTAAATTTTAAAAATGACGCTTTCTTTCGCTTTTTTGGAGTAGCGGCTGTGAGGGAAAGCTTACCGGTGAATCCGGATGAATTATCGGAGGAAAATTGCTTTACTGCCTTGTGGTATGAACTCAACAAAATAGAAAATACCAGTGACCGGGTGAACCGTATCCTTGCATTTTGCAGACCTTATTTGGGAGAGCAAAACTCCATTGTAAAACAGTTGTCTGGTTTTGAGAATAACTTGTTAAATCCGGTTAAAACCATTGCTTATCAAAACAAACAGAGCGAACGCAACATCCAACTCCGGCATAAAATGCACTTGGGCTATTCCGCAAAAGAACTGAGCCGTTATCAACGCTTTTTAACAGCCATCGAGCATGTGCAACATATGGCCTCCACCGCTTCCAAAGTCGATTGGCTTGAAATTGTCAGTAGGTGTAATTACTACGATCAAAGCCAGTTGATCCGGGATTTTAAGTATTATCTGAACCTCAGTCCTACCAATTACCTCAAATTCCAACAGGATATTTGTAATCCTAAATCCTGATTTCGTTTTCTTACAATTTTTACGAAAGGTGTCTGCCTACTTTTGGAATATCAAATTTTAAAAGGAACAATTATGAGACATCTGATCATTTATGCACATCCGTATCAAAACAGTTTGAATGGCTATTTGAAAGAGATCCTGGCCGAACATTTATGGAACTATGGCCACGAAGTAGTGATGAGGGATTTGTACCAACTAGGTTTCAATCCCATACTCTCCCCGGAAGACCTAGACGGACAACGCCAAGGGCAGGTAGCGGAGGATGTAAAACGGGAGCAAGAGTTTATCTTATGGGCGGATTGCCTGACCTTTATACATCCGATCTGGTGGACGGGATTGCCGGCTATTCTAAAAGGATATATCGACAGAGTCTTCAGTTATGGGTTTGCCTATCGTTACGATCAAGGCGTTCAAAAAGGTTTGTTGACGGGTAAACAGGTTTTGATCATCAACACTCATGGGAAATCAAAGCCCGAATACGGAGCGTCCGGCATGGATCAAGCATTGTCATTAACTTCGGATATGGGGATTTACACCTACTGCGGTTTAGAAATTGTCAAGCATTTCTTCTTTGATAAAGCAGACCATCCTTCGAACGAAATGGTGGAGCACTGGACAGGGCAACTCAAGGAGTTATTTTTTTAATCTCATTTTCGCTTCACCAAACGACCCTTGGACAAACCGGTTTATCTATCCGGTATTTTCAAAAATGATAAACTTGCGAAGCATCTACGGAACTGTAGATTATATGCAATGGTCATTCAAGTGGTCATGTACTTTAGTGAATGAGTGAAATGGCGAATGAGCGTGAAAGTGGCAAAACAATCGTATACAAGGCTCTGGTTAAGTTTTTAATTGACCCTTTATCAACTATTGTTCATCTTTTCAGAGAAAAGTTATCACTATTCGCTCACGATTTCACCCCATCACTCATTCACTGTTTCTTCATTGATCGTTGGCGACAGCTTGAATTTCTTATCCTTTTTTGGGTTCGTAATGCATTAACACAATACCGCAATCAAAAGGAATGGCTTTTTTCAGTTGTAAATTTTGTTTTTCTTCAATTTCTTTAAAAATGCTCAAGCCTTTTCCGATCACTGTCGGGTTGACAAACAAGTGAAACTCATCAATAAGACCTGCCTTAATCAGCGAAGCATTAAAACTGGCTCCTCCATATACGATGATGTCTTTCCCACTGCGGTTTTTGATCGCTTTTACATCTTCATTCAGCTCTCCTATGGCGAGTTCGGTATTGTCCCATTCTGAAGATTGTAAGGTTTGCGAAAAAACTACTTTAGAATATTTCACCATCTTTCTGGCAAAGGGATGTTGTTCCGGTTCATCCGGGTTGTTCATTGTATTGGTCCAGTGAGCGATAAACCCCCCGGCCATTTTTCTGCCTAAAAGAATGGTATCTACAGATTCTGTGAGTTCACTTACATAATTTTTGATATCCTCGCTCCAGTTCCAGGTCATCCAATCCATTTCTCCGTTAGGGCCTGCTACAAATCCGTCCAGTGACATTTGTACTTGTAATTTCAATTTTTTCATAGTATTTGGGATTAGAATAGTTTAAGTTTTTGAAATGTTGGTGATATAACAAAGGTAAGGGCTATTGCAATGCGTCTTGAGGGGCGAATACGACATTTAAGGGGACAAAAACACAAACTTCCGCTGTTCAAGTGCCAAAAGCGGTGATTTTATAAGGGAATTTTCTACTCTTCTGTAAAAGGAACTTCGGGTGATCCTCTATTTTTGTACTTTTAATGACACAGATGTTATACTAATATGATATCCAACCAAACAAAAGGAACAGTAGTCGTTGATGGCTTTTCACTAGATTACTGTATGGAAGGCCGTGGAATACCTACGCTCATTATCGGAAGCAATCGTTTTTATGCAAGAGCCTTTTCCAAAGAATTAAGAGAACACCTTCAATTGATTTTTATGGATCATAGGGGCTTTGTGGCTCCACCGGAAGAGCCGCTTGAAAACAGTGCTTACGCGTTGGACATTTTGCTACAGGATATCGAAGCGCTTAGACGGCATTTAAACCTTGAGCAATTTTTGATTGTCGGGCATTCGGGGCATGCCTTTATGGCCCTGGAATATGCCAAAAAATTCCCACAGCATGTACTGGGGAGCGTTATGATTGGTGTCAGTCCCGATTACAGCGAGGCCATGCACCAAGCCACCGATGCTTTTTTTGAAACTACCGCTTCGGCTGAAAGAAAAGATTTGTATGCAAAGAATATGGCAAAACTACCCGGCCTGATTCAAGCCAAGCCCGAAAAACGCTTTGTCGATTACTGCCTGTGTGCCGGACCCCGCAACTGGTTTCAATATGACTTTGATGCGGCAGCTTTATGGGAAGGCGTGGAAACCAATATGCAAATGATCGATTATGTATGGGGCAAAGTGTTCAGGGACATCGACATTACAAAGGACTTGGACAAACTCGAAAAGCCCGTACTTTTGGCCTTGGGTAAATACGATTACGTCACCGGACCTCCTTCTCTATGGGATAAAGTAGTACCTGTGTTCAAGCATATACAGGTGGAGCTTTTTGAAGAAAGCGCGCATTACCCGCAATTCGAGCAACCGGCTGAATTCGATGAAAAACTGTTGGCTTGGGCCATAGAAAATAAACTGATAGATAATTGAGTGAATTGATCTGAAATTAACCCTTCAAGGTTTTTACGATAGACTTATATACTTGCTATACCGTACTATTTTGGAAACCTTGAAGAGTTAAAAAAACACCGATATGCCTGAAGAAAACCCATTGGTAGAGCAAAGGTACTTGTTGGAAAAATTCTCTGGAAAAGGAGGATGGACCTATGCCCTTATTCCTGAAATTCCACAGGCTAAAAAAGTACCTTTCGGATGGAGGACCGTTAGCGGTACCATTGACGGATATGCCTTAAAACATGTAAAACTTATGCCCATGGGCAATGGCAAATTGTTTCTTCCGGTGAAAGCGGCCATCCGAAAGGAAATCAAGAAAGAAGCCGGGGACATGGTCAAAATTACACTGTATGCGGACCATTCGCCCCTGGAAATTCCGGAGGAGGTTATTCTCTGTTTTGAAAACGAACCTAAAAAGGTCTATGAAGCGTTTGTCAGCTTTACCGAGAGCGAACAAAAGGCTTATCTGGATTGGATTTATGCCGCCAAAACCGACGAAACCAAAGTTTCGCGCATCGTCAAGATGATGGAGAAGTTGTCGAAAAAGCAAAAGCTTTATGATAAAAGCGAATGATACAAGTAGATACATAAACCTAAGCTTCCCGAGCCGGATAGAGAATTGAGCAAGTTCCGGGTTTTTAACTGAGGCAATGCTTTCTACATTTGTCATAGAGAAAACCCAAGCACTATGGAACAGAACGAACATATCAATTATAAGCGGATTGCGCAAGCCATTGAATACATTCAGGCGAATTTTAAAACGCAACCCAACCTGGAAGAAGTGGCTGACAAAGTGCACCTGAGCCCTTTTCATTTTCAACGGATGTTTACCGATTGGGCAGGAGTCAGTCCTAAAAAATTTTTGCAGTTTATCAGTGTGAAATATGCCAAGCAAATTCTGAAAGAGAAGCAAACAAGCTTGATGGAGGCCGCATATGAAACGGGACTTTCCGGTACGGGCAGGTTGCATGATTTATTTGTGAAAATAGAAGGGATGTCGCCCGGTGAATTTAAGAACGGAGGAGAAAGCCTTTCTATTCATTACAGCTTTGCCGAAAGTCCGTTTGGCGATATCCTCGTAGCTTCTACGGCCAAAGGTATCTGCCATATGGCTTTTACAAACAGTGAGTCTCAATCGCTAGCCGATTTGCAAAAGCACTTTCCCAATGCCCGGTTCAAACAGAAAGTGGACCTCATTCAGCAAAATGCCTTGTATATCTTTTCACATGACTGGAATAAAATTGACCAAATCAAATTACACTTAAAAGGAACGGCCTTTCAGTTAAAAGTATGGGAATCCCTTTTGAAAATTCCTATGGGACAATTGTCTACCTATGGCAAAATTGCAGAAGAGATACAAAATCCCAAAGCTTCCAGAGCCGTGGGCACGGCCATAGGAAGTAACCCGGTTGCTTTTTTAATTCCCTGTCACAGAGTGATCCAGTCCAGTGGTGCAATTGGGGGCTATATGTGGGGCAATACTCGTAAAACGGCCATCATCGGATGGGAAGCTGCGAAAACCAATTCATAATTCGAAACGAAAACCATGGAAAACTTAAGGGCACAGCTTGTCAACATTGATTGGCAAGCCACTACTTCGCGTATTCATCAAAAAGGATATGCAACGATTTCCCGCATGCTGTCAGATATCCAATGTGAGGAGCTTCGACAGTTGTATGACAAACAAGGGATTTATCGCAAAACGGTGGCCATGGAGCGTTATCGCTTTGGTTTGGGAGAATACAAATATTTTGATTACCCTCTGCCGCCTTTGGTTCAAACCCTCCGGGAGGAAGTCTATCCCCGGTTGGTGCCTCTTGCCAATCAGTGGATGAAGAAGTTAAACATAAACCGGGTGTATCCCGGTACTTTACAAGCTTTGCAAGAAGCGTGTCATCAAAAGAATCAATTAAAACCGACTCCTCTGATTTTGAAATACGGGGAAGGAGGATATAACACGCTTCACCAAGATTTGTACGGAGAAATTTATTTTCCCTTTCAGCTTGTTTTGTTTTTAAGTGAGCCGGAAGACGACTATACCGGAGGAGAATTTGTGTTGACACAACAAAACTATATGGCCCAGTCCCAAGCTAAGGTATTACGTCCTCAAAAAGGGGATGTTTTGATATTCACCACCAACTTTCGACCCCATAAAGGGAACAGAGGGTATTATAAGGTTACGGTGAAGCATGGGGTAAGCGAAATCCATCAGGGTGAAAGGTACACCTTGGGAATTATTTTTCACGATGCATTGAGTTGAGTTATGATTTATCACAAGGAAATTCACTCTTTCGATTTATTGATGAAAATCAAGCATCAGGAGCTTTGCTATGGGGGAAATCAAAAGTTAAAAATTTATGGGAGTCTTCACTGTAAATCGGGCAAAAGAATGCGCAGGGAAACCCGTGTGTTTTTTGCCTCGGAAGCAGAAGCACTTGAGGAAGGATACCGCCCTTGTGGGCATTGTATGTCAGAAAAATACAAACAATGGAAAACAAAAAACAACCGATAAAAACGAGCTTATTTCATACCGGGCCTGCCAACAACTTACTGCCAAAGGACGGTACCGCACTCTACTTTGGAAAAATTCTACCGGTTGATAAGGCCCAACATTATTTTGAACGCTTGTTGGATACCATTGCCTGGAAAAACGATGAAGCGGTGATCTTTGGCAAACATATTATTACCAAACGAAAGGCCGCCTGGTATGGCGACCGTAACTATGCCTATACTTATTCCAACACCACCAAACAAGCATTGCCTTGGACAAAAGAATTGCTGGAGTTAAAAGCTTTGGTCGAATCCTATACCGGAACACCATACAATTCTTGTTTACTAAACCTGTACCACAATGGCGAGGAGGGAATGGCCTGGCATAGTGACGATGAAAAGGAATTGGGCAAAAATACAAGCATTGCTTCGTTGAGTTTGGGAGCAGACCGGAAGTTTGCCTTCAAGCACAAACAAGATAAAACGACCGTATCGGTAATACTGGAAAGAGGCAGTCTGTTGGAAATGAAAGGGAGTACGCAAACCCACTGGTTGCACAGTCTGCCCAAAACCAAAAAAGTAAAAACACCAAGAGTGAACCTGACCTTTAGAACAATGATCACGTCTACTTAAAATTCGCTTAACAAGCTTTTTTCCTTATTTTAGTCAGGTAAATTTTTAGTATCCGGAATATGATCAACCTGAAAACCTTTGAAGACTATGAGCGTTTGACCACGCCTAAACGCTTGATGAAATATGTGTTGATTTGGTGTGCCGAAGGGTGTGCTGAGTTGGTGGTGGATGAAATGGCATTGGACGTTCCCGCCAAGCATGTGTTAACCATTACCTCAGGACAGGTGCACTATTTTAAAAAGTTACAAGCGGGTACGAAGGGAATCATCCTTGAATTTACCTTGGATTTTTTCTGTAAAGATGACAAAGACATAGAGCTGATTTTTCACAATGGTATGTTTTGTCATTTTGCAATGAACGAAGTGGTTCCGGTTCGAAATTATGCGGTTATCGAAAGGCAATTGGAGCAAATCCGGGAAGAACTGCTTGAGCAACCCTATCAATATTTGATTTCCGTACATTCCAGAATCGAATTGATCTTGGTGGAAATCAACCGGTCCAAAGTGAACCGGGGAGATGAAATTTATAAACCGGATGCCTTATTCCTGAAATTTTTGGAGCTGGTGCGATCGAACTTTGAGCACAACTACTCCTTGAGCCAATATGCTGCATTACTCAGTACTACCGAAGCCAAACTAAACGAACAGGCCAAACTCCATACCGGCAAAACGGCTCAAAATGTGATTTACGGGTTGGTGGTTTCGGAGGCCAAGCGTTTGCTTACATATCAAAAGCTTTCCGTCAAAGAAGTGGCTTACTCCTTAGGTTTTAACGATCCTTTTTACTTTTCCAATTTCTTTAAAAAACATACCCTGCAATCTCCGAAAGCCTATCAGATCCAATACGCTTTGTAAATTTTACATGCTTTTCACCAAATTGTCTATGTTCTGAAGAGATGCTGCGGCCTACCTTTGTTTTCAAGTAAGATCTCCGGTACAGGTAGAAATAACAGGTGCTGAACAGAAATTTCAACATTAAATTATCAACCTTAATTGAAAAATCATGAACTCGAATATTGAAAATTATATCCTCCGTAGCCAGCAGCAAGATTGGAGTCCTTTACAAGAAGAGGGGATTAATACCCAGGGGATATTTGTGAAAGCATTGCGCTTTGATGAACAAACACAAAGACCTCCCTCTATCTTATTGAAGTTTGAACCCGGAGCCCAATACCCGTATCATAATCACCCGGCCGGAGAGGAACTGTTTGTGCTGGAAGGAGAGGCTATCATCGAAGGCGCAAAACTTACCGGCGGAGATTACCTGTACACACCTCCCCAATTCAAACATTCGGTTGCTACAGAAAAAGGATGTGTGTTGCTACTGATCGTTCCGGAGGAAGTGGAAATCTTGGAAAAGTAATGCGTATTTACAGTTCCGCTCTTAGTAGTGAATGGGCTTGAGTACAAGAGAGGTCTTTTAATCATCATCTGCGGTAATCCGGTATTAGTTTTATGTCTTTGAGGAAAGAAAAACAAGACTTTGAAAAAGGAAAAAGGGAATCTTTTTTCGATTCCCTTTTCATAAGTTATACGATCCTTGACTGTTACTTTTTATCTTTGATCAACACCCATGTATGCCCGGCATCTTCACTGATATAAACAAGCTTTCCACAAACAGCCTGAAAACGGTTATCATTTTTACTATCCACGTACAAGCCGCCACAGTCTCCCCGGGGAGCCCGCACTAATTCCCAATTGCCTGAATTTAAATCTTGTACATGTATAAATGCGCCCTTCTTTACAAAGTTGGTGGTTCTTGGCCCGATGACCAGTTTGTTTTGGGTTTCTTGCACTTCGGAAACTTTCTTGATTTCCGGACTGATTTCGACAGCTTCAAATTGAACCTTGTCATAAGGAGCTCTTAACAAACTCCAGTCATCTTCAATATGATAGGTAAAAATATAGATATGGTTTGCACCAAAACTGATATGAGGGCGGTTATAAGGATCATATTTCCTGTGGAAATCATCCTGTTTTTTCCATTGAAAGGGTTTTCCCTCCGAAACGTAAATATTGAAATTGCCGTCCACAACTAAAAATTTATTATTTCCAATGAATTTGAATTGAGAGTCCGTTGTGAGGCCTTCCGGATACTTAACCGGTTGAAGATCTTCATCGGGACCGTATAAATAGTGACCCTGGCCTAAATCCACAATCTTTTTTCCCTGATAGGATTGAGAGGATTGAACCTGTCGGTAAGTTCCGGTATGTAGCCGCTGGCTTCCCACAACGGTTCCGTTTTGATCTTTTTGCAGCTTGATCAACATACCCAACATGCCATAGAGATATTTTACGCCTTTTTGAGGATGTTGAGTTTCCCGTTCTACATAACTCTTTTCGAAAAAGGCAATCACCCTGTCTATGGTTTCTTGTTTGGTAAATTCCCAAGCGGTTTGAACGGGGGAAGTCCTGGATACATTAGGACTGACATACTTATTTTGCAGGTACCATTGAAGGTCTGCTTGGTTGTTAAGCGTCAAAAAGTAAATCTCATGGCGCTTTTTGTTCTTTTGGCTTCCTTTGCCAATAAACACCAATCCTCCGTTGGTAATTTTTCCATCCTCTATGGTAATTTTTCGTTTAAAGTCTAAAGTGAGTTTTTGGCCATACAAGTCTCCTCCGGTAAATTCCAATGATTCAATCTCATAATCTCCGGGCGAAAATTCTGCGATCAAAATATTATTTTTGGCAGTGATTTCTTTAAAGTTTTTGCTGATAATACTCCCCTTTGTAAAATTTACTCCAACTTTGTATTCCGGGTTGTAAGAGCCATTGTCCCAGGTAAATTGAATAGCAAAGAACCCTTTTCCATTAGCAAAGACATGCAGGGGAAGTAATAAAGTAATAAATACAAGCGCTACTACCAGTCGCCTGATTCCATTTTTTGATGGTTGCATAAGTGTACTTTTTTAGTGTAAATAATAAAGATTACCACATGTGAATGCGCGAGGTGTAATTTTTAGAATAAGCCATAGGGTATAATTATAAAAGCTTCCTGAACTATGGCGAATTTTCATACGTGATAACCTCAATACATTGTACTGTGATAATGGTTAATGTTTTGCATATTTTATACCAAGAGGGCCTTTGTTATCTTGAAAAAGTACAAAAACAGGTAAATGTTGTTACAAACTCTTTTAGCATCTAGCATAAGGCATAAACAATTGTATTGGAGATTTTGAAGTGCCTGGGGAGGGTATTGCAAAGCTTTATTTTTATGATTTATAAGTATCCGGTTTGCTTTTTGGGGATTTGTACCGATACTTTATCAAAATTAAAAATAGCCAAATGTTTGTACGTTTTTCATTTTAGCTTCTCTAACTTTAGGAGGCTATAATTGAAAGATGTCTAAGTTGTAACAACTGGATATTAAGTTTGAAACTAAATCTAATACAATGAACAGTTTAAAATTACTTTTGATTGCAGGGTTGTTTTTGATGGTGAGTTCCTGTAAAAAGGACGACCCATCCATTCGAGTTACGGATGAACAAGTCAATGAAATAGGTAATGTATTAGCAAAATGGGGGAACAGCCATTGTACAATGATTTCCATAGAAGAAAAAGACATTGTTTGGCAAGGGCCAAATGCCGGAGGGTGTAGTACTATCTATTTTGAGTACAAGACTCCTGATCGCGATTCTTTTTACGATTTTGAAGCCTTTGCAAAAGAAATGAAAAAGCTAGGTGTAGAAGATAGTTGGATTGAACGAGAAATTCTTTTCCGGAAAACGTATTTGAATCATGAAAACAAGGTAAAAGCCAACTTGAAAACGTTAATCGAAAGTTCCGGATGTGACGTTGAAAATCTTTATTCCCAGATCAGAAGTATGGACACTAATATTAACGAGGAAGAGTTGAGGCAATATTTGAATTGCTTGGGCAAGGTTGAATTTACGAAGGGAGCTTGGGGCCAGAGTAATGAAAATACTTCTTTATTAGAAGTATTTTAGAGAAATGAAACATATAATTTAGCGCATGTTTAAAATTCGTTGCGGGGGCTGCCCCTTTGGTGATAAAAATTTTCAGTTTAGGGTTCTCAGAAGATCATTTTTATGGTCCGACACTTCGGTGGTCCGACATATCGGTGGTCCGACATATCGGAAAATAATAACATTGTTTGACCGGAAAGGTGAGATCCAAAGGCTGGATGAGTGTAAAAGCCGCAGTGACAGCCCTGTAGGAATCAGAATATATGTCCGACTTGTTGAAAAATCGTAGTAGATTTACGATTTTGAAACCGGATAAGAAAACAAAGAGAAGTATGATCAAAGCCATAAGAACTCATTCGGGAAATCACGATTTTATTGCGCTTGTTCAACTGCTTGATGCAGAGCTGAAAAAAAGAGACGGAGAGGATCATTCCTTTTACGCTCAGTTCAATACCCTTGATCATATCGGCCATGTGGTGCTGGCTTATGAGGACGGAATCGCTTTGGGATGTGGAGCCATCAAAGTTTATGAACCGAATGTGATGGAGGTGAAGCGAATGTTTACTTTACCCACCGGAAGAGGAAAAGGAATTGCTTCCCGGGTATTGGCTGAACTGGAGAAGTGGGCAAGCGAAATGTCTTTTGAAAAATGCATCTTAGAAACAGGGCAAAAACAACCGGAAGCGATTGGGTTATATACAAAGAATGGATATAAGGTTATTCCGAATTACGGCCAGTATGCAGGTGTAGAGAATAGCGTGTGTTTTGAAAAAAGACTTGAAGTTCTGCAAAATGAAATCGGTTAGTTTCTGAGAAGAGATAGGCAGCCGTATGAATTACTTGAAAGGATTTCTAAAAACAAGCCGAATGAGTATTTGATAATTACCAATGGATATTGGCATCATCTCCGCTCTGTCGTTACTTAATGAGATTTTATTGATTGAAAATCTGTATGTCAGGGGAGGGGAAGAGCATTGAAGAACAAAATAGAACGTATAAGAATGATATTGAGTGAAAAGCAAATCAGATATGGTTTCAATTACTTTTTTAAAGAGGATACCGGTAAAGTTAGAAGCGTAGTTGCATTGTCTGAATATCAAGGTGAAACGAATTTAGTTATCCATTGTACCCAACTGGACGATCCTTCACTTTCTCAAAAAGAGAGGAAAAGAATTGTAATGGAATGGTGTGATTTCCTAAAAAGTAATCCTACACAGTTCACAGAGCTAACTTTTGGTACCCGGATGCCTCAGGAATTATTTGATGCGGTTTGTCATCAGGAAAATTTAACCCGTCTGAATATAAAATGGGGTGTTTATAAAGATATATCGGCTATTGCAAACCTCCAAAAACTGAACTTATTACATATAGGCTCCGGGGCCGGAGTGGAAAGTATTGTTCCTATCACCCAGCTGAAAAACCTGGTGGGTTTATCTGTCGAAAACTTCCGGAAAATTCCGGATTATTCACCTCTGTCCTCGATGAAGGGTTTGGAAAGCCTGAGTATTGAAGGGGATGGCTTAGGCCCGCAATACATACAATTGGATTCTCTTGAATTTTTAAAGGACCTTTCGCAATTGCGTTTTTTCAGGCTTTTGACCGCTCGTTTAAAAAGTAAAGATTACACTCCGGTGTTAGCCTTAAGGAATGTGGAGCATTTAAGCCTGAGAAGTGAACGGAACGTTAAAAAAATATACGAAGAACTGGTAGCGCTGCCTAAACTGAAATGGGGTCTTTTGAAAGAACGGCCGGAGAATTATCAAAAGAAATGACTTTTTAGAATCCACTGAAGATAATAGCCGCTGCAACCCGTAAAATGATGGAAAGGAGTGTTGAAAAGCGCAATATAGACAAAGTATTGTTGCGCTCAGGTATCTAACAAAGCGAACTTTTTATGTATGGAACAAATCCGAAAATACCTTGAACGAACCGCCCGGGTTACCGACAAGGATTGGCAAGTTATTTCTTCCAAATTGGTACGGCAAGAGTTTTCTAAAAAGACCTATCTTTTAGAAGTAGGACAGACGGAAAAACATTTGTCTTTTGTCGAAAAAGGTATTTTACGATTTTACGTACCAAAAGAAGGAAATGACCTGACGTTTAGTTTTGTCTTTCACAACAGTTTTGTCAGCGCATACGATTCTTTCTTGATGCAAATCCCTTCTACCTATCATATAGAAACGCTGACAACTACCGTACTTTGGCGCTTGACCTATGAGGATTTACAGGCAATTTACCAAGAAACGGAGATAGGGAATACCATTGGCAGGCATGCCAGCGAAGAATTGTTTTTGAAAAAATCCAGACGGGAGCTCTCCCTGTTGAACCATACTGCCGAGCAGCGGTATTTAAAACTGCTCACCGAGTACCCACATCTTTTTCAACAAGTTCCGTTAAAATACATCGCCTCTTATATAGGGGTGACTCCACAGGCATTGAGCCGGATCCGCAGACGAATTAATTAACTTGGGTTCATTGTTTCATTCCCCGTATCTGTTAACTTTTGTGAGGATAACTCAAATTGCGAAATGACTATAATAGGGCGGGGGCGTTTGAGTATTCAACCTGTTTTTAATTAATTTTATTAAATGAAAATCCTATGAACTACTCTTCAAAAATGCTTCGCGAAGATGCGCTTGAAAATAAGGTAATTGTTGTGACTGGGGGAGGAAGTGGCTTGGGAAAATCCATGACAAAATATTTTCTCGAATTAGGGGCTAAGGTAGCCATCACTTCCCGTAATTTGGAAAAGTTGCAAAATACCGCCACGGAATTGGAAAAGGAAACAGGTGGAAATTGCTTGGCTGTACAATGTGATGTGCGTCATTATGATCAGGTGGAGGCCATGCTTCAGGAGGTTTTAAACACCTTCGGTAAAGTAGACGTGCTGTTGAACAATGCTGCGGGAAATTTTATCTCTCCTACCGAACGCCTATCGGCCAACGCATTTGATACCATTATTGATATCGTACTGAAAGGAAGTAAAAACTGTACGTTGGCTTTTGGAAAACATTGGATCAATACTCAGCAGAAAAACACGGTGATTTTGAACATTGTCACCACCTACGCCTGGACGGGTTCGGGTTATGTGGTTCCCAGTGCTACGGCAAAAGCCGGCGTATTGGCCATGACCAAAAGTCTGGCAGTGGAATGGGCAAAGTACGGTATCAGAAGTAATGCCATAGCTCCGGGACCTTTCCCGACCAAAGGAGCCTGGGACAGGCTCTTACCGGGCAATTTGAAAGATAAATTTGATCTGGCTCAGAAGGTGCCGCTTAACCGGGTGGGAGATCATCAGGAATTAGCCAACCTGGCGGCTTATTTGGTGTCGGACTTTTCAGCTTACATCAACGGGGAGGTGATTACCATTGACGGTGGTGAGTGGCTAAACGGTGCCGGGGAGTTTAACTTTTTGGAGCATCTTGTTCCCAAAGATATGTGGGACAAACTTGAAGCAATGATTAAGGCGAAGAAGGGTAAGTAAGTTCAGGAGTAAGGCTTAGTTCTTTCCTACTGTGGTTTTGTTTTTGAATCGCATAGGAACATAAGATCACATAGTTTTTAAGGAGTTCGTTATTTTATTTCTATTGTGTTCTATGTACCTACTGTGGTTTTATTTTTGAATCGCATAGGAACATAAGATCACATAGTTTTTAAGGAGTTCGTTATTTCATTTCTATTGTGCCCTATGTGCCTACTGTGGTTTTGTTTTTGAACCCCATAGGAACATAAGATCACATAAGTTATTAGGAGCTTGTCATTTCATTTCTACTGTGCCCTATGTACCTACTGTGGTTTTGTTTTTGAATCGCATAGGAACATAAGGTTACATAGTTTTTAAGGAGTTCGTTATTTCATTTCTATTGTGCCCTATGTGCCTACTGTGGTTTTGTTTTTGAACCCCATAGGAACATAAGATCATATAGTTTTTAAGGAGTTCGTTATTTCATTTCTACTGTGCCCTATGTACCTACTGTGGTTTTGTTTTTGAATCGCATAGGAACATAAGGTTACATAGTTTTTAAGGAGTTCGTTATTTCATTTCTACTGTGTCCTATGTGCCTACTGTGGTTTTATTTTGAATCGCATATAGACGGTTTTTTAGAAATAAAAAATCAGGCTACCGACAAAATTTCGTCAATAGCCTGATTGATTTACAACAACATATTTAATCTATCACCGCTTTTCAATGGCTTCTTTAATGCCTTTCAGGTTTTCAGCAAAACCTTCCAGTTGTTCCAATAAAGCGGCTAATTGATTGTTTTTACCATAGCCTTTTTGCTTTTGGTTTTTCATAAATACTTGTTTGATCTCCTCCCAACGCATGGTAGAAGTTTCATCCAACCAACTCATCATATGTTTAAAGATCAGCATATTGGCTTCTGCACCGGTAGTGAGCGTTTGCGATTCGTTTTCATAATGAGAGAGCAATAAGGTTTGTAACTCCCTATCGTTCATCACCGGCATCACTTTTTCGGCCAGCTTGTTCATGTTACGGTACGAACCCTGTAATTTAAATGGAGGCTCGGTACGGTATTCGTCCGCTTGTGCGGCCGACTCAATATACTTCAGGTTAACCTTCAAAATGGCATCGCGAATTTTGAGCAATTTAGAAAGTACCCCTACATATTCGTTGAGCTCATCCGCTTCCATGTTGGCTTCGAAGTCCAATCCTTCCCGGTTTCCGGTTTCCGCATAGCGAACCACGGTATGGATATCTTTACGACTTCTTACGGCCAGTTTGGTTAATACCGGATTGGAAGTCAATGCATTTTCGATATAGCTCAGTCTGAATTGTTCTTCCGTATCTCCAATGATATCTCCCAGGTTGTATGTATCTGCACGGTTGGCCAACATATCCGGGATTCTGAATTTTTCTCCACTTTCCGTATACGGGTTACCTGCCATTACCACACATACCCTTTTTCCTCTCAGATCATAGGTTTGAGGCACGCCTTTGTATACCCCTTCGATCTTACGCTGACCGTCACAAAGGGAAATGAATTTTTGTAAAAACTCCGGGTTACAGTGCTGAATATCATCCAGGTACACCATGACATTGTCACCCATTTCAAAGGCCAGGTTGAGCTTTTTCAATTCTTCTCTGGCACTGGCGTTGCCGGCATCATCGGGGTCGAGAGAAGTGACCTGGTGTCCGATAGCCGGTCCGTTGATTTTCATGAAAATCAATCCTACCCGGTTGGCAATGTATTCCATCAGGGTTGTTTTCCCGTATCCGGGAGGGGAAATTAACAAGAGCATCCCCATCAAGTCCGTACGCTTGTTATGGCCTACCACCCCGATTTGCTTGGCCAGGTTATCTCCGATAAGGGGTAAATACACCTGGTCTACCAATTGGTTTCTTACAAAAGAACTCAACACTCTGGGCTTAAACTCATCTAACCTGATTTGTTTGCGGAAATCTTCTACCATCGACTTCTTCAGCGACTGAAATTTCAGGAAGTCAGGGACTACATGTGTTTCAAAATGCTTAAGTTTATCGATGAAAGTGTGATAATTGAGTGTGTAATTCCCTTTTTCGATAGAAGTATGTTCGCCACTCAAGCCTTCAACCATCTGTTCTACTTCTACATTCAAAACATTTAGGTTGTTGAAGGTATTGGTGAACAGCAGTACCGCCGCTTCTTCAAGGCTGTTTGCCAGATGTTCTTTGCCTTCTGTTTGTTGCATTTGCAGCCAAGCTTTTAGCCAATCAACGATCAGGCTAAAGGCATCTTCAGGCGTGTTTTTCAGCGCATTTACCGATTGAACATAGGCCTCTTTTGCATTTTTGGCTTGCAAGTCATTGGTAAATCCTTCATAGATGATGGCTGCTTCCCTACTGATCGTAAAGGTGTCTTTTTCCGCTAATTCAAGGCTCAGGTAGGTAGCGGCATCTTCCACAATAGTAGGTGAGAACAATCCGGAACGTTCCACAAAAGCCTCTATTTCTGTAGCCAGATCGCCAATTAGCTCTTGCTGGTCTTCACTATTAGGGAAAAGCTTTCTGATGACTGCTTGTCCACGAATCCGGTGTAACAACAGTTCTTTAGAGTTGGCTTGTTCCGTGTTTTCGGCAAATACCTGCCACCATAAAGCCGCACAAGCGCGGGCTACGGGTGTAAATCGCAACAGGGCAATCCGGCTTTCCAAGTCAATCAACTTTTGAAGCAGAATGGCGGCATCCGCATCATGAACCCCTTTCTGATAACCTTCTTGGTAACGAGGAGCCATAAATGCCTGGATTTTTTCCGCAAGCTCTTTTACAGGTAAGCCTGCATGTGCGTCCAAGGTTTGCTCTTGCTTGATTTGTTTCAAATATTGATAAGCCAAGTATTCCCCCCGGTACACCTCCCGGTTTTCGGAAACAATCTCCTGGGTGAGGATGGCCGGCTGAAATTGATGGTCAACCAAATCCGCTTTTTCGAAGAAGTTGGTCCCGGAGAGGTGGTAATACAAATCACCGTCACGTTGCACCAGACTCACATCCAAGGCTTGTACATTCACGGAGAAGCGGTGCTTGCCCAGTGTGATGACATTTTCACCTTCGGCAAATAAATCCTTCCGGTCTTTTAATTGTCTGACAGCTTCTTCCTTGGTGGCATTCAACTTACTTTGCAAGTCATCTGCCTTCACGTTATCCTCCAGCGATTGCAGTTGCGTAATCATTTCCTGCACTTTGTGCACCATGATGTCAGCGGCAAAGTAGGCATTGATTTCGCTTACCTCTTTAAAGGATTTTACCTTGTGTTCAATGCTTTTTAAGATTCGTTCGGCAGCTGTTTGCAGCGAAGTTGCTTTTTTGTTTCGCTGTTCAACAAGGTTGAGTTTTCTACTTTCAAAAGCTTGGTAAACTTCGTCTCTTTTGTCTGCCAGTTGCGGGATGAATTCATCGAAATCCGCAAACTTACCTTCCAATTCCTCCAATTGTACCATTAGCCGGGTCATGTATTCCTCACAGCGCTGAGGAGAGTCACTTACATCCAGGTAGTTGACTACAGACTGACCAATCAGGCGGAGTTGTGCCGCAAACTCGGCTTTGGCTTCGGTGCCCAACAGGTTTTTGCGCACCTGTTTTAACTTGGCTTTTACCTGGTTGAGTGAGGCATAAATGTCGGAAATGCTATCGATGATTTCGGTAGTCTGTGTCGCATCTTCGATTTTAAGATTACTGACAATCTCGATTAACATTTCCAGTTCCTGGCCGATCTGGTCATTTTCCCCCTGAATGGCATCCGCTTCAGCGACTTTACTAACCTCTTCGATCTTGTCGTTTTGTCCGGCTACTTTTTGCTGATAAGGAAGTAAGGAGTCTTCCTGTAAAAGGAAGAGTACGCATTTTTGAGAAACATCTTCATTTTTTTCGGCCAGTTGTTGCTCTAAAGCTTCAATGGCCGGAATATCCGCATAGCGCAGTTCTTTTAAAGAGATCGTGTCTCCCCGAAGTTTGCGAATGCTGGCAAGAGTTTGCACAAAATCATCTATTTCCTTGTATTGTCTTCTTCTGACCTTATCGATCAGCTCCTTTGCCTGCTGCGATATTTGCCCTACGGCTTCGAGGGTCGCCTTTTTTATTCTCCTTACCTTTTCGAATTCCTCAATAGCCACTACGGCATTCTGGTGGATTTCCGTCAAAACCGTATCGATCTGATAGGCTTCCTCATGACTGATCCAGTAATAACTGTCACCGATCTCGCTGGATTTTTTGGCTACATCCTGGTAAAGGGTGGCGTAAGCATCTTCTTTTTGTAAGAGTTTCATCAACTCGTTACATTCTGCCATCGCCCTTACAATATCTTTGTTTCCTACCTTGTACAGATAGCTTTCGTTTTGGGTAGGGACTTCGTAGTCAGGGTGTACATACGGAGTTTGCCAAAGCTGAAGCGCATGGTGCTTTTTAGGCTCGTGGTCAGCTCTGAAGTATATCAACTCTCCATTTCGGAAGAAGGAAAAACCGCTACAAGTCACCGGACTTTCCACAGCTTGTTCTATCCTGTTGTAAGAGAGCAAAACATAGTCGCCTACTGCCGGGTTGTAATAGACAAAGAGAAAGTCTTCTCCATTGGGAGAAATGATTTTTTTCTCAAAGCGCATTCCGGTAAGGCTTTCGTCATATACCTTTAATTCTCCGGTTTGCAAGTAATAGCCTTGGGAAAAGATAATCCCCTGCTCATCGGGTAGCAGTACGCAAGTGTCTTTAATGCTGTCGATCCGGTGTACTTCGCCCAGTTTGTGGTTAAACACGAAAAAGCGAAAATGTTCTTCCATGTACGGCTTGATCTTCAGCAAGATCAAGTTACCCAAATCGGCAAAGTAAATTTCCGCATCGTCCAGTGTTTGCTCGTGATGGCTGACCTCTTCCTGATAAATTCCCTCGCCTGACTCGGTGTTGTCTTCAATTTTGATGGTGAGGTCACCACCAATAGTTTCCACAAACACCTTGTCCAGAATGGAAATATGAGGGTGATCCCCTTCCCGGTGGTGGTCACGGCTGGCCCTTTTCCATTCCAGTTCGTGTTGCTCCGGGTATTTTATTTCATGGTCGCTACGGTTGTCGATGTACTGTAGCTCTCCGTCTTCCATTAAAAACTTGAAAGCTTTTACACTGTTGGTGTTTTTGGAAGTCTGAAACTTGAGATAAAGGTGTGGCCCGATAACCACAAATTTTGCAAAGGTTGTATGTTTATAGTACTTGTAGAGTTGGCGGAAATCTTCGGAAAAACGCTCGTCAGATAATAGTGACAGCTCTTTTAGATGGAAACTATGATCTTCCGAACGGAATTGATACACACTGAAAACATCGGAGACTTCCACTTCGGATTTTAAACCGATATGCACATTGTACCCAAAAAGGAAATGGTCTCCAACGGCAATCATATCACGGGGGATACAGTTGTTTTCCGTACTGATCCGCTCGTTTTTAAGTAAAGTAGTGGGGATATTTCCGAAGGTATCTTTCCGGACCTGGTTGAGTTGATTTAATTTTTCCTGTAGTGTATTGCCACTTTGCTTCAGCCTCTGCCTCAGGATCTCATAGGTACCCGCATCAATTTGTGGCGCTTCCGAAGCTTGTGGTGTTGAATTTTCTTCCATTAGCAGATGATAAATATAAGTACCATTATCAAATTTTAAGTACTGTAAGAAGTGTTCTAACAGGTTAAAAAGACAGTTGTGCCGGCATCCAAACCGGCATCCGGAGGTTTACGAAGGGCCGGTTTGAATGCACAACTGTTACTGATGGTTAGATACCCAAGGTCTTCACCGGTATATCGGCAAGGCCCGTATTTTTAGCGTGTTCCATCAGATTTTCCAACATATTCTTCTCCTTGCTGTCATTGGTATAGCTGGAGAGCTTCAGTAACAAAGCGGATACACTCAGGTTGCGAATATCTTCGGAGGTCAAGCCAAATTTTGCAATCATGTTTTTTACATTTTCAAGCATGTTGCCATTCTCAGAATCAAGCAAGTTATGTTTGATTTCCTGAACCGTCTGGCTGTGATTGACAAACCGGTCTACGGACTTGCTGCTGGTAATGGATTGAATGATTTTCTCAAAGAACATGCTATCTCCACCCACAATATCGATGTTGGCGGCTTTCAAGCCTTCACTCATGATTTGGGCTTGTGCCAAGGCAATGTCTTTCTGTACGTTGACTTTTGCCATTTCCAAGTCTTTTTCCATTTGCAATTTCAAGCGGAACTCTTCCAAATCTCTACCGGCTTCATCCAGCAATTTGTTGGCTTCTGCTTCGGCTTTGATTCTTTGTGCTTCCACCAAGGCTTTCTCTTGTGCCACTTTGGCTTCGGCCATTCCTTGTTTTTCGATGGCCTGAGCTTTGGCTTCCATTCCTTTTGCTTCTGCAATGGCGGTTTCTTCGATGGTTTTCGCATCGGCCGTGGCCTGCAATTCCTGCGCTTGCGCTTTGGATTCGATCACTTTGGCTTCGGCCAGACCTTGGGCAGCTTCGTCTTCCACTTTCGCTTTGGCCAGTACTTTGGTCGCTTCCGCTTGCTTTTCGGCAATCATGAAGTCCGCATCTGCATCAATACGTTTTTGTTTCGCTTTGATTTCAGCCGCTTGCCTTTGCGCTTCCGCAGATTTTACTTCTTTCAGTAACTCTTCTTCGGCTTCTTGTTCTGCCTTGGTGATGGATACCTTTTTGAGACGCTCTGCTTCTGCAAAGGCTTGAGTATCTTTGATTTTCTCTTGCTCTTCCACTACGGATTTTTCAAGAATGATCCGCTCTTTAATGACATCCTGAATATTGCGTTTTTCCTCTTCGAGCGCTTTTTCTTTGGCAATTTGTGCCAGCGAAACGATTTTTTCTCTTTCGGTTTCTTCCAGCATTCTTTCTTTTTCCAGGCGCTCGGACTCTACCGCATCTACTTTCTCTTTGTTCTTTTGCGCAATGATTACCTGCCGTTCTTTATTTTGGTTGGCAATTTCCAGCTCTTCATCTACACGGATACGGGCATTCTCAGCTTTCAACCTTTCCTCTTGTTCTACCATGGAGGCCGCAGAATTTTCTCTTGAGCGAATGTTGGCAATTTCCCTTTTTTGCTTCTCTTCGGCTTCCGATTGTTGTTTTTCCAATTCCAATACGGCTTCCTTTCTTTCCACATCCTGCTTTTTGATGGTTTTCACCTCATCGTTCCGGATTTTGTTGGCCAATATTTTTTGTTCAGCCGTTTTTTCGGTAATCTTTTTGATACCTTCGGAATCCAGAATATTGTCGGGATCCAGGAAAGAAGGAGGTGTTTGCTCTAAGTGATCAATGGCACAGTCTTCCAAAATGTATCCGTTCAGATCGGTACCGATGGCTTTTCTGACCATGTTGTTCAACTCATCTCTGGAGTTGTATAGATCGATGAAGTCGAATTGTTTACCCACGGTTTTTAGCGCTTCTGAAAACTTTGCTTCAAACAGATTAATCAACAGACTGGTATCCGAAGCCCGTTCGCAACCGATAGCTTGAGCCACATCCATCACATTGTCGCGGTTGACCCTCACAAAGAATGCGACCCGTATATCTGCACGGAGGTGATCTTTACAAATCAATCCGTTTTTGCCTTCCCTGTTAATTTCAAAATTCTGCACGGAAATATCCATCACTTCCATTCTGTGCAATATTGGTACAACCATCCCTCCGTTAAAAAAGACTTTAGAACCGCCAACCCCTGTACGGACAATGACTTTTCCCTGTGGGATCTTTTTGTAAAAACTGGCGACTAGGGCAATCGTACCAAAGACAATGACTGCAGCGACAATCAAAATAATAATTAGAGTTTCTCCAAGCATACGTTTTAGAAATTAAAAATTTGTAATTCAGTTTGATATAAGTAAAATGTTTCATTCAAATTGAAGCGTGATACGCCTCTACCACATAGCAGTTTTTGCTTTCTTTGCGCAGAAGCACCAGTGCCTGATCGCCTTTGGAAAGCGGCAAACCATCGTGAGTAATTACATATACTGTTTGGGTGATTCCATCCAGTTTTACTTCTGCCAAGCCCATATTTTCCCCATCGGCCTGACTGCGTAAAGTACATACCTTTCCTACCACCTCTATATCATCGGGCTTGTTGATGTGTTGAAAGACTTTTACAAAAGGCATACAGGCCACTTTGGTGATCAACAAACTCCCGATACAAAGCGGAATGCTTAAAAGTGCTGCGATTCCCCAGGAAGTATTGCCAAGGTAATAGTTGGCAAGGACCGACCCGACCCAGGCAAACAAGGCAAAGAAGCTGATGATGATCATAACGGGTATTTCACCGATGTGGAAAAAATGTAGTACACCACTCAGAGCACTTCCACCGGAAACACCTACGTCTGTATCTGCATCAATGTCTACATCTGCATCAGCATCCAAATCAAAACTGCTGAGGTCGAGTATGCCAATAAATGTAGCCAGCCAATACAGCGAGATCAGTATCATCAGAAAGGTATAAGGCAGGTTTACTGACTCTAAAGCATATTTTAAAAATTCCATTACCTTCACTTAAAGAGTTAGACATAGTATTTCCGGAAGAGGAGTGAGCCTCTTTTTATCAATGAATGACCCAATACGGTATTTAATGATTTTTCTCCTTGGGTGTGTATAAAAAACCGACCTTTCCGGAGGAGCTTGAGCGTACAAAAAATTTATCCATAGATTACTGTTAGTTAAAAGTTTTTAAACGTAAGTTTTATAAGATTCTGGTATGAATGATGACAATTACTTTTCTTTTTGTGAAATGAATGACAAAGTACTCCCCTATGAGACGGGTCCGTCTCCATTTATCACTATTTTAAGATGTTTGATGAGAGTATGTCCTTGGTAAGGGAAAGCCTTTTTACTTTCCAATCTGCAAAACTTGACGTATTGCAGTTAAAACAGATCTAATTGTTGTCGATCATTAATAAGAATTAAAATAATTCTGTTAAATACTTCTATGGCAAAAGAATGATGAGAGGAGTAGCCGTAATTTGTTTGCCCTGAATTCTTTCCTGTTTTACTACCATATTCACATTATTATTTTACTGAAAAAATAATACGGAGGTTACATAAAAATATAAATATTTACAGAAGTTCATATTTTGTTCATTTTCCCCAAAATGTACTGCTAAGTATCAAAGAACGTATTAGAGGTCATTGGAGTCTTTGTCAGGCAGGGTGGTTTCCAAGCTTACACCCTTTATTTCTTACAAATTGTGATCATTTCCCTATATGCCCCTTGTTCGCGGCTTCTCATTCAAAAAGCGAATTAAAAGTGCAATGTGCTAATTTAATATAAATTAACTATAATATGGTATTGCTTTATCTGGCTGTTGCAATGTTTCATGATTGTGCAAAAGAGAAATGTTCTTTATAGGCAAAAATCAGATTGCGCTTAACTGTTCTCTTGTAAGTTTTTTGTTTGAGGGCATTCGGTAAAGTACTTTATTTTACAATTCATCCTGTCTGCCCCGTTACTTGTTACAAGTAAAGAATTTTCGTCGGTTGATTGTTATATTAAGGCTTGTCTGTGTCGATAGAGGACTCATGAAATTTTGCTTCGTGGGTAAATAAACCCGTATCGTGATGTAAATTTGGACGGAGAGATCAGAAAAACTCAACCTCAAGCCTTGTAAATTATTGATAAAAGCGAATAAGTGCTTTGATGAAAAAAGTACTGGTATTTATGAAAAAAAATCTATGGTTCATCGTACTATACAGTTTCATCGTTTTTAACGGTGAAATATTGAACGCACAGTCTATTTCGGCTTCAACAGAATCGACCAAAAATACTTTTCTTGGAGAAAAAAGACTTACTGATTTCCTTGATAGTATTCAGGGGCTTGATCCGGAAACCTGGATAAAGGAAGTATCCGTTAAAGTCGATTCGACATTGAACGGGCAAGAGGTGTTGAATATGAAAATAAACGATGCGGATATGGCTCAATTAAAAGAAGCTTGCCGGAAGGGAAAGTTGGCATTGACCTTGGCAAAGAGAATTTTTCCGGACTTTGAAAAAGATAGCATATACTTGAATATGGTTCATGAGGGACATATCCCGGCCGAGTTGATTTCATTTGATAAAAACAGGTTTGACTTTGACAAATTTGCCATATCGATTGGTTATCCGGGTATGTGGGAAAATGATGTGTATTTCTTTTCCAAAAATACACTCATCGCCAAACACCAAGTCTATCACCGGTACGGATTGGCGTTGAAACACTTTAAAAATCAGAAAAATGAGACGCTTATTTATTATCCTGTAAATTATGGCAGTGGCTCGGGAACGTGGTGGTTTCAATTCAATTTTTATAAATATTCGGATAACGCATTGCTGCCTGTGTTGACGGAACTTAAAGAGGCAAACCTCCAATTTCCGTGGGGTATAAGAGCATACAGAATGCAAGCAACACTAATTAGTACCGACCCGTTACGCCTTCAATTTGTTTATGATTGTCAGTTGACAAGTAAGGAAAATCATTTTATTTCAATTGTCAATGACTCTACTGAAATACACTATCGCTTTGATAAGGCAGCAAACCGCTATGTAGGTGATTTTGCGAATGCGCATCTCGATGATCGAACATTATGTGCTAATTACCTTTACTTTGCCAGTAATAGTACGGAGCTTCTTTTCATTCATTCGCATTATGCCTTATTGAGGGCCCTTTTGATGGGGGAAGACCAAGAAAAAAGAGGAGCGGTCATTCACTACCTCAACAGGGTATATAAGCAAGAGATGGAAAAATTGAAACGCTGATTTTATCGGTTGTAAAGAGTTTGTTGGCCCTTGTTTCTACTGCTATTCTCAGGTAAATCATAAAATCCCCGGAAACAAGGAGGTATCTTTTCCAAAGGCTGTTTACATTTGAATTCTCAATTTCGAACCAAAACAAAAACTATGGATTATCTTGCCAAAGGACCCGCATCCACTGACGGACAGAGTGGTTATTTTTCGCAAACGCAAAGAACCCTCACAGTAGAATTGGTGCCTAGTGGCATCTACTTGGACGAGGATTTAGGAGTTATGGGGCATTTGATGGCTTATTTTGACCCCAAAGAATGGGATGTGAAACAGGAAGGGTTGATTTATACCGATGCACAGTTTGAAAAGGATGTCCGGGATTTGTTAAAAAACGCTGGCTTACAACACTATGAAGATATTTGTTACTCAGAACAGGGCATGCAAGGAGATGACTTTGTGGATTTTGATTTGGGACCTGATCTGGCCGAAGAACTGTATGTAAAAGGCTTTGTAGAAAGGCAGTTCTATTTGATAAGCGGCTCCGCATCTACCGATGGGCGGAGTGGGGGACATACCCAAACCCAAAAGACCATCGGGGTGTCTTTGGAAGCCAATACCTGCGTATCTCCAGAAAAAAAAGTAGTGGGGTCTCTGCACGCTATTTTTGATCCTATGGAATGGTATGTAAAACAGGAGGGGCTGATTTGCATGGACAAGCAGTTTTGGGAAGATATCCGGGACATGTTAAAACAAGCAGGAATTCAGCACTATGAGGACTTCTCTTATTCCGAGCCGGAAAAACAAAATGCCGTTTTTGTGCATTTCGATTTGGGGGATGCCCTGGCCCAAGAACTGTTTGACAAGGGACTGGAGGAATTAAAAAAAATACCGAAAAGTTAATTTGCCTGTATCATAACCAATCCCCCGGCTTAGGTCTTCCGGGGGATTTTATTTTTTACAGATCTGGCATTTATTTGTTTTTACAACTGAAAAACCCTCACCCTATACTTGGAGTTAATAAAGCTAATTACCAATTAATTCTTAAATAATTTAGATAGCTTTGAGTTTGTTACCTTTTGGAGCATATTCTTCTGACAACTTACTTCACGGTACCATGGAAATTAAAACTCATCTCTTTAACGGTTCAAAAATAGCCGAAATCATCTCAGACCGTATTGTAATAGCATCGGCAGAAGAGGGATTGGATGTATTAGGTAATGTGTATTATCAGGGGTTTGATAGCTTAGTACTTCATCAACAGAACATAACACCTGATTTTTTTGACTTGAAAACCCAAATGGCAGGTGAGATTTTGCAAAAGTTTTCAAATTACCGGGTCCGGCTGGCAATTGTAGGGGATTTTACGCAAGTGGATAGCCAAAGCCTTCGGGATTTTATATTTGAAAGCAATAAAACAGGGCTTGTCAATTTTGTCAACTCCACCCAACAAGCCCTCGAAATACTTTCCAGTTGTTGACTGAAGCCGCTTGCTGGCTTCAGTCATGAGAACGCTCTACCATCATAACTGCTATACAAATTTGTCTAGTGTTATGTTAATCATTAAATGACGGATAAAGTCTTTTTAGTTTCACTCTTGATTCCTTGGTGGTAAACTGCCAGTTTATCCGACTTTCTTTGTTGTTGCGGTCATTTTGCCAAGCATT
>NZ_JBDKWZ010000025.1:0-85318 GCF_039710355.1 Rapidithrix thailandica | reverse complement strand
TAATGTTTTTACTGCCGTAGAGGTAGGGTTGGACGTGCTGGGGATGATGTCCAGTGGAGGTACTTTGCTGATGGTCAAAAACCTGAGCCGGCTTAGAAAAGCATGGCTGATTTTTGATGTGGTCAACACTGCCGCTTATCTGACAGCTGATAAATTATTAAAGTTGAGTTCGGACCCTGAATGGCGTACAGCGATGGTTTCTTGGAGCATTGTGACAGCCGCGCTTAACTTAAGTGAGCTGGGATATTCTTCCTTGAGCAAAAAGCCCCAATTAGATGATTTACTAAATAATATTAATTATATAAAGAAATCAGGGGAAGAGTTTCGGACCCATGCCAAAACCTTTATCGAGGCATTTAGTAAGGTGAAACGCTCCAACCTGAGCACCGAAGAGGCCAGGAAGACTTACGACCAGATCAAGGAAATGGCGGGTAAGCTTCAGGAGAAGCTGAAGATCAGTAGTAAGTTAGGGGATACGGGGCAGCGTATTGTCAAGGTAGGAACGGATGCGGAGCTGGAAAAAGCCTTTAAGTGGTTACAACAATCGGGCAAGACAGAGCATTACACCGATGTGGTGGTGCACGGTGGGCAGAACAGCTTCCGGGTATTTCAAAACGATGCCTGGTACGAACTGAGCCATCGGGATTTGGCAGGCTATCTGAAATCCAAAGGTTATACGGGTCAGAAACCTGTTCGATTGCTGGCCTGTAACACCGAAGAAGGCATTACCCAACTAACCCGAGATTTGTCCAACAAGTTGGGCCGGGAAGTATGGGTACCGGAAGGCACGGTAAAAGTCCATGCCGATGGCGGTATCACCATTGCCTCGGAGCAAGGTAGCGGCCAATGGAAAGTATTCCGTCCACAGCAAGGCCAGGTGGCTACCAAATCCCCTCAAGGCACCCAAAAGCCCAAAGAATATGTGGTGTTGGGGAAAGAGTTTCCATCGCATTTTAACAGTGCTGTGGTAGCCGAAATCAATAAACTCCAGGACAAACCAGCCTTCCTGAAGGATTTTGCCAAAGCAGATAAGAAAGTGATTGAGGCGTTTAATCAAAATCCTAAATTTGTACAGGCCTGGGCTGTTTTAAATAAGGTAGACCCTGATAATGCTAATAAGCTGGACAAGGAGGTACTGGAGGAAGTGTTGAGACATTTAAACAGTTCAAAAAAGAGCGTTAATAATCTTGTAAATGAGATTCAAAGTGCCGGTGGGTATGAGAAATGGATTGATGATTTAGGAGCTACTATAATATGGACTTCTAATAAAACAGAAGGTGTTCGTCTTTTACAGAAGATTGATTATAAGAGAATGTACTTTTATAGTCGCTCAAGTATAAATAAAAAATTAGACGATCGATGGCAGGGAAATGCAGAGATTTCTGATGGATGGATTGAATTTGACTTTAAAGTATCACCAGAATTGAGAAATCAAGGATTAGGCACTACAATGTTTAATGAAGCTGTATCTTATTTTAAGAAAAATTATAATGTTGAAGGCATAAAGGGTTTTTGGTTGCACCCTGACAACTATGAAGATGGTATATCTGCAAATTACACTGCTTTTTGGAAAGAATACACTAAAACTAAAGATGCTAAAGCTGCAGCATTAAAAACACCTACAGGCCAATGGGTAGAACAGTGGGCAATTAAACAGGGAGTTACTGTTGAAGCTAACGTAGAGGTTAGAGGAGACTATGTTGAAACATATTTTAAAATAGTTGAATAAAATGACAGTATATATTTTTACAGAAACATCAAAATCATTTATAAGCACTGACAACCTAAAAAGTAAGTGGATAGAATCAATTTTGCTAGTTTTAGGTAAAAAAGTGGATAATGTGGAAAACTTTTCTCTTTCTGTTCAAGAATGTCGTCATTCACTAGAAAGAGTTAATTCAATAATAAAAGGTATTTTACCTGAGCTAGAGCCTATTGGTCAAAATATAGGTAGAAAAGTTAATTTATTTCTATTTAATAAAGAGTATACATTTATACCAACATCTAAGTCTGGGCATAAATTGATGAATTATTATTCTATAAAACTTCTTCTTGAGGACGCTATCAAAAACAATGTTAATTTGAAAGTTATATTTGCTAGTGGAGATAATAATATACCTGAACCTATCATTGAAAAAATCGATAATATAGCGAAAAATACTACCCCGCCTGAATGAAGTATATAATCTACTTCCTGCTTTAGGGGCTTCTCTTTCCACCGATTGCCAGTGACAATAGTGACGACAGTAGCTTTGTTTACGTATGATATTTGGCCGATGGCAGTGCGGGTAAGTTTTCATCGTAGTTATATCTTGTTCAATCACAATACCACAAAATTCTTCCCCATTGCCAAATTTTTAATAATGCCATCCTTATTGCGAGAGTACTACCTACAAAGTGGTATTTATGCAAATGGATTGAATAATATAAATTTCTTAAAAGCGCAAGGAATTGAACTATTGGGTGGAGTAGATGCTTCTAAGCTATCAAACTATTTTAAAGTGGGGAAATCGGTGAAATTATTTTTCAGTTTCCCTTTGCAGGAGGAAACAATAAAGTTAAAGAGACTGAAAAATTGTTAAATAAAATGTTCATTGAAGCGGATAATATTTTGAATAATCAGGGGATCATTTATATCACTGTTCCAAAATTTTGGGCTTCTCGGTTTAAAATGGATGAGCTGAGTAAAAGAACAAATTTTAAAATTATTGAGATTAAAAAGTTTGAATTTGATAAGTTCCCAGGGTATGAACATAGAATTACAGATGTTGATAAAGCAGCAAGTTCTATTAGAGAATCTTACACTTTCATCTACCAAAAGAGGTAACCGAAAGCTAATCTTATTACATAAGAGAACATGATTTGAAAACTTGAATTCCAGTAAGGTAAGTGATCAAATAAGCTTTTAAAGCTAGAACAATACTTTAAACTCTGTCAATAGTTTTTCATCTATAAGAGTGTAAATTATGAGTACCATACAAACAATTTTGGAAAAATATTCTCCAAAGTACGGTTTAGAAATAGAGCCTTTATATCTTGATAATGCAAAATATGTAGATACTTTTATAGAAAAACATCCAACTATAAAATTAGATAAGTCTTTTGTAAACTTTCTACAAAAATATGAGACAATAGGGTTGAATACAGAGAAAGATAATTTTGGAATATATGGTTGGGGGATGATAGAAGAACTAAATGAACCTCCAATAGAGGATAACGATTATCTGGGTTTTTCTACTTTTATTAAAGATTTTGAAAAAGAGGAAAGTTTGAGCATAACTTTTTTCTATGACTTATCCAGCGAGAGGGAGCAGGGGATTTATAGAAAAACGTGTATCTATACGCAGGATGAAATTACTTATGAGAGTGATTATCATTTTTTTTGCAATACATTTATAGAATTCTTAGAGATAATATTTGATTGGATAGATAAAAATGTTTCAAAAGAGGAAGCTTTAGGTAATTAACAATGAAGGTATGATACAAATTTCTGGCTTAAAGTATGTGCCCAATTACCTCTCTAAAGAAAATTGTGAGTTTTTATTGAAAGCAATTTATGATAATGAATGGATGAGTGAACTTTCAAGAAGAGTTCAACACTATGGTTATAAATATGATTATAGAAGTAGAGCAATAGACATGACAATGAAAGGGAGACCTTTCCCAAACTGGGCGATATTGTTAACCCAAAGGCTTAAGAAAGATGGATATATAAAAGATTTAGCAGATCAACTAATTGTAAATGAATATCTTTCAGGGCAAGGAATTGCCAATCATATAGATTGTGAACCATGTTTTGGAGATACTATTGCATCTATTAGTTTAGGTTCTTCATGTATTATGAATTTCGTTGAAAAGAACTCGAAGAATAAAGTTGAATTACTTTTAGAACCTTGTAGTCTTTTAGTTCTTTCCGGTCAAGCTCGTTATAAATGGACGCACGGGATAAACAAACGACTATATGATCAGTATAAAAGTGAAAAATTAAAAAGGACAACAAGAGTGTCCTTAACTTTTAGAAAGGTAATTCTTTCAACACCGATCTAGAAATAGACTAAACGCTAACCCTTCATACTGCATTAGGAATAAGGCAAAGATCTTTAAGAGAAAAAATAACTTTTAACCCATGCAAAAAAACATACTTCTATTTTTTACGCTACTTTTCAGTTACTCAGCGCTTTGGGCACAACAAAGGCCTTTTTCTGCCTTGTCGCGTTACCTGGAGGAAGGAGGGAAGGCCGGTTATCAGGTTGAGGAAACCCGGGCGCAGTCGGACCTGGAAGTTTTGGGACGCTATGCCCAGGATACGCTGTTGGAAGTACGGGGCAGGGTATACGAAGTAGTCCGGCAATTAGGGCAACTGCCACAGGAATCGCTCCGTCAGCAAGCGGTGGAATTGCTGGTGCAGGGCATCGGGGATGAAGACGGTGGGCTCAGCGGCTATTGCAGTCGCTCGCTGTGTTATTTTACCCTGCCGGATTTTAGCACCCAGGCTAAAACGACTTTGGCCGGGTATTTAAAACCGGAAACGGCCCATCTGTCACAAGTGCTGCGTTTGGCGGGCTTTGTACAGTTGCAGGAACACACAACAACCTTGCGCTTATTCACCGGGGAAGCGTATTCCGGGTCTATCCGATGGAGTGCTTATCTGGCCCTGGCCCGTTTGGGCGATGCGCAAGCTTTGGCCTTTTGTCTTCGCACCATCCGGCGTTATCCTCTCAACGATGATCTGGTTTACGACCTGCTGCCCGACCTGGTGTATGTCCGTCAAAAAGCCGCCAGTGATTACCTGGTCAGCCTGTTGCAACGCGATGAAACCAATTGCGAGTCAGCCGATGCGGAGACTTCCGGCAAGATCCCCTGTGCCTACCGGTTGATAGAATATTTAGCTCCCATCGTTGAACATTATCCCTTGCATCCCGGCCCCAGCGGAGATCTCAACACCGACAACTACCCGGCCGCCCTGCAAGAAGTCAGAGCCTGGTTTGCAGCCCATCCGGAGTATGAGTTGGTGGAGGAGCGGTATTAAGTGGAATTATAAAAAAGATAATTCCAGCAAGTAAATTTACTTGCTGGAATTGTAGATCCCCCGGCTAGACAATTTCAGAGTCCTTATGAATTTACTCTTCGGGTTGAAAGGACTGATTTTGAATCTAAACTGAATATTCTTTTAAAGAATGGACCTGAAAAACTAAGCGTCCCTTATATGACAGACTTTTTAGGAATGTCTCCTCGTACACTATCCAGAAAGTTCCGGGAAGAATTGGAAATTTCCTCCCGGGAAGTGGATTCAACAAAAACGAATTGATCTCGCCATTACTCTATTAGAGAACGCCAATCATAGTATATCAGAAATCTGTTTTTTGGCAGGATATGAGGATGTTTCCTCCTTTACCGGGATGAAGCCGTCGGAAATTAGAAGACAAATAAAGTCCTGAAAAATTTGGGAGAATAGCCAGTTATTCTTCCTACTATAATTTCACTCCCATGACTTCTCTTATGATGAAATCGAAGGGACGGTGTACAACAAAAGTAGCCAAACTGTGTCCTTATTACTTCGGATACTTTGACCAAACCTTTCCGCTTTAAAAAGCAAGCAACCGGGTCGAAGTTTTCGGATGAGGTATGCCGTTATTGTATTGTCGGCAAAGGTGGAATCCGTTTTGTTTAGAGGAGGAATTTGTTGATACAAGACGGAAATCCCTATCCTAAATTAAGAGACTGCCCAAACGTTTCCGGACAGCCTCTCATAAATGATGGACCGTATAATGGTTACTACCACATTACCATGTATTGGTCTTCAAATAGGTTAGTGTCGGTTCAACATAATTGCACAATCTGTGGCAGAAGCATCTTCCGTAAAGTCAGTGTTCAAGATATTGATCCGGTACTGTTTGCCATATTCAGCAACAAAACCGCGCAGGTTACGATTGGCTTGCCGGGAAAGTTCTTCTAAGGTTGGATGATCGAAAATATCTATAGCCGTGGAGAAGTCAGGTGTCAGGGTCCAGCATAGTTTAAATATCTTTTTGGAGTTAGACTGTAGCTTGGTTAATTGATCATTTCTCATTGCGTTATAATCAACTTTGTCCGAAAACGATCCGCCTTGGTCCTTAATTTTGTTAGCAAAAACAAACCCTTTTTCTTTAGAAATATCATCTTGATAAATGATCAAGACACGAGGACCGTTGCCTACAAAGGTGCTAAAAGGAGTGTCCGCATAATTGCCGCTAGCATCATCGTAAAGATAATCACCCAAGGCGTTTTGTACTTTTTCAACAAATTCCGCATGGCGGACGGTTTTGGAAGTACCAAAGCAGAATTTATTAAACCTGATGATGACCAGCTCATGGCTATTGCCAGGCAAACTGTTTAAGTAGTTTTTAAAATCGCCTAATATCTCATCCATCTTTGTCGCTAAGATGGTATGATAAGTATGGTATTGGTTATTTTTAAAGGCGGGCCTGATGTCAAAAAAACGGACACCGGCATCTAATTGTCCTTTGATACTAAGACGCTGCGCTTTTGCCAGTTCCTTTACTCTGCCAATTTTGCCTAATGGTATGTTTACCGGTGGACATGCCATATCATCATAGAGTTTATGAGTCCCACTGTCATGCGTTCCGGGCAGGCAAATATCCTTGAGTTTTTTTCCTCTCAATAGATCGTATGAATCCGTCATCCAGGTAGAGCGGTCTATAAAAAGGGAAGTAGTGGCCCAGAGGGTTCTGTCATTTGCCGATTGGTGCGCTTGTACTGCCATAGATCCATCGGCTGCTATGGCTATGGCAGGCTTGGTTCCCGAATCAAACTTTTGTGTAGAATACCAGAAGATATTGTCGTCTGATATTGTCCCTTGCTTTTTTTTGAGCCAGTTGCCTTCCATGTGGACTTCTATCACTTCATTGTTATCAGTCAGTGCCACAGACGGGTATAGGCCGGTGGTATAGCCATAGCCATTACTTTTCCACGAGATGGTTTTGGCGGAAGTATTCAGGGTACCTATCCTATACCATAAGGCGTTGTTTGACTCGTGCACTTCCACGACCGTACCATAATTATTGATGGCTATCCGCGGATGAGCACCGTACCCATACCTTACAGAACTGCCCCACGAGATGGTTTTGGCAGAAGAGTTCACTTTTCCTACCCGGTACCATAAGCCATCGTTGTTTTGTGACTTGTGCACTTCCACGACATAATCATTCATGATGGCTACAGAAGGATATTTACCTTCGTCATATTTTATAGAGCTTCCCCACTGAATAATACCTGGACCCGTAATTTCCCCAACCATATACCACAAGCCATTGTTGTTTTGTGACTTATGCACCTCCACAATTTTGCTCCCATTATAAGCCACTTGTGGGGTGACTCCCGTAGAATAGTTCTTGCTGCCGTACCAATCGATGTCCATTTGGTTGGATTTGCCGATACGGTAAAATAGCTTGTGACCACTTCCCCCTTCTTCATGGACTTCTACCATGCTATAGACATGATCGCCAAAGGGGGTTACATTATGGTGAATTCCTATACCCGGATAAGCGCCTGTTGTGTAATTTGTAGCCAGGCCAAAGTTTACATCCTTGTCCGGGTCTGGCAGTGGCGATTGAATGAATCCTGAGTTGGCTATTTTTCTTATTTGATTGGCCTCTTCATCTTCAGGAGTATCGAGGAGTTCGTTTTTACACGCTGCCATGGAAAGGATGGCCAAGGCAAAGCAAAAAAGCATTTTTAAATATCTTTTCATGTTTATTTTCAATAGTTTAAGGATGAGAATTTATGTTTGATAATAGCCATATGAAAAGCCGGTGGCTATGGTACAGAAGCATATTTTTACACCTTCTTTTTATTTTCAAAAGGCATAGAATAGCCAGTAAGCCCGGAAGGGCTGTTTTTTTACGGATACATGTTTTTGGGTTTTGATTAAATGGTCATTTATAATTGACGCGTCAAAAAAAGGACTGGGGCAGTCCCGGATTCTCACATAAAATATTGCCTGTTGATAAAAAAGCAATATTGGATTTACAATATATTCATATGGAATGAAACAGAAGACGTAGGCAATAAATCACGCTGTTACTTTATTGAAACTAACTCTCCGGTACCTTTTGGGTGTCTTCTTGATACCCCGGAAACTACCACGTGACCTTGTAGAAATAATGATTACTTAACTTACTTTTTTTTGCACTTGTGTGAATGATCATAATTTTGCAAAAAAATATTTGCGTGGGACAAGACAAACTCAATAAACTATCAGACGACCAGCTTTTAGCCTTGATTAAGGAGGGGAATCGTTTGGCTTTTGACCATGTTTATAATCGTTATTGGAAAAAGCTATTTGCTTATGCGTTTAACATTCTCAATGAAAAGGTACTGGTAGAAGATGCCTTGCATGAAGTGTTTACCAGAATTTGGCTTAATAAAGACAGTATAGAAATCGCGAACCTGCAAAACTACTTGTTTGTTTCGGTCAGAAATAAATCCATTTCATTGCTAAGTAAGGTGAAGTTTACGGAATTTGATGAGCATATCATGGATACTTTATCTTTATCGCCAGAAGGAGAGGATCATCTGAACTACCAGGATTTAAAAGCAACCATAGAGGATATAGCCAAAGAATTGCCAAACCGGTGCAGGGAAATATTTTTTATGAGCCGGTACAAGGGCTACTCCAATGCCGAAATTGCCCGGCATTTCCAGATTTCACACCGGACCGTTGAAAATCAACTATCGATCGCATTAAAACATATCAGAAGCGCTGTCAGTAAAAACAAAGCAAACTTCAATATATAAGCTGTCAAAACCCTGTTGATTGCCCTGATCACGGGACAATGTATCCGAAGGTTGAGACTTGAGGTAATGCTTTATTTTTTTACCCACCTTTTTTCCGGCAAGCAGTTGACCCATCTTTTAACCAAGATTACCTTATTATAGATTTAATATTACTTATCAGTTAATAAACCGGTTTTTGCCATTTTTCCATGTGAGAATCTATAATTACTCCGGTCCTTATTTTAAACAAGGACATTATGACGCAAAAAGAGTTTTTAGAATTAGTAAAAAAATATGAACAGGGCAAATGTTCTGAGAGGGAGAAGGAGATTTTATTTGATTATTGTAACAAAGTGCAGGCGAAAGCTGGGGTTGGAAATTCAGACTTTATTGAGGAAGAAAAAACAAGAATAAAAACCTTAGAAAGGATCAATGCTACCCTTGACCAACAGGCGCCAAACATAAAGAAAGGAAAAGTTAACTATCTTAGGTGGAGTGCTGTTGCCGCAGCCATTTTGGCGATAGTGGTATCCGTGTCTGTTTATGTGTACACTACACAATTTATTATAGAGGCAATCCCTGAAAATGCCATCACCTTAGAGTTGCAGGATGGAAACATCTTACATATTCAGGAGAATGCCAATAGAAATATCCTGGATCAGGATGGCAAAGTGATCGCTCACCAGGTGGGCAACCGGATACTTTATAACAATACTTCTTCCACAGAAGATTTCTCTCACAATGTCCTTAAAATTCCTTACGGAAAAACCTTTGAACTTGTGCTAAACGATGGTACAACGATACACTTGAATGCAGGCTCTACGATAAACTTCCCGGTGTCGTTTGATGGCCACAATGAACGGAAGGTGTCTTTTACCGGAGAGGCTTTCCTTAAGGTAGCGAAAGATGAAAAAAAGCCCTTTATCGTCAAGGTTGACAAGTTTAATGTTCGTGTTTTTGGAACGCAGTTTAATATCCATTCCTATCCTGAAGATGCCTTGGACGAAGTAGTGCTAGTGGAAGGGTCCGTAGGGGTATATACAGAAAATGCGGGCCGGGAAAAAAGCATGCGCTTAGCACCGGGAGATAAAGCCAGCTTCCATAAACCGGATGGGGCTTTTACAAAACAACAGGTGAGAACAAGCGCCTATACTTCTTGGGTTGAGGGGGAACTTGTGGTGAGGAATATGACTTTGGAAAATATTTTAAAAAAATTGGAGAGGAATTATAATGTGGAAATCATTCATAACAATCAAAAGCTGCCCAACGAATTATTCAATGCCAATTTTGGTAAAAAACCGGCCTTGGAAGAGGTGTTAAACGAGTTGAAAATCGCTTTTGGAATTACATATCAGATTCAAAAAGACTCGGTAATCATTCACTAATAACCCTATAAACCTAGATGCCTATGTAAATGCCTGACCCCATTCATTTCTTTCAACCTGAAGATTGTACAGTTCCCCATCCGGGAGGAGACGCGGAACAAAAGAAATCGGAAAATGTTCGCACCATTTTCCGATCCTTAAAGAGTAGTGATTAAACGATAAGTTAAACACATTAAATCGACTTTAAAAGTATGAAAAAATCGCTTAAAATTTTAAGCAGGTACCTTTCATTTTTAAAATTTAACCTCAAAATGAGATTTACGGTCTTTTTTTTCTTTTTGGCGATGCTGAACCTGCAAGCCAAAGATATAAACGGACAAGCGTCAAGAGTTACTTTACAGCTCGAAAAAGTCACCATTAGTAAAGTTCTGGATGAAATTGAAAACCGTACGGATTATCGCTTTATCTATAGAGTAAAGGATGTCGATTTGGACAGAGTTATATCCGTAAATGCAAAAGATAAATCCATAAGTGTTGTTCTGGACCAAGTATTCAAGAATACTAAAACCACCTATCGCATTGCCGGTGACCGTATTTACCTGGCTGAACCGGAAGAAAAAGAAGCGGAAAAGCCGGATAAAGTACGGGCCTCTTTATATCAGGGTATACACATCAGCGGAAAGGTAACGGATCAAAACGGAAGCCCTTTACCCGGAGCTAACATCATCGAAAAAGGGACTACCAACGGTACGGTTTCCGATTCGAATGGAAACTATTCCTTGAGCACCAATGCCAATCAACTGACCGTAATCGTTACTTACATCGGATATGAGGCCATCGAACGAACAATTACTGCTTCCACTACCCAATTAGATTTTAATTTATCGGAAGCAAGTAATGTACTGGAAGATTTGGTCGTGATAGGCTATGGTACCAATACCAAAGAAAAATTTACGGGTGCTGTAGCAAGTGTTGATTTACAGGAAATAGGAGAGTATTCCAATGCCAATATTGATCAGGCCATAGTGGGAAAATTAGCCGGTGTCGATATTTTAACGAATGCCAGAAACCCGGGAGATGGGAATACCATAACGATCAGAGGGGCCGGGTCAATCACCCGGGAGGCCAATCCGCTGATTGTAGTAGATGGTTTTCCATTAGCAGAAGGGAGTTCTCTCAATGTGATTAATCAAAATGATATTGTGAGCATAGATGTCATTAAAGATGCCGCGTCTGCCGCAATATACGGATCAAGAGCTGCCAACGGCTTGATTATGATTACCACTAAAAAAGGAAAAAAAGAAAAGCCAACGGTGGAAGTGAAATCCGTTGTCGGGGTTCAGGAGCGTACGGGAACGTATGACCTTTTGAAGGCGTATGATGCGGCCGTGTTTTTTAGAGACGGGAGAAACAATGCCTATCTGAAAAACCATGACAATGTAAGCATTACCGACACAGAACAGGAGCGCTTGGCAAATGGAGCAAATGTACGTGAACTCATTTTGGACTATACCGTCCCGTATTTGAACAAAGAAGCCGGTTTGACCGATTTTGATTGGGAGGATGCTGTTTACAGAACCGGCAAAATTCAGAATTACTATGTAAATATTTCCGGAGCAACTGAAAAAACGGATTACTCTGCTTCGGTAGGATATACGGATGAAGAAGGGATTGTCATCACGGCGGATCAAAAACGTTACACGGCTAACTTAAAGTTAAATACTCATATCAATGATTATTTCAAATACGGCATTAACATAAATGGCTATTACTCGGAAAGAGGGCTTACAAATGGTGGGAATAATTACCGCTTCCCCATTGACCCGGCCGGCAGGGCGATGGTGTATATGTTTCCCTTTTTCTCCGCTTATGACGATACCGATCCGACAGGCTATAACATAGAAGCCCAGATTATTGCCAATAGGCCGTACAATGCCAATATGCAGGAAAACCCGGTTGCGATGGCGGAGTTATCCAAGTATGACCGCAAAGAGTTTCAGTCTTTTGGAAATACGTATTTGTCGGTTGAGCCGATTAAGAATTTAGTTGTAAAAACATCTTTAGGGTATCTATACCAAAGTAAATTTACGGATCAATATGCTCCTATGCTTACAGGGTCTTACAGGCGTCTTATAGATGAAAGAGACTCGCAACAAGGCTCGGAGAGCAGGGGCAATCAGGGAGATATCCTCATCGAAAACACCGCCACCTATCTATTCGGTTTTGGCAAACATACTTTCAATGCTTTACTGGGGCAGAGTTTTCAAAAAAGCTCTTATACAAGTGTATCCGTTACGGGGGATGATTTTCCAAATGACATAATCGACAATATCAACGGATCCACAACTCAGACGGCCAGTGCCTCAAGAAGCAGATGGGTGCAACTTTCTTACTTCACCCGCTTGATGTATAACTACGATGACAGGTATTTTTTAACCGGGTCCATTCGTAGAGATGGTTCTTCCAGGTTTGGTAAAGATAAAAGATATGGCACCTTCGGTTCTTTCTCAGCCGGATGGGTGTTGAGCAATGAAGCCTTTTTTCCTGAAAACGATATTTTAACGTATGCCAAGCTGCGCTATAGCTGGGGGCAGACAGGTAACAACCAGATTGGTAATTATGCGCAATATGCATCCATTGGAACGGGCAGGGATTATCCTTACGATGGCACCTTGTATTCAGGTGCGGCCCCTTCCAGTGCTCCATCGTATGCGCTCACCTGGGAGACCAATACATCGAACAACTTTGGTATAGACCTAGGCTTTTTTGACAAAGTAACCTTGGGAGTGAACTATTATATAGCTAACATTTCCGATTTACTATTGGACAGACCCGTACCTAAGCACACAGGTTTTGATAAGTCACTTCAGAATGTCGGAGAGATGGAAAACAAGGGTTGGGAATTTGAGTTGAGCGCTTACGATTTTAAAACGGGAGATTTAACGATAGGCTTCAACGGAAATCTTACAACCAATCAGAATAAGATCCTATCACTGGGCGGTGTGGAAGAGATGTACGAAGGGAGTGGTCAACGGTTCATTACAAGAGTAGGGGAGTCGCTTGCCAACTTATACGGATATAAGATAATAGGACTTATCAAAACCGAGGAGGAAGCGGAGGCTTACAAAAGCAGAAAGAATACGACCATGTCTGCGGAAGTCGGAGACTATATATTCCAGGATACCAATGGGGATGATGTCATCGATGCCGATGACAGAGTCTTGTTAGGCGATTACAAACCTGAAATGACATATGGATTCGGGATTAATTTGGCGTATAAAGGTTTCGACCTTAGCGTGAATTTCAACGGTACGGTAGGCAGGGTGGCTTTTGACGAAATGACGTCAAGATACCTCGAATATGGAGAGGCATTCAGTAACACCGATTACTATTACTTTAATAACTATTGGAATCCGGAAACCAACCCCAATGGATTTTTGGCCCCTCCCGATGCTTATGGAAATACGGCTACCCGTGCCGCGAGCAGAAACCCGACCAATTACAATGTGCTGGATGCCGATTACTTACGGTTGAGAAGTATTCAAATCGGTTATAACGTACCGCCTGCCTTACTAGAGCGCTTGCACCTGCAAAGCATGCGTGTGTTTGTATCGGGAAATAACCTTTACACCTGGACGGACTACCGGGGTATGAACCCGGACGGAGGGGATACGGGCAACCCTCTTAACAGAGGCCATATACACGGCACCACCTCTGTTCCCCGAGTCATTTCAGGCGGTATTAATTTATCATTCTAAAAAATACAACTATGCAGATAAGAAGATTATTAATATACTCTTTTGCGCTACTTCTTTGTTCGGCATGTGCGGATGAACTGGATCAATTACCGGAAACCAATATTCTGGCCGATAATTATTACACTACAGAGAGCAATGTAGAAACCACTGTAACAGCCACCTACAATGAATTACAAGCCTTGTATGATTATTACATGATTCTTTGGGGCGAAATTCCTTCTGATAATACGTATATACAAGCGCCCAATTCAAATGGTGGGGCCAGACCTTTAGAAGATTTTTCTTGGACCAGTACAACGGGGTTTGTCAGCAGTATCTGGGAGAATTCTTATGAAGGGATTTTTTATGCGAACACGGTACTGGAGGTAATTGAGGGTATCAGATACGAGAGTGAAGCTGTGAAAAGTAGTCGCATAGGTGAAATGAAATTTATCAGAGGCTTGCTCTACTATAACCTCACCACCATATATGGCGATGTGCCTCTTGTATTAAAGGTGTATGGCGATCCGACTTACGCTTTTGACGATACCAGAACGCCAATTGCAGAGGTGAACCAACAGATTGAAACGGATTTACTGGAAGCCATCGAGTTATTACCTCAAAACAACAGTACTGGTAGAGCCAATAAATTTGCCGCAAGAGCCGTTCTTGCCAGGTTTTATATGAGGGAACAAGCTTTTCAAAAAGCGGAAACACAGTTGGAAGCAATCGTTGCTTCCGGCAGGTATTCATTGGCAGATATGGAAGGACTGTATGGTGTAGAAAACGAAGGGAACAGTGAGGACATCTTTAGTATTCAATATGCTTCCGATTTAGATGGAAAAAGTGAGGGGAATAGTTATTATTATTATTTCACCCGGCCTGATAATGACGGTGGACAAGGCGCTATGGCCATGGAAAGTGCTTTGTATGATTTGTATGAAACAAACGACCGTAGAAGAGAACTGATCAATGAAACCGGAAATGTGTATTACATCGATAAATGGACGCCTTCCCCAAGCACCAGTGTCGGCGATGGGGGAGATAACCACTACCTGGTAAGATATGCAGATGTGCTGCTGCTCTATGCGGAATGCCTGAATGAAAACGGCAAAACAACAGAAGCCGCCACTTTCCTCAATAAGGTGAGAAGCCGGGCCGGATTAGGCAATACTACAGCCACGGACCAGGCCGGTATGCGCACAGCCATTGCCCTGGAAAGAAGATTAGAATTAGTAGGTGAAGGCCACCGATGGTTCGATCTGTTAAGAACAGGTACAGCGGTAGAAACGATGAACAACTTCTTCAAAAACAAAGGAACAGGCATGACAGTGGAAAATTACAGATTACTTGCACCGGTACCTCAGTCGGAGGTTGACATCACTGCAATGGAACAAAATCCTGGCTACTAATTAAAAAAAACTGATTAAAATGAAACGATTATATTGGATAATTAAACTAATAGCACTTGCAGGCATCGTGCTTAGTTCCTGCGATGTGGACGATATGAACTATTCATTAGAGGAGAAGGATGTTTATGTTGACTCCGTAGTGATAGAAGCAGCGAATAATAGCTTTTTAGAAGCAGATATTGTGGCATCGGTTACGAACTATTCAAGATCCATCACCGCATCACTACCAAATTCCAGCGCTGATCAGGATATCGTATTAACCATTTACCTTCAGGAGGGAATTCGCACAATTCCATCTTCCGGAGAGGCCGTTAGCACGGGAAAGAGCATGCTTACCGTGTTGGGTTTTGGACTCGAAGAAGAGTATACGGTGGACTTAAAAGTGCTTGAGCCTTTTCAGTCGGATGAAGAATTTGTCACTGTGTGGACTGCGGAGGCTAACGAAAAAATCACCCTTCCTCTCATAGAAACCGGGAACTACAATTTTAAAGTTTTCTGGGGCGATGGAGAAAGTAGTATCGTGGCAGCCTACGACCTTGAAGCGGCAAGTCATACGTATACGGAAGCGGGTGATTATACCGTGACCATTTGGGGCAAGGTTGAAGGTTTCAATTTTCATCAAACCGGGGCAAGTGCAGCCAACATCATCGACATTACCGATTGGGGGCAAATCAAGTTAGGGAATGACGGTGGGTATTTCAGAGCCTGCTCAAATCTTCAGGTTAGCGCTGCCAATGCGCCAGACTTGAGCGAAACCACCAATCTAAAAGCCATGTTTAGAGAAGCGGCTTCATTCAACAGCAATATCAATCATTGGGATGTGAGCCAGGTGACAAACATGCAGGATATGTTTTACAAAGCTTCTAACTATAATCAGCCTTTGGACCAATGGGATGTAAGCTATGTAACTACTTTTGAAACTATGTTCAGAGAGTCGGCCTTTGATCAGGACATTACCGGATGGGAGGTGAGCAGGGCTCAAACCTTAAAGAATATGTTTAGAGATTCCCCTTTCAATCAAGCTATTGGTGTTTGGGATGTCTCCAATGTGACCAGTTTTCAATCTACATTCAGAGGCAATGACGCTTTTGACCAAGACCTGTCCGGCTGGGGGGATAAGTTGGGCAAGGTGATTACGATGCGCGAAATGTTTAGGGAATCAGATTATAATGGAGACTTGAGCGCATGGGATGTGAGCAAAGTTCTAAGCATGTGGGATATGTTTAAAAACAGCGGTTTTAACAATGCCTCCATTGCAAACTGGGACCTTAGCAGCTTGGATAATATGGAAACCATGTTTGGTGGAAGTGCATGTGCCTTTAACCAGGATATTTCCAATTGGAATGTGAGCAAAGTAGTAAATATGCAAAACCTGTTTCAACACAATCAGGTGTTTAATCAGGATCTTTCCGGTTGGGATGTGAGCAGTGTAAAATGCAATTACAACTTTGATGATGGGGCTTCGCAATGGGAAGATGCTCATAAGCCTAAATTCAAGGTAGATAATTCTGATAACAACGAATTCTGCAACCGGGATAATTAATAATTTAATAAGGTAGGAGCTGTCTGAAAAGTCGATAGATAGGCATTGACACTGCTATTTTCACGAAAATAATAAATTGCAAATCAATGATTTAAGGTTTGTAGTCTTCGTGGTGGTTTATGTTCTTTTGACTTTTCAGACAAGCTCTTCTTTTATGTTTTGCTGATATGAATAAAATGCACATTTTAGGTACTCTACTTATTTTTTTAATATTGAATGGATGTTTGTTTGAAGACAAAAAACAACCGGGTGCGATAAAAGATAATGATGAACCCACCCAGGTGTCACTGGATTCTTCCACAGCCATTTACCGTCAATTTTTCTTTACCGGAACCCACAACTCTTACTCAGGCAATCTGAATGGGATGAAACGAGAGGGGATAGAAACACAATTGAGAGAGGGATTAAGGTTCTTTGAATTTGACTTGTTTTCGTACCATACTCAAACGAAACTGAAAACAACTTGGCCGGAAGTTGTGGATGAGTTTATGGTTTTCGAATATTTGGGTAAAACCCACTTGTTGACATATTCGGAAACCACTGGTATCTTAAAAATATACCTGCTCAATACGGATGAGCCGGAGCTTTTATATGAAAATAGCGATAGCCCATTCGTAAAAGGAGAAAGAAGTTTTTCAGTGTTACCAATTGATGCTAACCTTTACGTCTTGACTTCTCATGGAAGCAATGGAGAGTTAGCCATTTATAGGTTTGATAATCACTCATTGGCATTCCTCCATTCGGAAAAGAGGGAGAATACCGAAATGAAATTATTTGCTTTCGTTTATGAGGGCGAGGCTTATTTAACCCTGCAAAATCAGAATGCCGCTACCTTTAGTATCCATAATATTACATTATCGGAGAATACGGCTTTAGTCAGTAAAGCGCTTTATGAAACTACATCAGTTCCGGCAGGGGAGACTTTCACCCCATTCGTACAGAATAACACGTTGTATATTTTCCGGCACAATAACAAAAGTGTGACCTATTTCACCGTGGAGACCCTCCATACAAAAGCAGAAAAATGGACGGTGAAAACACGTGTAAAAAACAGCTCGGGTTTACTTAAAGGCGCTGTTCAAACGTCATTTACCACGGATGGCAAACTCTTTATCAATACGTATACTTCAACCGGAAATGTAGTAGGGAATCAACTGGTTATGGATAATGAAAAGCCAAATCTTGTCAACGAGTACGTAAACGAAGTGGATATGCTTGCGGGTGCCAGAGCCAATATTTATCCCTCTACCGGTGGTTATTACTTGATGTTACAAAAAGAGGCTAAGGTTCAACTGTCCTTTATCAAGATAGGAGAGCTTGTTTTAGGGCATGATGCACCCGGGGACGAAGTTGATCTTGACGTGGATAATCCTAACTCAATACTACTGGCAGATTGGATTCAATACATTGCCGAATGGAGCGAAGAACATCCTTCTCATGAACCGTTGTTCATCATGACGGAACTTAAAGAATACGAGCAATGGATCGCTGATGCAAAATGGCAGAATATTATTCGGCTTATGCAAGAAAATTTTGGAGAGAAACTGCGATATCACCATTCAAGCGGTTTTCAAGAGGAATCCATTGTCGACCAGAGGAAAATCGTAGATGGAAAGACGCTGTATTTTATGGACGAAAGCGGTGATAAAGAAGGAGGTTTGTTAGGGAAAGTGATCTTGTATATTCAGCCGAATAATAAAATTACCAAAAGTGAATATACCGGCAATTTTATGCCTTTTGAGACAACAAGCGGTAAACTGCAGGCAAACTTTCTTCAGCTGAAGCGCTATAGAGAAAATAACAAACTGGTTTCACCGGATTGGAGAAAACCTGAAAACTATGGCAATGATATCGGAAAACATATCGACCATAAAGATAACAGTTACATAAGTCGCATTTTTCATATGGAAAGCTCTGCCGGTGATAGCCAATACGGTAATATCCAATGTACCAACGTGATGTTCGCTGTATCAGACAGACCTTTTGACCAAGGGCTTTATGCTGAATATGTGCAACAGCAAAAGGTAAAAAACGAGCTTAAAAATGTACCCGCTTGCGAATAACCGGGAGCTCAATGGTTAGGGGTGGATACCCGCTTGTTGAAGTATATTTTCCTGAAGGAGGTACTTTAACAGGCGGATATGAAACAACAGGAAAATGGATCATTGAATTATGAGGGGAAGTAGCTATTGACATGAATGCTTGAGAATGGAGGGTCTTTGCATTAACTTTCGACTTAGGTTGGACCTTTCATTACCTCAGCATATGAAAATACTATTATTATCGGTGGGGACCCGGGGGATATGGAACCTTTTCTGGCTATTGGGGAACTGTTAAAAGCAAAAGGCCATCAGGTAATCTGTCTGCTTTCGGAGCAGTTCCGGTACCTTGCCGGAGGTTTGGTCAAACCGGAGGAATACAATAACCGGCTCTTTCATTTTGTTCCGGAGGTTCCTTACCATTGGATGTTTCCAAGAGTCTATGGAGTCATTCATCATGGCGGGGCTGGCACTACCCATTTGGCTTTGAAGTATGGTTGTGTCAACCTTATCATTCCACATATCATCGATCAGTTTGTATGGAATAGTAGAATCCGTCAACTGGGTGTTGGGTCCAAAGGAATGAATATTCACCAAGTAAACCGGAAAAGATTGGAACCGAAAATTCTGGAATTGATCCATACCGCTGCTTTCAAAGAGAATGCGAAAAAAATTGCCATTCAGATGAAAAAAGAAGATTTTTGCGAGGTTTTGTACCGGGCGATAGTAGAATAACCTGCAAAGCGCAAAATATGCTAGTGAATATTTGTTGAACAAAAAGTACTCATATCAAAATGCTGGAACAGAAAGAATTTGATACGCTTGTAGAGAAACTTGAAGAAAATACGTTTGCATAGAGGTTTATACGTTTTTTGGAAACCAACAAAGCCTTGTAAAAGGGAATCCGCCAAGGCCTTGTTGTAAAGATGAATTTAAAATTCAACCGCTTCTAAAAACTCGATGACTTCCCCGTTAGGGCTGTACACCAAGCTGTTTGCTACCGATACGGATTTTACCGGGCTGTTTAATTGCAGCGAAGTTCTTTCCGAAAGGGGTTTGGCTCCGTTGCCAAGGGCCGTTTCATAAGCCCTTTGGGCGTCTTTCACCACAAAGCATAAATGCATAATGGCATTTTCTACAAAATCTTCCCCCTCTTTTCTCCTTCTTCCTTGGGTTGGGAAATGAGCCTTTTTGTCGCAAATTTCAATATAGGTATTGAGTCGAGGATGGTAAAGCATCGTGCACTGTTCCAAATGAAACTCAGGCAATGACCACGAGTGTACTTCTTTGAAGCCCAGTGTGCCGTAAAAATCCACGGTTTGCTGAAAGCGTTGTGCTTTAATACTAAAATGATGAAATCCTATGATGTTATCTTCCATTTGTCATTACTTTTGGGCAAAAGTACCAAAGAAGATTGCAAGAGCAGCCTACTTACAAAATTGTTAGTGATGAGAAAAACCACTTCAACCAACTACGAAAACCAAGTAAAATTAGAAGAATATTGCAGTGCTTCCAAAACGCTGTCGATGATCAGTGGGCGTTGGAAATTGTCTCTTTTGTTTGCCTTATTTGACCAAGAACTTTCTTACTCGGAATTTAAAAATACCTTGCCCGGCATCAGTGACAGAATGCTTTCCAACCAACTGAAACAATTGGAAGAAGACGGACTGTTGTTGAAACATGTCTCCAAACCCGGGGTGTATTATACATTGTCGGACCAAGGGAAAAGTTTGAAACCGATACTGCTTCAACTGTCCGGATGGGGAAAACAAAACATTCCGCCCCAACCTTTGTAATGAAATGCCTACAAATTTTTGCGTTCTCATCCTTTTACCAAATACATACACTGAAAAGAATGGTAGATAATATAGAAAAAATTAAAGCATTGCTTTCGTTTGAAAGCGAAGACGATTTTTATTTCCTTCAAGTTCTTCAGAGGAAAAAAGAAAACGAAAGTACCGCCAACCGGGTGATCAAATCTTACTTTATCAAAAGTATGGAACACCTGGATCAGGTGTACGATGAAGTCAAGCAGCTCTGTGAATTGTTTCATGCAAGGGCCATGATTCGCCTCAATAAAAGGAGCTTTTACAAGACATCCTTTAAAGCCTTGGTCAATATATCCAATGCCTTGAGTAACAATGACTTCAAGAATGTATCCAAGCAATATGAAAAAGCTTGCGGACAGTATCACAATGATTCCGACAAGACTTGGATCGTTGATATTGACGGACCGGTGGAAGAAGGATTTATCAAAAAGATTGGAGAGGTCATCAATACCTGTGCTCCCGAAGGAGAAAAGGTGGTGACTTGCCTTCCGAGCAACAGTGGGTGGCATTTGATCACCAAGCCCTTTAATCTTCACCGGTTCAAAGAGTTTGGGTATACGTTGGATATTCATAAGGATAATCCCACCAACCTGTATATTCCATAAAGGACAGTAGTATTCGGGGCTTGACTTGTCAAAAGCAGTGTGTAATATGTCCGGTTTATACATTGTTTTCTTTCCGTTCCGGAAGAGGATATTATGTGAAAATTGCTATCTTAAGCACCGGAAATTTTGAAGTAGAGGAAATAAAGCGGCCTCACTACCGGGCTGTGGGAAAAGTGTAGTAACCTGAAAAATTGCCTGGAATAACAAAGTGTTGACGCTGAAAATGCTTTTCCGGGACCTTAAAGGAATCTTGTTTTGCCAAACAGATAACCTGTCATAGTAAATGTGAATCCGATGAAAAAAGTATTCTTTCAAATTCTTGCCCTGGTGATTTTGAGTGCTTGTAGCCATAAAGAAGAAGGGAATGTAGACAAACCGAATATTATTTTAATTTATGCCGATGACCTGGGAGCAGGATTGCTTAGCCATGAAGGGCAGCAAATTATCAAAACCCCACATATTGACCGCCTGGCTGAGGAGGGAATCCGCTTTCAAAATGCGTACTCTGCCATGTTGTGTGCTCCCGCCAGAGCTTCCTTAATCACAGGGCTTCACGATTGCCATGCCGAAAGGTTTGAAATCACTTCTGCCGGTATTTATGAGAAAATCAGCACCGGAGCGTCTTCTCAACAAGAAATTGAGTCGATGATCAATAGTGCCCTCTCACCCGTGGCAAATGACAGGGTTTTCCTGGGGGAGGTGGCGCAAAAAGCCGGGTATACCACTGCCCAAGTGGGCAAACTGGAATGGGGTTTTGCCGCTACTCACCAACAAATGAAACGGCATGGCTGGGATTACTATCTTGGTTACCTGGACCACGTTAGAGCCCATGGGTTTTATCCTCCTTTTTTGTTTGAAAATGGTCAACTGATTGAGATCGAGGGCAATACCTTATCGAATTGTGGCAAGTCCGGTGAGCCGGAAACAGAGGCGGTATTGAAAGAACGTTGGGATATGACAGGAAAAAAGGTGTATTCCCAGACGATGTTTATGGATACGGTGCTGGGCTTTATTGAGGAAAACAAAGACAAACCTTTTTTCCTGTATTTTCCTACTCAACTGCCCCACGGCCCGGTGTCCGTACCTGTCGTGCATCCTGATTTTGCGGAGGATCAACGCCTGAGCCAAATAGAAAAAGAATATGCTTCAATGGTAAAAATGCTGGATGAGCATGTCGGACAGATTATGCAAAAACTCAAAACGCTTGGCCTGGATGACAACACCATCGTGATTTTTACTTCGGACAATGGGCATGAAATCTACTATTCTCAAAAGGGACGCATTCACAAGCCGTATACTAATATGCAAACAGGAGAAGTATTTGACAACCTTGAAAATAAATACTATAGTGATCTCGGAGGCGATGTTTTTGACGGCAATAAGGGAAGAGCTGGATTGAAAAGAAGTAATCTGCAAGGAGGAATTGAAGTGCCCTTGATTGTTCGATGGCCGGAGCGAATTCGTCCCGGGCGGGTAAGCAAGCGCTTGGTGGCAAACTATGACCTGTTACCGACAATAGCCGGAATTACGGGCTTTTCCGGACCTTTGCAAACAGATGGAATCTCTTTCCTGCCCGAATTGAACGGTGAAACAAGTGTGGAATCCGGACACGATTTTGTCGTGTATGCTTCATTTCTAGGGCCTACTTTGATTACCCGTGAGGGTTGGAAAATCAGAACTTATTTACATAAAAATATCTTTGAACTGTACTATTTACCCGAAGACTACCGGGAAGAAAAAAACTTGGCTGAAAAGTACCCTGAAAGGCTGGAAGAGTTGAAAAGTAAACTTATATCGGCATGTGACGGAGACTTGACCAATGGGCTTTATTCCTCCAAAAACCTACTAAATGTAGAGCAGAAACCACCATTGCAAGGACACTGACCTAGTATTGAACAGATTAGTATTGAACGAAAGGCTCTAAGAGTATGCTTTGGGTCAACAACAAATTTAAATCAAGTGAAAAATGGATTCGAATACCTTAAGCCTCGCGGAGAAAAAGTGGCTTTTGTCCCCCTCTACAGGGGGAATAGAACTGTTGAATGTAACCTTGTTTGAGTTAATTCTTCGAAAAGGATTAAGGCTCAAAAAAACGGAAACTAATAATTCTCAGATATATCAAAACGGCTTTCTCAAGATCAATAAGCAATGGCCCTTCTTTCAAGAAAATATTGTTTTCGCTTTCATACAAAGCACCTTTGATTCACTGCCTCAATTGCAACTCAGCAGATACCTGAAACTGGCAAAAAGCAGGTTGAACAATGACTTTGAAAATTTTAAGGAAGAGTATGTGCTGAAATCTTTGGTTGACCAACATGGGTTTATTGAGACTGGTATCTTGAGCTGGATTACGAAGAAAGTCTGTTTGACTCGGAAAGGGGAAATTTATCAAAAGGAACTGATCGAAAAACTACACCGTCAACAAAAAATCCTTTCGGATGGAGAATTGAACCCCCAACTACTGCAAGAGATGGGGCCGGATGTTTTGTTATTAGGGCACAATACCCTTCAGAAATTGAAAACGGAGCAACTATATACAGCACTTATAGAAGAAGCAGGGATGTTAATGGATGTTGAAATATTGTCAGATTTCTCTGATTTTTTTACCGGTTTGACCCATGAGCTTTATAGGGAAATTGAAGGTCTCTCCGGTAACGGGGATACGAATGTATTGGATTCGATTTTACCGGATTTTGATATACTGTAATTGATACAAAAAGCAGAGACTGTCCGAAAAGTCGAAATATAACCCCAAAGACATTAAGACTTACAGGGATAATGAAGGATACACCAAAGATTTGTGACGTAGAATCTTCGTGGCATTTTATGTTCATTTTACTTTTTAGACAGCCTCGATCTATCATTTAACAGATTGCTGCTGGATGATGCAACGCAGGATAGTCGATATAACCTTCGTCTCCTCCTCCATAGAAAGTGGCTTCATCGGGCACGGCTAAAGGGGCATTTTGCCGGAAACGTTCCACCAGGTCCGGATTGGCGATATACGGTTTTCCAAAAGCAATCAGGTCGGCAAGGCCCGCTTGCAGTGCGGCCTCTGCCGAGTCGACTGTATATCCGCCGGCTACGATTAAAAGATTGTGAAAACGCTGACGAATATCCTGTATATACCCGGTCGGTATGGCGGGTTCTTTATCCGTGAACATATTGGAGAGATGAATGTACAAAATATCCATTTGGTTTAATTCCTCTACGAGATACCGGTGGGTGGCAAGTTCTTCGGTGTACCCGGGCAAATCATTTATGGCCACAAAAGGGGAGAGCCTCACACCGGTTTTTTCCTTACCAATGGCTGCGGCCACTCCTTCCATGATTTCCAACAAAAACCGGCTTCGATTCGCAATGTTTCCCCCGTAACGGTCCGTTCTCCGGTTGGTGTACGGATGTAAAAACTGTTCGGGCAAAAAGCCATGTGCCCCGTGAATTTCCACTCCGTCAAAACCCACTTCCATCGCATTGACAGCCGCCTGTATATGTGCCTCAATCATGGCTTTTACACCTGAAGTACTCAGGACTTCCGGCACAGGAAAAGGCGCATGACGACCTTCCGGGATACGGATGGATCCTTTGGCTTGTACCGCTGAGGGTGCCACCAAAGGAATATCCCCATCGTGATTTAAAGGATGCCCGATTCGGCCGGTATGTACCAACTGGATAAAAATTTTCCCGCCCTTGGCATGAACTTCCTTTACTACTTTTTTCCAGGCGGCCTTTTGTACTTCGTTATAAATACCTGGCGTATGCAGGTAGCCGTTACCATTGGGCGCCACGGCTGTGTTTTCGGCAATGATCAATCCGGCATTCGCCCTTTGTCCATAGTAAACAGCAGCCGAAGGACCGGGAATGCCCTTGACGGACCGCCTCCTGCTCATGGGGGCCATCACTACGCGGTTGTGAAAGCTCAGTGCAGGGTGGATGAAAGGCGACAACAGCTTTTCTCTAGAACTCATATTCAATTATTTTTTAAAATTTGTGATTTCGTTTTAGGCAAAAGTATGTTTGTCCGCTATCGTTGAACAGTGACAAAACGGGGTTTCTTCTGTACTTTTACAGGGAATGTAAGCAGGGGTTTGGTCGTCATTTAGGAAAAATTTATGAACCATGAAACACAAACAGTTATACCAGCCTTTTGAAGTACAGGTATCTGATATGGAATGTTGGAAAGAACGTCCGTTGATCTATCATTTTTTTGAGATTGTTCAAATTTTGGAAGGAAAGGGGATGCGGACGACTAACCAAAACCGCTTTCCCTATCAAAAAGGAAGTATATTTCTTTTTACCCCCTTGGATTGTCGAGGCTTTGAAATAGAGACTACTACACGCTTTTGCTCTATTCGCTTTTCAGAGGCCTTTTTAGGGCAATGTAAAAATTCGCAGGACCGGGACCGGATTGACCGGTGGCTCAAGCAACTGGAACATATCTTTTTTCATCATAACCGCTTTCGGGAACTACTGATACAACAACCGGGCGATTGCCGTATGGTTTCTTCCTTGATTGGCAACTTGGTAGACGAATACGCTCAAAAACAATCCTATCACGAAGAAAACCTACAGCATTTTGTAACACTGATCCTGAATATACTATCCCGCAATGTGTCAACAGCCTCCAATGAGGTTAAAGTAGGGCCTGAGCCCTTGGTGAACAAGATGTTATTGCATATCCGTCAGCATATCCATCGCCCGGAAAAACTTAAGATTTCTTACCTGGCTTCGCATTTTCATCTTTCGGAAAATTACGTAAGTGAGTATTTCAGAAAGTTTACAGGAGAAAGTTTGAAACAGTATATCACGCATTACAAAATTGGACTGGTGCAACAACGCCTTATGCATAGTGCGCTTACCGTGAGTCAAATTGCCGACGAATTGGGCTTTACGGATGAAAGTCATTTGAGCAAGCAGTTTAAAAAGTACAAAGGTCTCAGCCCATTGGAATTCAGAAAAAAAGCTTGGTTAGGCATATCACCGGAAAATACTCCGTAAGCGGCCATATATTTGTGCAGGTAGTTTTTATATGATTTTATGAGAATAACCCTGAATAGAAAAGCTTTGAGAATCAGTTTTGTAACTTACTTGGATTGCTATATTTAGGTGGTGATAATTTTAATGATTCTTTTAAAAGGTTAACAACAACCCAAAGAAAAACAGTGAGGGGTGCATTGCGTATTAGTGAGGTAGCTTCGAATTTGTTATATGGAACATCAGGGTGAGGGATGTGTTTTTCGCCCTGATTTTTGTTGTATTTTTGTCATAACAGCCATCTACTCCCGAGGGTAGGTAGATGGAGTAATCTATTGAGTCCAAAAAGATGATTGATCAATTAGACCCTAACCTTTCTTCTACTTGGGGAAGGTATAACCATTATTTGAAAGAAAGTATCCTTAACGGAAGACTGGAAGAGGCCATTCGGTTTGCTGAAGAGTTAAAGCAGCCGGAGTTGGCATTTACCTCCGGCCAGTACCCTTTGAATTGGGCCTTGCTTTATGCCTGTAACGAAGAGCCTGAAAAAGCGTTGAACATCATCCGAAAGGCTTTTGAATATGGGTATAAAAACTTTTGGCGTTTTGATCCGGACAGTCACGGTTGGGGAAGTAATCCTTCGGATGAATACCTTCGAATGAAACCCATACATGAACATCCGGCGATACAAAGCTATGTAAAGTCTGTGTACAATGGGAAAGTAAGTCCTTGGGGCATGGATATCCGTAAAACGCCATTTTGTTGGTTTGAAAAGTCGGAGTTGAGCCGGAAAAATGAACGGTGCTCTCTCAGCAAAAAGAAGCTCGAAAAAGGAAGCACCGTCTATCAATTCCGCTTTTTCAACGGTTCGTACGATATCCCTTCCCAACCGTTTTGTGCTGATATAGAGGCATTTGATCAGGACGAAGAGGCCAATGCAAACCGGGACAAATACTTTCAGAACAAGTATCATTTGGAAGAATATCGCTTTAAAGTAAGCTATTCGCATCCTTTGATCAATGCTTTTTGGCACCGTTTGGAAGACTTTGATTTGCTAAAAACGTTACAATGGATTGCTGAGCCTCCGGTAAATCCTACTCCCTATGTCCGCTACTCCTTTGACGAGCAACCTTTACCCGTTTACGATGTCAATTGTCGGGAAAAAACAGTAGAAATACCCATCAACTATGGTACGGGCGGGGAGTTTGTGGATTTGCTGTATAGTTTAATCAAATGCGGCTATTGGAAGGATATTTTCCGCTTACTTCCCCAGCTGTCTTCACATTTTCCCTTTGTATTATTACTCTTTCAGTCTTCAGACATCAGAGAAGAAGTGGCGGCCTATTTGGGCATGGAAGAATTACCGGAGTTGATGGACATTGCGTTAAAACCCTACAACCGCAAGTCTCCCAAAGAAGTGCAACGCCTGGCAAATTTTGGCAAGCAACATCCGGAAATGCTTGATAAACTGGCTACTTGCCTGCGTTATTACGAATGCCATCTGTACAGTAATTATTCGCCCGGCGTTAACTGGTTATTTCAAGAGTTTACGGCTTTCGAGCGGGCAAAAGGAGGAGGCTTACTGGACTTTTTTATTTATGCTCCCGAGCGAATTCCGGTTTTGGCGGAAATGAAATCCGGTGAATATTTTGTTGTTGGGCTTTCCTCCGGGGCAATTGATGCCTATTCGAACTCCCTTCCTTTTTTATACCGTACGGTTACCCTCAATGCCGTTGTTACCGGAAGCAAATCGGCAAAAAAATGGATGGATTTACCTTTGCATATCCAAAAATCGAACTTTTATAAACAATTTAAAGCCGTCCATAAACATACCTTAAAGCTTATAAAGCAATGGTAATTCGCTGTGTACGAAGATAAAAAAAATGACTCGTAAATGGATTCTTCCGGCAAGACAAATCCTCCGGACATTAAGTATCAAATAACAACTCTTCCACAGTACTGATTTTCTTTAGTTGTGCTTTTTGAGTATTTTCACAAGCCAAATGGCAGGCATATCCTTTGGCTATGGATAATGGTTTGAGTTCATATAGTACCTTATTCAAACAAACTTTAGTTCTCAAGGTGTCAATTTCTTCAAGTGGGTTCATTAAGCCTTTTCCATCGGCTTTCACGATTGCTTCCTTGCGGGTCCAGATTTCATAAAACCGGCTTGTTTTGAATGCCGGTTGTTGACAAATATATGCCCACTCCTTGGTGGTATATACTTCACGAAAGTCATCGACCCTGGTTTCCTTACACACTTCTAAATCAATTCCAACATTGTAATCACTTGAAATGGCACAGACGACACATCCCTCCGAATGGCTTATATTGAAGTAAGGCCCCGAGGTGAAATAGGGCTTATGGTAGGGGGTATACTTCAAGGTAGAAAGATCCGGGTCGAATGCATTTTTGCGCAGACCATAGTGCAAGAGTAATTTTCCCAGTATGCAGGCTTGCCTGTCTTGCCAGCGAACAAATTTTCTTGCTTTTACTGCCTCATCGAAAGGCAATGGCTTCAAAGAAGCCTCAAACAAAGAAGTTGGCCATTCTTTCACATAAAAACTATAATATATCCGAAACATTTTTAAATGGTTTTTTATAGGAGGGGCTGTTCAACCATAACTTTTTCAAGTGCGGCTTTTATGATAGAAACGATTTCCTTTTCATGTTCATAAATGAAAAAATGTTTGCCGGAGAAAGCCCGGTAAGAAAATCTAGTGCTTGTTTCCTTTTGCCAGGCCATTGCTTCTTCCTCCGTAATATCCTCTTCTTGCCCTTTAAAGGCGTAGAAAGGAACCGGTAAGGGAGCCCTGTCTTTGGGATATTGATAGGTTTCAAGGATTTGGAAATCCGCTCGTAAAATAGGCTCCATAAAGGCCATTAGCTCTGCATTGAGCAATATTTCATCCTGGGTTCCTCCATAGGATTTCAGCTCTTTGTAAAACTCTTCCTGAGGCAGTTGATAACGAAGGCTTTCCGTTGCCCTATCTACAGAAGGGGCTGTAGAGCCAGACAGAAAGAGATACAAAGGCAATGGCTTTTGATTTTCCATTAATTTCCTGGCCACCAGGTACGCAAGGTGACAACCCAAACTATGGCCATAAAATACAAAAGGTTGATGGATATAGCGTAGCACTTGATAGTATAAATCTTCAACGGCCTCATGCATGCTGTAAATTAAACCTTCCTTGATTCTACCACCCCGGCCGGGGAGTTCCAAAGGTAAACTGGTAAAATCGCCTTGTAAATAAGGTTTGAAAGAGTGATAAGAGTATTTACTGGCTCCTGAAAAAGGGAAATATAGTAAATTCATAAGCAAATGACTTTTTAAAGGATTAGACAATTTTGATTCTATCAAATAGGCTTGTTGTAATGGTTTAGTATGTTTTATTTAAATAGATGAAATACAGGTTTTTGTATAAGGTTTATTTAAGTGATGATACACCCGATTTGAGCGAATACGGAGTAGAATGTTCCTACAGCTTTTCCAATTGGTATTCTTTACCAATGACAAAGACGGCATCCTCACCTAACAGCTCCCCGGCAATCTTAAAGAGTAAATTTCCGGCATGGTCATGGTTATCCTCAATGGTTACATTTGCCATGACTTGGATATACAGTTCTTTTTCCGGAAAATAGAGATAGCGGGTATGTACACCGCTGATGTCTCCTCCGTTCCAAAAAAAACGATGGGTACCCATCTGTCCGGACATAAGGCTAAACCCCCGGTGCTCAGGGCTCAGGCTTCCATCGGTTAACCGGGCTACTTCACAGGCCATCGTAAAACTTTTCGGGCTTAATAGCTTCCCTTGATACAGCGCTTGATGCCAGGTATAAAGATCCTCCAAGGTACTGACCACACTGCCCGAACCATACGTCTGGCTCGGGTGGATTTTTACTGTGGGGGTGATTGAGTCTTTCCTTTTATCATAACCTGATGCAGTATTTTTATCCGGAGCGGTATTTAGCAAGCTGTAGGAATGCTCAAGCTCCAAAGGTTGAAAAAAAGTTTTTTGAAGATGCTCTGAGTAACTGCCCTTCGAAAACTGCTCTATCACCTTTGCCAGTAATGCATAGTTTGAATTACTGTATTGGTACCGTGTGCCAGGAGGGAATTCCAGCGGATCATTTTTAAAATACCGGATAAGTTCATCGGGCGAAAATATACGGTCTAATTTGCCGGGAATATGATTGGCTTTCTCAAAATAATTTTTAATTCCACTGGTATGACTTAATAAGTGTTTGATCGTGACTTGACTACCAAAAGGGAGACCTTCCACAAACCGGCCAATGGTGTCGTGTAAGTGCAATTTATCTTGCTCAACAAATTGCAAGATGCTAACCATGGTAAACTCCTTACTTACAGAGCCAACTGGGAACGCAGTTTGCCGGGTAAGTGGCCGGTTTTCCTCCATATCTGCCAATCCAAAAGCTTTGTCAAAGAGGATTTGACCGGAAGAATAGATCCTGATTAACATTCCGGGCTCCCGGTTGGCGACAAATGGTTGAATAAGCGCATTCACGGCATTTTTATCAAAATCAATTTTTCTCGGCATTTTCAAAGAATCTTTAAAGGCTAAGGAAATATACAGCACTAAAAAAAGGCTTAAGCAGAAGGTTATGACTTTTGTCTTTCTAAAGCGGCTTTTTACAACTTTCATCGGATTGATTTTAGGGTGGAAGCAATAGGAAAAATGACCCCTTGTACATGCTTATAAGTATTCGACTATCCCGGATTTATTTAAGGAAGCGCTCAAGGTTACCTTTTCAAGCTTCCCTTCGTACATTTTGTAGACCTTATCCGCCAGGTGGTAGTAATTGTCATCGTGGGTGATGGCTGCGACAGTAAATCCCTCTTGCTTTAGATACGGTAAGATTTCCTGGTAGAATTTCCTGCGGAAATAGGGGTCTTGATCGGCGGCAAATTCATCCAGAATCAGTATGGGTTTCTTTTCCAACATGGCCGTAACCAAGGCTAATCTTTTGCGTTGTCCGGTTGAAAGTTGGGTAGTGTTAAACCCGTTTTCCTGGATCAGCACTTTATGGTCCAGCTCAAAGAGCCGGAGGTATTCCAAGGCTTTATTCCGGTCAAAACCATTCATTCCATAAGCCCTTTCAAATAAGTGAAAGTCGCTGAATACCGGGGAAAAGAGTGCTCTGTATTCGGCAAATTGCTCGGGAACGATGGCTTGCTCATTGACTTTGATTTGCCCTTGGTCAGCCATAAACAAACCGATTAGAAGGTTGATAAAGGTCGTTTTTCCACTCCCGTTCCCTCCAAAAATAAATACCACATCCCCTTGGCGGAGTTCGAATTGATTGGGACCAACTGTAAAAGGCAGGTCTCCGGGTTCGGCTTGATATTGATAAACCATGCTTTCTACTTCCAGGGATTGGAAATCCATCTGTTGCGGTGCTTCGTTATATCCCAGGTCTTTGTCTTTTAAGGTTTCTTGTAAAGAACCCAGGCGGTTCAGGCTTATCTTGGCTTGGGAAAGGCTGGGCATCATCAGTACAATCGTTTCAATAGGGCTCCAGATGTATAGAAGTACGAAAACAAAACTAATGACTTGGGCACGTTCCACACTTACTTGATTACCGATAAACATTAACAGGGAACCAATGAAAATATAAAAAGCCATTTGCCCGGTAATCCGGTTGTTGAGATGAAAAACAAGGGCTTTTTTGTTTAGTACAACAGCTTCTTGCAAAGCGGGTTTCATATGTTGATCGCGAATGTCAGCACCCTTTTTTCTGGCAATAATCACTTCTTTAAATCCACTCAACAATTCATTGAGGTTTCTGACGAATTGATCATCCTTAGACATTGCTTGGTTGAACAAGCCTACCGCTTTTTTTTCGCTGATGGCGTACACCACCAAGGCAAAACACAGCATAAGGCTAAAGCACAAAAGTAATTTCCAGGAGAGGATACCCATATAGACCAAACATAAGACGACCAATATGGAGTTGGTAAGCAAGTCTACCATATTAATACTGGCATTCACAATATTATTGGTATCGCGCGTCAGGGCCGTGTAAACCTTTTCCTTATGTTTTACAAGCGGATGAAAAGGAGATTTGAGTACCATTTCTACTACTCGCAAGCGGATTTTGAAAAGCAAGTCTTGCATAAATCCGACCATGCCATAAGAGACCAACCAGCGGCTGATAAAGAAGAGCGCAACCGCTCCGGCAAAATAGGAGAGGTAGACCCCGGTATCGGACCGGGTATCCTCTACATATTTCGCTATGACTTCATTAATGAGGTAAATGATGGCGGTATTGGCTACGGCTGCCACGATCCCCAGTAGTACAAAAGAGATGTATTTGCCGGTATGTCCTTTTAGTAAATTCATACGATTGTGATTAAAAAAAAATGTTAAATAGCTTGAAAAAGAGGGTTTTAGATGCTTTGTGGACTCCGGTCCGATACGGACATAAGTATATCAGAAAATCCTCGAACCCACCTCTCCGCTTCTTTGATAGTGACCTCTTTGGGGTGGAAAGTGGCATTGATCTGTATGCCGTCGGCAAAATGGAAAATATCTACCCAATACTTTGCCCGGGTCTGTATGGTAACTTCTTTTGTTTGAATCTGATTTCGCACTCCACTGACTTTGGATTCGGACAGGTACTGATAATTGTGATAATTGAGCCCGGCTACCGGATGAAAATCGTTGGGCGCTTGAAGTTGGTCCAAAAGGTGTTCATAAGGATACATTCCATGGACCAATTCCCGGGCAAATTGTTGTTGGGTATGGCCAAGGAGTTGTTCGAATGGCAGGGAGGTTTCACCGGCTTGATAGGGGTGTAGAAGGATATTGGTATAAAAGCCAATACTTTGTTCATTATCAATGGCATCGTACAGCTCATGACTACGCAGACTTACCGGCAGGGCAATTAAGGTATTGCCATCCTGATCCGATAGATTTTGCTTAAGAGCCGACAAGAAATAGACTGCAGGGCTGGTTCCTTCTATCTTTAAATACCGGTTGATTTCATCAGTGAGGTCCTGATCCAATATTGTAGTAGCCCTGATACAAAAGTTAACAGGAGGCAGGCTCCGGAAGGAGTAGTCCGACAAATGTTGCTGCCAAAAATTAAAGCCACCCCGGCCTTTTCGGCTTTCCAGGTAATGTCGTTGTGCATTGACAAAGTCACTGTACTGGCTGGAAGGTGGGGCAAGGGTAGGTTTTTGGTTTTGCAATGCAGCTTGGTAGAAATCGTTCAACTCAGCCTGAAGGATCCCTTGGGAATAACCGTCAAAGAAAAGGTGAGACAGTAGCATGGTCAGTATATACCCCTCTTCTGATTCGATCACGCTGACTTCCCATGGCCGGGATGGTGAGACAAACACCTGCATTTCTGCACGCTGTTGTTCGATTAGATCTTCTATTGGGACACTTCCGGTATAGGTATCCCATTTTAGAGGCACCTCATAGGGTTGGATCTTCAAGTAAGGAAGGCCTTTGTAAGTTGCTACGGTACTGCGTAAGCTCTCATGCCGCTCTTGTAGCCAACGAAGGGCTTGCATAAAGGTATTTTTATCAAAGGTATCGAAACGGTACGGGCCGATTTCGGAAAAATCCCCGACTATTCTCCGTCCGCTATAAAAATTCAATTGGTTGAAGGACAGCTCATGTAATTTTTCAGCTTTCCACTCTTCTAATATGTCTAAAAGGGTTTCCAGATGTGTTTGGTATTGTTTGGCAAATGTTTGAATGCTTGTTTTATTCCACCTCTTTTGAGCGTATCTAACGGAGAAGTGTAGTTGCCCTTGCGAGATTAATCCCGAAAGCTCCAGTTCGTGAAAGCGCTCTATTAGAGGATGTACTTCGCTTCCCTTTTCTCCCATCATTATTTTCATTTGCCCTTCGGAATCCGTTTCGATAGAGTCATCAAAGTGTCCTAAAAAATTGAAGCTTATTTGAGATGTTGGGCTAGGTAACTCCTCTTGGGTTAAGTATTTGAACATACCGTAACAGGCTCCCCTTAAAGGTATTTGCCGTAACAAGTCGCGTACCTGGCTGAGGTATGGAATGATGGCATTCTCATTCCGGGAAGGCAAAATAAGTGGGAAAATACTGGTAAACCAACCGCTTGTCCGGCTGAGGTCTGTTACATCGGAGAGTTCCTCGCGTCCATGACCTTCCATGGTCACTGGGTAAGAACCCTCTCCGAAACTTGCTTTCAGTGCCAGGCCTAAGGCGGCTACCATTACATGATTTACTTCCAGAAAATCCATACAGGAAGCGACCTCCTGCAATTGTTGTGTTTTTTTATGAGAAAGGCTGAAAGAGATAGAATGCGCTTCCGAAACCGTATTTTTCTGATCAGGGTATTCGACCGGAAGGGTACGTAGGGATTGAGCGGTGTTTCTTTTCCAAAAATGCAGATCGTTTTGACCGGCTTCACTCTTGATATATTCAAACTGCTCCCTAACGAATTGCCGGAAAGGTTCTGTTTTTGTGGGCAACTGAGGGAGGTTGCCATGGGTAATTTGTTGGTAAAGTATGCCGAGGTCTTCAAAGAGGATGCGCCAGGAAACGCCATCGATCACCAGATGATGAATGGCTAACAAGAGGGTATCACCATTGGTATCCCGGAACAATCCGGCTTTTAGTAACGGCCCTTGTTCCAGGTTCAGCGATGCCTGTAGGGCATTTGCTTCTCGGATAAAGACTTCTTCCTTCTTTGGGGAGGCAATTAGGTTAATTTCTTGAATTTCCAAAGGCGGAATATTTTCCCGTATGAAGTGTTCCCATTGTCCCTTATCATTTTTGCGAAAGCAGGATCGTAAAATATCATGATGTTGTAACAAGGAGTTGAGCACTTTGCCAATGACTTCTTTATCAAATCCTTTGGGATGAAAGATCTTTACGGATTGGTTGAAATGATGCAGGTAAGGCTCATCCACCTTTTCAAAAAAATGACGGATGACGGGAGATAATGCTACATGACCTGTTGCGGTAGCTGGTGCAGTTCTATTCTCTTGTTGAGGAATTCGAACAATTTTGTGGGCTACCTCTTCCACGGTGGGGCCACTCATAAATTGTTTGATCGTTAATTTATAGTCCTTCGCTTTCAACCGGGAGATAAATTGAATGGCTTTGATAGAATCCCCGCCTAATTCATAAAAATTGGAACTAGTAGCCAGTTGTTCTTTTTTGAGAAGTTCACGCCAAAGTGCTACGATCAGGGTTTCTTTTTTTGTCAAAGGCCTTTGGCTACTTTCCGCTTCAACGGAAGGTAATCCCATGTTTTGAAGCGCTTGCCGGTCTATTTTATTACTTTTGTTGATAGGCATGTCGTCAAGCATTACAAAATAACGCGGAAGCATATAAGCAGGTAAAAATTGACGCAAATAGCTCTTCAAGGCTATCAGATCCGAGGTATCGGCTACTAAGTAGGCCACCAGGAAGGTGTCGGCTTCTTCTTTGCGGGGCAGTACCATTGCCTCACGGATGGCTTCATGGTTTAGCAAGACATTGATAATTTCCTGTACCTCCACCAAAAATCCACGGATTTTAAGCATGTCATCTTTCCGGCCTATATATTGGATATGCCCTTCTTCGGTCCATTTGCACAGGTCTCCGCTAAGGTAATGACGTTGGTTTGTCGTCTTATCGGTGAGGTATTTTTGGGTATTTAACTGTTCGTTATTACAATACCCTTGTGACAGTTGCTCTCCACTTAGCCATAGTTCACCTATATTTCCTAAAGGAACTGACTTGCCGTTTTCATCCCTGATGGAAGCAACAACGGTGTCAAGGGGTTTGCCGATAGGCACGTTTCTGTTTACCTGTCGGGAATTAAAATGGAAGAAGGAACTGTAAACGGTATTTTCAGCAGGGCCGTAACCGTTGTAAAGTGCTGCCTTGTATTTTTTTGCAAATTGCCGGAAGTGTATAACCGAGGCCGCTTCTCCACCGGTAATGACCAACCGTAGCTTGTGGAAGCCCTGGAAATCCAAATCTACAAGGGTGTTGAATAGAGCTGTGGGTAGGCTTGCCCGGTTGACATCGTACCTTTCATAAACTTGCTCAAGTCCTTCAAGGTCCAAGTCTTTTTCTTGATCAAGAAGAAGGAGAGAGGCTCCGTTGAGCAGACAACCGAAAATATCGTGCACGATCATATCGAAGGAGAAAGAGGCAACCGAAACGAGCCGGTCTTCCGGGGTCACTTTTACCTGGGGTATTCTTTGCATCCCTTCGGCTAATGCAATGACATTTTGTTGGCTGATCATTACCCCTTTGGGCTTTCCGGTTGATCCGGAGGTGTAGCAGATATAGGCCAGTTCATTTGCCGCGACTGCGGGCATGGCTTGCCCTTTTCCTTTTATTATGCCTTGTCGGATAGGGATAAGATTCGGAACCTGCCAATTATTGAAATCCAGTTTGTCATCGGTCAGTACGGTGGTGACCTCAGCGTTTCGCAGGATATAATTTCTTCGGGATTCGGGTAATTGCGGGTCTAAAAAAATATAAGCCATCCCTGCTTTGAGTGCGGCCCACATGGCCACGATACTCCGGTGATGACGCCTTCCGGAAATTCCCACCAACTCGGAAGAAGATGTCTTTTGGGAGTGGAGAAGCTGGGCTGCTAACCCGTCACTTTGCTCATCAAGTTGCCGGTAAGTAAGGGATGAATGATCGCAGGAAGAGTAAACCGCTACTTTATCAGGGTATTTGCGGGCTTGCTCACGGAACATCTCCACAAGGGAGGTACTTTGTGATTTAGGAAGATCCGAATCTTGATTGGAAAATTGCCGTAACAAAATTTCTTCTTCTTCTGTCAGAAAGTTGATCTCTGTTAAAGAGGTTTCCGGCTGTTTTGTAATGCCTTCCATCAACAAGGCAATGTGTTGCCCCATTCTTCGGATACGGTTTTTGCAGAATAAATCCGTATTGTATTCAAGTTTTAGGATCAATCCCTTTGCGGTTTCTTTAAAAGAGAACGTCAAGTCGAATTTACTATACTGGGCTGTTTCTCGGGCTTCAACCCATATGGCATCCTCATGTGCTTGCTCTTGGCTTTCCTTATGAAGTACCAGCATTACATCAAATAAGGGTGATCTGCTAAGCTCTCTTTGAAGCCCTAGTTCCTCGATCAGTTGGTCAAAAGGATAGGTAGAATGCTCAAAAGCTGCCTGTGTGGTTTTTTGGCTCTCTGTTAACAACTTTGTAAAACCTCCCTGTAAGTCGAATTGCATACGGAGTGGAACGGTGTTGGCAAAAAAACCAACGATGTTTTGTAACTCAGCTTCAGTCCGGTTGGCTACAGGGGTTCCGATAACCAAATCCTTTTGCCCGGTATACCGGGAGAGCAAGGTGTGTAGGAGGGCATAGATTCCCTGAAACAATGTACTGTGATTTTGCTGACACAGCTTTTTGAAGAGCGCAACGTTTTCCGGCGGAATCAACTGTTCCGTCAGGGCTCCTTTAAAGGTTTTGAGGGCAGGGCGAGGGTAGTCGGTGGCTAGTTCAAGCACGGGCAATTCACCATCAAATTGCTGGTGCCAAAACTCCCCGCTTCTGCGGGTATCCGGGTCATTTATCCGGGCTTGTTGCCATACGGCATAGTCTTTATATTGAAGGGGCAACTCAGGAAGTTCGGGAACCAAACCTTTGGTCAATGCTTCATACACTTGCAAGGTTTCCTGTAACATCAGCCGTACCGACCAGCCATCGGAAATAATATGGTGCATGACCATCAGAAGAGTGGTTGTGTTATTTCCCTGATAAAAGAGGCCTACCCGGAAAAGAGGCTCTTTTTCCATGGCAAAGGGTTTATCTCTGAAGCTGTTTACTTGATTTTTGACTTCTTGATCGGCTAACTGACTAAGGTCTTTTTGGAGGAATGTAAATGCCGCTTCCGTATCAGAGAGAATGATTTGCCGGATGCTGTCGCCCTCTTCCCGGAATACTGTGCGAAGGCTTTCGTGGCGTTTGACGATCCATTGAAGGGCTTGCCGTAGCACAGAGGCATTTACCTTACCCGTTAATTCATACTCGATCGGAATATGATAAGCCACGGAAGCTTCTTCCAGTTTACTGAGTACCCAGAGTCGTTTTTGTGTATGACTCACCGGGTAACCGGACATTTGGGGAGCCCGGGAAATCGCAGTAGGTCTTTTGGAGGGCTTTGTCCGTTCCAAGAAATCAGCCAAGCGGGCGATTGTCGGATAAACCAAAATATCGGTAAGTTTCAACTCTATGCCCAGCTCCAGTTGGAGGTCCCCGGCTATTTTCATGGCTTTAAGCGAATTCCCTCCCAACTGATAGAAGGAGTGGTTTCGCCCTACTTTTTTTAAATGTAATTCACGCTTCCAGGTGTTGGCAATTTGCGTTTCAATACCTGCCTTGGGAGGGTCGAAATCTTTTCCTAACAGCGCTTCTTCGGGAGTCGGGAGCGAACGTTTGTCAATTTTTCCATTGGCATTGAGCGGAAATGTTTTCATGAAAACAAAATAAGAAGGCAGGGTATGGCTGTTTAGCTTTTCTTGTAATATTTCCCTGATTTCAGAGATCTCCTTTTTGCCTTTGTAATAACAAATGATCTGTGGGTTGCCTTCGACATCTTTGAGGGTTTTGACGATGGTTTCTTCCACACCACTGATTTCCATCACCGCTTGGTCAATCTCATTCAGTTCTATCCGTACGCCATTGATTTTCACTTGACGGTCTTTCCGGCCGAGGATCTCCAGTGAGCGGTCGGGTAAATAGCGGCCCAGATCGCCTGTTTTATAAATGATGTCTTCCCGGTCCTGAATGAGTGGGTTTTGTACAAAGACGCTCTCGGTCAATTCCGGTTTGTGCAAATAACCACGGGTCATGTAAGGGGTTTTGATATAGACCTCACCGATTTCTCCAATTCGGCACAACCTGCCTTGATTCAATATCAAGATAAACGCTTGATCAATAGGCTGGCCTACATGCAGGATTTGTCCGGAGGGTTCCGGTACTTCACGGATACGGTGAAAGGTCTTGATCATGGTAGTTTCCGTAGTGCCGTATAAGTTCACGATTTCCACATGCTCTGCACCGGTATTTTTCCAGTGATGAAGATGTTTGGCATACAGCGGCTCCCCGGAGAGTAAAATATGTTTAAGGTCCGGAAGGGGCTTTTGTAAGGAAAGTTGATCTACACTTTTGGTCAATTGCCGGAAAAGTGAAGGTACGGTATGAATAAGGTGAACCTTTTGCCGGGAGATCCACTGTACTAATTCATGGGCATTGAAACGAACTGCTTGGGGAGGGATGCACAGGGTTGCCCCAGTCGCCAAGGGTAAGAAAATATCGCGCAATGAGGCATCGAATGTGAATTGCGTTAATTGACTGATCCGCATTCCCGGAGCGACCTGAAACTCTTTAGCTTCCCATTCGATGAATTGAGAAAGGCTTTGATGGACCCCCAGAATCGCTTTGGGGTTTCCGGTAGAACCAGAGGTATAAAAAATGTAACTGTTTGCGTCCGGCCTTTGCCCGGTTTCCGGGTTAAGGTCCTTCAAGTCCTTCCAAGACGTCCAACCGGTATTTTGGAAGGATCTGAGACCATTACTTTCACTGATCAGATGTACTGCTCTTTGTTGTAAGGGAAGGTGCTCCGCTAGCGACTGCCATTGAGCGGTTTGCGATTCGGAAATCAGTAGGGGGGCACCGGGCGTTTCTTCGAGGATAAAAGCCAATTGTTTTTTGGCAAAAGACAAGTCCACCGGCAAGTAGACGGCTCCTGCCTTGAATATACCTAAAAGGGAGGAGACCATTTGAATGCCGGAGGGGATGGCAACCATGATCGTTTGGTCTTTTATCTCCAAGGTACTCAGATAATCCGCAATTTGATTGGCTTTTTCATTTAACTCGCGATAGGTGTAGTTTTTTCCTGCATCGTTGAGGGCGATAGCATCGGGGTATTTCTTTACAATTTGTTCAAACTGCCGGTAAATTAATTTTTTCATGTTGTTTCAGGTTGTACCACAAGCCATAAGAGTTTTAGAAATGGTGAATTCTTGTATAAGCTTGTTGATGAATATTGATTATAGGGTAAATCGGGATCGTTAAAAAAATTATAATGTCATCACTTCGGACCGGTAACCAAGCCGCACAATTTCAGTAGCTGCGGTATCCAGTACATCTATGACCGGGTACGTTTCCCGGTACTCGGGCACGATGGCGCTTACATCCGTACAACCTCCGATAATAATCTCGGTACCTCTTTCTTGCATATAGTCCAGGCAGGCTTTGAAATGTTCCCTGGCTTTATGGGAAATCGTGGCGGATTTAAGACCATGGTTCATATAAACCGATTTCATAAAATCATTTTCCTGCATGTCAGGAGGGAGGGTGAGATAGTTTATATTGGCTTTTGACAAGGCTTGCTGAAAAAGGCCGGTGGCAATGGTGCCGGAAGTCGCCAGGATTCCTGCGGTACAGTGGGGCCCATACAGGTTGAGAATATGGTTGACCGTCATTTGGACGATGTTCAGGATTTGAGTTTGTGTCACTTTTTGCATTTCCGAATAAAAATGGTACGAAGTCACACAAGCCGAAATCAGGTAATCTACCGATTGCTCACTGAGGAGTTTTACGGAGCGCTGAAGTTCGGGTACCGGAGAGGCTTCTTGATACAAGATCGCGCGAGTCCGGTCCGGGATACAGGTATTGCTATGCAGTAACACCTCCAGAAAATCTTGATCGCACAGAACGGGAGACTTGTCGATGATGTATTGAAAAAGCAGCATTCCGGCCCGGGAACCCATCCCGCCAATGATTCCTATTTTCTTTTTTTTCATGCCAAAGTAGATTTAGTGATGGGTGCTGAAGTGAAGTTTTCCATTTCAAAGACATCCAGCAACAGGTTAAAAGTGATGACCACTATCAAAAGGTCGCTGTCGTAGGGAGCATTGATCTTGAATCCGGGTTGGCTGTATATCTCCTTCAGCTTTTCGATGACATCCGGATTAAAAAATCCCTGTCGCTTAATTCGCTCATAGCTGAGCATATCCAGTGTCAACTCATCCTTGTTTTGCAATAGTTGACAACTCCCCGGGGCCACAAACCCGAACTTCTGACGGTTGACGATTTCCTCCGGCACGTATTTGCCGGCGACCTGTTTGAGCAGGTATTTCTCCACCAGTTTTTTTAATTGGATTTCGGGCGGCACTGTTTTAAGAAATTCAAAGAGTCCTACATCCAGAAAGGGATACCGACCCTCCACAGAGTTGGCAAAACAAACCCGGTCACAGTGATCGGAAATAAGATGGTCTGCCAAACGTAGCTTCAAGTCCAGGTAGGAGCGTTTGTGAAAGGGATGTCTGCCCATAAGCCTTTGCAGGTCAACAGGTGATTTATGCAAACAATCAAACTCGTAGAAAATATCATTGACGGCATTGGAATAGAGATTTTGCTTGACAGACCGGAAATCTACCTGATGTTTTTCATAAAAGAAAGAAGGATCTCCCCACAGTTGTTGGCGCATTTGCGCTTCCAGCATCAGATCGAGCTCGTCCATCTGATCATTCAGATTACGGTTGCCCAAAGCATCGAGGCGGTAACCGATATAGCCGCCACACAATTCATCGGCCCCCTCCCCGGACAAGACGACTTTGATCCCCTGACTACGTACATGTGCAGATAAGGCCAGGGAACAGGTATTATAACTTTCCTTGACTGCCGTTTCTCCGTAATAAACGATGTCGCGTAGGCGATTGGAAATGTTCTTCCAATCAAAGGCAATTTCATGATGATTGCTATGCAGGTAAGTCGCCATACGTTGTTGGTGGATACTTTCATCTATTTGGCTGTTTTCCCGGTGGGGAAATGTCACTGAAAAGGATTTGAATGCTGCTTGAGGCCGGAGGGTGCGCATAAGGCTTCCGATCAAAGAAGAATCCAGCCCTCCACTGAGGTAAAAGCCTACCGGGACATCGGCATTCAGACGGTAGTTAACCGATTCGAGGAGCTTTTCTTCCAGTTTTTCTGCATAATAGCGCTCGTTTTTTCCGTAGTCGTAGTCGCCCTGTAAGGGGTAGTCAGCATCCCAGTAGCAGTGGATAGAAGTAGCATTGTTGCGGTGTTTGACATAATGCCCCGGTTTGAGGCTGTGAATGCCCTGGAAAAGCGTATGTGGGCTGACCGTTCCCGGAAAGGAGAATACTTGGTCCAGTCCGGTGAGGTTGACTTTGCGAGGGACAAAGGGAACCTGTAAGAGGGCTTTGATCTCCGAGCCAAATAAAAGGTGCCCTTGTTGTTCGGTGTAGAAAAGAGGGCATACGCCAAAATGGTCCCGGGCCAGGTAGAGGGCTTCTTGGTTTTTATCAAAGATCGCGAAACTGAATTGCCCCACTATTTTATCAAACATACGCTCAATGCCGTATTCCTGATACAGAGGAATGAGCACTTCCACATCGCAGTGTGACGTGAAGGTATACCCTTTGGACCTAAGTTCGGACCGTAGTTCTTTATGATTGAAAATTTCTCCGTTGCAAACCGATACAATACCCTTGTCAGGGCTGAAGAAAGGTTGCCTTCCTCCGGAAATATCCACGATGCTGAGTCGCTTAAACCCCATACCTATGTGTTGATCTGTATAAATAGAGGTATCGTCAGGCCCACGGTGATGAAGAACTTCTACCATGTTTTCCAGTACCACCCGGGGCACAGGTTGGTCTTTTCTGATATTAAATATTCCTGCTATTCCACACATGATTTTCTTGAACTATGTAAATCAATTTGGTTATCAATTTTAACTCCTTTAGGCCGTGTAAACCGTTAGAGAGTTTGCGGCCAATGACAGGTGAAAGGTTATATTTTCATCATTTGCGAAAGAAACGCATCTTCTTCTTTAGCTTCTGAAGCTAAAGTTTGAAGGGTTATATCCGGAAGGCATGTGACTTCCGGTAGCTGGCTGATGATGTGCTTTATATTTCTCAGGAGATGGTGAACAGCGGAGGTACTGTACAGGACCTTGTCGTATTCCAGATGGATGTGGATATGATCTTCCTCTTCAATAAAAAAGAAACAGAAGTCGTATTTACTGCTTCCCCAATCAAAGGTAAGCTCCTGAACCGAGAGCGATTCCGGAATTTCATCCATTGGATTGTAGGGTATATTTTGGAGTACGATCATCACATCGAAGAGAGGCGATCTCCCCGGTTGTGCGGGATAATCCAGTTTTTTTAACAACGTATCAAATGGGTACCATTGGTGAGTATAAGCCTCCAGCGTATTTTGCCGGATAGTTTTATAAAGCTCGTTTATTGTATCATCCGTTGAAAAAGCGTTTCTAAGTGCCAGGGTATTTACAAACAAACCGATTTGCTCTTGTAAACCGCTATGCTCCCGTCCGGCAACCGGGGCTCCGATTACAATGTCCTCCTGCCCGGTATACTTATGAAATAATGCATTAAGCACTACCATCAAACTCATAAACAAGGTGCCTTCGTGTTGTTGGGTAAATTGACGGAGGATGTTCGTTTCCTCTGCATCAAGGGTTGCATGAAGGGTGTTTCCCTCGTAGGTTTTCTTATCCGGGCGGGGTGTATCTGTAGGCATATTGAGCGGTTCGAGCTCTTCGCTAAACAATTGCAGCCAGTATTTTTCCAATTCTACACCTTCCGGACTGTTCAGCTTGTTTTGCAGCCAAACCGTATAATCTTTGTATTGAAGCGCAGGTTTGAGTAGCTCAGCTTCTTGGCCGGCAGTCAGGTTGAGATAGGTTTTGAACAATTGATGAAAAAACAATTTCATCGTCCAATTGTCACCGATGATATGGTGCATGTTGAAAAGGAGATAAGAAGAGGTATGGTGAAGTTTGAACCAGTGAAAACGGATAAGAGGTCCTTGGACGAGGTTGAAAGGCTGCCGGATATGGTGTTTAAACAGATTGTCTAAAGTTTCTTCATTGCTTTCAGGATCAACGGAAATACATTGAAAAACCTCGTTGATTTGTGGAGAGCCCAGGATTTGCTGCCTTACCACCGAGGCTTCGGTTTGTACAAAGATTGTCCGGAGGCTTTCATAAGTATCGATCAGAAGGCTTATGGACCGTTCAAGTGCTGGGAGATCAACGTGCCCTTTAATCTTAAAGAGAATAGGCATATTGTAAGCAATATTGCTGGCTTCGGATTGAGAAGCTTTCCAAATCCCCTCTTGTGCCGGAGACAAAGGATAATTCTTTTGCTTGGGCGCTAGAGGAATACTGGTTTCGCTGTGCCCTGTTTCCTTACCGGCCAAATATTCCGCCTGCTTTTCCAGAACCGTGAATTCGAAAAGCTCCGTAAAGGAAAGCCTGATCCCTATCCGTTGGCTGATGTTGAGCAAGAGTTGTGAAAAGCTCAGGCTATTGCCTCCACACGCAAAGAAATCATCGGTAATGCTGACAGGCTTTTGTTGCAATACTTCTTGCCAGATTTCCTGCAATTGCGTTTCCAAAGGATTTCTAGGGGCTACATACGCTCTTTCACGACTTGTTTTCTGCTGCCTGGCGAATGTAAGAAGTGCTTTTTCATCGGTTTTGCCATTTGTAGTCAGTGGAAATGCGTCTACTTTTACTAACATGCCGGGGATCATATAATCGGGCAACCTGTTGTGCAACTCAGCGAAGAGAGTTTCTTCTACCAGTTCTCCTTCTGTCATCAAGAAAGCGATCAGTATTTTTTGTCCCTCTAGCTCCATGACACTGATATAGGATTGCCGAACGCCTTTCAGCTGCTGTAATACCGCTTGTATTTCCGCAGGTTCAATCCGGAATCCTCTGATTTTAATTTGTTTATCCACCCTTCCGAGGTACTCAAATTCCCCTTCAAGGGTTTGGCGTACCAGATCCCCGCTTTTATACCATACGGTATGGGTAGGGTCCCAATCGAATTGAGTGAAAACCTTGGCCGTCAGGTTTTCCATTCCAAGATAGCCCTTTGCCAAACATTTGCCACTGATATACAATTCGCCTGCCATCCCTTCCTCTACCGGTTGCAGGGTATCGTCTACGATACAAAGGTAAGTTTGTGCAATGCCCCGGCCAATCAAGATACGTTCGTCCTCGATGGAAACCCGTTTTACGATACAACCTACTGTGGCTTCCGTAGGGCCGTATTCATTGTAAATTTCTACATCCGGGTTCCAGGAGTACAGGGCGCTTATATGTTCTTTTTCCAATGCTTCGCCTCCCAGGATTATCTTCTTTAGTGATGTGGAAGTGTGGCCCAGGTTTTTCAGCATAGTGATATGAGAAGGAGTAAGTTTGAGAGTATCAACTTCATTGTCAATTTCAGGGCTTAAAAACTCTTGTAATATCCGGGCTATACTCTTTTCCTGGTCGGCGATGAAGAGCCGCTGGCCATAACATAAGGATACAAACAGGGAGGTGACGGTAAGGTCAAAAGCAAGGGAGGTGAACATTCCCCAAGTGGCCCTTTCCCCTTCATCGAAGTAGTAGTGGCCTGCCCACTGCACATAATTGGATAAACTGCCATGGCTGATCATCACCCCTTTGGGTTTTCCCGTAGAGCCGGAAGTGAAAATAAGATACGCCAGGTCTTCTTCGGAGAGCGCTGTATGAACAGGGTGTGGTGAAATATTAGCAAGCAAGTCATGGTTCAACACTACAACGGGTTCATCAGGAGCAATGCCCATGTCTTCAAGGAGACCGGGTGTGGTGAGAATGGCTGAACATTGGGCAGATTCCAAGGTTTGTTTGATTCGCTTCACTGGGTAAGCCGTATCAATCGGTACATAAGCTCCTCCGGCTTTTAATACGCCCCAAATGGCGACTGGTAGCCATTCACTTCTATTCAGTAAAAGCGCTACACGCTTACCGGCTTTGACTCCATAGGTGTTTTGTAACAGCCGGGCTACTGCATTGCTTTTTTCGTCAAGATCCCGATAGCTAAGGCTTTGTCCTTGATAACGGATTGCTTCTTGTTGCGCTTTGCGCTCGACTTGTTTTTCCAGGAGTTCGAGTACGGTCTTCTTTTCAATCGACTTATCCGAAGCATTTTCTGTGGGGATGAATTGAGGTTCATTGCTTATGAGTGAAAGTTTTCTCCTCAAAAAATGCTGCCATTGTTTGCCAAGCCAGTGGATGATGGCAGGTGTAAAACGGCCTTGCTGATAATAGAGGTCGGTCTGTAAACCCTCCTCTTTCTCCAATGCCAACAGCCGTAGTCCGAAGGGTTCGCTGATATCTGTCAAATCACTGACTTGGAATGTGATTGTATTGCCTATTGGGTGAAAAAAGGTTGCCGGGAGCATGCTGATGCCATAGGCAAAAGGAGTGTCCCGGGTTTGTCCGGCATTTTCGAAACTGAAAAAATCTTCCCAATCGGTGATTGCTTCGTCTTCTTCTTTCAGCTTCTCGAAAAACAGGGTGTTTTCTATTCCGGGGCTTAATCTCAGAGGAAGCGTCTTGGTCATGGCTCCCAAAGCGTATTCCAATTCTTCATAAACCCGTTCATAGTGGCTGATGCCCAAAAGCATATTTTCCTGTTTGTCATACGCAGAGAGAAATTGAGCAAAGAGGCCGGCCAATAGTTGATAGATTTCTACATCGAGTTGTTCCGCCTGTTTTTGTAGAGCCTTGTTTACCTCAAGGGGAAATTCCACACGGTGTTTGTTCAGGTTGCAGGCTTTTTTCTCGGTGTTTTTTTCAAACGGAAGGATATGTTTGGAGAAATCCTGCTGTTCCATTTCTTTAAAAAAATGAAGGCCCTCGGTTTCCGGCTCACTTAAAAGTTCATTCTGCCATTGAGCGTAGTTTTCATAAGGGAGGGTAGTTTCGGATGTGGAGGAGAATGTACCTTCGCATACTTTTGAAAAGTCCGACAAGAAAAGGTGCATACTTTTAAGGTCCATTATCAAAGGATGGGATTTGATCCACAGTTGAGATTCCTCTTCGGCCGTTTTGATCCATAAAAGCTCCAAAGTATTCTCCGCTTTTGTCACCGGGGATTCCAGCCAAGTATTTGTCTTTTTGTGAATATCTTCTTGTGGTAAGTTGACAGCGTTTTCGCTTAGGTCCAATACTTCAAGAGAGTAAGGGATTTGTGTATTTGCTGCTTGTAAAGGAAATTCGAAGGCACCGGTTTTAACAAAGTTGAACCGTAGAACATTGTATTTTTCTCCCAGTTGTTCTATTGCTTGCTGGATGCACGGAATGTTTAACCTTCCTTTTACGGAAGTTTTTATTGCGATAACAGGGTTGCTGATTTGTGGCAAAATGCTCCAGATTCGCTGCTGTACCGGAGAGAGCGTATATTGTTGAATAGAAGTGTCTGAATTTTTGTTCATGAGTTAAGTAAGTGATGTGTTTATTAAAAGCTTATTCCGGAAGTATTAAAAGGCCGGAGAGTCGTTCAAGGGAATGTTTTGATTTTCTTTATGGAAATCCTTTTCGCTCATGGGTTCCAGCAACGATACCAGTATTTGCCGTTTTCCTTGGAAGGGCATCCGGCCATGAGCCATCAGCATATTATCCAGAAAGAGGACATCTCCTTTTTGCCAGGGAAATACAAACATGCTTTGCTCCCAGGCGTTTTTCAATTCCTCAAACTCCTGCCGGGAAATAGGAGAGCCGTCTCCGAAAGAGGTATTGAAAGGCAGTGAATCTGCATCAAGAACCTCCCGGAGATGCTCTGAAAGTGTATATTGGTTAAAGAAAAAGGCATGGTTAAACCAAACAAGCTCACCGCTATAGGGGTGGGTGTAAATGGCCTGTTTGTTCCATTCGATTCTCAGCTCCTCTTGACTTTTCCAGGTATAGCACATATGATTGCGGATGCATTCAGCTTCAACGAGATTCTTATCTTCTGTCTGAAAAACTTCTTGCCAAGAGAGGCCGAGTTTCCGGGAGAGGTTCCGCACATATTTCACCCCCAGCCGGGAGAATTTCCCTTTAAGTTCAGGGCTTAACCGCTTTAAGACTTGGCGGGTATCTGCGACCGGTGTTTCACCTTGTACCTCAGCGGGTGTGATGCAACAAAAAAGAGCTTTCATCGGCCAGGTCATTGCATAGGAGGATTCCGTATGCATTTGAATCATCCGGTCGGCAGGGTATGTGGTAGAATGATACACCTTATCCCCGACTTCGTAACGGGGAGAGGACCGCATGGTGTACTCCAAGGCGTGAAGTTCCAAATGGTCAACCAAGGACTTGAATTTTTCTTTTGTGTCAATGGCGAATCCTCTGAACAGTATTCCTCCGTATTGATTCAATAAGTCTCTGACTTCATTCTTATTTTCGTGGAGCCATGCTTGTAATAAAATACCACTCATGGTAGCCCGGATGAGTAAAGGGCCAGCGTCTTCCTGTAAAGGAGTTTTCTCCACCAACTTTTGCTGCATTACGGCTGGTGTGGCTTTGTGCTGAACGAGTCCCTTTCTGATTTTTCTGGATTTCATAGGTTGTCTCTCTTTTTGCTTTGGCGAATAGGGTTTAGGATTCTGTTTTTAACCTGTTGAGTCGGTTTCTTTTGCCGGATTTACGGAAGTCTTTCCGAAGGTTTTCTATCCTGTCGAGTTGTTCTCCGATGGTTTGATGGGTTTTGTTTAGAAAAGCAATGAGCATCTGTCCGAATATTTCCCTGAGATGTTGAATATCTTTAGCCGCGTAGCAGTCGGGGTGATATACAAAGCGTATTTTGAGGCAATCCGGCTCCGGCAATACATGAATGGTAAAGTCGAAACTATTTGGCTCATATGCTTTTAGGTCCATTAAGCTCCAGGGTGCCGTTTCCGTTTGTTTTCCTATGGGGTAATTCCGGAAAACAAGGATATGGTTGAAGAGCTGTCCCTTAGGATGGAGGGTTTGTAAGTCGGCAAGTTGGGTATAATGGTAAGGCAAGCCCTCTATGGCCTGTTTCCGTAGCGTTTGAATTAATTGAAGTAGCGTTTCTTCCTGTTGAAAACGAACCCGGACAGGCAAAGTGTTAATAAAGAGTCCGACCATCCGCTCGACTCCTTTCAGTTCGGGAGGGCGCCCTGAAACCACCGTGCCGAACACGACATCCTCCCGCGCATTTACTTGGGCGAGATAGATTCCCCATAGTGCTTGAATGACTTCGTTGAGGGTAAGTTTTTGGGCTTGAATCAAGTTGCTTAACAGATGGTAGTCTGCTCCTTTTAAGATGAATTCTTCGTAGAGCAAATTGCGCGAAGCTTTGTATAATTCCGGAGCCGTACGGTTTATGCCAAGGGTCGTATCTGAGTGATACCCTTGGAGCAATTGCCGCCAATAGTGTTTGCCTTGTTCCTGTGGATAATCTTCAAGCCAACGGATATAGGATTCGTAAGGCGCTGATGGCGCTAATTGTGGTTGGACTCCTGCCCGAAGTGCCGTATAAACCGTTTGAAAATCATTGAGAATAATGGGTATGCACCAACCGTCCATGAGGATATGGTGATAACTAAGGACAAACTCAAACTCCTCGTCAGCCAAACGGAACAGTTGGAAACGGAGGGGTACTTCTTCAGTGAGCTGAAAGCCCTTTTGCCGGTCATCTGTTGCGTATTGTTCCAGAAGTTGGTTTTGTGCATTTGTGGAAAGGGAACGAAGATCCTCAAAAAGATACATGATCTGCTCATCGGCCAGCACCACCTGAACGGGTTGGGGAGCCAAGTCATCCCGGAAGAGGCTACGCATAACCGCATGCTTGCGGGTGAGGACTTGTAAGGCTTCTTTGAAGGTTTCCGCAGAAATGTTTCCCCGGAGCCTGTACCGCATTTGTTCGAAATAGGAACCGGTATCCGGGTAGCGCAGTTGATGGAAGAAAAAGCTGAGTTGTAATGGGCTGAGTGCATAGATTGCTTCTACTTTGTACTGTTGCTGCAAGGCTAACATGGCGGGCAAAGAGAGGCCTTTTGCACTTACATCGCTGGGAGTCAGCGAGGCTTTTCCTACAGTGTTTACAGCCTCTTTCAGTTGGTCTATAGAATTTTCCCAATGGCGGATCAATGCTTGAATGCTTGCCGGTGTATATTGTGCGGGATTGTATTTGATACTGATGACGATTTGTTGGTCTATCAGGGAAGCCGTGAATTCCAGGGCAAAAAGCCGTTCTTGTTTGTTGGCGCGTTCCGTGCCTCGGGCTTCGGTAGAGAACTGGATGTCTTTGACTTCTTCTGTACCGGACTGGAACTGTCCCAGGTAGTTAAAACACATGTCCGGTTCTTCCGGCAAAGCGGCTTGGGTCAGGTATTTTCCTATACCGTAATAACTGCCGTTACGACTGTATTTCCGAATCGCTTCTTTGGTTTCCATCAGATAGGTGAGCAGTTCTTTTTTATCAAGTGATGGTAAGATTACAGGGTATAATGTTGTAAACCAGCCAACTGTATGACTCAGGTCGAGGTGCTTGATACTATCCCGGCCATGGCTTTCTATCATTATACCCACTTGAGTATTGCCAACGTTTTGCTGTATGGAGCAGTTAAGTGCAGCAAGCAACAGGTCCTGTAAGTTGGCTCCTATCTTACGGACAGTTTGTTGTGCTTCTCGAATATTTCCGGCTGAAAGCTTACGGTGTATTTGTTCTGTTTCCGCTGCCAGATTGTGGACAATTGTTTTTTTTCCCGGAAGGGATTTTAAACAAGAGGCCTGGGTTTGCCAAATGGATAGTTTGTCTTGCAATAGTTGACCCTGACTGACTGCTTGTAAGGTATCAGACCAACGCTTATAACTATGGGTCCTCACAGGGGAGGGTAAGGGGGTACTATTGCCAATTGCTTTATAGATTTCCATGAAGTCTTCCAGAAGGATTCTCCAGGAAACACCATCGATGATGAGATGATGGGCTATAAGTAATAAACGGTCCTGGTCTTTCAACCGGAATAATACAGCTTGGAAAAGAGGGCCTTTTTCCAGTGAAAGATTACCTTGATGTTCACTGGATTTTTGGTCGATAAAGTGTTTATAATGCTCGAACGGATGATCCTGAAGCTGATATTTTTCAAGGGGAATGATTTGTTGAGGCAAAACAACCTGTTGCCAATTTCCCTCCTGAAAACGAAACACTGCCCGCAACATATCATGGGCAACACTTAGCCACTGTAGGGTTTGTTGTACGTTTTCCGGGTGAAAACCTGAGGCATTTGTCAATACCACAGACTGATTATAATAGTGGTTATCGATCTGTATTTCTTCAAAAAAGTAATGTTGAATAGGGCTGAGCGGTACATTTCCGGTAATGGCTTTTTCCTCGGTTAGCGTGTGGTTTTTAGAAAGTTGTGCAGCCATCTCTTTAAGAGAAGGATAACGCATGACAAGAGGCACGGTAAGATGATAGTCATATTTTTTGAGCTGAGAAACCAACTGGATGGCCTTGATCGAATCCCCACCCAATGCAAAGAAGTCATCGTTTCGTCCCGGTTGTGAAACATTTAATAGTTGACTCCAGACCGTTGCCAGCATTGTTTCTTCGGAAGTTTGAGGAGGTACATAACTTTGTACTTTGCTGGTGTCGCTTTGAAATAATCCGGCTGTTTCCATTTGCTGACTTAGTATCTTTTGCCGGTAGGTGCTGAGTTGCTTCTCTTCCTGGGGTTGAAGTATTGCTAATTCATCTATGGGAGTTTCAGGCTGACGGAGCATTGCTTGTAAAAGCAAAAGAAAGTGATTTTTCAATTGTTCAATGGTGGCCTCTTCGTAAAGATCCGTATTGTACTCCATGCGCAACAAAAGGCCCTGTTCTGTTTCTACAAAAAACCAAGTTAGGTCAAACTTGCTGCTTTCATTGGTATAGACCAGCGGTTTTACCGGAATATTTTTAACAGTGGTTTCTAATTGGATATCCGTGGTATTTTGCAAGACGAGCATTATATCAAAGAGCGGACTGCGACTGACATCTCTTTTGAGCCGGAGGTCTTCTACAAGCTGGTCGAAGGGGTAAAGTTGGTTTTCAAAGGCGTTTTTATCTTGTTCTTTGGTAACCTTTAAAAGGCTATTAAAAGAATCCTGAAGGCTAAAGGTAGTACGGATGGCCAGAGTATTGACATAAAAGCCAATCTGCTTTTCTAAACCCAGACCCTCGCGGCCTGCTACCGGAATGCCAAGGATCGTGTCCGGTATTTTTGTATACAAAGCCATCAAGGCATTCAGGGTAGTATGAAGCCCCATAAAAAGGGTGGCGTTTTTTGCCTGGCAGTTCTGTCTCAATAAATTGAGGACTTCCCGGCCAAGTTGAAAATCTTTTTTAGCTCCATCATAAGTTTTCACCTCGGGCCTTGGTTTTTGGATACCGAGATCACTGCGGTACCAGGCCTTTCTGAATTGTTCTTGCCAATAAAGACCTTGTTTCTGTAATTGCCCTTGTTTGACCTGTTCCTGAAACCAGACCGCATAATCCGTATACTGAAAAGGCAAAGGGTCAAGTGTGATTTTTTTCTCTGTTGCAATCTCTTGATAACATAGGGTCAGTTCTGTAAAGAACACCTTCATAGACCAGCCATCGCTGATGATATGATGCATCACATAACCCAGTAGATAGGCTCCTTCTTTCCACTTGATTAACATGATTCTCAATAAGGGAGGAGTAGTTAAATCAAAAGGCCGTTTGGCAGCTTGTTGCATATGTGCTGCCAATTGAGTTTCCGAAAGTTGATGTTGGCTCAGCTCTTCGTAGGTAAAGTAACCGTTGAGGTCTTCCGGTTTTACAACTTGCTGAATGGCATCTTCATCTCCTTTTTGATGAAAAACCGTTCGCAGAATATCATGCCGCTTGATGAGTTGGCTAAGTGCCCGGTACATGATTTCAGGGTCTATAGGTTGATACAGGAGATAGGCATTGGAAATATTATACGTAGTGGAATTTTCTTCCATTTGTTGCAATACCCAGAGCCTCTTTTGAGCGGGAGAAAGCGGATACTCCTTTTGTTTAGGGGCAACAGGTAGCTGAGGAGCTTGACTTTCTTGGAGGTCGGAGATATTTCCGGCCAACTCTTCCAGTACGGGATGCGCAAAAATATCGCTGAGTTTGAGCTTTTTTCCTAATTGTTCATTGATTCGGGATACTACTTGGGTAGCCTTTAAGCTATGCCCGCCAATTTCAAAGAAATTATCGTTCCGGCTGATTCTGTTAATTCCCAACACTTGGCTCCAAATTTCTGCCAGTTGTTGTTCTATAGAAGTTTGAGGCGCCAGGTAAAGACTTTCTTCTTGCGCCACATTGGTTGGTTCGGGTAATTTTTGTAGATCCGCCTTGCCATTGGATGTTAACGGAATTTCTTTTATGGGGACAAAATAAGAAGGCACCATATAAGCGGGCACCATTTCCTGAATATGCCTTCTCAGCTCTTTGGGGGATAAGGCAGAAGAACTGGTATAGTAAGCAACCAGGTACGCTTCTCCCCATTCGTCTTTGCGCGTGGTGACCACCGTATGGGCCACCTGCGGGTGTTTCAATAGATTGGTTTCCAGCTCTCCCAACTCAATACGGTGTCCCCTGATTTTTACTTGCTTGTCAATTCTTCCGAGATATTCCAACTCGCCGTTTCCAAGCAAGCGGGCCAGGTCACCCGAACGATACAGTTTTTGCCCCGGTAATTGAGGCAGGTCTACAAAGCGTTCTTTGGTCAATTCCGGCCGGTTGAGGTATCCGTAACTTACTCCTTCCCCGTAGACATACAGTTCTCCGGCCACACCACGGGGTACCAGGTTTTGGCGCTGATCCAATAGGATACAACCCAGTGTGGGAATAGGATGGCCAATACTGTTGATGTTGTTTTCGATTTCGTAGGCAGTGATTTCCTTATAGGTTACATGGACCGTAGTTTCAGTAATACCATACATATTAATCAAGAGGGCGTCCGGGTATTTTTGGTACCATGTCTTCAATTTTACAGGCGCCAAAGCCTCTCCTCCAAAGATGATTTTGCGTAGGCTAGCTAATTGATCTTTTCCGGCATCGATTTCTATAAGCCGGTAGAAGGCAGAAGGCGTTTGGTTCAGAATACTAACCCTTTGCTCGTTGAGAAGGCCCCAAAACAACTCCGTATCCTTGGCGACCATTACAGGTACTACCACCAACTTGCCTCCGAAAAGCAAGGCACCATACATTTCCCAAACGGAGAAGTCAAAACAATAGGAATGGAACAAGGTCCAGACATCTTGTTGGGTAAAATCAAACAGGTTGGCTTCGTTAAAAAAGAGCCGTACCACATTCCGGTGACAGACTTTTACTCCCTTGGGTTTTCCGGTGGTACCGGAGGTATAAATGACATAAGCCAAAGATTCCGGATCAACGACTACGGTAGGAGCTGTTGTGGAGATATGGGTTGCTTTCTTCTGAAAGTCTGCTAACAGCCAATCGTTTACTTTTATGCTACTTTTTGAATCTTCCAAAATGAACCGGATCCGTTCTTCCGGATAGTTTGGATCTACCGGAATATAACAGGCTCCGGCTTTAAGAATTCCCAATAGAACCCCCATCATCTCCGCAGAACGATCCAGTATCACCGCCACCCTGTCTCCGGGCTTGACGGCTTTCTCATCTTTTAAATAATTGGCAAAGCGATTAGCATATTGATGTAATTGTTGATAGGTATATGTAGTGTTTTTACATACTAATGCGATGTTGTCGGGATATTCCTGTACTTTTTGATCAAACAGGTGATGAATCGTAGCCGTTTGGGGAAATGCAACTTTGGTATGGTTTAATTGGCTGACGAGTGCCTGCCTCTCCGGGCCGGGTAGTATGGGTAGTTGGGATAAGGCATCGTCCGGATGGTCCGGGATTGCTTTTAATAAATACTGCAAGTTTTCACAAAACTGCTCAATGCTTGTTCGCCTATAGTAGAGTTTGTTATAGGTCAGGTAAACGGCAATCCGCCCGTCTTCTTTTTGGATAAGTAAATTATGATCGTATTTACCAAGTCCGAGGTTGGTTTCTATATATTGCCATTTTGTAGTATTAATTGTTTGTGTATCAGGTGCTTCATCATAGTGAAAAAGAATATCAAAAAAAGCGGTTCGGCTCATATCCTTTGCAGGATTGAGTAAGGTACTCAATTGCTCAAAAGGCATATCCTGATGCTGTAGGGCTTCGTGGAGTGCCTTGGCTGTTTTTTGGGCAAAAGAGGCAAACGTTTCCCGGGAGTCTATGATGTTTCGAATGACCAATAAGTTATCTACAGGGCCAACAGCATCACAAAGGTGGGAACGATGGTTTTGTCCCAGGGTACCGGTCACAATTTCATCTAAACCCGAATAGCGGTGAAGCAAGGTTTGATAAGCTGTGTAGAACAGTTCTTTGGTGCTAACGTTTAGTGTATGTGCCAACCTCTTTAAGCGTTGGTAATCCTCCGGTGGTATTGTAAACGCCACAGTTTCTCCTTGGTAAATATGCACATGTTCCCTTATGCGATCCATAGGGATTTCCAAAGCTTGTACAGGAGGTTTGAGGCGGTGTTTCCAATAAAGCAAATGGCCTTCTTGCACTTCATCCGGCATTTCTTTTTGCCATAGGGCATAGTCAATATAGTGTAATTCCAGTTCCGGAAGTTGAGGGGAGGTTCCCTCTAGCCCGGCTTGATATAGTTGAAGCAATTCCTTATAGAGGATTTTTAACGATTCCCGGTCCGATACCATATGATGGAACGTCCACACGAGATAATGTTTATGATCATTGAGTGTATAAAGTGTTATACGATGCAGGTTCTCGCTTTCCAGTGTAAAGGGTTCATTCACCTGTTGCCGGAGGGTTTTCATCCGCTCCTCCTCTGAGAGGTCCATACACAAGGTTTGTTCTTCCACCGGAATGGATAAGGTATTATGAATCTGTAGTTGGGGTGGTTGATCTTCTTGAGCGCTAAGCGTACAGCGTAAGATCTCATGCCTCTGTATCAATGTGTTAAGGGATTGGCATAGGGAAGATTTCGAAAGTGGCCCTTCAATCGCAACGATCAACGGTAAATTATGATACACCGGTTCGCCTTCATAAAGGTTATTCTTCTCAAAGGTATTAATGAACCAAAAACGTTCTTGTACATAAGAGAGGGGAGTTTGTTCCGGGAGCGTATTCATGGTCATAGGTTCGTTCGCTTATGTAAAAATTATTGGATTTAGATTAAAGGGAAACGTTGGCTTTGCGACTTTTTAGTTTGGGCATTTCCACTCTTTCTTGAAGCAATTCATTCAAAGATTGTGTACCGGCCTCTTTCATTTTTTTGAGAAGGCTGATGTATCGGTTGACAAACCGTTGAATGGTACCCGGGCCGAACAGGTCTGTATTGTACTCGATAAAAGGCCGGTCTTCAGTTTGCAAATCGTCATATACATATAAGGTTAAATCAAATTTGCTGGTTTGGTGGTTGTTTTGCCCGTTCGTAATTTCAATGCCTGAAGCAGCAAGCGGTATTTCGCTTGAGGTGCTGCTAAGCATATTCATGGCTACATCAAAAATAGGCGTTCGATGACGTTCGCGTTGTTGGCTGTAGTGGTTGACCAGTTCTTGAAAGGGATACATTTGGTGTTTGAATCCATTTTGAAGGTTTTGATGTACCAACTGTATGAAATTCTCAAGAGCTTGTGCCGTGTCAACCTTTGTTTTGATCGCCAGTGTGTTTACAAATACACCCAGTTGATCTTCCAGGCCCGGTTGGTTCCGGGTAGCAATGGGTAATCCGATAATAATTTCCTCATCGGCCGAATACTTGAATAAGAGCAAATAGAAAGCACTCATCAAATAAGCGAAACTACTGACGTTCAATCCGGAGGCTTCCTGATGAATACTTTCCGTTAATTCCGTAGGTAAAGCAAATTCATAACGCTGCCCTTTCATTGTTCGCGACTCCGGTCGAGTGTGGTCGGTGTGCAGGTTTAATTTGGGCAGACATGCGCCAAGGTGCTTGGTCCAATAGTTTTTTAAATCCTCAAGCACTTTGCCTTGTAATTGCTTGCGTTCCCATACTGCATAATCTTTGAATTGATAGGGCAGAGGTTGTACTTCATCACTTTTGAGATTGCTTACGAAAGACCGGTACATCGTGAACAGCTCTTTTGCCATCAACATGGCTGACCAGCTGTCCCCTATGATATGGTGAATATTGATAGCAAGTACAAAATGCTCCGGGGCCGTTTGCAGTAGGGTGATTTGTAATTGTCCGGGCTGATTCAACTCAAACACCGTAGTAGTACAGTCAGATACATGCCTGGCAATAGTTTGCTCTTGAGTGGGGTCATTTTGTAAGTCAATAAAAACGATGTTGTTGACTATAGCACTGGCCTCGTGTATTTCCTGATAAATCTCACCATTTTCTTCCTGGAAGGAAGTGCGTAGTATTTCAAAGCGCTTGATTAATTGAGTAAAGGCTTCCAGCAAAAAAGCAGGTTGCAACAAGCCTTTGATCTGATAGACATTGGGCATATTATACGCCTGATTCGATTCAGGAGTCTGGCATGCCATATAGATTTGTTGTTGTGCAAAAGATACCGGGTAGCGAGGGGCCGGAGGGGCCGGGCTTATACCGGGCGCAACAGGTTCAGTTTTCGCCTTTTGTATGTCCAGATAGGCGGCAAAATCACGCAGCACAGGGGTTTTGAAGAGTTGTTGTATGCCTGCAATTCCCAGGTTCAGGTTCATGTTTCGGGTAATAAGCGCACCCATTTGAATGGCCTTCAGACTATTGCCTCCGATTTGCAGAAAGCTGTCGTCCGGGCTGATCTTTTCAATCTTAAAAAACGCTTGCCAGATAGAGGTCAATTCTTTTTCCGTTTGTGTCAACGCTTTACCGGAGTGGCTAATATTTGTTGAGTTGCTTGCCAAGGGGTCCGGAAGTTGATCGATGGCCAGTTTTCCATGTGGGTTTAAGGGAAAAGCATTTAGTTGTACAAAGAAATCAGGGACTTCGTATCGATTCAGTTTTTGTTGCGCATATTGTCTTATTTCTTCTTTCGTTACCCCTTCTTTTCCGACAAAGTAGCCGACTAAATAGGGGTCTTTATTCGCGTCTTGCCGGAGCATACAATAAACCTCAGATACGGCATCATGTGATAGTATAGAAGCAGAAATTCCTGATAAGTTGATACGTATTCCCCTTCGTTTTACTTGTCTGTCTTTTCTACCCAACAGCTTGACCGAGCCATCCGGTAGATAGCTGGCTGTGTCACCTGTTTTATAGAGTATATCGGATGCATTTCCGGTCAGAGGGTTTGTAACAAAAATCTCTTCAGTCGCCTTGGGGTCATGAAAGTACCCCTTACTGAGAAAAGGCGTTTTGATATATACTTCGCCCGGTTCGTTCACTCCGCATATTTCAAGGTGTTCGTTGAGTAGCAGAAGGGCTGTGTTGCCAATGGGTTTTCCTATACTCACAGGCTCTTCCGGCCGGATGTCTTCTTTCAGGTTTATTCTGTGGAAAGATTTGAGTATGGTACTTTCCGTTGTGCCATAAAGATTGATAAGGGTGGCCTGACTCCCTTCCAGCTTTTGCCAGCGAAACAGGTCTTTCCCGAAGAGGACTTCCCCTGCCAACAGGATTTGGCGAAGGGAAGGCAAACTGTGTTTTTTCTCATTCGCACTTTCTATTTCTTGCATGAGCGCACGGAATACCGAAGGAACAGTGGCCAGCGTGCTAATTTGTTTTTCTTGTAACCATTGGTGCAAATGCTTAATATTAGCCATCGTATCTTCTGAGGGAATACAAAGCGTTCCTCCGGTAACCAAAGGGGGCAACATATCCTTGAGAGAGGCATCGAAGGTCGGGGCAGCCAACTGGCTTACCCTGCTTTTTTCGGAATAGTTGAGTTCCGTGACCTGCCAATCGATAAAGTGACTGAGACTAATGAGCTTTCCTTCTACGATTTTAGGCTGGCCGGTAGAGCCTGAAGTAAAATAGAGATAACAACTGTCTTGGGGATCAGCTGGAGGAAAACGAAGGGGCGTTGTTATTTCCTTGGGCTGGCATTTTTTATATGCCGTTTCGCACCACTGATATATTTCCGGGGAATGTACGCCCACATCTGTCAATAACAAATGGTTTACCGGTTGGCGGTTGGATTGTATTACCTCGTTAAAGAAAGGCAGTTGAGCCGGGTTAGTGATCACTAATTCGGGCTTCACTTCATCGTATATGCGATTCCAAGAAGTTTGTCCCAAATGCGGACTCACGGGGAGGAATACCTTGCCAGTTTTGAGACTTGCCAACAGCGAAGCGACTAACGCAAAACCTCTAGGCAATAATACCATAACAACACCTCCCTTCCTTGGGTACTTACGCAAAATATGAGTGCTTAGGCGATTGACTGCTTCGGAAAGTTGTTGGTACGTATATGAGCCGGAAGCTTCTTCAACCGCGGTCTGTGGGCCAAATTGCTTGCAACTATACTCGATACGTTGATGAATGATTTTTTTCATGTATATATTTTTTCGTAGTGTTGTTTGACTCTTTAGGTACTTGAAGGTTGAATCATCTGACTTTCTCTACTTTCAAAAAGTATCGTCCATTGCTTGAGTGGCCTGCTGTATGATTCCTTGAAGCTCTTTAGGCTGATAATTAGCTTTCAACGTTCTGAGAGTAATTTGAGGAGTCTGAAGAATATGCCTGAGAATATCCTTTAACCGTTCCGTCATTTCCTCTACAAATTGCCGGCTATAAAGTTCTCGCTTGTATTCCGCGCGAATAATGAGCTGGTTTGCCTCTTCTCGAAAGACAAGGTTGAGGTCATATTTTGCATAAAACGCACCTGCCTGATAATCTTCAACGCGCAAGCCTGTCTGTTCTAAAAGGTAAGTATCTTTTTCCTGGTCGGTAACATCGAGGTTGTGAAAGTTTACGGCAATATTGTTTAGTTGAGATAAATCGGTTTGATGGGTTTCTTGTAGATAATGATGAAGCAAGGCCACCGGGTAGGCCTGATAGTGATAGGCTTGGGAAATCATGCGGTTTATCTGGGCCAGCGTTTCATGTAAAGTATTGTTTGCTTGTAAATGAGCTCTCAGTAATACATGATCCGCAAAGCACCCGATTACCTTACTCAAACTTGCATGAGCACGGCCGGCAAAGGGGCTGGGGAGGGTAATATCAGTTTGCCCGGTATAGGAATATATAAGAAGGTTGATGGCCCCATACACCAGGCTGAACATACTGGTTTGCATCGCTAGCGCTTTTGCTCTGAGTTTCTTATACAAGGCTTCATCCGTTTCAACAGTGACCCAGCCGGAACCCGAAGCACCAAGTGGGTTCTCTGTTTTATCGCTGATTTTCACAAACTGAGGTTCCATTTTAAATTGATTTTCCCAATAGGTTTTATGAACTTGATAAAGTCCTTGGGCGATTTGTTCTTTTTGCCACAGGGCATAGTCGGTGTATTGGATAGGCCGTTCCGGTTTATCCATACTGCCATTTTTCAGATTGACATAATTTTGGAGAAGGTGCTCTCGTAGCACCTGAAGGCTCCAGCCATCGGCAATGGCATGGTGTAGAAAATAAATCATTACATATTCCTCTTCGGCTATTTGAATTAAAACCAACCGGAAGAGAGGGCCTTTTTCCAGGTCAAGAGGCTGCTTAAGAAATTCGTTAGTAGCGGTTTCCGTAAGGCGCTCATGCATGTCTTTCCGGTCACTTACATTCGCATATGTATAGGCTTCTGAAGGGTCGATGTTTTTGAGCGGGAATTGCATGATTTCACCGGCTTCATTTGTCCGGAAAACCGTTTTTAAGGCATGATGCTGTTCAAACAATTCCAAAAATGCTTTTTTGAAAAGTGCATGGTCCAGTTTTCCACGCAAGCGTATCCCTCCGTTGATGGAGTATTCTTTGCCCTTTTTTTGTAAGATGTCGGCAAGGACAATTCCCGTTTGCTCCAGGCTCAATGGATAATGTTCCTGTGCCGGGTAGGATGGGATTTCGATGTGAGATGATTTTTCTGTTGTTTCAATCAACTTTGCCTGTTCGCGGATATTGCTGTACAGAAGCTGTACAAGTGGAATTTCCACATTCAATTTTTTTCGGATTTCTGCTGCGAGGCGGGTTGCTTTGAGACTATGGCCGCCAAGTTCGGCAAACCTGCGGGTTACGCTGATGGGTTTGTCCCCTAGTAAATCCTTCCATAGTTGAAGTACTTGTTCTTCTGTTTCAGTAGCAGGAGCAACCAGGTTTTGTGCCGGAGTTCGTTTGGGTAAAGGTAATTGCTTCCGGTCTACTTTGCCGTTAGAAGTGAGTGGTAGCGCATTTAAAACAATAAAACAATCGGGGATCATATAATCAGGTAAAAATTGATGTAAGTGTTTGCGAAGGCTTTCTTCAGTGGGTGGGTTTTGAGGGCTAACCAGAAAAGCGCAGAGAAACTTATCCCCCATCGCATCGATTTTAACATCAACTATCTGTTTTTCTATTTCGGGTACCTGGCTTAAGTAAAACTCAATTTCCGCAAGTTCAATGCGGTGGCCCCGGATTTTGACCTGGTGGTCTATTCTTCCTATAAATGCAATACCACCCTGTTCCTGCCAGCGACCCAAGTCACCGGAGCGGTACAGTTTCTCTCCGGGTATGAAAGGGTGAGGTACAAATTTATCACGTGTCTTGGCCAAATCATTTAAGTACCCCAAGCTGAGCCCGTCACCTCCGATACATATTTCACCGATTGCCCCCTGAGGAAGAAGTTGTTGATTCGTATCAAGTATATAGGCGGTCGTATTGCTGAGTGGTCCGCCAATAGGGATTGTCAATCCATCCGAAGGGAGCGAATCGATCGCATGAGCGGTGGTATAGACGGTGGTTTCAGTCGGTCCGTACATATGATGCATTATCCCGCTTCCCAGATAGTCCAATGCTCTTTGTACATGGTCAACCGAAACCAATTCTCCTCCAAAGAGTAATTTCCGTAAGGACTTAAAAGTGCTGAGGTCCGTATCGACAATGACATTGAAAAGGGCTGTGGTAATAAAGAGAAGGCTTACCTGATGAGTTTCTATTTTTGCTTTGAGCCGCTCCACGGAAGCAACTTCTTCTTCCGTGATCATCACCAAATGGGCCCCATTGAGAAGGGTGCCGAAGAGGTCCCAGACGGCCCCGTCAAAGGCGAAACTGGACCATTGCAGCAGTGTGTCCTCCGGTTGAATATTGACAAAATTGGTGTTTTTTATCAGGGGAACTACATTTCGATGAGCCACTGCGACTCCTTTAGGGGTTCCGGTGGAACCTGAAGTGTAGATAATGTAGGCTGTAGATGCTGGTGTCGATACAGGTGTGGGGTTTGTTATATTATAATGCGTTTGGCTTTTTCGGAATTGTGCATAGGTAGCATCGTCCAGTACCATTTGACAATCGCAGTCTTGTAGTATTAACTTTTTGCGGTCTTCAGGATAGTCAATGGCAATAGGCACATAAGCTGCCCCACACTTGATCACCGCCAGGGCAGCAATGACCATATCCGCACTGCGCTTCATCTGGATGCAGACCTTATGGTTGGGTTTTATATGATGGCTTTGAAGAAAATGAGCCAGTTGGTTAATTTCTGCATTGAGCTCCGAATAACGCAAAGTTCTTTGATGGTCAGAAATGGCTATCCGGTCAGCTGATTTAACCACTTGCTTTTCAAATAAAGCCACAAGGGATGTTTTCGGAAATTCCGTTTCGACAGCATTGAAGTCAATCAGTTGTTGACGAATTTCTTGCCCGTTGAGCATGTTCAAGTGCCGGATAGGAACCTGAGGGTTTTGCAGTATACTTTCTATCAAAACCTCATAATTTGCGAGCATTCGCTTGATAAAGTTTTCCGGATAGATATCTGTGTTGTAAACCAAGGAGAGTGAAAGCCCTTCCGGTTGGTCGGTGAATATAAACGACATATCCATTTGGCTCGTCCGGTTTTCATGATCCTCCAGGGTTGCGATTTCCAATCCTGATGCCGAAGTGAAGTGATTGAGGTTTCCGCTAAGGCCTAGCTGCTCTTGATTTTGATACACCACCATTATATCGAAAAGAGGGGAACGGGCGGGGTCGTATTCCACCCATGGGAAGTCTAGCATCTTTGCCAGTGGAAACCCTTGATGACTCATTGCATCAAGGATCACCTGATGTTCCGCTTTCAATTGTTCTTCAAAACTTAGTTCTTCTGTTAAGCGGTTTCTCAAAGGCAATGTATTCAGATAGGGCCCGATCTGGTTTTCCATGTCAGGGTGCTCTCTTCCTCCCATTACGGTGCCGAGGATGCTGTCCTGTTGGTGGGTGTAACGGTAGAGGAGGGTTCGTATACTGGTGAGCAATGCTGTAAAAAGCGTAGTATTATGTAAGAGACAAAGACTGTTTAATGCTGTCACCACCTTGGAAGGAATGCTCAAGTGTTTTGAATCCCCGTGAAAGGTTTTCTCTTGAGGCCTGCGATGGTCTATAGGAATATCCAGTACGGGTAGAGGGGCTGCCAATTGCTGCTTCCAATATTGCTCGGCTTCTTCCAAAGTCTGTTGCTCATGCCAAGCCAGGAAATCTTGAAACTGAAAGGGCAAAGGGGTGTGATCGGGGTTTTTCCCTTGGAGTAATTGCGTATAAGTATCCATTAGGTCCCGTACCATGATGTGGAGGGACCAACCATCTGCCACAATATGATGTAAACAGTAAAGTAGGTAATGGTGTTTCTCACTTACCGATACCAATGTGAACCGTAACGGAAGGTCATTTGCCAGGTCAAAGGGTTGAGTGGCAATTTGATGAAGATAGTGAGTGATTTCTGCGGAAGAATTCATGGTAAGTTCCGAAAGCTTAAAATGAGTACTTTCACTATCCAGAGTTCTTCTTACCGGTTCGCCATATTTATTTTTCTCAAAAACAGACCGGAATAATTCATGTTTGTCGATTAAGTATCGAAAACTTCCTTGTAGCGCTTCTTTGTCTAGCGGACCTTTCAATTCCAGTCCGCCCGGGATGTGGTAAGCTTCCCCTCCTTCTTTGCATAATACATAGATACGTTCCTGAAAGGCGCTTAGCCGGTAGTGAGTTTGCTTTGGAACTCTGGGAATGACCTCTTCCTGAGAGGTAACAGCCTTAGCAAGGAAGGCAGCCTGCTCGGCTATGGTGTTGTACTTAAAAACAAACCGGATACCTTGTTGAAAGCCCATATGCCTTTTCAGTAGTGAAGCCAACCGGGCTGCATGCAAACTGTTCCCTCCTTGCTCAAAAAAATTATGGGTAATGCCAATAGCCACTTGTTGTCCCAATACCTCTTGCCAGAGTTGATGAATTTTCTTTTCCAAATCATTGCGGGGAGGGATGCACTCTTCAAGAGCAGAAGGGGTTTCCGTTTGGTCTTCCTTCCAGGTGAGAGCCGCCCGGTCCGTTTTTCCGTTTGGAGTCAAAGGGAATGTATCTATAAACTGGAAGACACCGGGTGTCATGTAAGAGGGGAGAAACTTCCAGATAAATTGCTTGAATTCATTTATTTCTGGTTTTGGGGATGCCTTGATCCAAGCGATCAGTTGTGGGCCTTTTTTCCGGGACTGTTTAAGCATTACAATGGCTTTTTCCACTTGTTTGTGCCTTTCCAGTACCTGCTCTATTTCTCCGAGTTCAATCCGGAATCCCCTGAGCTTTATTTGATGATCTTTTCTACCTACATAATGAAGTAGACCTGAGGTATCCCATCGACCAATGTCTCCGGTCATGTACATTTTCTCACCCGGATAAAACGGATCGGGCAAGTAACGTTGAGCCGTTAATCCGGGTTGATTGCAATACCCCGTTGTAAGCCCGGAACCGGCAATAAAAATTTCTCCATTGACCCCAGCCGGCACTAAAGCTTTCTGTTCGTCAAGTATATATATCCGGGTATTTGCGATGGGTTTGCCTATGGGTATATTGTTTTCTTGTTCCGAAAAGCGATAGCAGGTACTGTACGTAGTGGTTTCTGAAGGGCCGTACAGGTTACGTACTTCTATGTGTTTGTAGTCCAACAACTCTTTGAACTGAGTGGGCACCGGCTCGCCGGCCATGTTAAGTGTACTGACGTGTTCCCAAGGAAAATCCGGTTCTTTGAGCAGGTGTTGTACCACGGAAGGCACGGTGTTGATCAGTACCTTTTTATCCTTGGCAATAGCGTCTTGAATATGGAGCCCGGATGGAAGCATCCGGATTGTTTTTCCACTTGCTAAAGTATAGAAAAATTCAAAGATGCTGAGGTCAAAACAATGAGACGTACTGGCATAGAGTATTTCGAAAGAACTGCTCTCAAATTCCTCTAAAGCCCATTGTACAAATGCCGAAACGTTTTTATGAGAAAGCATTACTCCCTTAGGTTTTCCGGTAGAGCCTGACGTGTAAATGACATAGGCCAAATCATCGACCCGGGTTTCCGGTGGGAGAAGCCGGGATACTTTGTGCCGGTTTTCCCGGAAATGTTGTAACCACTCGTCAGTGACGAGAAGGTCACAGTCACTATCTTCAAGGATGTAGCGGGTTCTTTCTTCCGGATAGGCCAGGTCCAGGGGTAAGTAAGCCGCCCCACTGTGCCATACGGCAAATAGCGATACCGGAAGCATTTCGGTACGGGACACTTGAACAGCGACCGTCTTGCCATGGCCAATACCGTGCTGTTGGCGAAGGTAGGTGGAGAGTATTTCTGCTTCCTGCCAAAATTCCCGGTAAGTAAGTTGTCGTTGCTCGCTGATAAGGGCGGTTTTTTCCGATGATTTCGTGACCGTTTCACGGATGAGCGTAACCAGTGATTGGTTCAGGTTATACGGCCGGTAGGTGGAATTGAAATCATACAGTAATTGCTTGATTTCATGATCCGGAAGGTAGACAATCTCCGTAAGCTTTGTAGCGGGTTGCCGGATTCCCTTTTCAAGAAAAGTATGAAGGTGTTCACCAAATTGCTTAATAAATTTCTTATCATATATATCCGTTGCAAATTCAATAGTCAGGTCCAAACGTTCATGTGCATGAAAAGAAAAGGTCAGGTCAAATTGTGCCGTGGTACGCAAGTCGTCTTTCAATACCTCGTATTGTAAGGTTTGTGAGTAGTCTTCCTCTGAGGGTTCATACTCATTGTAAATGACCATGATATCAAAGAGAGCGGAACGGCTAGGGTTGGGTTTATAGGGAAGAGCTTCTACGATCCGGGCAAAGGGTACTTCCTGATGGCTAAGTGCTTCTTGAAGGATTGTATTTTGTCGTCTGGTTAGAGCTTCAAAGTTGTCTTCTTCCTCTATATGAGAACGTAGAGGCAGAGTATTCAAAAATAGTCCGATGAGCTGTTGCCATGCCTCATTTTCGCGGCCACCTACTACTGTACCCAGGAGGATATCTTTGTTGCCCGTATAGCGGTAGATCAGGGAGTTGAGAGCCGCCAAAAGCACTGGAAACGGAGTGATGCCCTGACCTTGGGCCCAAGACTTGAGAGAACGCCAAAGGTTTGTACTTAAGGTCCATTGTATTTTGCTACCCTGATACGTTTTTAAGGGTGGTCTTTTTACTTCCGGTTTGAGGTCAATGACCGGTAAGTCTCCGCTTAGTTTATCTTTCCAGTAGGCCAATGCATTTTCATAGGATCTGCTACGCTCACATTTCTTTTGCCATACGGCAAAATCTGTATATTGATAGTGAAGTTCCGGAAGTTTGGGCTTTTCCCGGTGTTGTAGAAATTGATAAGTCAGAAGTAGTTCTTTTTTGAAAATATCTATAGAAAGACCATCGGTGATCAGGTGATGAAAGGTGATTAAAAGTACTGATTCTTGACGATCCAATTGGAGAAGGGTACCTCTAAAAAGCGGGGCTTTATCCAAGTGGAAGGGCCGCATACTTTCCTTCTGGATAATTTCTTTTAACCTGTCTTGCCGGAGAGCTCCCAAATTTTCTACACTCAGGTGAATGTTAATATCTTCGATTTTTTGCCTGGGCTCTCCCGATGCAAGTTCCGGAAAGGAAGTACGAAGTATTTCATGGCGTTCGACCATATGCTGTAAAGCCTCTTCCAGTATATGGGAGTGAATTTTCCTATGCAACCGCAAGACAATGGGCATATGATATGCTTGGGATCCGGCCATATCTTGACTCAAGGCCCAAATACCCTCCTGGGCTACAGAAAGGGGATAATCCTGCTGTTTGCTTGCTTTAGGAATCGTATCCTTTGGGCTTTCAGCGGAAAGAATGGATAGTAAACCCGCTTTATGTTTTCGAACCTCTTGGATAAGCTCAGGGGAAATCACTCCCTTGGTCGCTTGTACTTTTAAATTGTCTCCAACCACTTGCAGGCGTACTCCTGCATTTTTTAGTTTTTTTACCAATTGTAGTATTTCCATGACGCTGTTTGTCTTACGTTTATGCGTTCGAAGGTTTCAGGTTCAAAGCGTTGCTTGAGTTTATTTTCCGGGTCTCTTGCATTTGGGGCCGTATCCATATTTTGATAATTAAATATGGTAAGAACAGACAGAGTGTGGTGTTTATCAGATTCAATCCTCCAATCATAAGCAACCAAAGGGGGCTACTAATACTTGTATTTTGTGCGAGTAATCTCAAGTGTTCACTGTCAAAAGTCAGTTGCAGAGATAGCGCTGTGAGGATGAGTATTTCCAAAATAAGGATAGAAGGCAGTAGTGAAAGAGGATTGTTTTGCCACCAAAACGGCAAACTTAATCCCGCCAGGCATAGCATAGTGATTTGAAAAATGCCGCTCAAAAACAAATGGCTGCTTACAATGATCAGGGTAAGAATAAGGTATTGAATCCACTTCATGGTTTACTTTTTTTTGAAATGAAGAATGCAAGAAATTTGACGGAGCTCACCCGGATGCTCCGGTGTTTGGGTGCGGTGGGGTTGATGTTCTATCCAATTGGGTAGCTGTTGGAGATACGTTTTGGAATTTACCCGGCCACTTTGTCCTCCGGCGGTCACCATCCAGGATTGTACACCTGAACTATCCAAGGCTATAATGGTACGAATTACCGGAAAGGCTCCGTAGTTGACATTAATGGTGTTTTCACTACCGCCTACTTCAGTCACCGGGATACTGAAGCCCGGTAGCATGGTCATCTGTGGAATCTCAAAAGCAAATGGGTTGGCAGCTCCGCTTGTTTGCTTTTCGTTTTGTTTGAGTATTGTTTCAGCCCGTTTAGCTATCTCATTGATTAGTTCTTGAGAAATCAAACGCTGTTCACCAATGATGATTTCATCCCGGGTTTTTAAAAAATGAAGAAATTGATCCGGCGTAGGAGGGGCCTTTACATGAAGTTTGGAAGCAATATCATTCCGGCTTTGATCAATACTTTTCCTAAGAGCTTGGTATCTTGTATTCATCTCAGAGCCGGGGGTAAGTTCCCCATTCCATCGGATAAAAGCGTTCCAACCGTTCGATTTTTGTTTTTCAGGCAGGTATTTCATCAGCAATTGTTGAATATCCTCCACCATAAGATCTTTTACATCCGATTGTAAACGGATCATATCTTCTATGTCAAAGTGTTTACCTGCTGCCAACAGGTTATCAATTCTTCTGGGGCGGTACAGGTCATCAAACCAATGGGAAGCAAAATAATGAGGGCCTCGCATAGGTTCTTGGTTGGCTGAGAATACATAATGCCGGGAAGGGTTGTATACCTGAGGAAGTGAGTCAAAAGACAGGTACTTTCCAATGGGCTTACGAGTGCCATCCAAAAGGCCTCCGGCATATCCTTGCGGTTTTAGAGGCATCTTTCCGGCACTGACCATACCGATATTGCCCTTTCTGTCGGCATAGGCAAAATTTTGGGCAGGATGGTCATATTGACGCAAGGCTCCGGTAAAACCATTCCAGTTGGTGGCTTTCATAATATTCCAAAAAGCTTGCACGGCTTTACTCCCTTGTTGAGGATGCCAATAGATGGCATACGTCAAGTTCTCTTCTCTTATGACTTTCCCCAATTCGGAAAATTCGGCTGTGAACTCATAAGGCGACTGCCCCTTACTGTTCAGTGTGAATTTCTTGCTTTCCGTTGTTAGCCAATGTCCCTCATAAAAGTATTTTTGAGGGGCTTTTTCATCTGTTTTCAACACATACATTTCGGTGACATCCCAGCCTCCATTGGTAATCCCCCAGGCGATTTCCGTATTATGTCCACTCACAATAACAGGACTCCCCGGGATGGTATAACCGTAACTTTTTAACTCTGGAGTATGAAGTTGTACTTCATAAAATACTTGAGGAGCCGTGAGAGCAAGGTGCGGGTCGTTACAGAGCAGGGTCTTGCCACTCATCGTTTTGGGTGGTGCAATTGCCCAATTGTTACTACCCAGACTTTTTTGAGCCGGACGTGTGGTATACCGGTGGGGTTGATCCGTTCCAAAAATGCTGACGATGTTCTTCTCCGTTTCAGACTCCTTGGCAAAAATTTCATTTTGTGGAGGAATGATAAAACGTTGGTCTTTGGGGTAGGTAGGGTAAAGGTACTGTCGAATGTGTTTTGGGACTTTTTCAAGAATTTCTTGCCGGTCAAGATAATCCGTATAATATGAGAGTTGGGCACTCAGGTACCATTGAATCAAAAACGTATAGGAAGGCTTCCAGGGTTGGGGTTCATACCCCCAAATAAGATATAATGGATCGCGATATGCCGTACGTTCTGTACTGAGGTAGGCATTGACTCCTTGAGCATAAGCACTGAGGTAACTATGTAATTCGGGGGCATTTTGAGCCAGTTCTTCATACGTTTTTCGAGCTTTTTCTTCAAAGAGAAAAGGCCTCCACTCCGTATCGGAACCCAGGCCCGGATCTCCGATTATTTCTGCTAACCGCCCCATAGCGGTGTGAGCAATTAATTCCATCTGGAAATAACGTTCCCGGGCATGCATATATCCCAGTGAATACCCTAAGGAATGGTTATCCTCTGCAAAAATATGAGGGATTCCCAGACTGTCGATGTAGACGGAAGCCTTAGCCGGGGTATCGTTGAAATCTTTTATACCTTCAGTGGTTAAGGGTTTCAACGAGAGTAAGCCGTTATGGTAACTGGCAATATTGACAAGGGCATTCAAACCACTGTGGGATGCAGTGATGCAATATAACCAGCCGGCTAAAATGGAAATTAGCACAATGGATTTGGCAATTCGTTTCATAAGTTTTCAGAGTATTATTTCGTCTGTCATCGGATGATCAGGTGCTTGTTCTTCCGGCTGTTGCAACCAGAGTAGTTCGTCAAGCATTTCTGCCTGTTCCCGGAGAATCGTTGTGCGAAAAAGCTCTTTGATCTCCAGGTTTAGCCCAAAATTCTTTTTAATTTCTGCCCGCAAGCGTACCAACAATAGGCTGTTGCCTCCCAAGTCGAAGAAATGGTCGCTGGCACTGATGCTATGCGTGGGTAATAGTTTTTCCCAAATATGCATGAGTTTGTGTTCTGTCTCTGTACTCGCTTGCTGAACTTCCTTTGGTGCCGGATTGTCATTTAGCCACTCAATCAATCTTGCTTTGTTTACTTTTCCATTGGCATTCAAAGGTATTTCCTCAAGAGCGATTACTTGATTCGGAACCATATAGTCTGGCAGAGTGTCCTGTAGTTGTTTTTTGACTTTTACTGATAGGTCCTCCTTCTCACTGAGATCTGTACTGATAAAGCTCAATAGGAGAGGAGCATGATACACCACCACGGCTTGTTCCACGCCTTTTAATTTTTCAATCTGCCTGCAAATTTCTTCCGGCTCTATGCGCATGCCTCTGACTTTCATTTGCTCATCAACCCTGCCCCTAAAAAGAATAGTACCATCAGGCAATTGTGAAGCCAGATCCCCGGTTTTGTACAGTTTTTCCTCTTGCTTGAAAGGGTGCGGAATAAATTGTTGTGTAGTTTGTTGGGGTTTGTTCAGATAGCCCTTTGCCAAACTTTTACCTCCTATATACAATTCTCCGTTTACTCCATAGGGTACAAGTTGCCCGGTTTTATCCAATATATAAGCTGAAGTATTGGCCAAGGGTTTACCGATGCGGTTTTGTTGCATATCTTGAACATCTTGATATACCAGTGCATCAATGGTACTTTCCGTAGGACCATAATGATTGTTCAATCGTACATCCGGTAATTTTTCTTCGATCCACGTGACCAAGGTTTGATGAAGCGATTCTCCACCGGAGCAGATAACTTCAAGATACTTTGCCAATGGCTGTAATGTGTCTGGAGTCAGGTAACGAAAAAATGATTCCAAAAAGGTGGGGGTTCCTTGCAAAAGATTGACTTTGCCATTCGCCAGTGCTAATACCAAGTCATCATATTGTAGCAGCATCTCAGTATCGGGAATCAGTAAGGTGCCTCCTGTGTAAGCCGGAAGAAACAGTTCTAACAAACTTACATCAAAACAGTAGTTGGTCAGAAGGCAGGTATTGCAAGGTTTTTGGAGTTTGAGCAAGTCTAATTCTACTTGCAGCTTATCACTTAGCGCTGCATGGCTAATCGATACACCTTTTGGTTTTCCGCTAGTACCACTTGTATATAGAATATAAGCAGTTGCTTCCGGAGTAGTGCCGGGGCCAAACGCCTTTTGCTTATAGTTAAGCATGGTAGGAAGATGCTCATCCGTTATGACTCGTTTGCAAGTAGCATCCTCCGCAATAGTTTGTTGGCGTAACTCAGGGTACTTGGGATTTATGGGAACATAGATCGCTCCTGCCATCCATAACCCGTAGATCAGCGCCGGCAAATGATGACTTGCCGTGATACGAATACCTACCGTGTCTCCCGGTTGTATGCCAATAGATTGCAGATAAGTACAAGCTTGCGCTGCACGATTGTGAAGTTCTTGATAGTTTAAACGGTATTGCCCGTATTCGACAGCGGTTTGCTGAGGGGAATTCCGGGCCGTTTCCAACATAAAGTCAAGGGCCGTTTTTTGTGAGTCAGTTGCTAATTCACAATACCCTCCCGTAGACATTGACTGATATTCTTGAGAGAGGAAGAAGTTTATCTGACGGATCGGTTCTTCCGGTTTGTGTGTCAGGGCATCCGTGATTTGCACAAAGTGATGCATCAGTTGTTCTACAAACCACTCTTCAAAAATGTCCGTGGAGTATTCCACACTAAGGCTCATTCCGTTGTGTTCCTGAAGAAAAGAAAATACCAAATCAAATTGGCTGGTTTCCTTAGGCAATTGTGTATAAGGAGTGATTTTTAGCTCTTTGGTGTGGTTTGTCCAACTTTCTGGGGCCATTTCGGCTTGGTTGTGCAGAACGATCATTACATCAAATAACGGAGAACGGCTGGGATCTACCTTGTAGTCCAATGCTGTTACCAACTGTTCCAAGGGGTAGTGGCCGTTTTGAAAGGAAGCTAATAACTCTGATTTCTGAGTCTGTAACAGTTGGCGAAAGTTGGTGTTTTCAGGGATATCCGTCCTTATAGGTAAGATGTTGAGGAAAAGTCCTACCAACCCTTGTAGCTCAGTCTGGTCCCGGTTTGCTACGGGTGTGCCTATGACGGTACTTTCTTGGCCGGTGTATCTGAACAGCAGGGCATTGAGACAGGCAAAGAGACCCATAAATAAGGTAGCACCTTCTTCCTGGCAAATAGTTTTTAACTGAGTGACGGAAGCATTAGGCAGAAAGTGTTTAAGTTCTTTTCCTTGATACCCTTTCACAGAGGGCCGGGGTTTTTGTAAAGGTAATTCCAATACGGGGATCTTATCGGCAAACCTGTTTTTCCAAAACTCTCCGGCTTTTTTGAGCGTATGTGTTGCGTTTCCTTCCTGCCAGACAACATAGTCCTTGAATTGCACCGGTAGGACGGGAAGTGGAATATTCTCCTTTTGTACCAGAGACAAATAAATTTGTGTAAACTCTCTGAGAAGGACTTCAAGTGACCAACCGTCACTAATGATATGGTGCATCACATATACTAACAAATGCTCTTGAGGGGACTTGCGGAGGAGCCACACCCGTAACAAAGGTCCGTTTTCTAAATCAAAGGGTTGGGAAAGGAGTTGTTTGATGAAAAGCGTTAGTGCTTCTTCCTGATTTACTGCCTTGGTAAAATCTTCTGTAAAGAAAACTTTTGAAATGAATGTCTGTGCATTTTTGACCAACTGCCGGGGAGTACCCTCTTCTTGTTCTATAAATACGGTGCGAAGGGATTCATGACGAACAAGGAGTTGCTCGACTGCCCGGCTCATTTGAGATTCCTGTAACTTCCCTTGCAGCCTGAGTGCCCCGGAGATATGATAAGCTTCCGAAGCTTCTCCAAGCTGGCTCAACACCCATAAACGGTGTTGAGGACTACTAAGAGGGTAGTCAACGTTATCCGGTGCCGTGGGAATATTGACCGCACTCCCTTTTGCCGCATGGTCAATAAATAATGCTTGTTCCCGGATGGTGGGATGCTCAAAAAGGTCTTTAAATTCTATGTTGACTTCGAATTGATTTCTCAGTTTACTCAACAACTGAAGAGCTGTCAGGCTATGTCCCCCCAGATCAAAGAAGGAAATATTCGTATCCGTAAAGGGTTTTTGAAGAACTTCTTCCCACAAAAGTGCTATTCTTTTTTCTCCCGGGGTGAAAGGTGTTTGGGTATGAGGAGCTGGTTTACGTTGAATACCTTTTGGAATGCAAAGTGCCTTGCGGTTTACTTTTCCGTTAGGAAGTGTAGGAAACTCTGTTACTTCCACATATTCTTTAGGAATCATGTACTCAGGTAATGTATCTGCCAGCACTTCTTTCCAGGCTTTGGGGTGGGAAGGTGCATTTTCTTTATTCAAATACCAACAAGTGAGCACCGGATAGCCTGCCTGCTCTCTGACATCGACTACTACATCCTCTACCAAACCGGTACTCATTATGGCCAATTCTACTTCTTTGGCCTCAATCCGGTAACCCCTCAGGCTGATTTGTGCATCAATGCGTCCAAGAAACTCAACGGTTCCATCGCTATGCATAAGAGCCCTGTCTCCTGTGCGGTAGAGCCTTTGTCCGGGTTTCCAGGGGTGCTCTATCAATTTTTCTTGAGCACTATCCGGTTGGTTGAGATAGTTGAGAGCCAAGCCTTTTCCTCCGATATACAGCTCACCGGGAGTATTGAAAGGCAAGGCTTGTTTCTGTTTGTCGAGGATAAGTAATTCCCGGTTGGTAATTGCTTTGCCAATAGGAATGGACGTTTGTCCAGGGCTTACTTGTTGAAAGCTGGCACATACCGTACTTTCCGTAGGGCCATATGTGTTGTAGATCTTTAGCGAAGAGGGGTAATGATTTATGTATTCGGGTTTTAATACATCCCCACCACTGATCAAAACACGCAAACTTACCCCCATATCCTTTCCATTGAGATAATTAACCGTCTGAGGGTTGGTGCTTAACAAGGTAATACCGGCCGTTTTTAACATGTCGTTGAGTGCATCCAGATTATGACGGTCGGGTAGTATATGGAGTTCACCGCCATGAAAGAGAATCGGGTAAATTTCTTCCACCGAAGTATCAAAACTTATGGCCGCTTGTTGAACTACCTTATCTTGCTCTGTTAAATGGAAATACTCTCCGAAGGTCCAAGTATAATCCAATAAAGATGCATAGGAGATCAGTACCCCTTTGGGTTTACCGGTGGTACCGGAGGTATAGATGACATAGGCCGGATGGTCTGTACGGATATTTGGTATAGTAAAATGACTAGCGGAGGTTTCGGGTTGTTGAATGCTCATTGAAGGAAGGTTTGCCGCTTGTTCCCATCTGCAATTGCCTGAATGCAGTAAAAGTTGGCAAGCGCTGTCTTCCCACATATAGGCAAGCCGCTTGGCAGGGTACTCAGGATCCAGAGGTACGTACGGATATCCGGCAAAGAGACAAGCCCACATACCGATGACAATATCCTCGTTTCTGGAAGGCATGATTCCAACCCTGTCACCGGGTTGCAAGCCTTTTTGCTGTAAAGCCCCGGCTAATTGCAAGGCTTTTTGATGAAGAGTTTTATAAGCAATGACTCGTTGAGGGGTGACTACTGCCACATGATCACCAAATTGCCGTAATACTTGTTGCCAATGTTGGAAGAACGTGCCAGCGGTCCGTACCCGGGATTGTCCGGTCCCTTTCGCCAAAATCGCTTGTACTTCTTGTTCGGGCATGATGGGGAAAGATCCGATACTTTGAGAGCAATTAGCCGAAAGGTGGGTCAATACGTAGTAAAGATGTTTTTTAATAGCTTGTAAATGTTGTTGGCTCAAATAGCGGGTATTATAGACCAGCCGGATATCGAACCCATTGCCATGGTATTCTCTCATATAGATGGATAGCGGGTCTTCTTCGGAGAGGTTTGACATGGCGCAAGCTGTAGTTTCCAAACCCGCCATTTCGGAAGTAAACTCAAAATTCTCATAGCTGAAGCGAATATCGTACAGCCGTTTTCTGCCTTGTGCTGCTTGAAGGTCTTTGATCAGGTTACCATACTGGTACCGCTGATGCCTGAGCACTTCCCGCATTTTGCCTTTCACCTTTTGTAGGAAATGATCAAATCGCATCTCCGGTGCTAAGGGAAACTTGACGGCTAGCAAATTCATGAATACCCCGAAAACCTTGCGGTACACTTTGCGGGAACGGTTCAATACAGGCATTCCGATGGTGAGATCCTCATGCCCTGAACATCTCCCAAAATAGAGTAACAAGACAGATAATACCAATTGGTACAAGGATACCTTGTGGTGATGAGCGATATTTTGCAGGTGTTTAACTTGCTCTTCGTTGAGGTATACTACCTCGGATTGGGCCTTATGCGTTTTTTTGGATTCAGATTGAGGCGTAAAAAGAGATTGAGACGCTTGGTTAAACTCTTTCATCCAGTATGCCCGGTCATCTTGACTGCTTGGTGAGGCATAGTAAAGTTTATCCTCTTCGGCATAGTGGCTATAGTACAAATGTTCCTCTTGTAGTTTTTTGCCCGAGCTTAGACTACTGTAATTTTCGGCAACCCCGTTTAGTAAAAGCATAAAAGACCAACCGTCAGCAATCAGGTGATGTACACAGGCAAACCAATAGTGAAGGTCTTTTCTCAGCTTGAGTAAGCAAAACCGGAATAAGGGCTTTTCATTAAGATCGAAGGGTTGGGAAAATGCCTCCTTCATGAAGCATTCCGCGTCTGTTTCAGGATGTTTCGAGGGCGTAAAATCGAGCTCCTCAAGTACAAAGCCCTGGCTGATTTGCCCTCTGACCATAGCGGTATGCCCTTTCAAAGAGGGATTGTTAAAAATTGTGGAGAAGCCTTCCTGATGTTCGATGTAGTGATGTAATGCTTTTTTAAAAAGCGGAATATTCAAAGAACCTTTTAGAATGGCGTACCCACCGATGTTGTATTTAGCAGAGGAGGGCGAAACCATCTGGTCCATCAGAATAAGATTCTGTGAAATCGTCGGGTGATAGGTCTGCATAACTAAGAGAAGTGTACGGTATTCTGTATATTTCAGAAGAACGTTATTCTATTTAATTTTTTGAAAACGAATAGGTAAAGGATAATCTGAAAATGGGATTTTGAGGAATATACTCTTCTTTGATTTGGTAGAGTCCGGAATAGCGGGTACTTCTTTCCCCACTATACACAAACCGTCTGACACTGAATGAAAGGTTGGCATGTTTGTTAAACAATGATTTTTCGACCGTAGCACCCAGTTGATAGCTGGAGCGTAGCTCTCGAAGTGCTTCATAATGATTGCTTGTATAGCTTCCGTTCAACTGTAAATTCAAGCCATGGCCAAAGCTAACTACCTGGTTGAGCTTGAGAATGGCATATGTGTAATCATCATTCAACTCTGTAAACGTATCGTCTTTCAAGCGGTAATTGAGCACTTCTATACTTCCGTCTAAGCTATACCATTGGTTCAGCTCGGTTTCTGCCGAAAGGCTGACTCCAAAGGTAGCAGCTTGGTCGATGTTCTCGAAGGTCACTTTGGACAGGTTTTCTTCTTGAAGGAGAACCCGGTTGATTAAATCATTGATGAGTATAAAATAGACCGTACTTTTAACCCCGATCTTATCATTGAATAGCTTGTAGCCCAATTCCAAATTATTGGAATAGGCCGGTTGCAGTTCCGGGTTCCCGTACTCTGTTTCTCGGCTATTGACTTGGCGTTCAAGCGGGATAAATTGGAAAGGATCAGGCCGGGAAATTCTCCGGCTATAGTTAAACGAAAGGGATTTTTGGCCGCTGAGCTTATACTCTATGCCCAAGCTGGGGTATAAATTTTGATAGGGGTCGGCCGGCATGGTGGAAACTTCCTGAAGCACATTTTCAAAACGAAGCCCTCCTTGAAAGGTGTAGTTCCCTTTTTTGAAAGTGAATAATGTGAAAAGAGCTTGAATGCTTTCTTTGTAATCATACTTTATACCGGAATGAGTTTCTTGAAAAATTGCCGAATAGTTGTTCTCTGTGTTGACATACTCACCGGCATGTCCCAATTCCATTTTTAGGGACTTTCCCAAAGTTAAACTGTAATCAATCGTATAATCAAAGAAATAAAAGTCCGACTCGTTTTTTAGAGAGGAAGTGTAATAGGCATTGTTATGGTTCCCCTCTTTACGGCTTTCACTTTCAGAGTTTACCCGGAGTTTCCCCAGCGAATAGAGGACATCGGCACTCAGGTGACTGTTCTTACCTGAAAAAACATACCCTGCCTGGAATTTATTTTCAAGCATACCAAAATCAAGGTCTCCCTTACCCGTTTCGGACAAGGCTGCCTCCGCATCGATATTCCTGAACCGGACCGGTGTATTTTCGTCCAAATTGGAATGCTGATAACTTAAGTAGACCAAATTGCTACTGTCCATCTTAAATTCGGTGCCCAGTTGGACCATTCCAAACTTTGCCAGCTCTTCTTCCTCCGAGAACGTAGTGTAGTCTGTTTCTCCCTTTTTGAGAAAGTCACGTTGTTTGGTCGCAGGATTATCTTCATGCCGTAAACTTGCTGTAAAGAAGTGATGCCAACGCCCCTTGGTTAAGTCCAGCTTCAAGCTGGCATTGTACTTTTCATCCAAGCCGGCTCCCACGGTAGCCTTTCCACTAATGTTTACATCCTGTTGTTGTTGGGTTATAATATTGATAATGCCCCCAGCACCGTCAGGGTCGTATTTGGCCGAGGGAGTTGTGATGATTTCGACTTGAGAAATACTGGCCGATGACATGTTGCCAATCAGGTCGGCAGGAGAGAGCATACTGGGTTTTCCGTTGATCAGAACCGTGACGCCACTATTGCCCCGTATCTTGACATTACCTTTTGCATCAATATTGATTTCCGGGACCTTGACTAAGGCATCTGCGGCTGAAGAGGTGCCGGCAAGTATTTTTTCATCGAACGTAACGACTTTTTTGTCCAGCAAATAGGTGACACTTGCTTTTTCCCCCACTACTTCTACCGATTCCAGAAACTCGGAATCGGTTTCCAATGCGATGTTTTCAGTGGTTGTTGTACCTGCTTGTAACTGAACATTTTTGGTGTGCGGTTGATAGCCAATAAAGCTTACCTTTAACAGGTATTCCCCTCCTTCATTGACCGATAAGGTATAAAATCCCGAAGGATCGGTGGTCGTCAAAGTTAGCGGCAAACTGTCATTATCAAGTGCATAAAGAGCCACATGTGCAAACTCTATGGGCTCTTTGAAATAAAGAACCTTCCCTTCTAGTTTTGCGAGTGGACTTTGCGCATAAGATGCTAAGGTAAAAAATGCATAGTAAGTAAATGTCCCTAGAATAGACATCAGAAATCGGTGGAGCATACTTTTTAGGTAATTTTAAGTTGTTTATTTTATTGGTCAAAGCAATTTAAAGCGTTAGCATCTTTAAACCCTTTCTTTATTGTGTTGCTGCCTATTGTTGGCAGATTAAGAAATACTGCTGGTATGTCTTGTAATCAGTACTGTGATTTGGTAAGGTATTCTGTTAGTGTTTAGTTGTGGTTAATTATGCATTAAACGATAAATGAGTATTGCTTTCAAGTAAGTTGTAAATTGTGTTATAGTCAAAAGCGTCATTACACTATACCGATGTGCTGATGCACGATGTTATCAAATAACGGTAAAGTCTATATGACTTTTGTGAATTGCTACGCTACCTATACGGGTTCCAGCCCATCGAGCTTTATGCATCACAGGTAATTTCTGAGCACTTCTAAGGTATGAAGGTGAAAGGATGTTGGCATCCGGGCCTCTCAACCCAAGGATTCAATACACCTAAAAACCAACCTTATCTAAGGCTTTTTTGCATCATGAAATTCGTCTGTAGTTATTCAGCTCCGGCCACTTTGTTATTCTGTTAGTATCAGAATACATATTTGAACTTGGTAAGTTAGGTAATGTTGAAGGGTTTTTTACTTATAGATATTTGAAATTCAAATGACTATAACTGGCATCAGCAATTTGTTTTCCTGCCAAATGACAGCATAGGCACTTCAAGCCTTTATTTTACCCCAAGGCAAATTTTGCTTATTACCACATTGGATTTTAAGAAATAGGTGCCGATCATTCACTTTCCCTGATTGGGAAAAGTATATTCATAGGTGGTTCTTTCTGGTCGTTTTTAATTTGTTTGTACCCAATATTACATACTTACTTTTTAAAATGCAAAAAATAAAAATACCTTTTTGATGGTAATGAATAAATGCTATTTGCAATATGCTGTATTTTTTGCGGGTAAGTGATTGATTATTAGTTGTATAAACGTTTTCTTTTAGGGAGTTTTTTCTTGAAAAAACAGGCAAATATCTTTGAAAAGAGTGGCAAATCAGAACGTAGAGCCGATGCCTGAAGGCCTTCTGACGATTTGTATTATAGATATGTTTATATTTTCAATCAATATTTTTTATGCATTTTGTATTCAATCTCACTTAGGTCAAGTCTTAATTTTACCCTAAAAGGAGCACCTCCTGCGGAGCGGCCCCACAACGAATATTAAACATGTGCTATTCCGGAATAAACTATCGTAAAACTTTTAGCGCAAAATAACTTTTAAAACTCCTGAATGTCTTGTATTTTTCCTTATAATCAGTGATTTTTTTACCTAACGTAATTTTAATACTCAACAAAGAAAAATGCCCGAAGAAGAAGAATATCAAAATGTATATTTATACCGGAGAATCGTGCAGGCAAAACTTTTTATTGACAAGCACTATGCGGGCAGTATAGAGGTGGATAATATTGCAGACGAAGCCTATTTTTCAAAATTTCATTTCATCCGGCTTTTCAAAAAAATTTATGGAAAGACCCCGCACCAATATTTAACTTCCGTGCGAATTGAAAAAGCCATGGAATTGCTACAGGCCAATAAACCGGTGTCGGAAGTTTGTTATTTGGTAGGGTTTGAAAGCTTGAGTTCCTTTAGCGGACTTTTTAAACGGATCGTGGGCAAAGCTCCTTCCGCTTATTTAAGGGAACAGCAGCAACGCAAAAAACAAATTTCACAAACGCCTTTGAAATTTGTACCCGGTTGCTTTGCCTATCAAAATGGTTGGCTGGAAGAATAGCAATTTTGGAGAAGTGATTTTTTTCCCCGTTTCAGACCTTTGCCTTATCGTTCAACCTAAAAATAGAATTTCATGATAGCAAGAATGAATCATGTCACCGTCTATGTGCTTGACCAAAACAGTGCCTATGACTTTTATACCAATAAACTTGGTTTTAAAGTAATTTCCGATGTTCCGATGGGGAAAGATGCCCGTTGGCTTACGGTAGCCCCTCCCGAGCAGCCGGATTTTGAAATCGTATTATTTCCGATTTCTGCAGGAAACATGTTTTCAGAGGAAACGGTGAAAACGATGAAGGAACTGATCAAGAAGGGAACGTTTGGTACCGGGGTATTTCAATGTCACGATATTTATGCAACGTACGAGGAGCTAAAAGCCAAGGGTGTGGAATTTATCAAAGCCCCCAAAGAAGAGTTTTACGGCACGGAAGCTTTTTTCAAAGATGACTCGGGAAACTGGTTTTCATTACAACAAAAACAATAAGATGAAAACGATATTTGACACAGCACTTCGGGAGGATTTGATTCGAAGAATTCACGCACTTGACGAAACGGACAAGGCGCAATGGGGCAAAATGAATCTTTACCAGATGATGAAGCATTGTATCCTTTGGGACGAAATGGCCTTGGCAAAGAAAACTTTCAGACGATCATTGCTGGGTCGTCTGTTTGGGAAAGTGGCTTTGAAAGATTTTATCCGGGACGACCAACCCATTAAGAAGAATGTTCCGACCAGCCGGGGTTTTATCGTCAAAGAGCCGGAAGGAGACATTGTCGGTACAAAACAAAAATGGCTGGAATTGATCGGAGAATACGAAAACTATTCTATCCCAAGTATTGTACATCCCTTTTTCGGGAAGTTGACCCCGGAACAAGTCGGGTATTTAGCGTATAAACATGCCGATCACCATCTTCGTCAATTCAATAATTAGGGAACGGGGTAAGCTCAGGAAGTAAGAGAAAAAGAGGAGATAGGGGCCCGCAACGTCATTGGTACGAGCCTTTTTTAGTTCTATAGCTTTGAACAATCCTTGCAAAGACCGGAAATTAACCCGTTGAAGCTTTGAGAAACATATCCTTCCGGCAAAGGAACGGTAATCTCATTTTCCAAACATTCCACTTTCCCACATTCTATACAGCGGAAATGAAAGTGATTGTGTTTGTGTTTTTTTTGGGAACAATCCAAGCAAAGGGCAAAGTACTGTTTTCCGTCATCTCCCACAATCCGGTGAGTAATTCCATCGTCACAAAAGCGGTTGAGAACGCGGTAGATGGTGGCCCTGTCCGTTTTGGAAGGAATTTCCGACTGGATCATATCATGGCTTAAGGCTTTTCCCGATTCTTTTAGTACGTTTAATATCTCCTGTTTTGATTGCGTGTTTCTTCTTTTCATAATTTATTATTGCGACTTGATTGCATTAATAAGAATTATTGATAGTTTTGCCTCATCATTAAGCAATATGAACAAATCTATAAATCAATCAGCATATGGAAACACTAATTAAAACAATAACTATCGGAATTGGTGCCACCCTCACCATGGATCTTTGGGCAATTATCCTGAAATTCCTCTTTAATATCAAATCGCTTGATTACCGTTTTGTAGGACGTTGGATCGGGCATTTCCCCAAAGGCAAGTTTTTTCATGAAAGTATAGCCAAGGCTGAGCCGGTGATGTATGAATTAACCATCGGTTGGATGGCTCATTACTTCATCGGAATTTCTTTTGCCTTGTTGTTGGTGGGGGTTTTTGGAGAGAGTTGGTTACAAAAGCCTACACTTGTACCGGCTTTACTCATTGGGATTCTTACCGTTGCAGCTCCCTTTTTCATTATGCAACCGGGCTTAGGGGTCGGTGTGGCCGCTTCCAATCTGCCCGATCCGAACATTGCACGGTTAAAGAGTCTGATCACACATACTATTTTTGGCTTGGGGCTGTTTTTATCAGCCATTCTGTTAAACTCAGCTTGGAAAGCAGTGAAAGGAATATAGAAGTGAATTAACCTTTTTCTTTTTGCTAAAAAATGTTTCAAAAACGCCTCCTCTGTGTTACTTTTTTCAACAATAGCTTTGGCTATTCTCTCCAAAAAGTGCCTTGATGAGCCGATTCGGTCAAAAACTATAAGTTTAAATCACTTCATAGACAAATCAATTTCTATTGTATACCTTTAAGAACGGTTTGGAAGTTTTTCCAAGCCGTTTCTTATAGATACTTCTGGATAAATGGTAAGCCAAAAGAACACTGAGATGAGACGAACAATTGTCATCGGAGACATTCACGGTTGTTATGATGAATTCAGACAACTCCTTGAACAAATCGGGGTAAGGGATGAAGATTTAATCATCTCTCTGGGGGATATTGTGGATAGAGGGAATAAATCATTGGAGCTATACCGTTATTTCAGGGAAAGAAAAAATGCCATTGTTTTAATGGGCAACCATGAACGTAGAACAACTTTATCAGTTACTAGAAAAGCTAAATTATAAAAAGCATTCAAGTTTACAAGCTTGAATGCTTTAAATGGCCAAAGTTACAAAACAGGTAAAATCATACCACCCATTCTGCAACCCTTCAATCCCCCAGTCCCTCTATCCTTCAGTCCTTCAATCCTTTTTCATACATTGGTAATGCAATTGCACCAGGCCACTTTCAAATGTTCTACTTTCCAGTAGTTGTAAGTGGGTCCATGGGCGACCGTCTTTGAAGAGGCGTATGCCTTCTCCTATGCAAACCGGAATGATGGAAATGATCAGTTCGTCAATAAGTTGTTCTTTCATCAAAGAATTGGCAACTTCCGCTCCGCCATCAATGAAAATTGTTTTTCCTTTTTCTTGCTTTAGTTTGAGAACTAACGTTTTTAAACTTCCGGAGTAAAAGCTTGTATTGCCGATAGCAGCTTTGGGGGTACGGGTAATGATGAAGGCTTGTTTATCCGTGTGCGGGAATTCAGTAGCATTTTTCATGACCCAATCGTACGTTTTGCGCCCCATAATGACTGTGTCCACAGTACTGTTAAACTTGGCATAACCATAGTCTTCTCCTTCCTTTTGTACGATGGACAAAAAACGTAAATCATCATTGGGCTGTGCAATATAACCATCCAGGCTCATGGCGATGTATAAAGTGGTTTTTCTCATGATTTTTTGAAGATGAATTGATCTATAGAATATTTACCGCTACCCGATGCGAAAACTACTATAGAGAGTAGCAGAAAGATGAAAGCCAGTTCTTTTTGGGCAAACGGATCGTTGGCATGCGCGATAAAAAAGGCAATTGCCATGGTGAAAACAATAGGAATGACTGACAAACGGGTGAAAAGTCCAAGAGCTACAAGTGCCCCGCAAACCAACTCGGCAAAGATGACCAACACGAACGAAGTTTTTGCGCCAATGCCTATTAGGTCGGGGAAATAGGGGAGCTGTTCTTGGAAAGTTACTAATTTGTTGCTTCCATGATATACAAATATTCCACCTAAAAGAAGTCTTAACAGCAATGCGGTGGTATCGGGGACAAGTTTTCTCAATACGTTTTTCATTTGCAGGGAATGATTAGTTTCCGGCTGCAAAGATTTGAAAGTGTTGAAATTTAAAATTGTATAAAATTTACCCTTGTTGAAATTGGCGTTTACGAAAGGCTTTGGGTGTTTCTCCGCAGAAATTTTTGAACATTTTGGTAAAGTGAGCCTGGTCGTAAAAGCCGAGTTCGTAGGCCAATGATGTCAGGGACTTCTCCGGGCATTGGGTGAGGTGCCCAATGGCGGTATGGACCCTTTTCAAATGTAAGTATTGCAAAGGGCTTAAACCGATGGTTTTGTTAAAGATTTGAATAAACGATTTTGGGCTGAGATTCAATTCCCGGGAGAGCTTTTGGATACTTCCTCTTTGCAGATGGCTACCTTCAATGGCATCAATGGACCGGATGACTTCCGTTCTGAGGGCTTGTTGAGGAAAATTTTTCACCAGAAATTCTTCTAACAAATGCAAGAATTGACCGGGGGAGGAATTATCGTATTGTTCCTTTACAAAGGTTTCCAACGAACTGTTTAACAGTAAACGACTGTCCAAAACATTGTTGGAGAGTTCACTGGGATGGATGCCAAAAAGTTGATACAAGCCCCAAGGTTTGAATAGAATCCCGATGGATAAATGTTTGCCTTTGACGGAGGTTTTCACAGGGCGTGTATGTAAGCCCATCAACCATGAGTGATAGTTTCCGGTGTTGTAAGTTTCATGGAAGTCGCAAACTTCAAACCCCTCTCCCAAATTGAAAACCAATTCCTGATGAAAAACAGGCAAGGCAGTACGCTTCATTTCAAAGCTTTTTGCCTGATTGAAATACAGATAATCTACTGCATGCCGCAAAGTGGATTGAGGGATATGGAAATGAAAACGCATGTTGGGGGATAAGGTGTTTCGACTTTTTTGAACTGGAGATGGTATATTTTCTGATCATCTATAGGTAACTTTCCTAGCAAAGTTACGGAGCTTTTCTATGAGTAATAAGCCAGATAAGTATCCAAAGAATTAAATAATGCTACGGTAAATCATTCATGAGAATACCTGTTCCACTAGTGTTATGTTAATCATTAAATGACGGATAAAGTCTTTTTAGTTTCACTCTAGATTCCTTGGTGGTAAACTGCCAGTTTATCCGACTTTCTTTGTTGTTGCGGTCATTTTGCCAAGCATTCACCTCTCTGGCGACAGTCTCTTGGTCTCCC
>NZ_JBDKWZ010000024.1:0-115651 GCF_039710355.1 Rapidithrix thailandica | reverse complement strand
ACAAGGGATATATCAACAGACCCGGACGGAATACTTACAGAACTACTTGGACGAGTTCTGCTACAAACTCAACAGAAGATATTTTGAAAACAATATCTTTGATAGAATACTAGTCGCTTGCACGCTTACCTGAGCTACTGGCAAGAATACGGATTGTCATTATTATTTTTAAATCAAACGCTGTCAGAATAAATAGCCGTTCGCTGATTAAGAAAGTAGCATTTCAAGATTTGCATCAATTTGCCAAAAACCTGGATAGCACTCAAAACATTGCCTATCTTCCGCATGAAGACTATATTCTCATTGACAAATTGGTCATCAACGTAAAAAAGCGAACCCACGGACAAAAACCTTTGCTTGGCTTTTATCAGAATTACTATGAGGAAGCTGACAAAACACCCTATTCCAACTTGGATAGCTTACTTATTTCCAAAAACATAGAGATCGACAGTAGTCAAGTTTTAAATATCATCCAAAAAATGAAGCTCTACCAGATCTGTGATATTTTTTCTACAAAAATGAAATTTGCTATTGTTGGCAAGTATCGGCAATGCATGGGGAAGAAGGCATCATTTATAGCCCAGGTACCGTAAAAATGGACAGTATGTGTTTTTACATGCTTGAACCTTTAGGAGATAATTTTTATCATTTTACAAGATAAATTCAAACTAAAACCATCATGGACACAACGAATTTTAATTCACTCGAAAAAACCAAAGCACAATCCTTTGAAGAATTATTCGAACAGCATGGAGCGCTTGCATTTGAAAAACAATTCTTGCTCTCAGAGGTAATCGGGGAAAATCACTGGCAATTCGACATGAATGCAGGTTGCATCTCCTTCGGGCAAGAGCTGGTTTTTCCGGTGCAGGTCATCGGATCGCTTTCCTTTGGAGACAATTCCTGGATGTGGGGCTGGGCCAATACGCAAAGCGGTATTCCCGAAAACCTGTTGGAACAATCCAATGCCTTAAAGGCTTTGGGGGAAAAGCTGAATATTCAAGAACTTACCGAGGCTCATTTTGCCGTGGGGGATAACTTTGAGCATAAAATTGGTATGATTGCCTCCGGTTTGTTTGGAGCCAGTAGTTATTATTTGGCCAACTACGGAAAAGGCACCTTGGTCGTCACGATACAGAGCGATCAAATACCGGACGTCAACTACAACTATCCTGAAAAAATCTTCACCACCTTCCCTCAACTGATCGGAAGTATCGATATCAATCACCGGGAAGCGTTTAAAAACTACCTGATTGACAGAGGCTTTCAGCTTAAAACCGATGCCCACAGTATCGAGGGTCTGAAAGACGGTAAAACCGTACGGGCGGAATTTGACGAACAAGGCCGCCTGACCCATTTGAGTAATTAAACGTAAAGTCAAGTAGATGCTCTTCAATCCATAAATTCAATGGCATCTACTCGACTTTTGACAAACCCGGTAAATGAAAGGTAAAACTCAACTATATCGCGTTATTTCTTTAGCCGGAGCTTTGCTCTGGTGTATGACCGGAATTATCATCATAGGAAGCATGCTTAACGAAATAAGTCAAGCCTTCATCAATAGTATGATGGGTATGATCTTTCTTGCTATCGGTTATTATTTATACCTGAAATCAAGAAATTCCTTGCAACTACTCACGGGGTATCTAAAAACCGAAAACCGGACCGTACTGAATAAATTTTTCCTTTTGGAATGCATTTTTGCATCGGTCATTTTTTTTACCGGTCTTTTACTATTTTCGGCCACTGTTTCAAGGGCCTTTTTTGAAAAGATGCCTATTTTCGGTTAAGTTTCAAATTACGGTATAGGGGTCTGGATCTTTGAAAATTTAATCCTTTGTTCAAACCAGGCCATAATCATAAAAAAGATACATATGAATCAAAATTCGGATAAGGGTGTGGTTGTGAAAGCCGCTGATGTGGAAATCAACCCAACGGAATTTAATACAATTTCCGGAAAAGGGCTCTTGGGAACAATGACACCCAGAAAGATGGAAGCCACTTCGCTTAACAATGACCCTGCATATATCAAACTTCATCAAGAAGTGGTTGGTACCAACCACTTTCTATTAATGCTTCAAATGGCATTTAACCAACACAAACCGGTTGCCATTTCGCCCGACCATCTATGGTTGCTGATCTGTCAGGGCTTTGCGGAACATGTAAAGCTCAATCCCGAGTATTTTAGAGAGCGCTTCCCAGGGCTTGAAGAAAAGCAAACCCTTCAGGTACAAAGAGACGATTTTGCAAAAGGTAAGGAAAACCCTTGGGAAGAGATTTTCCCGGAGTTCTCCCGGCAAATTAACCGGATCATTGGGAAAGATTTGTACGATAATACCGTCTTAACTTTTTCAACCTCGACCCTCAAAGAAACCACTGCTTTCGAAATCGTTTTCATGGATACTATGTCCCACTATTTCGACTACGAATTTGTGTCTTTATGTGGGATTCCGGAAATCAAAATAACGGGTACTCAGGAAGACTATGAAAGCATATTAACCGCCTTAACGGCACTTAAACAGTATCACTTGGATTGGTGGATCAACCGGATTTACCCCCTTGTTGAAAAAATCATCCGGGCAATCAACGGAGAAACGGATCGCGACTTCTGGAATTCCATTTATAAAGAAAATAATGAATCGGGCGGCCCATTTGTAACGGGTTGGATCTCTTTGTTTTTCCCTTATATCAAAGCGCAATCCACCAAGCAAAAAGATCAGATAAGAAATCCAAGACTAGAAGGGAATGAGGATTTCCGATCGAAACTTGACGACTTTCCCAGAGGGCGTTCTGTGGTTCCCTTCAAATGGAATTATTCGGGTAGCAATATTTCTATGAGTTTCGTTTCCGGATTCTTAGGCATCCGGGAAAACAAATCCGATCATTTCCTGTCAGCAGACATTAACTGGGTAGTGGTCGAATCTTGATTAGGTGAGCGTTAAAGAATTCTTTGCCCTCCTTTTTGTATTCTATTCTTGATGAATGCCATAAAAGTAAATGACCCGGCAAGGACATTCATCACTTGGGTATTGGGAACCGGATTTCTTTAGTGATAAAAATTTATCCACTTAAACTATACACTATTTCAATGAGGTATCATATTGCCATTCTAGGAGATCATAACCCCAATCATTCCACTCATCAAGCTTTAGACGACAGTATAAAACAAGTTGTAAAATTGTTTGAGGAAGATCTCCGGTTTGATTGGGTAAGTACGGATACTTTTGAGGCCAAGTCGGCCTTCAACCATCAGTATGCAGGCCTATGGATTGCCCCGGGTTCACCGTATAAAAACACCCACAATGTATTGGACGCCATCAGGTATGCCAGGGAGCACAACATTCCGGTTTTCGGTAACTGCGGAGGCTTTCAACATATGCTTCTGGAGTTTGCCAGAAATGTCTGTGGAATTGCCAATGCCGACCATGAGGAAATCAACCCTGATGCAAGCGATTTACTAATTTCAAAATTAAATTGTTCGCTGGTAGAACAAGAAGAAGAATTGACCCTCGTCAATACAAATTCCATTTTGTTTGATACGATTCGAAAAGAAAAACTAACCGGGCGATACTATTGCAACTACGGATTGAATTGCCAATACCAAGCCACCTTAAAAACACAAGGACTTAAAATAACAGCCTTATCCGATGATGGACAAGTCAGAGCATTTGAAGTCGAGCAACATCCCTTCTTTTTAGGCACTTTGTTTCAACCGGCTCTCACCTCCACTTACGAAGAACCCAACCCTTTAATTTATGCATTTGTCCGGAAAGTGATTCAAAATAGTAGACACTAAAATTATCCGCTAAGAACATGTTTCTAAAGAGAGCCTTTCCTGCTTTTAGATATGGCAAGGCTCTCTTTTGAGCAAAAACAGTTTATAACTAAGCTCCACTTCACGAAAAACCTCAAAACCGGCTTTCTCATACCAAGGTATATTTTGTAACGTAGAAGTTTCAAGATACACGGGCCGCTCTCTTTTTTCATACTCCCGGATCACTTCTTCCAACAACTGACTTCCAATCCCCTGGCCTTGAGAAGCAGGATCTACACCAATAAACCATAGATAGCAAAAAGGTATGTCGGGATGGTATTTCTTGATCCGGGCTTCCCGTTTAAGCGTTTTTAACACATTAATATGAAAAGCCAATTGCACCTCCCAAAAGATACGCTTCACACTGCTTTTTTTTCTATCCGGGAGTAAAATCAGGCAACAAGCTTTCCGGTCCTCAGATAACCACACTTCCCCGTATTCCAGACAAATATTAAAAGAATACTCCATCAACTTCCGGATGTTTCTGGCTCTTGACACGCCATCCTTTACCACATAGAGAATGCTTTGATTTTTGTCAAAAGACTTGCTTAAGATATCCACTACAAGGGACTTACAGGAGTGATCGGCAAGATACATTTATACATATAATTTGGTACTCAAGCAAAATTATCCATCAAAAGTCAATTTGACGAATGAATGGGTTTGTTTCTTTGGCAATCATCCTAAAAAATATAGTCATTCGATTACGGGAGAGTTATCGAATGCCTTGGTAACGATTGGAAAAGCACACTTGATTTGATAAACATCCGGCCAACCTTGGGAAACGATCCTGTAAGCTTACTATTAGTTAATCAAAATACGCTCTATGTTTGGTTTGTACACCCTGCCTACCGGGATCACTTTTTCGCCCAGGTGAATTTCAGAGGCTTTCACCAGGCTGACAAAATGTTTGGAAACAATAAAGGAACGGTGTACCCTGAAAAACTCTTCTGCCGGGAGCAAGCGTTCGAAATCGGAAATCTTCATCGGGGTGATGATGTTCGAGCTGCTCAACACTACCAGGCAATAATTCCCTTTGGCTTCGATATAGACAATCTCATGCAAACCCACCCGGTGGTGTTTTTTCTCATCTTTAATAAAGATACTCCTGTCCGGCTGATTCACAGGTATTTCCGAATCGGAAAGCGCATCCACTACCTTTTGGACGGATTTTAAAAAACGCTCAAAAGAAAAGGGTTTTAACAAATAATCGGTGATGTTGTATTCATATCCCTCTAAGGCATATTCCTTATGTGCAGATACCACAATGACATGAGGGGGTTGCGACAAGCTTTTCAGAAAATCAAAGCCCGTTACCCGGGGCATTTTAATATCCAGAAAAACCAGATCTATCGGCTGTGTTTTTAATAATGGAATAGCTTCCAAAGCATGATAACAATTACCCATAAGGTGCATAAAAGGCAACTCTTTGCAATACTTTTCTATCAAGGTATGAGCAATCGGTTCGTCATCGATAATCAGGTAGTTTATCTTCATCGGAGCGTTATCGTTACGGTGGTGGTATAAGTCTTTTCTTGCCGGCTGTTGGTAAAGGTATGTTTTCCCGGAAATAACAAAGCCAACCTTCTTTTCAGGTTTTCGATTCCAATGCCTGGCCGTTTGGAAGGTTTTTCCAAAGGTTCGAAGTTATTTTCCATTTCAAAATGTATAAAATGCCGGTGGGTTTTCAAGGTAAAATGGATATAAGCCCCTTCTATCAGAGTATTCACTCCATGTTTAAAGGCATTTTCCAATAAATTGATAAACAATAAAGGCGGGATGCGTTGTTTTTCATCCTCAATCTCTTTCTCAAAACGTATATCTACGGCCCGTTTCTGACGGATTTGGTGCAGTTCAATAAAATTTTCCAGATAGGCAATTTCGTCCTTCACCGAAACCGTGTGTTTTCGTCCCTCATAAATGGTGAAGCGCATCATTTCGGAAAGTTTGTAAATCACCTCCTGGGTAAGGTCCGATTTTTCTACGGCCAGTCCGTACAGGTTATTCAAGGTATTGAAGAAAAAATGCGGGTTGATCTGGCTTTTTAATAAGTTCAATTCGGCTTTGAGGGTTTCCTCTTGCAGTTTACTGATTTTTTCCTTTTGTCGATAGCGGTCGTGCACCAAGTAAATCACCGGTACCATCAGGGATAAAGACAGAAACACCAGCATCAAATCACTATTTTCCACTTGGTAAATCAGCACCAAAGCCAATATGTAAACGCCCGCCAACAGGGATATTTTGAGGATAGAATTCATTTTAAGGAGTTACAAACATTCACAAGAATGATGTACTTTAACTATTTTTTAAGATGGATAAGAGTTTTTCACAACGTTCGCAAAAGTATTCATGTCAAGGCAACAAAGAAGAACAACAACTCTTCAACCCTGACTGTTAGTCAGTAATCACATTGTAAGACACGTTCTTTGTATTACAGCAAATGTACATTTTTAGCTTTGTTTTCAAGCATCTTCCTCAAGCAATTGACACCGGGGAAACGGCTGTTCACAACGGCACTTGTCGTTCGACAGGCTTAAATGGTTGTTCGTCATTTGTCATCGGTCAAACCAGATAAAATCCTATACTTTTGGATCAAATTAGGAATACGAACCATATGCTTACCATCAGAAATCTATCACAAACTTACCCTAACGGTGTTCAGGCGCTAAAGTCGGTCACGCTTGACATCGAACCTGGCATGTTCGGCCTTTTGGGGCCGAACGGTGCCGGGAAGTCTACCTTAATGCGAACCTTGGCTACTCTTCAGGAGCCTACTCACGGGCAAATCTTATTCGACAATAAAGACATCCTTCAAAACCCTAACGTCCTCCGCCAATGCCTGGGATACTTGCCGCAAGAGTTTGGCGTCTATCCCAAAATCTCAGCGTATAACCTGCTAGATCACTTGGCAGTGCTAAAAGGAGTTCTCCATAAAAAAGAACGAAAAGAACAGGTGGAAGCGCTTTTGCAGCAAACCAACCTCTATCAGGTACGGAACAAATCGGTCAATACTTTTTCCGGAGGAATGCGCCAACGCTTCGGCATTGCTCAGGCGCTGTTGGGCAATCCGCAATTAATCATTGTGGACGAACCTACCGCAGGCCTTGACCCGGAAGAGCGCAACCGCTTTCACAACCTGTTAAGCGAAATCGGGGAAAACATCGTGGTCATTCTCTCCACCCATATCGTAGAGGATGTCCGTCAGCTCTGTTCCAAAATGGCGATTCTCATTGCCGGAGAAATAAAGTTGTACGGAAGCCCCAATAAACTGGTGGAAGCACTCAACGGTAACATCTGGCATAAAATGATTTCGAAAGAACAATTGCCTCACTACCAACAATCAATGCAAGTAATCTCTACCCGCTTGATTTCGGGGAAAACCCAAATTGCAGTACTTGCCGACTACCAACCCGAACTGGGTTTTGAACCGGCCGAAGCCGACCTGGAAGATGTGTACTTTGCCACTTTGTACCAACACCAACATGAAAAAGGAGGGGTACATGTTTAACAAGATGTTGGCTTTTGAAATAAACTATTATGTCCGGCAACCGGTCTTTTGGATTGTCATGGCATTAGCAATACTTAACGGAACCGTGCTGGTGAGCAATGCCGGGGAAAAAGCTTATTTTATCAATTCTACCTATGCCATTCTTCACGGAACTTCCATCCTCACCACAGCCACTATACTGGTCGTAGGTTTTTTGGGCGCCTCTGCCCTACTCAGAGATCACCAATATAAAATGGAATCTCTAATCTTCTGTACTCCGGTGGATAAGTTTCAATATCTGACGACTCGCTTTACCGGGTTATTCTTGATGGCTTTGTTGGTACATTTCGTTGCCATCGTGGCAATGATCGGGGCTTTGTATGGAATAGAACCGGAGCGAATCGGCCCCTTTCATCTGGAATATTATGCCTATGGATTTTTGGTTTTGATGGTCCCGAATACTTTGTTATGCAGTGCGGCTATTTTCAGTGCTGCGGTTTTTACCAAAAAAACCGTTTACCTGTACATCGTCATCCTCCTGGTGTATATCTGTTACTTTTTCGGTTCCCTGTTAGGGAATTCCCCCCTGATGGCGGCCTACAATCCCTTGCTGGAACAAGGATCAGGGTTGGCCACTTTGTTAGATCCTTACGGGCCTATGGCTCTTTTTCAACAAACTGCCTACTGGTCGGTGGATCAAAAAAATACCATGTTGCCCAGTTTGTCCGGCAACTTTCTTTACAACCGTCTTTTCTGGCTGACCATCGCGCTTTCGTTGTTTGCCGTTACTTACCGGTTCTTCTCTTTTAAAATCTTTCAAAAAGCTTCCGACAAACCCAAAAAACAGGAGAAAACCCTCAAAAAACCCTTACGCTACGTCAGAATTCCGGTAAAGACAAATTCTCTGAAATTTCATTTTTTGTCCTTGTTTTCCCGGATAAAAATCGAATACCTGACCGTCTTAAAAGGCCTGCCTTTTCTCATCATCCTGATAGCCATCATGCTCTTCAATGTCCTGACTTTGTTTGAGCGGATTCACCGGGGAAGTATGGGAACGGAAGCGTTCTACCCATCCACCGAGTTGATTCTGGAACTCTTTCAAAGTGACTTGCTAAATCTGGGCATGCTTATTTCCGTATTTTTCACGGTTGAGCTTTATTGGAACGAACGCGCTGTTAAAATCAGCTTTTTGACCGATGCCACTCCGGTTTCCAGTGTCACCCTTTACCTCTCTAAATTACTGGCATTGGCCATGATTTGCCTGACGCTGATTGCTTCCATATGCCTTACATCTATCGCCTTGCAACTTTCTCAAGGATATTATGCTATCAAACCGCATTTGTACCTGATCGCCCTTCAGAACATTGGGTTGCCACTCCTTTTATTTGGAGGCTTGACCTTTTTTATACAGAGGTTTGCCCCGAACAAAGCCGTTGGGATTGCTTTGGGGGCCATTCTCTTGCTGCTTCCCAGGCTGATCAGTTATACCCCTTTCACCCATCCTCTTACACTGATTGGTTACCAACCTGATTTTATCTTTTCCGCCATGGCCAATACTATCTACCATGCCGAAGCCAGCAATTGGTACCATATGTATTGGGGAGCATTTTTGGGTCTTACCGGGATATTGACCATCCGGTTTTGGAAACGGGGCAACCTGCAAAAAGCAGAAGTACTTTCCCCCAAATCAAAGATGCTTCTCTGTTTGTTTGGAGGTCTGTTTCTCTTAAGCGGGGGGTATATTTTCTATCAAACGAATGGGTTAAGCAAATTTACCGGAAAAGAACAAGCGCTGAACGAAAAGGCTGAGTATGAGAAGAAGTATTCTCAATTTGCAGATTTACTCCAACCTACCATTACGCAAGTCAATGTTGCAATAGATATCTACCCGGAAGAACATCGATACCAGGCAAAAGGACATTATTTGGTTGAAAACAAACACGATAAACCCATCGAAAAGCTGATGATTTCCCTGCCGCATATCAACCGTATTCGCCATACGGTATCGCTCCCGGCCGGAAAACTTCTGGAGGAAAACTTAGCCGATCAGATCTATTGGTTTCAGCTTCATACTCCTTTAAAACCTCATGAAACTACCCGTTTGGAGTTTGAAGTGACCATTACCCGTTCGCCCTTCGACCGCCTGGACGGGGAACATTACATCACGCAAGGCGGGACATTCTTTGAGCTGGAAGATTATCTTCCTTTTTTCGGGTACTTATCTGATCATGAGATTCAAAATGAAAAAGAGCGAGAAAAAAGAGGTTTGGCTCCCCTGGTGAAAACGAACCCGGAAAACAGCCCTTCCCGGCAAAGCGAAGATGGCTTGTATTTCGAAGCCCTCATTTCTACACCGGAAAACCAAACGGCTGTTACCGTAGGCGATTTGCTAAGTGAGACGGTGAAAAAAGGCAGGCGCTATGTTCATTATAAAACCGACCGGAAAATCGCCCGGCAGTTTGCCATTGCTGCAGCTGATTATGCCTTGGCCCGTTATCAGCATCAAGGCATTGACTTACTCATTTATCACCACCCCGACCACCATGGCGATAATGAACGGATTGTAGACGCCCTCCGTCATGGGTTTGATTACTGCCAGGAGCAATTCGGGCCTTACCCGTTCAAAACCTACAAAGTGGTAGAGGTTCCCTATTTTTCCAGCCGGCAATCCCACGGTTCGGCCTATCCGGGAATGCATTTCGCAGTAGAAAACCGGATGTTTCATATGAAAGCATCTTCTTCCGGACGGAATGAGCTTGCCAAGGGACATCTGCACGAATTGTCGCACCAATACTGGGGCTATTGCTTAGAGCCTAACTATATCCGGGGAAGTAAGTTGCTCACAGAGGTACTTGCACAATATTCAGAAAATGCCATTTACGAAAAAATGTACGGAACTTACAGTGGCAATGATGAAGTAGATTTTGCCCTGGATATTTATTTGCGTTCCCGTACTAATAATCAACTTTCTGAAAGTCCATTGTATCAAGTGACAGGAAGCGAACCATATGTTTACTATGGAAAAGGGTTGTATACGATGATGGCTTTGCGCAACTTCATCGGGGAAGACAAAGTGAATACAGTGCTTAAAAATATGCTGGAAAAATTTGGCTATCCGCACAAACCTACTTCCATTGATTTTTTGAACGAACTTTACCAAGTGGCTGATACCTCACAAATTCCAATCATCGATGATTTGTTCAAGCGAGTGGTTTTTCATGATTTTAAATTGTCAAAAGTAGCAATCAAACCCAAAAACGGACAATTCGAAGTCACCTTGGATGTACAGGCTGTGAAAACCGTATTAAAAAATAACAGTCATCAAGAACTCAAGGAAACAATCAACGAATGGATTGAAATCGCTTGTTATTCGGACTATCCGCAGCGGGAGAATCAAAATATGACCTTTATTCAAAAATTCCACTTGCAGCAGGATTTCTGTCAAATTCAATTTATGACCAGCGAAAAGCCGGCATACATCATGATTGACCCGAATCGCTACCGTATCGACCGGAATTTGGAAGACAACCTTATTGAAGGGATTGGAGGATTGAGGGAATGAAGGGTTGAAGGAAAAGAGTGAAGCAACGAAGGGTTGAGGGAGTGAAAGAAAGGATTGAAGGATTGAGGGACTGGGGGAGTAAAGGAGGGAAGGGTTCATAGTATTCTCTCCCTCCTTACCCACTCCTTGAATCCTTATGTGCTCTACCGTACTTATGTGGTTCTGCTTTTTCTCCTGTTATCCCCGTTAATATTATTTAACGGTTTAGGATATCCGAAGTGCGGTCAATAACATTGCTGCCCAATCAACCACAGTGCAGATACCTACTTTACATGAATCGCAAAAAAATCTACTTCCCCGGGCTGAATAGCATTCGTTTTTTTGCTGCTTCGGCAGTGATCTTACACCATGTAGAACAGTACAAATCCTGGTTTGGCTTGCCAAATATCTGGGGAAATAGCCTTTTGATTGACCGTCTGGGACACAATGCCGTATCCATCTTTTTTGTACTCAGCGGCTTTTTGATTACTTATCTTTTGCTTGTCGAAATGCAGCAAACCCAAACCGTAGCATTCAAAAAATTCTATTTAAGACGTATTCTCCGGATTTGGCCCTTGTATTTCTTTATCGTATTCCTGGCTACCTGCCTGCTCCCCTATATCATTGGTTTTGAGGTAAACGAACATGCCTTTGATCGGATGGGTTTAAAGTTGCCTCTTTATCTGGGCATCTTGCCCAATGTGATGCGGTTAATGGATGCATCTCATCAAATTCCGGGACTTAATCAAGCTTGGTCTATCGGTGTGGAAGAACAATTCTATCTGATATGGCCTTGGTTCATTTGGCTCTGTCGCAAGCACTTATTGAAAGCCCTAATAATCTTTATATTCTTCAAACTCACGATCACCTTCTGTTTAAGTGGATTACTGTTGACCGATGGACTCAATGAACAGACCGTATTTATCTTAAAGATGGGAAAGCAGTTCTGGGATTTGCTCTTGATCGAACAAATGGCAGTGGGAGCTATTGGCGCATACGTTCTGTTTAACCGGCATTCCATACTGTCATTCGTCATGCACCCGGCCACTGGAATTTTAAGTTTTATCATGACGATAGCTCTGTTATTTAATCCGCTGCACTTTCCCGGATTTCCAGTGTTAGAGGCAATGGTATATGTTTTGTTTATCATTAACCTCTCTTGCAATACAAGCTATTTTCTCAAAATGGAGAATGCCTTTTACAACTATATGGGCAACGTATCCTACGGCATCTATATGTACCACACGGTCTGTATTAGCCTGGCAATTAGCTTATTGATGCATTTAAATATCTCCGATAATTTGCTATTCAACCTATTGGTCTACCCATTGTCCATAGGATTAACCTTTGGAGTCTCTATCACCTCTTACAACTATTTTGAAAAACCCTTCTTAAAATTAAAAACCAAAATGGCCATCGTAAAAAGCGGGCAAAAGGCTATAAAACCATCACCGGAGAAAGTAAAAGTATAATAGTGCGCAAAGATAACCCATGGTATCAATCATGGGTTTTAAAACATAAACCCTAAACGCAAATTAGCAATAAGATCTTCTTCTTCGGAATGGGTAAAGTCTACGGCAATTACCGCTGCATTAAACGGAGCCATCCAAACACCTCCTCCATATCCCCGGTGCCACTTATCCGACTTACCGTCCGGAGTTGAAGGGTCGTTTTCTACCCATACTCTCCCTTGGTCATAAATACCATTCAGTCCGACTTCCGCATTGAGCAATAACGAGCGAAGGTTGAAAATTTTGAACCGGAGTTCATTGTTCCAATAAAAACTTTTGTCTCCGGCAAAGCGCATCCTCCGGTATCCCCGTAGCGTTGACGAACCTCCCAATCTATTACCTTGATAGAGCTGTTGGTAATTGCCCTCATTAATACCACCTCCTACACGGGAAGCCAAAGTAGTTTTAAAACGATCGCCCAAGCTGAGATAAAGGGAGAAGCTTCCTGTAAAATAATTATACTTAACATCTTTCATTTCACTACTGCCATTGGTCTCCAGTACGCGCCCGGCCAAGAAACTGGCGGTTACCCCACGGGTAGGCATGAATTCGCTATTCCGGTTATCAAACAAAAGCTGTGTATAAAAACCCATATAATGCTTTTCATCTCCTAATATTCGCTCAATCGCTCCCTCTCCGATCTGCACTCTATGTTCGTTATAAATATAGCGATTGGGAAACTCTGTCTGTTCATCCCTTAACTCTATAGAGCGATAGTAGCCACCCAAGATCCATTCAAATTGGTCGTTTAACATGCGTTTACGCAAACGGGGAAACAATTGTATTTGATTATAGCGTACCGTATAATATCGTTTCCCTTTCATATCCCTCTCGTTTAGTGTTTCATTTCCCAAGCCATAGAAGTAATCGACAAAGCTCGGATACATCACTTCCGCTTTCAGCAAAAAGTCCCACTTTTTAATCACTTCGATGAACTCCCCTTGATACACAAAGCTGAAGGAACTGGTTTTGGGCGCTATATTTCCTTTTAGTTCATGTTTTTGCTTATAAGGAGCTTTCCGGAATCCATGCGTCTTGAGCAATACCCCGCCTCCTACAAACAAACCATCGTCCGGGTTGTAGCCAAAAAATGCGGTAGGCCCCAGGTAATCAAATTTAAATGCCTTCCGGTTATATTCATTTACGTTGGGATCTGTGGAACGCAGGTCCTTGGTTTCTTTGCTCTTTACTAATTCGGAAGTAGAGGGTGTATCATAAACGATGGTCTTTTTACGTAGTCCGGCCACAGAAGAGCTGTCTACAATGCTATCGGGGCCCTCACCGGCAATGATTCTGACTTTCAAGCCTTTCTTGGTATTGCCGGAAAGCACAAAACGGTCATGACCACCCAACCCGTACAGGCGGATTTCTTTGGTTTCGCCTGTTTTGAATATCCGGTCGTACATTTTATGTTTTTTTTCGGCATCCTCTTTTTTGATTTTCCAAACCCTCACCCGGGTTTCCCGATCATTCAACCTTTCCACTTTAAAAAGTTCGTGTTTATCAGAGCCTGTAATGTCTACATTTTTTGCCAAGGCTTTGTATAAAATTTCAGAATACCCTTTTAGGTGATCCCTCCGGGATTTTAGTTTTTCGACAATCTGTGGCCCATGATAAGGATACACTTCTTTGGGAAATTGACGGATGGCTCCTTCAATCAAGGAATCCGTCATAAGGCTTTGCAGGCGTTCGGTTTCTTCCAGCCAGTCCTCCAGATCCGGCTCGGTTAAGAAAGAGCGGTCGAAATACCGGGAGTTGAAAAACAATCCCGCAGGGTCCCGGATTTCCTTTTTAAAACCTTGGAATTTCCGGATACCCCATTTGCGTGTGCCCACATCCATCAACAAGCCCTCCGCATTAAAAAATACCTGATCGCGGTCTCGGGGAATCGGTTCATAATACTTATATCCTTTCTTTGGATGTTTTTGTTCCGCCCAACGCCATTGGTCTTCGTGGCGGTCCCAGTCTCCGATCCACATATCAAAGATTCGCGAACGGAGTACAAGCTTTTGGTCTACCAGATCGTCATTGTCTTCCCCTGTTTTTTCCAAGACCTTCGCAGTGCTTTTAATATCTTTGGAGTTTCCGAAAAAAGCAGCTTCACGCCAATCTTCATCCGGTCTTTCTTCAAACAAGTACAAAGCCCCGCCAAAATCGGCCCGGTATTTTCCTAATCTGGGGTCGTCCGGCAAGTACACCAATTCCGGATTGGTGTGATACACCCCCGCAGCTTTGGCTAAAGGCGGTACCACCAAGGCCGCATAAGGATGGGCTCCGGAGATTTGTTCTTCTACTACTTTGGCAGCGATGGTGCCTCTTAGCTCAACAGGCACCGCTTTTTCCGGAAATTTTTCCACCGAACGCAATACATATTCTTTCCCATCATTGGCCCTCAAGCGTAAAGAACGGGTCTGCATGCCCCCTCCCTTTTTTAGAATTTCCAAGCCTCCTTTTTCTTTCCCCAGGTCAAAAACGGGTACATCCCGGATTTCCTGGCGCCATTCTTTACGGTAGTTATCACCCAGCCAAAACCGTTTGAAGGCATTGGAGGCCAGCCCTTCCGTTGCTTGTGCGGAAGTCGTTTGCCCGGTATAGTCAATACTTTCCCGTTTTTGCTCTAGTTGAGTGAGGTCTACTTTTTGAGTGAATAATTTCTTTTGGTAGGCTAATGTTCCCCCTTCTCCCCGGGCAATGTAGAAGCTCAGCCATACATCTCCCGACTGATAAAAATCGAGCCGGGCAAAGCCTTTTTCCAAGGCTCCGAACATCGCTTTTTTATTCTTTGCCACATAATCGGTTTTCCCTCCTGCCCCGCTGATTACTTGGTGTACATTTTCTAATTGCAAGTATTGTAATGAATGGTCGTGTCCACTGGCATAGATGATATTGGGATGGGTAGCAAAGATTTTTTGTAAGGCTTTTCGCAGAAGTTTATACCGGGGATGGGGCGTATCTTGTATATTCCCCATCACCGTCCTGTAAAACACATACACACTTCCCAAACCGGGTAGAGGAACCCAAAGGTTTTTCTTTGCATCCGTCAGTGGAAATACATGTTGAATGGCCGGTGCATGCCCTCCGTGAGTGCCTACCGAGGCCAACGGATGATGGGCCAAGACTACAATTTTTTTATGCTCGTTCTGTTTGATAATATCATCCAGTGCTATCAGAAATTCTTCGTCTGTTTGATATTCGCAATCCGAAAGCTCATCGGAATTTTCATCCGGTCCTTCTCCCGGTTTCTTATGAGGGTGTAACCACCATTGTGTATCTATGACTACCAGTACCAGATCGTCACCAACCGGAATTTCCACCGGACCGGGACATCCCCCACCGGGCAAATAACTTAAGCTGTCCTGCAAGTAGTTTTTCACAAATTTTTCTTGTTCCAAAATACGTTCAAGACCATACGATCTCCCTTGGGCCCAATCGTGATTTCCCGGTACAAACACTACTCTCCCCTTACTTTTTTGAGCCAATTCCAGTTGGGTTAATAACCTTTGCTCCATAGCCTCCCGGTCTTTTTCATGCGATAAGGGTAGGCCTTTGGGATACAAATTATCTCCTAAAAAAACTAAAGAACTCTTGTTCCCTGTTGCTTCCAATTGTTGCCCTAAATTGACCAGATTGGGTTCTAAAGGGTTCTGTTGAGCATCTCCGGCATCACCAATTAGAAATATGGTATGATAAAGCCGGTCATCCGGTGAAGGCTGTTGCTCTTGCCAACCTTTGGCAGACGGGTTATAAAATAAAGTTCTTTGAGCTACTGCCTGTTGGATCGTGAAACAACCTAACCATAAAGTAATATATAATATCCGGGAGTGTATGGTAGTGGTTTTCATTTGTTTGATGTTGTTAATTTGGGTCTTCAACCTAAGTACTACACAAAAATACTTGCCCGGAGCTTCTAACTACTATTTTTCTTCGATTATTCGTGTAGTAGGTTCATCAGTAAGGTAGACCCAGCAATATAACACTTCCAACAAAGAGCAAAGACCCGTAGATAAAAATTGGACTTTTACTAGTTTCTTCAAATCACTGATATCTTCTCTTATTCGATTCGGATATCTTTTTTAGATAAAGTCGTAATGCTTGGTTTTTTCTCAATTGGTCTTGCTTTAAGTCAAAAAAATACAGCAACATATATTTGTTTGTTTTATGATGTCACCCCATCTTATTTTTCAGATATCTTCACTTATTTTTCAAATAATTTCAGTTAGCTTTTCACTTAGCAAAGCTTCAAAAAATATTTTTTTAAGAAGGTTTGCCAAATGAAATTAAGAGCAAAGTTCTTTTAAGTGAAAATACCTTAAACAGAGTAAAATACCCGCATAAAGTAATCCAAAAAGAAAGGGAATCTTCAGAGGCCGGAAAGCTGGTTTAGTTTTGTACTTTTCAAACAAACAATCGTTAGAAAGGCATCAGATTTGACTTATCTGCGGTTGGATTCGTATTCACAGATATGAAACCCTCTAGTGATGACAAGTAGATGAACGCCCAAGCCCTTTTCAGAGATTTTTCCCGGTGTATCTGTCAATTTTTCCTTCAGCACTTCAACTCTACACCAGACTGACAGAACCCCTTCTGAATGAATAGTTTCATTCAATTTAAAGCATTATAAACGATGAACCGGCATGGTTTATAACATGTTTAACTACTCTCCTTTTGGGCCACATCTCCTCATTTCAAGTTGATAGTTAATTATTTTTTCAATTACTTTGCCCCCTTTTTACGGGAGCAGGCATCTACTATGGTAGTCGTTAACATCAATACTACCGGTAGTTTTCTCCCATCTCATTAAAAAATAATTTTACAACTTTCAATCCCCTATTCATGAAAAAACACCTACTTTTCATCGTACTTCTCTGTGTGGTATCACTTTCTTCCAAGGCCCAAAAGGGTATTTCTTTATCCTTGGACCATGAAAGCCCACAAGGAGAACTCGGTGATATTTACAATTCTACCATTGGCTTCACAGGAAGTTATGTCATCAATAAAGAAAATACCGTTTTTAACATAACCGCAGGATACCATGCTTTTCAGGCCCAACAAGATTCATTCTATTATCAAGTGAATAGCGATGAACTCAGAGTTGCTAGCTATGGAAAATACTCCGCCATTCCGGTATACATGGGGATGGCCTATAAAATAACACTTTTTGATAAGTTAGATTTAAACCTTGGAGGTGATGTTGGAATGTATTATGTGATCTACAGCCTTCACACAATAGATGCTTATCATGACACTGATGAATCCTATGCGGGTCATTTGGGGCTTTTCAGCCCCAAAGCCGGATTGGTCTATACATTATTCGATTCCTTTCAGATAAAACTGCAGTCGAAGTATAACTTAATTTTAGACATTGGAAATTCAGCCCCCTATGCCTCAAATCATCATTCTGAGCTCGGGCACCTTTACAGAACCTGGACGAATGGGCTTTCTTTAACGTATTACTTTCCACGTTTCTAATCATGCTATCGCCTTCTGATACCAATACTGGCCAATTCGCTGAATTCAATACGTTCAGCGAATTGGCCCAACTACAGAACCATTCCTTCCCTACTACTCCGGTGCCTTATGGCCAAAAACGCTAACCACTATGCTTCCAAGTCCTCTTATTTCTTCTTTTTTGCCGAGGGCAAGCGACTGACCAGCCATTTGATTTGTCCGTTGTGATTGGATTCGTGCTCACAAACATGAAACCATTTACAATAGTTATTAGTGGGGCCCCAAGGCCATTCTTTATCCACCTCCATGAGCCAATCATCATCGCGCTTGGCTAATTCCTGTAAAGTCTGATTCCGGACCTCCTCTAGTTTTGTTAAATAAAAGTCCAGTGTATGGCCCTTGATGGTTTGCCGGGCTTCTGCACCCAACCTGGAAGCTGTACTCCATGCGGCTTTGTCTTCTTCCGGCCAGTCTCCCCATTTCTTACCTTCAAAGGAGTGAATTTGATAAAAGCGCTCCGTAGCAGCCAAGTGCCATAGCATGGCGCCAATGCTATTTGCATTTTCATCGTGTAAGTAGTCCAGGTCTTCCACTGTCAAATTTTTCACAGGATATAAAATCACACTCCGCATCCAGTTCATCATGGACACCAAGGTACCTACCTGTGGTGAAAAACCTTCTTTGGGACCAATAATATTGAGGTCATCTTCTTTGGACACTGGTTCGGCCCAACTGGCATTGGGCAGGGCAAACAAACTCCCTGAGCCTAAAGCAAGGGCTGAGGATTTTTTTATAAAACTTCTTCGATCAGAAGTTCCGGAGGATTTTTTCATTTTCTTATGGGTTATTTTTGAATAAGGGTAGTTATCCGGAAGTAGGTGGTTTCCATCAACAGCCTTCCGGTTAGCCAGTTGTATCCGGGTTAGTAAATACCAGGGGCAGATGATTTTCGAAGGTATGCTTTTTCAAATATTTTCCAAATCAACCGCGATTTCCATTTTTAATGGAACTGTCTAGCGGTGTCGAGTAGATGAATACCAACCCTTTTCAAAATGCCACAAAGACTCTATGACACAAAGGGGCATAAATATTTGATTTTAATAGTATATCTTGCTGTTGTTGTGCCTTCATGGCTATATATCGACCATTTTACAAGAGGACTAAACCTTTATGAAGCCGTTTCGGATTCCGGTGCGTTACTCATTTATCTCTTAGAGCATGTTTATACGTCCTCTTTTGACTGTAACTTTTCTGACAACTTACCAATGCCTTCTTTACGGTCGGTCTGACCAACTTTGAAGCAAGAAACAGAAGGGGAATGGCAAGTTCTTATCATTTGATATTCCTTACATCTCTTCAAACATTATACAAAGGCTCATCTATATTTACAAACTACTTTTGACATAGAAGAAAAAAATCACATTGGCAGCAGGTGTCAGATAGTTGCCATAACAGAAACTCGATCCACTTGCTTTAACTACCATGAAGTTTACTCAATATTCAGGAATAGTGCTTGGGGCTTTATATGGCCTTATCTTTCGAATGCTTTGTAATTGGGAAACACTTTCAGACAAATACGATCGTCCTTACAGCCTTTATAGTATCACATTTATTTGGATACTTCCCATAGTCGTCAGTATCGTCCCTTTTTTATTTGCACCAAAGCAGCTCCTTAACTCCAAAAAGAAACAAATCGCATTTCCTATGTTCAGCGTTTTGTTGTTCTTTTTAATTGCTCTATCCAGCGGTTTGGAAGATTGGCTATGCCTTTTGATTCTGGCTTTTCCTTTTTTAATTTCCGCTGGCATCACCGGCCTAACTATGGGCTATTTTATCAAAAAGTCAAAGTCAAAAAAGCTTTTCTCTCTGTTATTCCTTCCATTTCTTTTGAACCCATTTGAAGCCAGGTTGCCCAATCAAGCAAAAACCTACCAAGTAGCTACAGAAATTTGCATAGATGCCTCTCCGCAAGAAGTTTGGAAGCATTTGATAGAAGTTCCCGAAATTCGTAAAGAGGAATACAAGAAAGGATTTTACCAATACATTGGAGTACCCAGGCCCATCAAATCAGAACTTCACCATATAGAAGGTCAACTATATAGAATCGGTTATTTTACAGGAGGATTAAAACTTTACGAAACCATATCGAAATCCGATTCGCTAAACTATGTAAGCTTTCAAATTCATATTGACAAATCAGAACTGAGAGACCTTCCCACAGACAAGCACCTTTTGAAAAGTAATTATTTCGCCTTTGAAGAAATTTCATATCACTTAACGGATATGGAAACAGGACAGGTAAAATTGGCCTTGCATTGCCGTTATTCGCTTGAATCCAAGATGAATGGCTATGCTAATTTTTGGGCGGAAAGCATTATTCAGGATTTTGAGAAAAGGTTATTGGAAGCCTTAAAAATAAAAATAGAATCACCCCCTCTGACTGAGAAAAAATTGACTTTGTCCGGAAAACCCTACTAACGGATACCGATCCTTTTCTGAATATCCTCAGGCAATGGATATACTTGTTCTTTGGGTAACAACCTTTTGGCTTCTTTGTACTTCCCTTGCTTTCGCAATTGATTGATTTTTTTTGTCAAAGGTGTCATATCCAGGATTTCTTTGATCCATTCTTCGTTGTACTCTTCGATCAAGTGCCGGCTTATGCCCACCTGAATCGAACGTACTTGTAATTTCCCACCTTGCAGGGAGCGCTCCGGGTCCCATTGGATATGGACTTTTGCTTTTGCAAATTGTTCCTCCCATTCTGCCCCATTGGCATAAACTTCCTTGTCCGGATCCGTTAATACTCCCATAGACAAAGCTTTCTCCCAGCAATTTCTCTTGATGCGAATCCCTACGATATAATCCTGATTCGATTTTGTGCCCCAATTGCTTCTCGCCATCAGCCATAAGTAGGAAGGCTTGATCCAAGTCATCCGGTTGAACGAAAAAGGCTTTTCAAATTTATTATTCCTTATCGCAGGCAGGGCAATCGCCTGGTTATACGCCTGGTAAACGGTAATCAACTCCTTGTCATAGCTGGCTCGGATCTCTTGTATTTTGCTCATTGAAGTCTTCTTTTTATACTTTTTTCAAAAAATGCAGGGTATACATCACGCAAAGTACGTAAAGAATTAGGTCATTTTCTTTTTATCAATGAACAAGCCACAGAATGTTTCACCTTCATTAAACCATTTGAAACGCCAACTTTTTTATATTTGTCACTTTTACTCAAAAAACCAAACCTTGAAATTAGTACCGGATGAACTTTAAAATGAATACAAACCTCGGGTTGATCGTTTGGATTATTCCTTTGGGCATGTTTCTTTCCTTTGGCATTCCTCATATTCAAACCCGCATTGATCAAAGAAAACAAACCCAACTCGAACTGCAGGAACTCCAGGAAGAACTCGCAGAATTAAAACGCATTGAAAACCCCGATACCCGTCAAAAAGCCCGTACCACTACTTTGGAAATGAGTATTGAATTGCGGAAAAACTCCATACGGTTCGAGAACAAAGTCTATTTACAGGTGGGAGGAATGCTTGTGGTGCTGTTCACCGTACTTCTGATTATGGGAGTCAGTAGCGCAAAGGTGAATGCGCAAAACAAAAACATGGTGGGTTTTGAGCAAGATGTTTTTGACATTCCGGAATATGATCCCATCGCCCAAAAGACCTCCTGGCACTCTTTAAAATCGGGTGGGAGTAATTTTGTTACTCATAAAGTAAAACAAGTGTCACCTCATGTGCTTAAAGTAAAAAGAACTTCTGCATTCAAGGCCTTTGGTTGGGGGTTTTTACTCATAGGCCTGAACTACCTCTTCTTCCATTTTTATGGAGAATTCCAAGAGGGTACTTTATTTACTCAAGGTATCTTGAAAACTTCCCAACAATTTTTTACCAATGGAGGTCCTTTTTTCTTAATTGGTTTGGTCATCCTTTTCACCCTAAACCCTCCCTCGATTTTTGATAAGCGAAAAGGAACCTTTCAAAAAGGAGCGGAAGTCGTGCCTTTACCGGAAATTTATGCCGTACAACTGATTTCCGGTTTTGTACAGGGCAGCGGAAGAAACAGTGGCTCCTTTTTTAGTCATGAGTTAAACCTGGTTTTAAAAGATGGGAGCCGTATCAATGTGATGGATCATGGGGGAAAGGGTCATATAAAAAAGGATGCGTTAGCAATTGGGAAATTTTTGCAAGTGCCAGTGTGGAATAAATCGTCCTGAGGTTTGGAAGGCAATCCTACACTTTCGCAGGACTGCCTTCTCATCACACTTCTATTCTTTTATTCGGTTTCTCCTGAAGAAATGTATCTGGTCTTGAGGCAACAAGCTCATAGTACCCAAGCGTTTCTCTTATTTTACAATATAATCGTCCATAAAAAAAGCTCCCAATCATCATTTCTTAACTTAAGTCAACGGCTTGGATGCTCTATTCTCCTTAAACTTGCCTATGCAAAATCAAAACCATATGATGAAAGCCGTATTCTGTACTCAATATGGCAGCCCGGAGGTATTGGAAGTTAGAGAAACTCCTCTTCAAACACCGGGTAAAAACGAGGTAGTCATTCAAAATTATGCATCCAGCATCACCACAGCAGATACTTTTTTGCGTAGAGGGATACCAAAATTCAGCCGTTTATTTTTGGGCTTGCGCAAACCTAAAAACCCTAGGGTAGGCACCGGCTTTGCCGGAGTCATCACACAATTGGGTTCCGATGTAACGAACTTCCAACCCGGGGACAAGGTATATGGTGAAACCTCTTTGGAGTTTGGTGCCAACGCGGAATATGTATGCGTAAATACTCAAAAAAGCATTCTTCAACCGCTGCCGGAGCAATTGAGTTTTGAAGAAGCGGCCCCCCTCTGTGATGGTATCTTAACTTCCTACAACTTTCTGGTAGATGCAGGAAAGCTACAACGCCATCAACATGTTTTGATCAACGGGGCTGCCGGAGCTTTGGGGATAGCGGCCGTACAAATTGCCAAAAGCCTGGGAGCCAGGGTAACGGCTGTTTGTAGTGCTAAAAATGCCGCGTGGGTGAAAAGTTTAGGCGCGGATGAAACGATTGACTATCAAAAATCGGATTTCACCGAAAACCTGAATACCTACGATATGATCTTTGATGCGGTTGGAAAAAGTTCGTATCATCAATCCAAAAAAGCACTGAAAAAAGCAGGGAAATACCTCTCTCCTGTCTTAACATTTCCCTTATTACTTACCATGATGCGTACTTCTCTCGCAGGTCAGAAAAAAGCCATCTTCCAAGCTACCGGCCTGCGGAAAGTGGAAGAGTTAAACCGTTTGTTAAAGCAAATTCATCTGTTGATCCAAAAAGGGGAATTGAAAATCGTTGTTGATAAAACCTACCCTCTTGACCGGATCAAAGAAGCGCATCAGTATGTGGATTCCGGCCATAAAAAGGGAAACATAGTTTTGACCTTTCATCACTGAAAAACAAGAAAAAGACCCCACCGGTAGAAATCACCGGACCCTTGATTATATGGTATTTGTTGATTGATCTTTTGTATACAAGCGCTTTTTGATACGGCTCAGAGACTCAGGAGTAATCCCCAAATAACTTGCAATTTGATGTTGGGGAACACGTCCAATCAAACCCGGGTTGTCCTCCATCAGTTTTAAAAACCGTTGTTTGGGAGAGGAAGTCATAAATAACGCCAAGCGGTCTTGTAGCTCTCCGGTGAATTTCTCTACTTCTTGCCGGATAATCGTTTCCAAGCGCGGAATACGCTCACACATTGCTTGTTCCAGAGATTGGTCGCTCACCGTCAGAACGCACTCCTCCGCACAGACCAGGAAATGTTTGGCAGCTTGTGCATGAGCACTGCTGGTAAACGCATTGACGGGCTGTCCTTCGGTAAAAAAAGCTGTGGTTTTCTCTACGCCATCGATGATATAATACTCCCTGATACACCCCTTCAGTACCAAATAACAGTCTTTGGCTACTTCTCCTTCATTGAGCAAAACAGTCCCTTTGGGAAAGGTTTTTATGGAAGTATGTGCTACAATCATATCAAGCTCTTCTTTTGTGAAGACTTGAAAATTTTCTAAAAATTGAACCAGTTCTTTTTCCATCGTTTTCATTGTGAATGCAACAAAAATCAATTTATCTAAGTCAAGCGCTTCATTGAGTTTTTTAAAAAACTGTACACACTCACAATGTTACATTTTTTTGAAGAGGAATGGGGGCATACTACCGGATATTTTGAAAACCGGAATCCGACAATGACAGATCATTTGTATTTAAACAGAAAAAGCCCTTTGGGGCCTATGCTTTTTCCCAAAGGGCTCAACACTATCATTTCCTGAAACTACCCTGCCATTTGCGAACCTACCTGAGAACTTTTCCGGTTGGCTTTTTCCCATACGGCTGACTGTTGGCCTTTTAAATAGCGAAAAAAGCCTTGATAGACGGAAATATTCATAAAGAGAAAATAGTAAGGAATATACAGGGCATTGATTTTAATATTGCGATTGGCCAACACCCAGCCTATCGAAGCCGTACTATGAAAGGCCAGTTGCCCGGCCAATGTTACCAGATAAATCCAGTGTTGATTGAGCAATAGTAAGTTCGTAACCAATACCAATAACAGACTAAGCGGACTGAGTGTCCAGCGAAGTACCCGGTGAGAGATATACTGGAAAGACAGCAAGGGAGTTTTGAAAATATTCAAAAGTCCGGCAAGACGCACGATGGATTGAAAACCTCCGGCACTGATACGCACTTTCCGTTTTTGCTCTTCTTTGATAGAATCAGAGGGGTCTTCCTGAGCATAGGCCTCCGGCTCGTATTTTACCGTATATCCTTTGGCACAGGTTCTTAAGGAGATGATAAAATCATCCAAAATGGTATCTTCTTCCACTTCCTCGTACAGTTCGGAGCGAATCGCAAACAACTCACCGGCTGCACCCACCACGGAGTAAAGTTCCGAATCCATCTTTTTCAAAAAGGACTCGTATTTCCAATACATCCCCTCTCCCGCTCCGGCTGCTTTTTCACTTTCGCTGAGCATGATTTTCTTTTCTCCGGCTACCCCTCCCACTTCCGGGTTGGCAAAGTGCCGTACAATGTTCCGGATCGCCTGATTATTTAAATAGGTATTGGCATCGTTAAACACCACCACCGGAGTATCTACCCAGTGCATTGCCCGGTTGAGCGCAGCAGTTTTCCCTCTTCGTTCCGGCTGATAAAGCAACTGTACTTGCTCATATTTCTTGACCAATTCCGGGGTGCGGTCGGATGAACCGTCAGCTATAATGGCAATTTTAAGTTTATTTTCAGGGTAATCCAGTGCCAAAGAATTCCGGATTTTCTCTTCGATAAATGCCTCTTCATTATATGCAGCAATGACCAAAGTGACTTCCGGTTCAAAAGAGGCCTCAACCGGAGGGGTCTTTTTCCCAAAAAGCCTTTTCAACTTTACCAGGCCAACGAGCAATATGCCATACCCCAGGTAATTATAAAAGAGGATAAACAAACAAGTCCAAAAGAGTAGTTCGATCAATATCATTCTAAGGGTTCATTTAAATCAGTGAGCAAACTTCAGTTAACAAAAAGCCGATGAGAACTGAAGAAGGCTCTATTTCTTACTATAAATTTTCTTGAGTAAACTCTTCAACGTTTCCACCTAAAGTATTACAATCAGGTATTCATCAAAACCTCATTCGACTACCTCCGTCAGTTCGCCACCGGGTGCTTCTTTTCTGATAAATACTTCAATGGGATTCAATCCGTCACTCCGGGGAGCATCAAAGGTATCTACCTGTTGGTAATGTTTTTTCAGGCATTCTCTTACTTCAAAAGGATAAAAATTATTGAGCCCGGGCAGGTATTCAAACAGTACCAGGTCGTATTCATTTTGCCGGATTTTTTGACAAAAATCTTCCACTTCCTTGTCAAAAGCGCAGACACCTTTATGATACCACAAGGGATGTTCCTGACTCTTAGGCAATTCGAATCCCATTTCGTAAGCCAAAGGAGTTAACTCAGTCATATTCAATACTTTTAACGCTTTTCCTTTTTCCTTGACAAGGGGCAAATTCATCAGCTTTTCAATCCCTTTTACCGTACTCTCAGGCATATATACTTTTTGAAAAGCTTTCAGGTCGGTATAAACCCACTCCGATGTATTGGGCTTTTGTACACTTCCTTCCCCTTGGTTACTCCAGGTATTTTTGGAAACGACTTCTTTGTTTTCCACGACAAACAAGCCGGGCATGGCCTTTTGCATGATCCGTTGGGTATATTTCCAATACGTGCCGGACCACCAAACCATCACTAAAGTACAAGCGACAAGCATCACCCAGGGTCGATGAAATGGCACTTTTGGAAACAACATTGCCATGATAAAGGCAAAGGCAAAACTGTGGAAGAAGATATTGTTATCCGGCGGCACATAACTGGTTACCTGGTACAGGGCCGCTTCTACCAAAATCCCTAAAGTCATCAAGAAAAAGACCATAAAGGTTTTATCATGAAAAGCTTCCTTAACGCTTTTTACTTGCTGAAATACGATCAAGCCTACCACCAACAGGTAAAATTTCAACCATTGTGAATTTCCCAGGATTTCGGTAATAAAATCAAGTGCGGATAAGCGGGAATAATGAGGAACTTGCCCGTAGTTAAACCAGTAGGAAAACCCATAGGGAAGAAACGGGCCGATAAAAATTATAGCTGCCAGGGCAAAAAAGCCTAAAAATAATGCCATTGAACGGATACTTCTGTCCACCAGACTGCTATACAAGAGCAAAGCCAAACAGAGCATCAAGGCCAAACCTCCGCCATCTTGTTTGGTAAATACGGATAGAAAAACGAAGAAGCCCGCACCCGCCATGTAAAGCCAGGACCATTTCTTGGGCTTCCGCAAAAGGTATTTTAACAAGAAGGCCATTCCGATCAACTGAAAGACAATCACCGTATGATTGTACCAAGGCCAGAAATTGAAAAAGGAATATGAAATACAAAACACCAGGATACTTACCAGGCGAAGACCGGGATTAATCTTTACCGATTTTAAGATCGAGCGGAAGGAAAGGCCTGCCAAAATATTCATAAACACTTGTGCCTTAACCAAGGTAATCAAATAGGGGCCGAACAGTTTAAAAAACATAGCCGGAACCAGCCAAAAGGCATAGCCCATGGGCAAACCAAAATCTTTGTAAGGGAGCTCGCCATTGGCCATCCGGTAAGCGCCTTCCCAGGAGAGAAAAATATTAATCCGGTAAGGAAATGAAACAAATAAAGGCACCAGGGCAAATCCTACAATTAGGAGCACTTCTGCAATGCTTATAAGCTTTCGGTGGCCAGTCAAGGGTTCTTTTGTTAGTACTGCTTCCATATAGTTTTTACTTCGTTGGAATTGTTTGTTGCAACTTAAAAATTGGTCCGTCAAGGACATGAGTCTGTATTTGGAAGCGTAAAGCTGGGTATTTTTAAACAAAAAGATTCTCCTTGTTAACAATCTTTAGAAAATTGGGGGATGGATTCAGCGAAATGAAGAATATCCTTGCGAAAAGTTTTTGCAGGCATCTGGCAAGCTTTCCTTCAGAGGTCCATCACCTAAGGCTCAAGGGAAAGATGAGGCCCCTAAAGTTTAATAAAAAACACCCATGTTTAAACGACCGAACAGCATTTTTCTCTTTTGCCTATTATTATTGATTACTGTAGTATTTGCCTATTTTAATCAACAGGGTATCCTTCTGAGTGATCAGTATTTATATGCCAAAAATGCCTACCTTTTTGCAGAGGGTAATTTTGAGTTGTCTCCCAGTGTCTTTTCCAATCGCTTTGCCGTATTTATTCCTACGGCTTGGTTTATCAAGCTATTGGGAATGGAGTATTGGGTGGTGAGTATTTGGCCTTTGTTGACCTTTGTGTTACTCTTAACAGGTACTTTTTTCTATTTGCGGAAGCAATCCCCTCAAATAGCACTCTGGGCTACGGTTTTTCTGGCAACGAATCCGCTATTGATAAAACTTTCCGCCGATTTGTTACCGGATTTAATCCTGGCAGTCTTCACTACGCTGGCCATGTATTGTATTCAATTGGCACAATCCGTTAAAAATACCGTTTCCGCATTTCGCTGGTCTTTTTTGTTTGCTTTGTGTTTTATCATTGCCACCCTGGCCAAAGAAACCACAGCCTTTCTATTGCCTTTTATTGGCGCATTGATGTTGATAGATTGTATACAAAAAAAGAACCTCCGGTTTTGGTTGGGAGTCATTGTTTCCGGATTGTTGTTAGGAGGTACTTACCTGGCTTTTTACCAGCTCCATACCGGAGATTTACTTTATCGCTTAAAAGGTATCGAACAAGAACATAACATCAGTAAGGTATGGAGTTATTACGGGAGCAGTACTTTTGAGATACTGGCCCGGCTCACCTACAAACCTCTCGTCTTTTTGCTCTCGTCTCAATACTATTCTTACCTGTTCTTCTTGGCATTCATTGCCCTTTTGTATTTCAAAAAGGAGCAACAGGAAAGGTCTTTCAAAGTGTTCTGGGCCTTGTATTTAGGATACTTACTCGCAATGTTTTGGTGGGGGTCTACCTCCTTGAAAGGCTATAACCCTATGCCTTTGCAAAGCCGGATGTGGATCCTTCTGCTTCCTCCTTTATGCATCTTTTCCGCTTATACACTGGTTCATTGGAAAACCTATGTGAACTTCCGTTTCCCAATGATTGCTTTTTGTCTCATTGCCTTGGCCTGCATCGGTTCTGCTTTGTGGTGGCATCACGATTGGGAAGCAATCTTTGCTTTATATTTTGTATTGTTATTGGCTGGATATGCTGTTTTTCAACAAAAAATATCCTCCGGTTGGGCAGTCTTCATCCTGTTGCCCCTATTGGCCTACCAAGGTTTGTTTGTCTTTAAATACCACAAAACCAAAACGGCTTATTTTTATGAAAAAAATTTGATCCGGCAACTTACTAACTCAACAGACAATCTAGTGATTTACAGTGATGATAAACTGGCCGGCAAATACGATGTCTACTTTGATTTTGCGCCTCCTTCCGGATTGAAAATTCTCGATTGGAATACAATGCAAAAGGTCTCCTTTGATTCTTCCTCAAAGAACAAACTATTTGTATGGATTAACCGCCAAAGGGTAAAAGAATTAAACACTCGCTATGGGCATCAGCTTCCTCAAGTTTTGGCAAAAGCGATAGAAGGGAAAAAGCCGGTACTGGAAAACCAACAGGTGGCTGTGTATGAGATTACAAAGTAAGAGAAGCTTTCGTGACTGCCAGGCATAAACCTTCCAGGTTTTGGAAACCTGGAAGGTTTTCGGGCTACTGCTCTTCTGTTTTCATTTGCTTATACTTCTGCTTCAATTCTGCTTGAGGGTACACCCTGATCACCCGTTTGGCTTTGGCAGTACCGCTATAGGGGTCGCTGGCCATCACTTCAATCACATGTACGCCCGGAGGGGTATCCGGAGGAAGGGTACCTACCCAAAGATGTCGGGAATCTCTTGACCCTCCCAGTTTGGAAGCCGTTTTAGTAGGGTAAACGCCCCGTTCTTGCAGCCTCATAAGGCGTTGGTAATAAGGATCTTTTCCCGGTTGGTATTGCAATGGTTGCCACGGACCTTCATCCACCCGCATGGAAACGGTAGAACGCTCCGACCCCGGGTAAAAGTTGACCTTAACGGTATCGCGTGAATGTCTCTCAGGAAGGTTCATCTTTTTGTCCCAATCGTACCATTCCGGTACCCAGATATGCATTTGCGATGATTTGGGAAAGCCCGCAGCTTTGAATTGAAATTGATATTCATCCCCCACTACATCCAAAAACCAATACCCTTTCGGTGCTCCACAATGCATTACTGCCAAAGGTGTTCCGAAAAAATCATGTTCTCCTTGCCACCAACTGCCACACGAGGCCCCTGCCACTAACTGATGATGTTCCTTTTGGTTGGCGTTATCTACCGGCAAGAAGGATTGAAAGTTGGTATGGGTATGTCCTGCCAAGGAGATGGCTTGGTGTTTTTGGTGCACGATTTCCAACAAAGCCCCGGTATTGGCCACATCCTCAAACGGATAATGCATGGCCAAAACGACTTTGTGATCTTCAGGAACAAATTGCAAATCGTTTTTCACAAACTCAAGCACCTCTTCGGAAATCACCCCCGGTACTCCTTGGTCGGTGAGTTGGAAGTTTTTAATCACAATAAAATGTGTATTGCCAAAAGTGAAGGCATAATTGCTGGGACCAAAGTGTTTTTCAAACGTATCATCCGTAAAAACATCTTCACTGGCATCCACATTCAAATCGTGATTGCCAATCACGTTGTACACCGGGACGCCCAAAGCGCCTGCTGTCTCTTTATACGATTGGTAAATATCCAATTCGTCAAAGGCCAAATCGCCCAGTACAATGGCAAAATCGTACTTTTCATACGCCACGTCTTCTACCAGCACTTTGGCCAGATGGTTGACATCGTCCTGAATGGAAACCTGAGGGTCACCGATCACCAATACCCGCAGTGCGTCTTGATTTTCCATTGCGTTTAAAGCAAAGTTGGTCTCTTTTCCTTTCAAAGGACTTACTTCGGGCGTATCGTATTTTAACTGATGGGAAACGGTGGAATTGAGATGATAAAACTGAGGCAAATGGTTTTCATCCATTGGCACTTGATAGCCGGAAGGCTTGATGACAAACACCGGTTCGTTGTCTCGAAGGCGGATTTTATACTGGCCTTTCGAATTGGTTTGCACTACCTCCCAACCATTAGAGACTGCCACATGCGGAACTCCGGGTTCCCCTTTATCCCATTGTCGATTGTAATTCCGGTCTTCATACACCACACCTTTAATAAAGCCTTGTGCCTGAACCCACTGTACATACAAAGCCAAGTGAAGTAAAACGATCGAGCTTAGAAACTTCATAAATTGAGTAGTTTATTATTGTTTTCTTTAAATATAGCCCGGCAGGACTGAAACCTTCCAGGTTTTGAAAACCTGGAAGGTTTACTACCCTATTTAATCAGGCTTAAAATTTTATGAAAGATTTCAGTATTCTGATATACCCCCTGAAATAATTCTGCTCCGGGACCATAGGCAAACACGGGCACCATCACAGCGCTATGGTCATTGGTAGAAAAACTGCCTTCCACATAGCCTTTTTGCACATCACCGTCCAATAAGCTCAAACCTCCGGTTTCATGATCTGCCGTCACGATCACCAAGGTATTTTGATGTTTATCTGCATATTCCAAGGCTTTCCCGATCACTTTATCAAAATCCAACACTTCGCTTACCACATAAGGAAAATCGTTAAAGTGCCCACCTATGTCAATCTGTGCTCCTTCGGCCATCAAGAAAAACCCCTTTTTATTGGTTAGATGTTCCAACGCCGAAGTAAATACCTTACCGAACAACTCCTCTCTCCCGTCCAATATCCGGTTCATCTTTTCATTTGGATAAACCACAATACATTTTTCACCGGTTTTTATATTTTGAGGCAACTCATCAGACACAGAAGTACTGGAAAAGTGGTGAGCCCCACTCCCAACAGCAAAATCCAGGGAGGAAGAAAGTAATTCTTGCGCAATTTCCTTTGACATATTCCGGTTCGGTTGATGTGCATAGAAAGCCGCAGGGGTTGCATCGGTAATATCTCCCATAGAAATCACTCCGGTTTTCATTTGTTTTTGACGGGCAATTTCTGTCAAGCTCACAGCCTTGGTGCTATCCGGCTTGGTTCCTACCATCCGGTTATTGGATTTATTCCCGGTGGCCATAGCCGTTGCTCCGGCAGCGGAATCCGTGATATAACTGTCTGCACTCTGTGTAATAGACAATCCGGTAACAGGCATTTGAAATAAAGAAAGTTGTCCTTTGTTCGCCGTATAGCCCGAGTAAATTTGGGTGATCCCCATACCGTCCCCAATCAATAAAATGATATTTTGAGGTTTTTTATTGGAAAAATCACGCTTTCGAGGCGTATAAATAGGATGTGTGACAGCTGATTGAAATTCATTTCTCTCCAGTTTATCAAAATATCCGGCCACTTGCTCCACTTTATCCGTATTGATATAATCTATTCCCAAACGGGCAAAAGCTTTCCAAGTGGTTTTGGTATCGGGCGTACCCCAAAAACGGATTTTCTTTCCTTGTGCATGCACTTTGTCGATTATGATACGAAGCTTTTTTAAATCTCCGGCAGGGATATTTCCTTTCCCATTCCAACGGGACACTCTGGCAAAAGGAAGGCTGATCAAAGGAACTTTGGCAGATGCCTTTTCATCGTATTTTTCCTCAATTCTACCATCAAAAAAGAGATACTCCGGACAGTCGCCCATTTCTTTGGGAAGGGGCCTGGAGCCGCTTATCACAATTTTCGGAGCATTTTTTTGAGTATAAGGGTAAAAATGACCCTTATGTGGTTCGAGTAATACTTTAAGCTGTTCCAGGGATCCCTTGGCTTCTCTTTTTACATCAACCAATAAGGTAAACGAGTGGGTAAATCCCTGTTCTGCCTGGGCTAATAAGGGCTGTAAGTACAAAGATTCTATTGTACGGTTCTCTACAATTTCATCCTCACTGTGGGCTACATACAACTCTCCGTTTTTCAAAATCACATCGACTTCAATGGATGAAAAGCCATGATGATAAGCCGTAAGAAAGGGAATTTTATGATAATAATCGTTATGCGAATGTAGCAGGGGCTTGTGTTGGGCAATCGCATTTTCCGAAAAAAAACAACTAATGAACAATAGTAATACAAAAGACAGTTTCATAAACAAATGCTTTAAGTAGTTATATTTATTAAAATGAAAATCAAGTATTTATATCATTAAATATATTCAAGTTTATGCTTTCTTCAAGGTCTTTTTCAAAAAATTCATCCACACTGTTTTTCCCCTTTAAAGTTAAAACATCCACAAAGATCCGGATAGAATTGGGTTCCTCTGTGCTAGATAAATCAACAAGTATTTCTATCCACACACACTAAAATAAAAATCCCTCTCCAGGGCTTAGGTTTACAAAGCGAGCTATTCCTATCTTTTTTTAAATGATACAGAATACAAAACCCTGGGAGGGAATAGAAAAAGCAGGGCGGTTTAGATACTCTAAATACCCTGCTATGCAACAGATGAATCTTTAGGCCAGCGGTTTAGTAACCTGGGTTTTGCTTTAACATGCCATTGCTGTTATCAATTTCTCTTTGTGGCAAAGGAAAGAGGCTGTGCACACTGGCATCAAAAGGCCTGCTTCCACGAGGATCGTCAATTCCCGCATTGTAGACTTCTTCTGCCAAGCCCCAGCGAACCAAGTCGTAGTGGCGTTGCTCTTCAAAGGCAAATTCACATCTGCGTTCGTGTACCAAATCGGTAAAACTAGGAGCTGTGATGGCTTTGGAGCCGTCTCCGGCGAAAGCCCGTACCCGTACTTGATTAAAAGCCGTTGCTGCAGCTGCAACACCCAAATCAGGTGCATTTGGTCCTCCGCCATTCAACATTATGATCGCTTCGGCATTGAGCAACAACACATCCGAATAGCGCAATACAGGTATGTCCAAACCAGATTCCCAACCAACGTATTTTTCTTGATAGGGATGCACATACTTCACGGCAATATGAGCCGTACCCCATGCCCCTACTAAATTTTCACTTAACGTAATGTCTTCACCGTCAAAGCGGAAAACGCCACCGTCTATATCTACCAAAGTAGCCGCTCTTCGTTCATCTCCCGGCTCAAATGCTTTCGCTAGACTGAAAGTCGGTGCAAAATATTTCCAACCGGATCCATTGGTAATCGTACCGGGCAATTGGACGATGGAAGTGATGGTGCTTTCATGACGTACAGGGTTACATTGTACGGCAAAGAGGTTTTCAGAAGCCTTCTCATGTTCAATGGTAAAAATATCCTGATACCTCTCGGTCAAGGTGTATTTCCCACTGTTGATCACTTGACCAGAAGCGTCCTTGCTTTCTTGCCATTTTTGTTGGTAAGCGTATACTTTCGCCAATAAACCTAAAGCAGCACCTTTGTGTGCTCTTCCAACGGCCTCGGCCGAATGTGTCCAAGGTAATAACTCAGCAGCCGTTTGTAAATACTCTTCAATCCGTCTGTAACTTTCCTCTGTGGTTTCTCTGGGTTTGTTAATTTCATCCGGCTTTTGGTAATCATAAAAAGGCACACCGCCATAACGTCTTACCAATTGGAAATAACCGAATCCCATCAAGAAATTGGCCTCACCTAAAATACGGTCTTTTAATTCGGCATCCATTCCGATTTGAGGAACGTTTTCCAAGACATCATTCGCCCTACGGATAATCTGATACATATGCTTCCAATAAGAGTAGGCATATGAGCTGGTATTTTCATTCGTACTAAAAGAAGTCAAAAGCTTTTCGGTGGGTTTGTCCCGGTTGACAATAAAATCATCCGAAGCCGCTGACATCCAAAACTGCCCCCGGCCGTACACTTCTTCAAATAAAAGCGGCTCATAAGCAGCATTAATACCCAACTCCGCATCTGCAGGTGTTTGCCAGAAATTACTCAGACCATAAGGTTCTTTGTCCAGGATATCTGTACAAGAAGACAGAACCCATAAGGAAAGTAAGAAGGATACAAATCTGATCTTTCTCATGAGAATATATAGTTATAGTGTTTTATAGATCAATAAATGTTGAAAATCTGAGAGGAGCTGTTTGCTCCTCTTCCCGGTAGGAGGTTTATTTCAAATTAGAATTTAAAATTAGCTCCGATGATAAAAGTCCGTGGCTGAGGATATTGCCCCCGGTCTACACCCAGTTCCGTAATTCCAAAGTTTTCCGGATAAGACTCCCCGATTTCAGGATCATAACCCTTATATTCCGTAAAGGTCAACAAGTTCTCTGCAGTCAGGTACACACGTACTTTTTTGGCTCCGATTTTTGAAAGCAGTAAGTTGCTGAATGTGTAACCAACGGTGAGGTTTTTCAGACGCAAATAGTTCGCATCTTCTACAAAGAAATCGGAAATTCGCTGGTTGCCGTTCTTATCATCCGCAGTCACTCTCGGAACCGAAGCACCCGGGTTATTCGCAGTCCAACGGTCCAGGATATCTTCAAACTGGTTGTAACGAGGATCCACAAACAAGCCCGTATATTTTAAGGTATTCAATACCTGATAACCGCCTACGCCTTGGAAAAACACAGTGAAATCAAAGTTGCGGTATTCGGCATTGAAATTCAGGCCATAGGTAAAATCCGGGAAGCCGTCTCCAATATACGTCCGGTCATCGGCATTGATGATACCATCGTTATTGATGTCTTTGAATTTGATATCTCCCGGCTTAGCATCTTTTTGCAACAAGGCACCTTCACTGTTTGTATAATTGTCCACTTCTTCCTGCGACTGGAACAAACCATCCGTTTTGTAACCGAAAAAGTGCGCAATCGGCTCTCCGACTACCGTACGGCTAATACTTTTGCCCCGGTATGAAGAAGAGTAAATTGCCTCGTTACCTGCTCCCATACTCAACACTTCATTTTTCACTATTGAGAAATTTCCGGTGACATTGTATTTGAAATCTCCTTCACGCTTATGATAACCCAATGAAAACTCAAACCCTTTGTTTTCTACATCCGCTCCGTTCACAAAAGGAGCCGTGCTGACTCCCGGTAAAGAAGTGATTGGAACTTGAAGAAGAACTCCCGTAGATTTTTTCAAATAATAATCTGCCGTGATTTCAATGCGGTCGTCAAATAAACCTAAATCAAGTCCGAAATCCGTTTGGGTGGTCACCTCCCATTTCAAATCCTTATTGATGATTCCGTCTTCATACCTTCCGATCTGAGCATCACCGCCCTCTCCAAAAACGACTTTGTATCCATCATTGTCACTGGTATTGCGCACACGGGTATACATAGGGTAGTTGTTCCAGATATTTTGGTTTCCTAACTGACCGTAACTACCACGAATTTTCAAGTTGCTGACAAACTGCACCGGTTCAAAGAAGGGTTCGCTGGAAATCCTCCAACCCGCGGATACGGAAGGAAATACACCCCAACGGTTATCTTTGCTAAATTTGGAAGAACCGTCTGTCCGTAAATTTACGGAGAAGAGATACTTATCATCAAAAGAATAATTCAAACGGCCAAAATAAGACAGCAAGCCCCACTCTTCTCTACCACCTGTAGCCCAATTAAGAGCCGTTGCAGCATTCAAATAGCGGGCATCGCCTCCTTCGGAAATAAATCCTGAAACCCGTACATCCACATTCGTAGATTGAAACTCTTCCATAGACATCCCCGCTAAAGCTTCCACTTCATGTTTGCCAAATGTTTTTTGAAATTTTGCGGTCGTTGTCGAAATCCACCGTTGGCTTTCCCGCACACTTTGGTTCAATTCATTATAAGAAGTTTTACGGCCTTCTTCCGGTACGCTAGGCACAAACCATTTATGTTTGTGATCCGCCCAGTCATATCCCAAAGAGGTTTTCAGCTCAACATCCGGAGTAATGTCCCATTTGATAAAGGCATTTCCAAACACCCGGTTCCGTCTGTTGGTACGGTCATACCGGTTGACCAAGCCCACTGGGTTTTGAATATCGGCCCCTAAAGCGGCACCGGAAAGTTCTCCCGTAGCCGGATTAGCGTAAACCGGTACATCCGGTTGGTACAGCAAGGCTGAAACCAAAGCTCCGGTAAAATCACTTACGGTATTCACCATAGTGTTCTTATTGGTAGAAATCAAAAGATTCTCACCGACCTGAAGGTTTTTACTCAAATTAAAAGTGGTATTCAAACGAACAGTTGTTCTTTGGTAATCGGTGTTGGTTAGCAGACCTTCGTTTTTAAAATGCCCTACCATAAAGGAATACTGAGCTTTTTCATCCCCTCCGTTGATTTGCACATCGTAGTTGCCAATATAAGCCGCATTGTTAAAAATTTCATCCTGCCAGTCGGTACGGGTGATCGCATTCTGTGGATCCGAATAATAATCCGGAACTGTTTTTCCATCATTAAGATAGGCTTCGGCATGAATCAAATTGCGCTGTTCGGCATTCAATACCTCTAGTTTTTTAGAAGGCTGTTGTATCCCGTGGTAGGTATTAAAGGCTACGTTTAATTTTCCTTCTTTGCTCCCGCTTTTGGTATTGATCAATACCACGCCATTCGCTGCACGAGAACCGTAAATTGCTGAGGCAGCGGCATCTTTTAAGACATCGATTCTTTCGATATTATTGGGGTTGATATCATTCAGGTTTTCAATAGGCATACCGTCCACCACATAAAGGGGGTCCGTATTTCCGAAGGTTCCGATACCCCGGATACGGATGGAAGCCGAAGAACCCGGAGCACCACTGTTCCGGTACACCGTTACCCCAGGCATACGGCCTTGTAAGGCATGGTTGATTCCGGTAGCCGGTGTATTCTCGATTTCTTCAATTTTGACAGAGGAAACCGCCCCGGTAAGGTCGGCTTTTTGTTGTACACCGTAGCCAATAACAACCACTTCTTCCAATGCTTTTACTGCCACGGACAAAGTCACCGTAATTTTATCCTGAGAACCCAATGTAATTTCCTTGATTTCGTAACCCACCGAAGAAACCACCAACTGCTCTTTCCCGGCAGGAACGGAAAGTTTAAAATTACCATCCAGGTCGGTAATCGTTCCGATAGAGGTGCCTTTGACCAGTACCGTAGCACCCACCAAGGGCTCTTTGGAACCCGTCTCAATCACCGTTCCGGTAATCAAGCGGTCTTGTTGGACTTCCTCATCGACCACAGCTTGTACCACGGGATTTTTCTTCACGCCAATCTGATTGTTCACCCGTTTGAAGGATACATTCGCCTCCCGGGCAATGTCCTGCAAGAGCACTTCCAAATCTTGATGGTTCGTTGTAAGCGTTACTTTTTTATTCAAGGGTATTTGAGAGCGCACATATGAAAATTTAAATTGCGTTTGCTTTTCAATAAGTGTGAGCGCTTCTTCCAAGGTGATGTCATGTGCCTGAATGTTGACTTTTACTTCCCGCAACTGTTGCCCTTCCAGATTGTGGGCAAATAAAACGCCCGTCAGCACACATTGTAACACAATCCCAATGAGCGTGTTCCTGGACATTTGAATCAATAAGTTTTGTACATGAAAATTCATATCTTTGTAATGTTTTGATGTAATACATTAGAACTTAAGCATCGGGTGATGACCGCCCCGCAGCTTGTCATCGCACCGTTGTGAAAGTGATTGGAGAGTGTCCTTGGCAAAGGACACTTTCTCTTTATTGGACAGACTTATGAATCAAGGTCTACTTCATAGGCAGTACATTGTTATATTTCGGATTGACGCAGTAGCTTTCGTTGATGGGCCAACAATCCTTCCCCCCAGAATTAATTGCAGCCGTTTCCATTCAACACTATGGTTTTATCATTTAAAAAATCATACTCAATACCGGTGGTGTATTTCAACACTTCCAGCATCGTCCAGACGGATTCTCCTCGGAAATCCGCAGTAATTTTACAATTTGCCAATTGAGTATCGGTTAATTGAATTTCCACACCAAAGTTGCGCTCCAGTAGAGGCAATAAGTTTTTCAAAGGTTCATTTTCCATAATAAAGGTATTCTCCTTCCACCCTACCACTTTGAGCGGTGTAAATTCTTTGACGGTTATATCTTGTCGATCTTTTTGATACAAGATTTCCTGTTTCGGGTTTAGCACTACTTTTTTGTTGGACGGAGTGGTTACTTCCACCTTCCCTTCTACCAAAGAAACCCGTGCAATTTCTTCCTCTTCGTAGGATTTCACATTGAACTTCGTACCCAGAACCCTTGTATCCAGCCTTCCGCTTCGCACAATAAAAGGCTTGTCCGGGTTGCTCGCCACATCAAAGAATGCCTCTCCCATTAAATGCACCCACCGGATGCTGTCTTGAAAGCTCTCCGGATAGCGAAGTACGGAACCTGCATTTAGTGTAATCTGTGTCCCATCCCCCAAGCTTAAAATTGTTTTTTGCCCGGGTTGGGTCGAAATCTCTTTCCAGACAATGCCCGGAGCAGTTGGTGCAGGCTGTTGCCATACCCACCAGGCCAAAGTCAAGAGAACCAATACACTGGCTGCAACTTTCCAAAAAAGAGGATTCAAGTGTATTGTCTTTTTCTTTGCCCCAAAGGAAGCATCATGCCTTCTAATCTTTGCATACAGCTTTGCTTTTCCTTTTTGAATATCAAATTCATGTTGAGTAAAATTCCGCTTTGCAATATTCCATTGGGATGAAATTGTCTGAAATTGTCTCCTGTACTCTTCATTTGCCAAATACATATCCAGTTCGCCAATTTCCTCTGTGGATAGTTCACCGGATAAATATTTTGTTGCTAGTTCTGTAAATCGTTTATGGTTCATGGATTCAAGCCAAAATTCAATATTTTCAAAATCACAATTACTTTATAATCATCACTCTATATTCCAACAATCGTTTTGTTAATTCTTTCACTTGTTTACGATTCTTCACTCTTAAGACAACCTGAACGAAAAAAATCTACTATTGCCAATGTAAAGTGTTAATCAAGGCTATGTTAAGAAATGATGAAGGAGAAAAAGGAAAACGGGCAAGATCCGGGTAAAAAAAATGCGCGTCCAAAGACGCGCATAAGAGGTAAGATTATTGAGAACGATTATATTAAGTCCTTTTCAATAGAATTTGCAGTTTATTAAAATCAGAAGCGGCTTTTAGAAATTCCACCATCAAAGGCCATTTTTCTTGTTTTACAAAGTTGGAGCTATAATATTTTTCGGTAGTGATGACCAAGCGGTCACCCTGGATTTGCGCCTTACTGGTAAAGCCTCCGGTTTCGTTTTCTACGGCAACCTTCAATTTTTCCAAACCTTGTACTTTATAACCCTCCGGAATTTTCAATTCCACAGTATAAGCAAATGATCGTGCATACGGCATATACACATCGTATTTTCTATCCAGTTCTTTTTGCTGTAGCTCTACTTGCCCTTCTATAAATTTTCCGATGTCCAACAAATAATTTGGGCCTACTTTCTTGATACCACCGCTGGTTTCCACATTACATGCATAAGTGAAGTCGGGTTTATCATGGAACCTTCCGGTATTTTCTATTTTAAAATCACTGACTTCCTCAATGGTTAGCGGAAAGTTATTTTCCATGTAGATTTTCAGCCGTTCATAGAGTTTTTCCTGCCGGTTTGCCTTATACGATTCCCTTAGTTCAAGATACTTCTTCATTTCTTTTTTCTTCATAGAGGCAATTTTGTCTGCAAGTTTATAGGCCTTCCGTTCTTCCTCTATATAATCGTATTCATCCATCAATACATTTTGATCATAAACCCTGTTCGCACCAATAGTGGCCTTAAGCACAGCTATCTTTATTTTTCCTTCGTTGAGATCGGTTATTTCAAGTGTATATTGGGCTTCCGTACGGTTTTCCTCATGTGAAGACACCGGAATTTCCACCTTTTTCAATTCCCATTTTTTGTCTTTAACCAAGCCATCTAAGAAATACGCTTCTACTCCCTGCAAATTTTCATCAATCTCCCCGATGGTGGAATGATTCGTAAACCGGCTTATATAAAAGGGAGAGTCTCCCACATTCACCTTCAACAAATAACTCAATTCATTTTCTAAAATCAGCTCGTCAATTCCGGAAATAAACCGGGGAACCGCAATCAAAATCTCATGAGGAATTTTTTGTTCCTTATAGTAATCGGATATTTTGATCATACCCATGAACGATCCTTTTGCGGGATTTGGATTTCCCTCATTCAATAATGCAACTTCTGAATTTTCCACATGCTCAAAACAGCGATATACATAATAAGCCTGTTGGGCACGTGTAAGCGGATCTTCTTTCTTGAAACGGTCCCTCATTAAGAAAGGTAAACTGCTGTAATTATAAGAAGCATTTTTAATCATGTACCTTAAAAAGTTTTTGATCTCCACTTCGCTAACTTCCGATTTTAACTTCCCCGGTTCACCGATAAACGAAGATGTCGCTGTTGCAGCCATACCGGATGCATAGGTTACTTTAAACTTAATAGTGGGCAAGGCACGGTTAGGATAAAACCAACGAATATCTTTTGTACTTTCCCGGTTGCCATCTTCCAAAGAATAATGGTTTTTATCATCTTTGGCATCCTCGGAAAGTTGAAAATCGGGAGCGCCATTAAGTGATTTCAAATTGATAAAACACCTTCTGAGTACATCAAATGAAATCTTCTGTTTGATCACTGGGTAGTCATCGTGAAGTTGAAAAATGACCGGATCAAAACTATAGTATTTGGATTGGTTCAGATAAATCGTTTGTTCTTCAGCAATATAATAATCTAAAATATCTCCTAACTCCAGATTCGGAATCGCTAACTTCAGTTTATTGAATCCCTTTTGATTGACTTGCCGCTCTTCTTTCACGGCACTCCCCAATGGAATTTCTATTTCTTTCCCGCTGGGTTTAATCACTTTAAATCCGGCATAGTAAGAATACTCTGTATTACGATACATATAATTCTCAGGGATACCAAATTGGGCGTATTCCTCCAGGGCACTTTGGTCTTGTAATTTAATCCGGGTATGGATAGCGCGATTAAAATACAAACGGGAAACCATGGCTCCTTTTCGATAACTTAAGTTATTAGACTTGGCAATAATTACCGCCGACTTATTGGCCCACTTTTCGGGCACTTCGGTAACGTCAAAGTCCGGGTCGCCACTTTGCCACATCAGCTGTTTAAGCTCCGCGGCCCGCTTTCCATCTTCCGTATAGCCAATACCGGACGCCTGGCTCCATCCGGAATACAGAAGCGTAACAAAGAGAAATAAAATACTACGAGGATAATACTTCTTATTCATGAGACTGAAGGATAAGTTGATCATTATAAAATTGGTTGAGCTTTTTGACAGCATTGTTCCAGGCATTGAATTGGGAAGCCGGAAGGAGTTTGTCAAAGATTTTAATTTCTTTTGTGTAGACGACTTTGCCTGATTGCAATTCGTATTTCAAATCAAATTTGAAATACTCATTTTCCACGGAAACAGGCTCCGGTACATAGTTTACTTTATACCCTTGAGGAATCGTAAGTTCTGCTACGGTCTCCCTGAAAACCTTCCTACCAAAGTCCAGTGGCACTTTTCGTTCCTCTTTTACTTTTCCACCTTTAAATTCTTCTATAAAATCCAGGTCCAGGTACAGTTCTTTATCAAAAGCATTCACGTGATTTTCCAAGGTAAATCGGTACACAATTTCCAAGGGTTGTTCCCGCTTTAACTCCGAGTATTCCGAAACCTCAAACTGATCGGGGTTTCCATTGCCCGACACAATGGATTTCATGAATTTTTCAAGCTTCTCGTTCTCAATGGAATTCGCCACATTTAGCAAGTTCTTTTTATACTCTCCATCGATGGTATAGGCCCCTTTCCCTTGAAGTTTTTGATCGGCTAATTCAAATTGAAGGTCGGTTTTACATAAATATCGTTCAAGAGGTTCCTGTGGTACCTCTTCAATAAGATAAGAAGACCCGTCTTCAATCATAATTTGCTTACCTTGAATCCGCTCCGCATGTAAACTTACCGGATTGAATTTCTCAGTAGCATCCAGAATGTAGCGTTTATCACCTTCTATCACAGTACAAATCATATGGTTATCCACGGCTAGCGAAGGGATATCATAAGAATAAGGAATTTTGCTGGTGCCAATCCAAGTGAGCCGGGCATCTATTCCTGCCAGTTTCAACATATCTTTGGTAAGGTTGGCCATTCCTTTACAATCGCCATACCGTTTGAAAAACACCTTATGAGAATCCTCCGGTTTAAATCCGGCCAATCCGTTTTCAAAAGCTATGTACTGGATATTGTCCTGTACCCAATAATATACGGCCTTGATTTTTTCTTCCGTAGAATTCAGCCCTTGGGTCAATTCATCTACCTTGGCTTTTAATTTGCCGGTATCCACTTGATTCAAAGCCGTAAGCGAAGCATACCAACGGTACAGGTCATCCGTAGAGGCAAGTACCGTTTCTTTTTTACCTCCGTACGTATACGATTTAGTCAAAATTAAAATATGGGGTAAAAAATGCAGGTAGCCCGGCACATCGTCTTCTTTGGGAAAAGCCTCCACATTTTCCAGTGTATAGATATAAGAAGTCGTTCCTTCTTTTTCTGACTTTTTCACTTCTTTGCGGATCTCATACCCTTCAAAATTCCTCTCCACCAATTCTACCTCCGCCCAGTCCGGGACCTTAAGCTCAATTTCACGCTTTTGACTGGGAATGTCTTCGTGAAAAAATGTGTACGTCAAATACTTGGGATCTTTATATACCTTTCCGGATTCATACACGATCAACCTGCCTTGATATAAGCTTTCAAAATGGTACGCACACAATTGGGCATCCGAATAAAAGATATCCCCTTGGCGGTAATGCCCGCAATATTTATCGTGATCAAAGGATTTACCCCTGGCTGTTTTAAGAGAATAAGATTCTATATAAGAATTATCATTGTAATAATTCCGGATCGTATATTCTACATTGCTATTTAACGTCAGGTATTGATTGGCTTCCTTTAGCGCCACTTCCAATGAGTTCTGCTTTTTGGAAAACCTAAAATCATACTGTGAGCGGGAGCTAAGCAAGACGATATCCTCATCGGGAAACTCTTCTTTAAAAGCTTTGGCTTTAGCCAAGAACTCCTCATCAACTTTCTGAGAAAAAGCAATAAAGGGGATATGCCCAACAAAGCACATCACAGCAATCAGGGAAATGCAACGAATCATTAGTGTCAATTTATGAATTGTAATTTACAAGAGGAAATCAATATCGTACTCAATGTTTTTAATACTGAAGTGAATTAACCTTTTTCTTTTTCCTGAAAAATGTTTCAAAAATACCTCCTCTGTCTTACTTTTTGCAACAATAGCTTTGGCTATTCTTTTCAAAAAGTGCCTTGATGAGCCGGTTTTGATTCCATCTTCGGTCAAAAACTATATGCGTAAACCACTTCACTTTTAAGTATACTAATTGCATGAAAAAAATAGTATTGTAATTTTAATAAAAAAGCACAGGGCTATAAATTATTATTCTGTTTTTACCTTATTTTTCGATAAATAGTTAATATTCTATCTATATTACCAACTATTCTTCTAACAAGCTATCAATTTACTTTTCAATCACCAAAAACACTGACAAAACTCTTTCATTTCCTTTACACTAATTTTAAGTAGCGTATTTCCTCCTACCGGGCCAAACACAAAACAATATCTTCCCCCCTTCTTTTTTCGTAAAATATTCAATAGACAAATTACTAATTAATAAAATTTTATTTTTATCAATCGCATACTCTCTCTTAGATCATTAACTTCTATGAAAAAACTCATTACTTATATTCTCTTAGTGTTTGGATTAGGCGGGACAGGCTTTTATGTAGGATTACCTACTATCAACCATGGCTTTTATGGTTTACCTTTACTTATCACCCTGATCATAGGTAGCATTTACTTTCTGGACGTTAAGTTTCAAAAGCAAAGCCGGTTTCGCGCTACCCTACTCATTGCCCTTTGCCTATCTTTCGGTTATTTAACATTAGTTCCCCTCTTCACTTCATGGGCCTTATTTAAAAGTGCCGAATACCGGAATTTGATTGGAGAAGTCAACAATGGAGATGATTTTGCCACTCATGTAGCACCTATTTCCACCGAAGAAATCAGAATTGTAGACAAAGCCATGGCTTATAAACTAGGGGATAAGGTGTTAGGTACCAAACCTTCCTTGGGTAGTCAAGTGAACTTAGGAGATTTTAACATCCAAAAAGTCAATGGAAAACTCTATTGGGTCGCTCCCTTACTACACTCCGGCTTTTTTAAATGGTTTAATAACCGGCAGGGAACCAACGGCTATGTAATGGTTTCCGCAACCAATGAACGGGATGTCAAACTTGTTCAAAATATCAACGATCATCCAGTGTTGATTAAATACCAACCAGCCGCCTTTATGGCTGAAAACCTGGCCAGGCATATTTACTTTAATGGCTATATGACAAAAGGTTTTACTGATTTTACGTTTGAGTTGGACGATCAGGGAAAACCGTATTGGGTGGTAACCTTATTGGATAAAAAGATCGGATTTGAAGGAGCTGATGCGACCGGAGTCATTACGGTAGCTACCGAAACCGGAGAGATAAAGGAATACTCCATAAACAAAGCTCCACTTTGGATAGACCGGATTCAACCGGAAAATTTTGTACTCAATCAATTAAACGACTGGGGGGAATTTGTCAGAGGCTACTGGAACTTTTCCAATCAAGATAAATTAACCACCACCCAAGGGATCTCCCTGGTATATGGCTCCGATAATAAATCCTACTGGTATACAGGGCTTACTTCCGTAGGAAAAGATCAGGGAACAGTGGGTTTCGCCCTCGTGGACACCCGTACCAAAGAAACCGTATGGTACAAACAAGTAGGGGCCACAGAACAAGCCGCCCAAAATTCTGCGATGGGTAAGGTACAGGAAAAAAGATATGTATCCTCTTTCCCAATTACATATAATATCAATGGCATTCCCACCTATGTCATGTCTTTAAAAGACCAGGCTGGCCTTATCAAAATGCTCGCAATGGTTTCCGTAGAAGATTATACCATCGTAGGGGTAGGAAATAACATGAAAGAAGCCCTCCGGGAATTTAAAAATGCACTGAATAGCCGTGGAAATGCTATCGTTCCCAGTAGTGCAGTACAAACATTTGATATTACAACCACCGTATCCAAAATCGCCAGTGATATCCGAAACGGAAATACACATTACTATCTGATACTAAAAAATTATGAAAATAAAATTTTCATCGGAAGTTCGCTGGTTTCCAATGAGCTTCCCGTTACTCAAGTAAATGACAAGGTACAGATTAAATACGATGACGGTGCCAATGAAGTCGTAGATATTATTAGCTTTGACAACCTTGAGATCGATCTTCAAAAAACGAATAAACAAGAAAAGATTGAAAAATATTTTGACCTGAGCAGTCACAACTAAAACAACATCTCTAATTGAAAAGGAACTGTCTAAAAAGCCATGTGTAAACCTTTGTGGCTATACTATATCGACTTTTTAGGCAAGCTCTTCTTTTGTTATTCACGCAAAATACTTTAACTCCATGGTCGTATCCTTTGATCTTGATGATACTTTAATTCCCGCTCAAGAAGAAGACTTTCAAACAGAACATCGGAGTTTTTGGCAAAAGTTTTTAGGAGTTGAATTTATCCGTAAAGGCAGCATTGCCCTCTTCAGGGACTTGCAGCAACAAGGTTATACAACGGGTATTTATACCACCTCTTTCCGGTCCAAGTTCAAAATTAAATTTCAACTGCTCACCTACGGGATAAAAACGGATTTTATCATTAATGAATACCAAAACAGAAAAGAACCGAGAGCATGTTTAAATTTCATCCTTTGGGTTAAGAACTCTCATTTCACGAACCTCAGTGCAGCATTTTTTCGTCAAATAATGCTATTATTCTTCTCAAAAATACTTTTCTGAGAACCCTAAACTGAGAATTTTTATCACCAAAAACGAATTTTAAACATGCTCTAAACCGTAGGAGAATATCCTGTTCCAAATACCCTCCGGCATTTAACATTGACCTTCATATAGATGATTCTAAAGGTGTTGCGATCGAAGGACAACGACACCGCTTCTCCACGGTAATTGTTGAAAAAGAGGATAAAGAGTGGATAAATAAAATCAAGATACATCTCGAAACCACAAACTGCTTTTCAGAAACATAATATCATTTCTTTATAGAATTAACGCTGCCCACCTTCTCTCAACTATTTTTATCTTCTTTTTGAAAATCCATGTGGTGCCTGCCCCCTCCTTGTAACCTGTTGATGATTAGCCATTGGCAAACAATTCCCTTCACCGAAAACAAGGCTAAGTATGGAAGGCTAAAATTTATATAATGCAACCTTATTGCATTAATGATTTTTCATCTCTTTATTTGCAACAATATTGCATAAAAGAAATCCGATGAAACATTTATTCCTACTCATTACCCTATCCATTTTAGGCAAAGGAATAGCCTTTGCCCAACATCCGGGAAGCATTACCGGGCAACTGACTAACGAGGAAGGCGAACCCTTGAACGAGGTGGTCTTAACCCTTCAGGAAACAAATATGACTTTGCTCTCCGATGCTAAGGGGAATTTTGCCTTTACAAATTTACCCCTGGGAACCTACCGTTTACTGGCGAAAGACTTGTCGTACAAAGAGCAGGTTCGTGAAATCGTTTTGAGCCGTGAGAACGCACATGCCGTACTTCAAATTACGTTACAGGCCGCTTCCTCCTATTTACAGGATGTGGAAGTACTGGGCCGGAAGGAAACTTCCTATAAAAGTGATTATTCTTTTATCGGGACCAAAACCGCTTCCCGCCTGATCGATGTTCCGCAAACGATTTCTTCCATTACCAAAGAGCTGATGGACGATCAACAAGCTTACCGACTGAACGATGTGGTGAAAAACATCAGTGGGGTCAATCAGTATTCTCAATGGGACGACCTGACCGTGCGGGGATTTCGCAACGGCTTTGAAAGCGGCTTCCGGTTGGTCAATGGGATGCGCTCAGGTTTCAGCTATGGCAACGGTTTTTTCAGAGTGCCACTTACGGCCAATCTGGAACGGGTGGAAGTACTAAAAGGCCCGGGGGCCGCACTTTTCGGAGATATTAATCCGGGAGGAACGGTTAACCTGGTGACAAAAAAGCCTTTGGCAGAAAACCGGAAAGCCGTGAGTTTTTCCGTAGGAAGTTTCAATACCACCCGGGCCGCCTTGGACTTTACCGGGCCGCTCAATGAGAACAAAACGCTGCTGTACCGACTGAACCTCGGCTATGAAGATTCGGAGACTTTCCGCGACATCATTGAAAATAAGTCTTTGATCGTGGCGCCTTCCATTACCTTTCTTCCCACGGACAAAACCACCATCAACGCGGAACTGGTGTACAGCAATTTCAACGGATACCTGGATAGAGGTTTGCCCATTCAAGGCAATGACTTGTATGCTTTGCCCCTGTCGTTTGCCTTAAACCAACCCAGTGATTATTTTATCGTACGCGATTTTTACCTCAATACTTCGCTCAATCACCGTTTTACGTCCTGGCTTTCGTTCAATGCTTCGTACATGAAGTTCAGTTATTCGGAAAATCTGAGTGAGCACCGCACGCTGAATACTTTTGCCGATGCGCCTCAGAACACGGTGATGAACATGCGCTACTACGAAAGACAAGTGGAAGAGTATACTGATAATTTTTCTGCCTATTTTGTCATCAATGGCCAAACGGGCTCCTTCAAGCACAAAGTACTTGTGGGGACGGATTATGTGAAGTTTACGCCTGACAAAAGCAGTGTGATGTGGGAAGGCCGCCAGAAAGTAGCCGGGAAAGATACGGTAGGGTTGACCTTTGATTTGAAAAACCCTTTGTATGAAATCCAGGACCCGACCAAATACCTCCGCAGACCCTTGCCACAATGGTTTATCGATTATGTCAATGCCTCTTACAGTACGACAGGAATCTACCTCCAGAACCAAGTGGACCTGACCGGACGCTTGCAGATATTGGCCGGATTCCGCTACGAATTCTACCGCGATCAACGCAACTACGGAGATGGAGAGGAACCTATCAAACAGGGTATTTTCTTGCCGAGATTAGGAATTACCTATAAAATCACGAACCGACTGAATTACTTCGCCAGTTACAGCAGCGGTTTCCTCCCCATCAAGCCGGAATATATTAAATACCCGGAAAGATACGGCCATTCAACGCCTTTTGAAAATGAAAGTAGCTACCAGGTAGAAACCGGGCTGAAGGGCGAGTTTTTCAATCAGGCCTTGTTTGCCTCCATTTCATTGTACCATATCGAAAAACAAAATATGCTGGTAAATACCGGTCAACTCAGCGATCAGGGCAATCCCATTTACCGGCAAAACGGAAAGGTTCGTTCCCGGGGAGCTGAATTGGAGCTTACGGGCAACCTTCACCCCAATCTGAATTTACATGCAAACTATGCCTTTAACCGGAGTGAAGTCATGAAAACGTCCGATCCCGGGGAAGAAGGCCAAATGAATGCCAATGCGCCCGAACATGTTGCGGGCTTTTGGGCCAAATACACCTTTAGCGCTCCTGGCCTGAATGGCCTTGGCCTTGCCTTGGGCGGAACGTATGTGGGTAAAAGACGCATGCAAAACCAGGTGCAAAATGACCGGGGAGAAAACGTTTGGGACTTTTGGCCCGCTTATGCCCTAGCCGATGCAGCAGTGTTTTATAACGTCAACAAATTCAAGCTTACCGTCAACTTCAACAACCTGTTTGACAAAGCTTATTTCGTAGGAGGTTATGACTATTACCGGGCCAGCCCTGGAGCACCCCGGAATTTCATGGCAACGATTGGATACACTTTTTAAGGAATGAAGGGATGAGGGAGTGGAGGAATGAAGGAATGGGGAAATGGGGGAGTGAGGGAGTGGAGGAATGAGGGAACAAATAAAGAGTGTCTCTAATAATTACAGATTTTCAATCTTCTAAATATTCTATCACTGATGAAATACATTCTCGAAGCGAAAGACCTGTCGAAACGGTACCAGGACAAACTGGCCTTGAAGGGTCTGAACCTGCAATTGGAGACTTCCGAAATATTCTGCCTGCTGGGGCAAAACGGAGCGGGAAAATCCACCACGATTAACTTGCTCCTAGGGTTTCTGCAACCGACTTCCGGGGCTGCTTTTATTCATGGCTTGGAGGTAGCCCAAAATCCTTTGGCCATTTTGAAACACCTGGCTTATATCCCGGAGCAGGTGATGTTGTATCCCAACCTCACCGGCCTGGAAAACCTTTCTCTGTTCAGCGGTTTGGCCGGTTTTTCTTATTCACAAGAGGAACTGATGGCCTATCTGCAACAAGCGGGCTTACCAGCCAATGCGGCCGGAAAAAGAGTCGGCACTTATTCCAAAGGGATGCGGCAGAAGGTAGGCATTGCCATCGCTATTGCCAAACATGCCAAGGTGTTGTTATTGGACGAGCCTACTTCCGGGCTGGACCCCAAGGCCAGCAATGAATTCTCCGAACTGCTTTTACAATTGCAGGCAAAAGGCACAGCGGTATTGATGGCTACACACGACATTTTCAGGGCCAAAGAGGTCGGCACCCGGGTCGGCATTATGCGGGAGGGTGAACTGGTGGATGTATTGCCTACGCAGAACCTGAATGCCAATGAATTGGAAAAACTCTATTTAAACTATATGCATAATTAACATGGTGAAAAGTATTGCCCGAAAAGAGTTTATCAGCACCTTGCGCGATAAGCGATTTGTTACCTTAAGTGCTCTGTTGTTTTTCCTGTTACTGACCGCTACCCTGGTAGGATTACACAGCTTTAACCAACTGCAAGCAGAAAGGACTGCGGCCCAAGAGACCGTCCGAGAGCAATGGGTCAATCAACCCGACCGGCATCCTCACCGGGTGGCACACTACGGTTCCTTTGTCTTCCGGCCAAAATCCGGCCTTAGTTTTCTGGATTTCGGAATTGATTCGTACACCGGGGTTTCTGTATTTCTGGAAGCCCACCGGCAAAACAGCGCTAATTTCAGTCAGGCACAGCAGTCCGGTTCACTGATTCGCTTCGGAGAAATGACCGTGGCCTTTGTTTTGCAAATGCTCCTTCCCCTACTCATAATCTTCCTTTGCTTTGGTGCCTTCACCCAGGAAAAGGAAAGCGGAACCTTAAAAATCCTGTTGACCCAAGGGATAACGTTACGGCAAATTGCCTGGGCGAAGATCCGGGGTTACAGCCAAGTGACCGGTTTAATCACAGGCCCTGCCTTGTTAGTAGCCGGTTGCTTTATTTTCGGTTTGAATAGCTTCGAAGTCAACCCGGAAATTTTCTTTCGCTTGTTTCTCTTTTTAAGCCTGTATGCCGTCTATTTCTTTATCTGTATCGCAGGTTCGGTGATCGTTTCCGCTTTGTCGAAGAGTTCGCGCTTGGCCTTGGTCAGCCTGTTAGGCATTTGGATTTTAAGTTGCATCATTATCCCCAAAGCCGCTTCCAACCTGGGCGCAGGCCTCTATCCTGCTCCCACCAAGGCGCAAATGGATGCCGACGTTCATGAAGAGGCCGTCAAAGGCATAGACGGGCACAACCCCAAAGACAAGCGAGGAGAAGCCTTGTTAACCTCACTCCTGATCCAATACAGAGTAGATTCCGTGCATCAACTGCCCGTAAATTTCGAGGGGATTGTGATGGCTGAAGGAGAAGAATACAGCAGTAAAGTCTATCAAAAACATTTTGAGGAACTTCAACAAACCTTCCACCAACAAAACAGCATTGCCGTTTGGGCGGGCTTTTTCAATCCTTACCTGGCTTTACGCCAATTGTCCATGGGCTTGGCCGGAGCTGATTTTCACCATTATGTACATTTTCAACAAGAAGCGGAAAGCTATCGCTACCGGTTTGTACAAAGGCTGAATGAACTACAGGCCACTCACATCACCTATGGGAACAAAAACCAGCGTCTCGCGGCCGAAACCTGGAGCACCTTTGAGCCTTTCGACTACCGGGCCCCATCAGTAGGTTGGGTGTTGGTTCGTCATCTTATACCCCTGTTAGCCCTGGGAGGCTGGCTGTTTTTGCTCTTAGCGCTAGGCCCCAAACTGATTGAAAAAGCACAAATCGTTTAATTCCATGAAAAAGATTCTTTTATTAATCAAATTTGAAGCCCTCAGCTTCCGGGCCGACAAAGGTTTGCTGCTGCTCACTGCCCTGATGCTGGCAGCCGGACTGTACAGCATTTACTACGGCACGCAGGAAATTGCCCGGCAAAGGGAAAACCTGGCGGAGCTGGAGCAGTTGGAAACACATACTATTGAAGAACTCAAAAAAAAGTACCCCGGAGAGGCCGATGCCGGGACTGTTGCTTATTATTTTCCGGTATTTGCCCAAAACCAACCCCAGCCTTGGGCCGGCCTTGCCTTGGGGCAACGGGACGTAAACCCCTATTACCTGAAGCTGCGTTTGCTGAACCTGCAGGCACAACTCTACGACACGGAAAACATCAACCCTTTAAAAGTGTTAAGCGGGAATTTTGACCTTGCCTTTGTACTGGTTTATCTTTTTCCTTTATTCATTATCACACTGGGTTATAATGTATTGTCTCAGGAAAAAGAGCGAGGCACCTTACCCTTATTATTGTCACAACCCATTCGCCTTTCTACGGTGGTCATTTCCAAGCTGGGCTTTCAGGTCATCTTGGTTTTGGGCATGGCCTGGCTGCTTTCCATCCTGGGTTTTATCGGGGCGGGCATCTCTCCGGATGGCAGAATTGCACTCTGGCTGTTAGTCGTAACGCTCTACTGTCTTTTCTGGTTTGGGGCTACCTTCTTGGTGATTGCTCTGCGAAAAAACTCTTCTTTCAATGCCGTAATACTCTTGGGAATATGGTTGGTGCTCACCATGGTGTTACCCAGCCTGATGAACATATACGTGACCGTTAGCCAACCTTTGCCCCAGGGCATTGATCTGACCGTCCAACAGCGGGAGGCCATGCACAGTGGCTGGGACAAACCCAAAGAAGAAACCATGCAACAATTCTATGCGCTTTACCCCCAATGGGCAGACGATACGCCTATTAAAGGTCGGTTTTCCTGGCACTGGTATTATGCTATGCACGAAATGGGAGATCAAGCGGTAAAAGATTTGGTGCAAGCCTATAAATCCGGTTTACAGAAAAGACAGGCGCTGACCTATGACCTGAGCGGTTTTTCCCTGCCGGTCAATGCCCAAGCGGCTTTGAATGCTCTGGCCGGTACGGACCTCGACAGCCATTTACAGTTTATGGAAAGTATAGAGCAATACCATGTATCTCTCAAGGAGTTTTATTACCCCTTCTTGTTTCGGCAACTTCCGTTTACACATGCGGATTATGAAAAACTGCCCACGCATCGCTTTACGACAAAACCGGCCACAGACCTGGTATTGGGGGGCATTACAAAATTGTTGTTCAGTACAGTATTGGTAATGACAGGAGGCTATTTATTTTTCCAACGTAAAAACTAATCGTTAGAAAATTTTAATTAACGTCAAGAAGCCCACATTTTCCATTCTAATGTGGGCTTTGTGCTTTATAATAAAGCAGTCATTCTTTGTACTAAACGGGAAATACTCCTTTAATAGGCCGCCCTTTTGACGGTAAAGCGGCTCCGTTTAGAGTTCCCAAAATAACATGATTGTGGCCCGACATTCGGTGGTCCGACATTCGGTGGCCCGACATTCGAAAAGCAGTAGAATCGTATTAAGCATATACACCCCTCTACCATTCGAAATAAAAATACAGATAAAAGCGATTCACATCCTACACCCGGCTCAGACCTAAATTGTAAAACCATTACCATTCAATCCCCCCTCCTCCTACCTGCATTACGTTGAGTTTTTCCGGCCGTTGATTGAATAAATTTCCGGTTGTAACAAGGTTTTTGATTCTTTGCCACATAAATAAACTTGTTCCGGACGGGTAGTCCGGAAGAGATTTATCCACAACGGAATATACTTCCGGGCATATCGCTATGCAATTAGCCTAACTTTACAAGAAATATGAACAAATATCGCCACATTTTACCCCTCTACCAACATTGGTTGACTCTGTTGCTTCTGGGTATTTCCTTACAACTAAGCGCCCAATCTTCAAAACCGGCTCTCAACGGCAGGTTAGTAGATGCTACCAGCCAAGAACCGTTGGTAGGAGCATCGGTTTTACTCAAAGTAGAAAACGACTCCCTTTTTGCCGCCGTCACCACTGATCAAGAGGGTGTATTTGTTTTTTCCAAAGTACCGGACACTCCTTTTACGTTACAGGTCAGCTATATAGGATATGAGACGTACCAAAAAGTATTTCAGTCGGTAAGCAAGCCGCAACTTGGCAATATCCCTATGAAAGAAGATACCAAAATACTGGATGAGGTGAAGGTAGAGGGGAAAGTTCCGGTAGGAGAGGTGAAAGGTGACACGGTGGTGTATAATGCCAATGCCTTTAAAACCCGGCCCGATGCCGATGCGGAAAACCTGATTGGTAAAATGCCCGGGATTGTGATTGATGGAGGCACGGTAAAAGCCAACGGAGAGGATGTAAAACAGGTATTGGTGGATGGAAAGCCCTTCTTTGGCAATGATCCGAACATTGCACTGAAAAACCTGCCTGCCGAAGTCATTGATAAAATTGAAGTGTTTGACAAAAAAAGCGAACAAGCCCAGTTTACAGGCTTTGACGATGGGGAAACGTCCAAAACAATCAATATCGTCACCCGGGTAGACAAGCGAAACGGTCAGTTTGGAAAAATTTATGCTGGTGGTGGCTTGGATGAAAAGTATATGGCGGGGGGCAATTTAAACTTCTTCAATGGCAAACAACGCATTTCTGTCATTGGTATGACGAACAATGTGAACCAGCAAAATTTTTCTACCCAGGATTTACTGGGTGTGGTGGGTTCGGGAGGCTCCCGCAGATTTGGCGGAGGCAGAGGAGGAGGCCGCAGAGGTGGGGGGATGGGAGCCAGTACTAATGACTTTCTGGTCGGTTCTCAAAACGGGATCACTACCACAGATGCTTTCGGCATCAACTTTCAGGACGAATGGGGCAAAAAAATTGAAATCAACGCCAATTATTTTTACAATCGTTCGGCCAATACCTCTAAAGAGGTCCTGTCGCGGGAGTATCTGTTTTCGGGAGACTCCAGTCAATATTATCAAGAAGAAAGCTTTGGCAACAGTAATAATTTCAACCATCGCTTTAACTTGCGAATGGATTACAAAATCAGCGATCAGACTTCCGTGTTACTCCGGCCCAGCCTGAACTTTCAATCCAACAATGCCGAAGGAGAATTTACCGGACTCAATCGTCTGCAAGACGGACAACTCTTAAGCCAGGCGCTTAACCGGTCTTCCTCGGAAATGTCCGGTTACAATATCTCTAATTTACTATTGCTCAGACATAAATTTGCCAAACGCGGCCGTACTTTTTCAGTGCGCTTAAATACTACCTGGGATAATAAAGACGGAGAGAGCCAACTTTGGTCCTTAAATCAAAACCTGAAGACGGATGTTGCCGATACGGTCAATCAATTAACCGACTCCCGGAGCAATAGCTTTTCCTATAATACCAATGTTTCGTATACGGAGCCTATTGGCAAAACAGGAAGTTTGCAGGTTGAATATTCCTTTGGAAATAACAATAGTTCATCCGACAAAAGAGCGTATCAGTTTGAAGCGATTTCGGAGGGATATACTCTCTTAGATTCTACCTTGAGTAATGTATTTGAAAATGATTATTTTACTCAACGAGCAGGCCTGGGATACCGGATAAGAACCGGTAAATTAATGTTTATGGCCAATGTTTCATACCAACATGCTTCTTTGGAAAATGAAAAAACCCTTCCGGATGCATTCGGAATGGACCGCAGCTATACGAATCTTTTACCCCGTATGATGCTCCGGGTGCGTTTTGATAAACAAAGTCATTTGCGCTTAATGTATCGCACAAGAACCAGTCAACCGTCCATCTCTCAATTACAGGATGTGGTCAACAATGCGAACCCCTTACAACTCTCTCTGGGTAACCCGGCCTTGGACCAATCCTATGCTCATACACTCTCGCTCAGCTTCCGGAAAATCAATCCGGAAAAATCGACCAGCTTGATTGCGATGGTTCACACCACCCTTACCAACGATTACATTGGAAACAAAACCACTTTTGTACAGCAGGATACGGTGATCAACGGTCAATCCCTGTTGGCCGGAGGACAGTACTCTCAACCTGTCAACTTGAACGGTTCCTGGAATGTACGGTCCTTTTTTGCCTATGGCTTTTATCTGAAACCCATCAAAAGCAACCTGAACATGAATACTTCGGTCAGCTTTTCAAATTCGCCTAATATCTTGAACGAGGAGTTAAACGAGACCTTTACCACCAACCTGAGCCAAGGCTTGGTATTGAGTAGTAATATCAATGAAAAGGTGGATTTCACATTGTCAACTACAGCCAATTACAACATCGTACGCAACAGTCTGCAAGAAAGCCTGAACAACAATTACTATATGCAAAAGACCGGGTTGAAGTTTTACTGGAATTTTTGGAAAACCCTGTTTTTTGACAACAATCTCAATCATCAATTTTATAGCGGGCTTTCGGAAGATATGAACCAATCCTACTTTCTATGGAACATGAGTGCCGGATTTAAATTTACCAAAAACAACCGGGCGGAAGTAAAACTCACGGTATTTGATCTCCTGGATCAAAACCAAAACATTCAACGAAATGTCACCAATGCCTACATAGAGGATTCCAGAACGGAAATCTTACAACAATACTATATGCTGACATTTACCTATAACTTGCGAAACTTTGGCAATTCTAAAAGTTAAGTACTTGGCCTTTTTGGCTAATATTTTCACTTGGAGGCGATCTAAAACAGTCGATTGATAGCCGCAAAGACACTAAGCAGAAATAACGAATTACAAATCAAATATTTGCGACTCTTTGTGCTTTAAAATCTTCGTGGCATTTTATGTTCTTTTGACTTTTCAGACAGCTTCATTCAAAACTCGCTTAAGCTCAATCCGGAGATTCCGGTTTTTGAGCTTTTTTTATTCCCTACTTCCTTGCACTCCGGTATTTGTCAAACTTTTTACGGCTACTTGCAAAAAACACGTTCCTTTTTACAAACAGCCGTTTATTTTTGCGATTGATAAACTATGGAAGGATACTTCGAAATACCCGTTGCCCCAGCGCTTCAACCCTTTATCAAATGTTATTGGGCATTGGAGGTTCCTGCATCTCAACAATCTTCGATTCGGGACAGGGTCCCTCCTTTGGGTTTTCAAGACTTATTGATCAACTATGGAGACCCTTTTCAAATTGCGAATGCTTCCTCGACAAGTAAAAATGAGCTTTTATTAGTCGGTCAGTTTACCAAATATCATCAATTGCAATACAGTGGAAAAATAGGGCTATTTTCCATTTGTTTCCGGCCTTTTGGCTGGAGCTTGTTGACAGGCTACCCGGCCGATGAATTTACCAATATCATTGTTCCGGTCGAACTGCTCATGCCTTCCATCAAAGAATTGACTTCCCGATTACAAGAAGCCCCGGATAACCTCCACCGTGTACAGCTTGCCAACTCCTTTTTACAAAAAGCATTTCTGGAAAAACAACTTTCTACTTCCAATATTCCGATTCAATCCATTGTACACACAATCGACTTATCCAAAGGCAATATTCAAATAGGTGATCTGGCTTCTACTTACTGTTGTTCGGTCAGCAAGTTTGAACGGAACTTCAAACATTATACGGGACTTACACCAAAGCAATACGGCAAATTGGCCCGATTCCGTCAAGTGTTGACAACTTATTCACCACATACCAAAGCTTTAGATATTTATAAACTGGGGTATTATGACCAATCGCATTTTATCCGTGAGTTCAAGCAGTTGATTGGCGTAGCTCCCAAAAGTTATTTTTCAGGAGAATTATATTTAAGTGAAAAGTGTATTCTGGAAAAAGCCGATTTTTTACAATCCTCTCATTCCCGCCAAGGCTAATATTGCCTAAAAATTACCAAACATCAATCAATAACCCTATGGAAAAAGTACTCGTAGCAGGAGCCACCGGCTATTTGGGCCGGTACATTGTAAAAGAGCTTGCCCGGCAAGCGTATTATGTAAAAGCCATTGGCAGAAGTAAATCAAAACTTCAAGATTTATCACCGTACCTCAATGAGGCTATCGAGGCAGAAGTAACCCGGGCCGATACCTTGGAAAAAGCTCTTCGAGATACCGATGTGGTGATTTCCACTGTTGGGATCACCCGGCAAAAAGACGGACTTACATATATGGATGTAGATTACCAGGCCAATATGAACTTGCTAAGGATGGCACAAGCCAAAGGAGTAAAGAAGTTCATTTATGTGTCGGTCTTTCGTGGTGATCAGTTAACCCAACTGAAAATATGTGAGGCCAAAGAAAAGTTTGCCGAGGAACTTCAACAGTCGGGCATGGAGTATTGTATCGTCCGGCCCGATGGCTTTTTTTCCGATATGACAGAAATCCTGAATATGGCGAATAACGGCAGAGTGTACCTGATTGGTAATGGAGAATGCAAAGCCAACCCGATTCACGGAGAAGACCTGGCCGAAGTTTGTGTCCAAAGCATTCACTCACAAGAAAAACAAATTCCGGTAGGTGGACCGGAAGTACTCTCCCATAAACAGATTGCCCAAATGGCTTTTGCCGTATGTGGAAAGAAAGCCAAAATCACGTATTTACCTTTATGGCTCACTCAACTGGTTACCTTTCTGGCCCGCACTTTCACCAGCTCGAAAACCTATGGCCCGGTCGAGTTTTTTCTGACGGCGATGTCCATGGATATGGTAGCTCCGGTATATGGAAAACATACCTTACAAAAACACTTTGAAAAAGTACAGAAAACAGGTTTTGATCAACTTGCCGGTTCCCCGGTATCATAATTACATTGTCGTCCAAGCTATTTGCACTCAATAGTTGGTGTACACTAACTTTGTCCGGAAAAAGGAGTGATGTATTATGATGAATGAACAAGCGGAGTTTTCATTTGGGGTTTTTGCCGATGTACAATATTGTGACCACCCCCCTTTTAAACAGCGGTATTACCGGCAAGCCCTGCATAAATTAAAAGATTGCATTCAAACGTTTCAGAAGCGCGAGCTTGCTTTTGTGATACAACTAGGCGACCTGATCGACCGGGATTACAAAAGTTTTGAAGCAGTGAATCCGGTGATTTCCGGTTTGAACAAACCTTTTTATTCTTTATTGGGCAACCATGATTTTGAAGTCCGACCGGAATACAAATCCAAAGTTCTCAGCAAATTAGGCTTGCAAAAAGGCTATTATCATTTTCAACATCAACACTTCCGGTTGATCGTGTTGGATGGCAATGAAGTGAGTTGTTATGCTTATCCCAAAGAAAGTGATGCATATTCCCAGGCACTCGAAGAATTAAAATCTCTTCAAGCCCAACACCTGCAAAATGCCCAGGCATGGAACGGTGGAATCAGTAAAACCCAATTGGACTGGTTAGAGGACGTCTTACAGTCAGCCAAACAACAAGACGAAAAAGTAATTATATTTTGTCATTTTCCCATTTGGCCGGAAAGTAAGTACAACCTGTGGAACCACCGGGAACTCAACAACTTGCTACAGCAATATCCCAATATTGTGGCGTATCTGAATGGCCATAACCATGCCGGAGATTATGCCAAACAGGGGCATATCCACTTCCTGACGATGCATGGAGTAGTAGAAACACAAGAACAATCTGCCTATGGGATAGTCCATGTTTATCAAAACCGTTTGGAAATAGAAGGGTTTGGAAGGGAGCCCCAAAGGACTTTGTATTTTTGATACTGTAGCAACAACCCACCACGGCAAGCTTCCGGAAGCCGTGAATATTGTGGGTAACTGTCCGGTCATACAAAGGGAACCGGACAGTTACAATCCTTACATTTTTAATCGCTCGATTAACTCTGAAAGAGTACGGAGCCATTCCTCATAAGAGTCGGATTCTTCCCATAGTTCTCTGATTTCCGAATGGCTAAAATGCCCCACCTTTTTCACAGCTTTCCTGGCTTTTTCTACCAATTCAGCATCGATATCTTCCCTAATTCTTCCCAGGTTCAACAGAGGTAAGGGATCATCCCCATCCTCACCCTGGTGGTAATCTTCTTTGGGAAAATCTTCGGAGGGAGCACCTAAGGCGGCAGCCAGCAATTCCGCAGAAACTAATGCTGCTATGCCAAACTCATGATCCAGGTAATCTTCTGTCTCAATGACATCCTCAAAGGCATTCTCTAATTTTTCAATGGACTGGTCACTTTCGCAAAATTCATCGTACCAGTCAAAACTTAAATCGTCTTCAAAAACTTTTGTGCCCCAAGCACCCATTTTTACAAATAAATTAGTTTAGTATTTTAAATTACAAATAGATAAGCATTACTACCTTGTAGGCATCCTATCTTATCAATCGCTAATATAAAACATTAAGCCAATTCCTTAAACGTCAAAAGAATTTTTTTTCTCGCTTTACCACTGCTTGTTGTCTATTTTGATGCGGCAAAACAGTATTTTTCAACGATTGATCTTAATTCCGGTTGATCAAATATGCGGTTCCTATAAACACAAACCCCAACAGACAAACACCTGGCCATTGGCCGTAATGCCAAGCCATGCTTCCCAGAAGTGAACCCAATGAGCTACCGGTAAATGCTGAAGTCATATAAACGGTGTTCAGCCGGCTACGGGCTTCCGGGATCAGGGCAAATACCCGTGACTGATTGGAAATATGAGTAACCTGCATACCAATGTCCAACAGGATCACTCCAAGGATCAAGGCAATCAACCAGTTCCCTCCTATCCCCATAACGACAAAAGCACTGAGTGCGATCAACATACCAAATACGGCCGTGAAGTCGGCTCCTTTCCGGTCAGCTGTTTTTCCGGCTAAGGGAGCGGCAAAGGCCCCACAAGCCCCTATAAGTCCGAAAAGCCCTACCATATCGCTTTTATAATGGTAAGGTGCCCCTTCCAAAAAGAACACCAGGGTTGTCCAGAAGATGCTGAAAGCCCCAAACATCATAAACCCCACTCCTGCTGATTTTCTCAGTATGGCTTGGTCCTTCACCAAGGTCCACAGTGAGCGCATTAGATGCGAATAAGTTCCTTTATAAACAGGTTGGTCTTTAGGCAACATAAAAGCCAGAATTCCATCCAACAAGAGCATCACCACCGCTCCAATCCAAAAGATGGCCCTCCAACCCAAATGGGCGCCCACATATCCGCTGATGGTACGGGAAAGTAAAATACCAATCAACAATCCACTCATTACCGTACCGACTATTTTGCCTCGCTTTTCGGGACGTGCCAATTGCGCTGCCATGGGTAAAAGCAGTTGAGGCACCACCGAGAAAATCCCTACAAACAAACTGGCAATAAGCATGGTATAAAAATGCTGACTGGAAGCCACTACGGCCAATGAGATAGCCGCCAAAACGAGTTTGATCAGGATTAGTTTTTTCCTTTCCAGTTTGTCGCCTAAGGGGACTACCAACAGCAACCCAACCGTATACCCCAATTGTGTAATGGTGGCTATCCAACTCACCTGTTTGTCTGTCTTTTGAAAGGCTTTTCCGATTTCAGCCAATAGCGGTTGGTTAAAGTACAAATTAGCGACTACCAGTCCGCAAGTGATTGCCATCCACCCTACTAATGAGGAAGACAGAGGGGTGTCTGTAGAGGCTGTCGCTATCCTGTTAGCTGTTTGAGCCGGAGCTGTGTTTGTTGTTTGCATAAAATTGTTTCTTCTTCTGGTTGATCGTTACTCTTGATACTTCGCATCCCCTGTAACAAAAACCAGGCACCTCCAAAAAGAGGGCCTGGTTACATGGAATTAAATCGTACGTTTTCTTTTAATGCAAATAGATAGTTGTAATAAGACTGATATAGAAAATCCATGATGACACCGGATTCCCGTTTGGGATTTCCGGCACAATCTGTTTACGTTTTCAGATTTATTTTGCTCCTGCCTTTTGCAGAATTTCCGTAATTTTATCATAACCTCTACTCTTTGCAAGGGTCAAAGGTGTAATGCCGTCATGATCCGGAATATTGACATCACAACCTGCATCCACCAGCATTTGTACGATTTGAACATGTTTAGGCCCTCCGTCACTCAGTAATATCGCCTCCATCAAAGCCGTCCAACCCAGTTTGTTTACATGATCTATCGGGAAGTCTTTATGTAACAAAATCTCTTTGACCGTTTCCACATGCCCTCTTTCACAAGCGGGAATCAAGGCGGTTCCTCCGTAACGGTTAAAAACCGTGTAATCCGGATTTGCTTCAAAACACAGGCGGAGGATCTCCGTATATCCCCTGGCTCCGGCCAACAAAAACGGACTGTCCTGAATTTGATCCTGTGTATTGACATTGGCCCCGGCCTCTATTAAAAGTTTTGCCGCTTGCAAATGGTTTTGCTCCGTAGCCAATAATAAGGCTGTTTTACCTCCTGTATTCTTAGTTTCCAGATCCAGATTTCCTTGGGCAAGAAGTACATTTATCTTTTCTATGTCATTATTTCGTGCAGCCCGTAACAATGGGTGTTGATCTGATTTCATAAAGGTTAATTGTTGTGTGTTTCCGGTACATGCTACATTAAGCAGCATCAGGACTCCTAAATACACTTTGAAAAGTTTCATTTATTCCGAGTTTTTCGAGTAAGCGATATGCCCTCATTTTTTGACAAAAAGAGTGGCGATCTTGTTCAAACATCAAACCATCCACCTTATAAGGTTTAATAGCTATTCAAGTTTTGGTTTAAGGATACAAAATAACAGCAAGATGTACCGGAAAGGCTTATCCTAATTATTCGGATGCTGGTACTATTCGTGAATTTTGCCGGAATTCGGAAGGTGTCCGGCCATCGAGTTTTTTAAAAAAGCGAGTAAAATACGGGGCATCCTCAAACCCCAATTGAAAGGCAATTTCTTTGATATCATTTTGCGTGAAAGTCAACAAGCGTTTCGCTTCCAACAATAGTCGGTTGCGAATCACTTCCCCGGCTGTTAGACCCAATTCTTTTTTACAGATAACATTCAGGTAGTTGGAGCTGAGGTGCAAGGCATTGGCATAGAACTGTACACTACTTTGCTCCGGATAATGTTGTTCCAGCAATTCCATAAAATCATGAGTGGTACGGTGAGCGGCCGATTGGATTCTAATCGCATGATGCTCTGTATACCAACGCTGCAATAAAAGTAAGCAAGTCCATAAACGATGCCGTAAAAGAAAACCGCTTAACCCATCTGTTTGATGGGTTTCATTTTCAATCGCCCGGAATTCGGATTCCAGAAGCGTTGATTGTATATCGCTCAGGGGTAGTTCGGGAGAAGAAGAATTAGAAAAAAACGAAAGCTTTCCGGGGGGAATCGGTAAGAACTCAGGGGAAAACATCAATTGAAAACCTACGGTATCTTTCTTCAATTTCCAACTATGAACCTGACCCGGAGCCAGAAAAAAAACCTGTTGTGCTTGTACAGGATAGTCCACAAAATCAATATTATGCACTCCCTCTCCGGATTTGACAAACAAGAGCAGATAAAAATCATGTTTATGTCCTAAAGGTACATCGCTCTTCCCTTTCTCCTCATGCCGGAACAGCGTAAACCCTGTGGTGGATGACAAGGTCACATCCATATCGGAAATACCCAAGGTGGGTAAGGTAGAGATACTATTGGAAGAACGTTTTGCCAAATTTCTGTTGAGTTATCATTTCAGACAAAGATAAAAAGGCTTGAAGAAATATCAGACTCCAAATGCTTTTTAGCTCATCCGTTAAAAATCATTTGGGTGTAACATTAAGTTTATTTCAACCAAAGTAGTCCGTCACCATCCAACTCAATATTCCCTATAAAATGAGCTTTAGATTCCAGCGAAAACCGGGTGGCTTTGAGGGTATCCTGTGCCAAGGAATACACGGATTTACCATAATGGATGATCCGTAACTCGGCAAGATCACTTTGACCCAGGTCGAAAGAAACTCCTTGCTGTTCGGGATCGAAAGCAAGATAAGATTCCCAGGCCCTGTCTGATAGGTAACAACTCGATAGCGTTTTAAAAGTATCCTTTACAAGGGCCACTATGAGCAGATAACTTTCAAAACAAGAACTACAAGGACTTGCACTTCCTTCCAAAACATAACGGTGACCTGGTAAACTGTAAATCTTTTCAAAATGAACGGTATAACCCGATGGACTGGCTACTCTTTCCTTTTGCGGGCTTGAGGAATAGCAGAAAATACTGGCAAAAGGTTGGTCCGTGCCTCCGGTATATTCCTGCCATTGGCAGATCATAAACTGTTGATCATCCGAAGTAGTAAAATGAAAAAAGCCGAGTGGCTTTAAACTATCCACCGGAAAAGCGGAGTGGTTTAAAAGTTCAAGTAGTTTCCGGCTGATTTTCTCTTGAGAAAGGTTTACCAAACTATCATCCCCCACTCCGGAGTAACCCACCGGTGACGCCGGAGGTAATTGATTAATCCAGATTTGCAAGGAATCCAGGTCTTTTCTAAAGTCAAAATTTTGTGCGCAAATCACCTCGGGAAGCGTACCAAGTAAAAGTAATAACAGTATTTTTTTCATCAATATTCAATTGTTTCCCTAAGCGTCTCAGCACCTACGATGATCCCATTGGCTATAAATGCGTTATTCTTGCTCAATTTTACAAGGGTATAGGTTTGTTGGTTTTCGTGTAATTTTTGAATGGAGAGGATTTTCAGAACTCCTGTAGTGGAGTTGATAATGCTTCCCACTTGCAACTGCTCTACATGCTCAAACTGGTAATCGGATTGGGTTTTGTCAGGGTTGGCAGAATACCAAGTGCCGTCAGGGGCTAGTAAGGGATGGTCTTCCGTGCAGAGCAGGGAGTCTCCATTGGAGAATTGGAGGTTGACTAAATGATGGTGATAGGGACGGGCCAACTCCAGGATGACGGAAGGTTCAAATTTTCGGGTGTCAGTATTGTAGGACAATACCCGGTCACCCGGTTTCAGGCTCTCGATCTTTTGTAAAGAAGAATCGGCCAGCGTGATGAGAGTTCCTTTTGCCAGGCAATGTACGTCCAAGCCGTCAAAATAGATTTCGGAGATGGCCACGTCTTTATATTTTTCTCCCGGATAAACCTCCAGAATTTCAAATTTAAGTGTCCAATCGGGAGCATTTGATAAATCATCCGTTGTTGAGGGCTTATTTCCCAGAGGTGAAATCGAAAAATGCTGCCCGGCCCGTTGATCCCTTAAATTCAGTATGGCATAAGGCTGGTCGTCAAGATATAATTTGAGCTTTTTGACCCTCGAGTTGTTTCTCCAGGCCGTTTCATTTTTCACATAACCATTCGCTACAATGATCTTATTAATTCTGGGGCTGTTTGCCGCAAATATGTATTTCAAATATTCACCGGTACCAAAGCCCTCATCTCCTTCTACCCAGGCTGTTTTGTAATCCAGGTCATGTGCATTGGTAGCCTGATAATCTACTTTTCCTTGTGAGTCCAGATGCGAAGAAGCCGTCACCTCTTTCGGCCCTCCGGCACAATACCAACTGCACCCACTCCCGATGATCTCCCAATAACTTCCGACTGTCTCATCACAATTCTTAAGTGTATTTTGTTCAGCTTCCGAAAGTTGGTCGATGTCCAGACCGTTCGAGAGTTTTTCCCATATGATTGCGCAGCGTTTCTCGTGCTCTTGAAAAGCTTTTTCTCCTTCACTGCTCAAGTCGAGCATTTGAATTTCGGGAAACAAATTCATAACGTCCTGTGCCCGGACCAATAAACCGGATAAACAAAGTATAATGGTAAAAAAAGACTTCATACGATTAAGATTAATTGACAAATATACCGCGAAGGTAAGGCTTCAATCCGGTATTATTATCCATTGGGTTTAGCGATAGAGAATGCTTATTTAAAAAGCCTGAAATAGTGGAAGTAGGAAGGATAATCCGCTCTGGGTTTAAAAGCAATAACGGTTTCGGCATGATTGAGGGTCGATTCGGTCATTACGACCCAATCGGTTTCCTGTTTCGCTTTTTCAAACTCGGCATCGCTTACTTTGCAAACGGTTTTATAGAAAGGTCCTTTCAGCCATTGTTGGGTTTCGGAAGCATTTTGGTATTTTAAGTAGCAGGCCAACGAAGCATGTGCAACACCCACAATGGCTTTGCCTAAGGGGACTTCTTCCCTGACCAGAATATACATTTTCAATCTCTTCCTCATAATTTCTTTTTTAAGGCAGCAATCCTTTTGACTTCCCGGAGCAACAAGGGGAAAGCCGGTTCGGTCATCGAATGCCCATAGCCATCCAGTTCGTATAATTTTGTTTGTGTATGGCCGGCTACCTGCATCATGCGCATCAGGTAAGCATTTTCTTCGTACCGGCCCAGCATCTCCAATTCCCGGTCACCGGTAATCAACAACAAAGGAGGGGCATCGGGCCGCACATGGTATAAAGGTGCCAGTTCGTCCACTACCGGTTGAGTACCTTTTATTCCCCGCTCTTTCCGTACGGTAAAATGCGTGATGGTGTGCCCGCTAAAAGGAATCAAACCGGCAATGTCGTTCGCTTCCACATGGTGTTTTTTGAGCCAGTGTTGGTCCAAACCCACCATACTGGCAAGGTAGCCTCCGGCCGAATGTCCCGAAACAAAAATCAAAGTAGGGTCCCCTCCGTATTCCTCAATATGTTTAAAAGCCCAAGCTACTGCAGCGGCAGCATCTTCAATGTATTTCGGAGCTTTTGCCTTGGGGTAAAGCCGGTAATTGACGCCAATAATAGCGACTCCTTTGCCTTTTAAAGCTGACGGAATTTCTTTGTTTCCAGAGGTAAGCCCCCCACCATGAAACCATACAATGGTCGGAAAGTTTTTGAGGTCTTTCGGATAATAAAGATCTATGACACAGCGCCCACGAATATAGGCATCTGCTTGCCGGACAGATTCACTATAGTACGGAATATCGGATTGGATCAGGTATTCTGACTCTTGACTCCACCCGACTTTTATCAGACTTATCAGGAATAAGGTTATGACTATTTTTTTCATTTGGGCAGGAATAAACGGTGGTATATTGCAACGTGATAAAATACATCTTTTTGGGGAGATAACGAATACAAACTTATTTGGCCGAAGTTAAGCCAAATGATGCAATTTGCCTATAAAATTTCACGCAATACACACTGCCCTTTACAGTCCAAAGAATTTAAACCTGGCCTGAATTATTTTTTCCCTAATTCGATACTTAGACCTAGCATAAAACCGACATTATTCCTCCACTTATCATAAAAAATATCCTTTTGGGTGATGGAAAGAAGATTGGTAGAATAAGTAGGGCCAAAGACAAATGCCAACTGCTCATTGAAATGATAAACCCCTAACAGTTTTCCATTGGCAATGACAGACGATTTGTCAAAAGTATTTTGCGATTGAAGAGAAATTACGTTGGAGGGATTGCCGGGGTCAAATGTATTTCCACTGTAACTCAGCGTGTACATATATCCGGCACCAACCCTCAGGAAGATGTCCAGAGATTTTTCATAACTCATGAGCAAATAGCCGAAATCAACGGAAGCCGTTAAAACTTGTTGTTTGTTGGAGGACTCGATTCCGGAGCTTGTGAATTTTTCACGAAACAAGGTATAGCCAATGTCGATTGCAAACAGAAACTTGTTTTTTCTCAGTACCATTTCCCCTCCCAATGTATAGTTCAATTGAGGAGTGGTTGCCCCGTCAATCTGATCATAAACATTCCGTTTGAGTTTGCAAACCGAGATATAATCCAGCGAGTAGGAAGTTTGGACATAGGGCATAAGGAAGACGGCCGTGCTTTTTTTCACCTTCTTAACAGGAGGCTCTTCAGGGTCTTCCACATATACTTTTTTGGTTACTACAACAGTTTTTTTGATGATATACGTAGTGTCGTTTCTGATAAAAACACTATCTTTTTCTTGTCCTAATACCTTTTGGCAAGTCAATAAAATGAGTAAACCAATGAGTACTCTATACAGCATTATTTCTTCTTAGATTCTACTTTAACAGTGTCTGTCACGATAATGGTATCCTGAATAATGATAACCTGGACGGGTCTTTTGTTCATGACCGAGTCAGACTTGATTTTATTTTCTATCGATACGGAATCGTTCACCGGTTCCGAGGTATTCAAGCTATTATCCGGTTGGGAACGTGTCAGGCTATCTTTCGCTTGGTTTATCTCTACCAACAGCGAATCACTCCGTTCTATCATATTGACCTGATTTGTGTCCGGTTTGGAATTCGTCAACGTGTTCTCTACCGGAATTGACTCTTCAGGAATAAAATTCTCTTCCGGTGGTTTAGGATTTTCAGGTAAAACTACCGCTCGTTTTACGTCTTCTTCAGTGGCTTTCTCTCCTAAGGTATCCGTACTGTTTTTTTGTACCGGTACCGAATCCGGGCTGATCCCCAGTGTGTCACCGGCATTTTTTTCTACAGGGTTATTCGGGTTTTCTTGAGATGTATTTTCGCTGAACTCAGTAACTCCCCAAATTATAACCGCAATGATAGCCAATAGTACACTCGCCACCAAGTAGGGATTCATTGAACTCCACCAAGGCTTCGGTATGCTATTTTCCAGTACGTTCTGGTTAATACCTTCCCAATAACTTGCCGGCTTCTCAATATGTTTCCCTTCAAGACCTCGAAAGAAAATATCATCTATCTTTTCATCCATTTTCATTCAATTTACTTTTTTGGGTGGCCAAATCAAACAGTTGTTCTTTGAGTAGCTTCCGGGCTCTTAATAGCCTGGATCTGGATGTTTCTATCTTGATTGACAGTACTGAAGCAATCTCTTTGTGTGAGTACTTTTCAAAACAATATAAGTTAAATACCGCTTTATATGCTTCCGGTAATGTTTTCAGAGCATGCAATAATTCCTCTTGGGTAAAGTCATACGCCGGCAGTTCTTCATTCTCCTCTGCCACCTCCATATTTTCGTGGAAGGAATTATTGTCGAAGATCAATTTTTTTTTCTGACGCAAAGCTCCGAGCGCTTCATTGACCATGATCCTTTTGAGCCAGCCTTCGAAAGATCCTTTAAATTTGAAACTTTTGAGTGACTTAAAAACTTTAATAAAGCCGTTTTGAAGTACATCCTTTGCCTCGTCTTCATCACTCATGTACCGTGAACACACCATCAACATCTTGGGAGCATACCTATTGAAAAGCTGAGTATATGCAGTGCGGTCATTTTTAATACAAGCTTTAATTAGTTCATTTTCTTCCATTTCTTTCATTTAGCCAGGTAGGAAAGCTAATGGCAAAATAATCTACACCTTAACCTAAATTACGACCAAAGATAAATGAAATAATTTTTTCAATGGGGAATTTTTTTCAAGGGAAAAGCAGATAATAAAAAATTTATATTTTTTTGCAATTCGCAAGAACTTGATAATCAATTGTATACAGCATTATATTTTTGATCGGATAATTTTTTTCCAAAAAATCCGGGAACGTTTTAAGGGTTTTGTCATCTACTGGGCAAAAGGCTTAAACACATGAAGTTTTGTTTTTATGAGCATAAAATAATAGGCCTAAAGATAGAATTTTAAACGAGCCCTAGGTATGTATTCGATCAATATGGTACCCTCTATGCATTGAATACTGACTATCCATAAAGCATTTTATAATAGAAATTTTAAAAACAGATATAATGAACCGTTTACTATTAATCCTGACTTCCGCATTGTTAATCAGTTTCTGTTTCAGTTGTGTTGATGAACATGATTGTGACGACCCGACCCCACCACCGGCAAAAGAAAATGAAATTGAAGATGGTTTTACTTTTGCTCAAGAACTTGATTTTATTTCTCAGCTGGACCCCGGTACAATAGAAGTACTTACCATCACTAATAATTCTGGGCCTACCGATAATCAAAAAGAGATTCACATCAAATTTAATACGCTGACCAAAATTGAACAAGAAGTCAAATCCGCTAAACTGAAGTTAGTCGTCAAGGGAACACCCGACCCAAGCAATAAACCTTATAGTTTATTAATTTCAACGCTGTTGGATGATTGGGATGAAAATACACTGAGTTATTCGAACCGCCCCGCTTCCGAACAAAAAACGATAAAATTGTTTGCCACGGACTCACTCAAAGATCAAGAACTGTTTGAAATAGATGTGACGAGCCTCCTCAATGATCAGTTTGTCAATGCACAGGCCCACTATGGTTTTGGTCTGTCGCTTGACACCGGAAATGACACGGACAATGCACATGTTTCTTTTTATTCTTCCGATAGTGAAAACGAAGACTATTGGCCGGCTCTTGAAATCGAGTACCAGGATGGAAGCGGACCCGTTACCGGTGTGCCGGAGGTATACTACAGCGTCTTAGACAACTCACTGTTCTCTTTATATAAAGCCGGATATAACTCAAATTCATCCGACTTACAAGTAGAATTAATACGCAACGGTCTATCCGCTCAAAACGGAAATTCGGCTGATATAGACGTGAATTTTTACCCGAACCCTATTTTGTATTTCTTTAAAGCATTGAATAATAATAACCAATACGCATTTCAAGTAAATAGTACAACAGGGATAAATGATGAAGCTACTGTCGCTTATGTGCCGCACGGCCAAGTGGATGACTTGTTGTTTTTAGAAAGTAATGCTAACGGACATTACATCGCCGGCCGTTCGAATACGGGAGCTGTTCATCTCTTGCATTCGGATAATACCACTGGTAATCCGGAAGATGCCACCGTCATCTACCAAAAAAGTGTATCCGGGGATGTCGTAAACATTATTGATTTTGAAAGCCTGGAAGGGGGTGACGCCTTCTACTGGATAGAATCAGAGCAGAAATCCGGGAAGTACAGAATCATGCGATACAGTATAGCAAGTGCTAAGGCTGAAGTAATGTTTGATGAGAGCGATTTCGACAGCAATTTTGTACCGAAAGCAATCACCGTATCCAACTCCATTTACCTGGTAGGCGATACGAACTCGGAAAAAGGCGTATTCTATTTAGCGTCTCTTAACAATTCGACGGTTTCAGAAATAGATGTCAACAGTAATTATAAAAATAACGTTACCGATCTAAGAGTTAATCAAACCGGAACGCATTTGTACTGGATGAACTCGTCCGCAAATGAAGCCGTAGGAGGAATCATGCGGGTAAAAATAACCGGTGGCGCTTCGGAAATTGCCTATGGTAAAATTGCAAATGGTTTATCTTTTGAAATACCACCTTATGCTGTTTGGTAAAAATAAACCGAATGGATAAATTACCACTGTCCAAAATGATTTGAAAAGCTCCGTAGCCTCGGATTATGAGGCTACGGAGCTTTCTGTTTTTCCCTTAGCTTTTTGGCAAATATTATTCTTATACGATTCGTTGAGTTTCTCAACGGGAAAAGCACCTAGCAAACAAGCGACAAGTTTTTCTAATACAACATTTTTCAGATTTCGTATTTCCATTTATTTAAGCGGGTTGTCAGAATATTTACAAAAGGTCACCTTTCCTGTAAACTTTTCCCGGAACGCCCTTTTTACTTCTATTTTGAATAGTCAATTCAAAAATAGCAATAGATACTAACCTGCCTGCCGTAATGCAAAAGCCTTATTTCCCTTCTTTATTCATCCTAAGGACCAATTGCTCATAGGCAAAAAGTGTCTCTTCGATCAGTCTGTCCAACACCTCTTTTACCGAAAGGATTTCTTTAATTTCCCCCACGCCTTGGCCTGCGTAGAGGTTGTAATATTCACTTTTTTCTTGAAGTTCCGAAGCATTTACCACATCACGGGTCGCAATGTACTGGCTACCGGGAGGCAATACCGGGGCCCCGGACAAACGGTATCCTTCCGTAAAGGTATTACGAAGTACCCGGGCATACATTCCGGTAAAAACATCCGTAACGGTGGTATGGTCACCGCTTTCTTCCAGAATCTTCTTTTTGTAAAATTCCGGAGCCATGGATTCTTGTGTGGCGATAAACCGTGTGCCCATCAAGACTCCTTGAGCTCCTAAACTTAAAGCGGCCAAAATACCCTTTCCATTCACAATTCCTCCAGCGGCTATGACAGGAATCTGGAGATTCCCGACGATTTGGGTAAGCAAAGGAAGCGTTCCGATAGCCGCATGCTCATTGGTCGCTTTTTTCTCCCAGGTGGAGCGGTGTCCTCCTGCCTCACTGCCCTGGGCCACAATGAGGTCGGGACCGGATTGCGCCACCGACAAGGCATCTTCCAGGGTAGAAACCATCACCATTACTTTGATACCTTTTTTCTTACAGCGGTCTACCATCTCTTGAGGCGGATTACCCAAGCCAACACTCCATACGGGCACGTTTTCTTCCAGAATGACTTCAAAATCCTGTGCCAATAAGTCCGGAAGTTGCGGTGGTTTTGCAAAGGAGGGTTCCAGCCCAAGATCTTTCCGGAATTGATTCAAGGTCGTTTGAACCTTGCGAACAGTTTCGTCCGGTATGTCAAATTGAGCAGGAGGGAAAAGGTCTTTCTGTAAAATGAGATTGACTCCGAAAGGACGTTCGGTCAGGCTTCTTATTTTTTGAATATGGCCTTGCAAAACTTTTTTTTCGAGGAGGGTACCGGACAAGATCCCCAAGCCTCCGGCATTGGACACCGCGGCTACCAGTTCGGGTCCTGCCACGTCTCCCATGCCCGCTTGTATGATGGGATATTCGATACCCAACAAATCGCAGAGCGGTGTTTTGAGTGTTGTTTTACCTTCCGGAGATTTACCACAAGCCATACCTATTGTAGCGATGGATGACATCCCTGCCCCCATGCTTATAAATTTTCGCCTCTTCATTTTGTAAGCGACATAAATCGAAAACCCGGATAAACATCAATGTACTTATTTGGTTTTATCGAATGTATTTGAAGGCTCAAAACAAGAGCCGACTCAGCAAAATTCAAAGACCTATTCCGGCAATGAAGGTACAAAAAAATCACTGGCTTTTCCAGAAAAATCCGGGAATCTTACAGACCAACGGTTCGGCTTAACACAGCCCTTCATTCATTTTCGCTGTCGTACATCCTTATGCCGTTATTTTTATACAGGCTGTTCTACGTAGTTGTTATTCCGCAATTTTGTGAATGAGTTCAAGTCCTTTTTCGAGAGTCTGGTCTTTTTCTATCATCGTTTGTGCTACATAATTTGCCGGAACATATTCTTCTCTTGGCGTTCCATTCATATGAAAAAGTTTTGCTGTTGAAAGCCGGTACCCAAATCCCTGATTTTTGAATGAAAATCCGCTCATTTCACCTGCCAACCGCTCCATTTCCGTACCAACTACTTGCGCTCTTCCCATTCCTTCAAAGCCAATTGCAAGCCCCTCTCCCATACTTCCTGTCCATCGACCTACCAAAATGACTACTGGTTTTTTATATTGGTTTTTTCTTGGATTTACATATTCAACCCAAACTCTGTCCACCTCCGGATTCCCATCATAGTGTTCGGTTGTCCAATGTTTTTGATATGGGACTGGTTCATTGATAAACCGGCTCATAATCCCACGTGCAACATACGAATTCCCCCCGTCTACGGTATTTCTCAAATCAATGATCAACCCTTTAGTGTTTTCTAATTGGTCAAGGGATTGATCAAATGCTTTAATTAAATTATTATTTCCTAATGAATTGTTGATCCTCATGATTCCTACTCCGTTTTCTATGCGTGATGTGATAAGCTCAAGAGGCTGTCTGATTTTTAGTTTGTCCAAATCATATTCAATGGTTTTATTATTAGCTAGGTTTAATGTTAAAATTCTCGGTTGGTCGTAACGACCCGCCAAAATTTTGTTGACAATCCATTCTCTAACTTTTTGAGCGTTTTTGTCATTGCAATGGGTAGGAAATTTCTCAACCGCCTTGTCAAAATCAATTCCGTTTATTTTCAATAATTCCGCCCCAATTAAATTTTGCTCAAGGTTTTCAATTTGAGTTTGCCATACATTTGAAATAAGTAGTTTTCCGTTTTCAATGGTTGCATGAATTGGTGAGAAAAGACGGAACGATGATTTTCTGTTGGTATTTAAAATCAAATGACTATCATAAAATTCGTCCAATAGGTACTCGAAGAAAAGTACCGTTTGTGCTTCTGTTTTAATATTTGGAATTTGCCCCTGGTAGTATTCTCGAATGCAATCCAAGTCAACGTTTTTTTCTTGTAGATAGGCGTAATTCTGTGATAAATCACTTATGATTTTATTTAAATCTTCTTTGATTTTATTTTGGTCAATCTTGTTTTCCTGTGCATTCGCACAAAAAAAATGTAGAAGTATAACAAACGTTAAAATTGGTTTTTTCATGAATGTTTCGGTGGTTGTTTCAAACTGTTGGAGCCTATCCCAAACTTTTATCCTTTCTCCCTTTTCGGTTGGCCATACGGCATTTTGGTTACTTGTTTATTTCCTTGCACTCTGGGAAGCTGCTAAAAAACGGATCATGCCAATCGGGAATCGGGCAAGAGTTTTTTTAGTAGGTTTTATACTTATTTCTGACCAAACCGAACCTGGCCCTCACTAAGAGGACTCATTGTTTACACAAGTTGCGGTAAGATGTAGAGTATCTTTTTTGAAGATGCTCTATACTCAATGTTAACACTGATTTATAAATTTTCAAAATCAGTTTTATATTGCTCTAGTTTCACATCTTTCTTTTTTTCTGCATACTCAATTGCCAGTTTGTAGTGCCTTCTTGCTTTTTTCTTGTTTCCTTTGTTTTTGTAAAAGGTGCCTAAGGCATTATGAATTGCCGGTGATTCGGGAAATTTAGCCAAACCGGATTCATAAATAGGCATCGCTTCTTTATCCTTGTTATTTTCAACAAAGTAATTTCCAAACTTAACCGCCCAAATTTCCAGGATTGGGTTTAACAAGTACTCTCTAAATTCGTGGGCATATTCTTCAAAGCGTTCAAACTTTTTCTCCGCCATAGCATTGAGCAGCAGAAAATGTTGGGTAGTTCTATGAACGTCTGAAGAAATTCCATAACGGTTTCCTCTATGACGATAGTATTCCTTTATGCTGTCCAGATCTCCAAAGTCGTCAAATTCTTTCAGGCTGTAAAAACGCAAGCTGTTGTAATCTTGGAAATAGTCTCTTAAGCCATTATTTATTGTTTTAAGGGGAGTCGTATAATGGTCTTCATCCGGTAAATCATCAATTTTCCAAAACGTATTCTTTTCATTACGCATTTTGAGAACACTATCAACTTTACGTAATGATTTTTCGATATAGATTTCTTCCGGTGCTTTTGAAAAATAGAGATAAGGCCTAGGCAAGCGATTTCTTGCTAGGCTATGATCTAAAGCCGCAATTCTGTCTTCTGTAAAATGTGTCGGACTCGCCATAAAGAAGGCGCTGAATAGGTTTGGATGGTTGGCAAAAATCTCTAAGCCTAAGCCTCCCGCCATTTCCCAACCAAAGTATATGCGTTCTTTTTCTGCTAAAGTTCTATACTTTTCATCGATCAACGGAATGAGTTCCTTCTTTAAAAAGTCGATGAACCTACTGGCATCCTGATGATATAGCTTTCTTCTCTTCTTTCGATCGGAATTGATACCTACAACGATAAACTCAGGCGATTTATCTTTAAACCGTAACATCCTTTGGTAGGCAACCGGATGTAGAAAATATTCTTGACCGTCCATGAGGTACATCACAGGATATTTTTTTGTTTCTAATCCCGGATAACTAGGGGGAAGGTATATTTCTATCGCTCTTTTTTCTCCTAAATACCTTGATGTTATTTCAAGGTTTTTAATGGAGTCTATTTTCTCAAAATGTACTTGTCCATACGATAAAAATGATATCAATGTTAAGACCAATACTGTAAAGAACGATTTATGCATATTTTTTTGGGTGGATGGATGAAACTCTTGTCCTTTCCTTTATTAAACTAATATAGTTGACTATGTAAAATGCTCACTATTTTTATGCAGTAAAAAACTTGAAAGGTTAAACAAACACATCAATGAGCAAAAGGCTTTTATACGCTCTCTCTAAGACTTAAAGCCAGACATAATTTTTTTATAACCACCCCTAAATATACTTATTCCTATAAAATATCCAATAAGTATAACCTCCAAAACTTATTCGCTACATCCCTTTCTTTCATGTCTGCTATATTGAAGTGAATTAAACTTTTTCTTTTTCCTAAAAAATGTTTCAAAACAGGACTGAAATAAATAAAAAAGCCCCGGAGAGTTTATGCTCCGGAGCTTTGGGTAAGCTTGTTTTTTATGCATCAATGCATTTTTAATTGGCTGAGAATGGTCGGATCTTGAATTTCCTGGTCTTTGGCCAATAGCAACACTTTGGACATTAATTCGGCCGATTTCGGATCGTCATCGACAAAGGGCAGGAACAGCCTGCCACGATGCTGGGAATGTACCGGCAGGATGGAAATATACCTTCCCGGCTTCTGGTGAACCACCGCACTACCCAAGTGCACGGAGTATTCGCCTGTCGTTCCCTCGATATGCACGTGATTGCCTTTCACCTCCACATTCTTGAGCTTGAACATCCGGGCGGTTTCCCGTACCAACACACCGCGCATCTCTACCGTAGAATGACTGGCTTCCGGATCCACATCCCCGACATGGGCCACACTCACCACCAGGTCCACATCCCGCATGATTTCACTAAAGATACGGGCATCCACCTCTTCAAAAGGCACATTCTTCCAGGTTTTCCGGTTGATAAACTGCACGGTTTCCAAAGTGGGACTTTCCACATCAGCCGGAGAGAACCAATCGGCCATGGCGTACATTTTGGCAATATAGCCTTCTTTGTGAAAGACTTTTTGCAAGCCCTCTTCGTAATCTACCGTCCAGCCCCTGCCTTTCAGTAGGGCCACGGTTTTCTTCGGTTGCACCTGATGCCCGTCATAACGCTTCGATACTGACTTTGCAGCCAGCTCGTCTTCCGTAGGTAGATACAGCTCTCTGAATACCTGTTTGAAGGGTTGTTTCAACTCCTTTTCAAAACAATACCGCTGAAAATCACTCCACTTTCCGGAAGCATACAAATCCGTACAGTGAGCGATATGCACATGTTCATTTAAACTCTGGCGACTTCCACCGGAGTCTACCAAGACACCTTCCTGCCAAAAGCCCAAGGCTTCCCCACTCTTCAATACCAGTTTTTCCAGCATAGGCCGGACCACCGGATGGGTCATCAAGCTGTTGATTTCCGAGTTGGTAAAGGCATCGCCATTCACCATGGCTTCTTCCAGACTTTTAAAGGTACGGCTATATTGATTTTTAAGTACTTTTTGATAGTCCCTCAATTCTTTGACGGCCTTGTCATTCCGCAATTTGGCCGGTATACTCTTTAACGGTTTGCCGTCTTTGAAGGTATGAATTTCCGGTTTGCCTTGCCCATTCACCTTCAAAGAGATTTCCACCTTATCAAAGGTCAGGGTTTCGGCTTGTTGCATAATTTGTTGTGCTTCGGCCGTTTCCATCACCCATGTCAATCGCATCGGATCGTCATAACCTGCCGTGCGGGCCAGGTTTTCCATAGCAACTTTTACGGCTAACCCTTCACTGGCCTGCCTTTGCGAGCCAAACTGTTTGCTTTCTTTCTTAAATTGTTGCAAGTATTGGTAGCGTTGTAGCAAATCTTTATCCGGGGTCTTTTTACTTAAGGGCACTAAGCCGAATACCCGTAGATAATCCTGGTTTCGCTTGTCTTTCACCCTTTTGGTCACCTCCCGGATCTTGGTGTTACCCAATATTACGTCCGAATACAACTGTGCCCGTTTGTGTCCGGTACCATCAGTAATGTACTTGGCCGCATCGTACACCATTTTCCACTTCTCTTTTCCCAATTCTTTGAAAGTAGCGCTAAACCAATTCGTATCCACCGCGCCATCTTTAAACGCAGCAATATCCACCTTGGAATAACGGGCAATTTCTGTTTCGGTCTCCGCATCGTGGCGGTCGTTGGTATGGGCGTGTAACCACCAAACCGCACTGTCCAGGCCGTTCCATCCCAGGTAATTTCCTACAAAAGGTAGCCATTGAGGTGCGTAAAGAGCCGCTTCTATCAGGCGCTTGTCCGTGAGCTTTGCCGCTTTGATTTTTTGGGTAAAATCTTCCTGGCTTTCCGATTCCAAGGGATAGCAAACCCGCAACAAAGAGCTAAATACCATCTTTTTATCGTAAGCCGTATAGTTTCCACCATATACATAGCCCCGGTGTAAGGTATCTTTTCCCAAACCTAACAATAACTTGACAAAATAGTCCATCCCCCAAATTCTCTTTAGGTTTTGTGCCATCAGTGTCACCGAAGTTGCCGAGTCTCCCCGTACCAACTCCACTTCCAAGAGCCTGGTGCTGCATTTTTCCATGATTTCTTTCAGGAAAGGAAACTGCTTATTAAGATCTTCTTTGTTAGACCGTCTTTTCTTAAAGGGGGTACTCAATTCGTTGATGGCACGGGGTTGTAAAATACGATGCATCAATTCATCGTAAGTAATGAGGCCCAAAGCATAAGCCCGGCAAAAACTATGTATAGAAGACTGGTATGATTCTACCTTATAGCCTTCGGGCAGGCTATTATTTCGCCAATACTCCAGGTGCCAAAAGTTAATAAACGATTGCTCGTTCATTTCTTCGGGACTCTGATACTCATTGTACAAATGTTCAAAACTATCCACATCCCTCCAGGTATAGTTTTGTTGTGACCAACGGTTTTCGGAGGACTTGACCAAGTACATTTCTTCTTGGGGGATGTTGGCCAAAACCGTTTGCATCAAACCTTCCAAAAAGGCTTCTTCCTCTTTATAAGGATAAATATTCCTTAGGTTTTGAAAGATTTTATTCACATAATTCCACAAACGCCGTTCATCCTTTGCGATCTCTATCCTAAATACCAAACGGTCTATCAAGCCATTGAACAAAGGAAAATCCAATTTGATTTTGTTGTATATGAGTGCTATTTCAATAGCATAATTTACAATAAACAAATCTACCGGTTCCAGTCCTGAATCGTCCATCCATTTTTTCCAGACATCGGCCAAAGGATAGTTGTAAAATTTCTCCTCCGGGGTCATTTCCGACTCATCCAACTTGAATCCGGTAAAGCGGTTTCCCAGTAAGACTGTCTCCTGTTCATTATCCCAATGCTCTACCGTGTATTCATAGTCCTGGTGTTGATCCAACAATGCAAAAAGCTTCTGCAATTCCCGGTTGACATATTCGGGCGACTTGCTTAAACCGAACGCTTGTTGTTTTGTACGGTCTACATATTCTCCCGAAGTAGGTACCGTTGGGCTTTGCAGGCTTCTTTTGAATGCGGGATTAAACAGCCCATAGCCGTTTTCAGCAGTGTATTTATGCAAGATAGACTCCTCTTGCATGAGGTTGTCGATCAGAATTTGTTCTTTCACCGTTACCTTCCGGCTTTCTTTGAACTCCCGGGCTTTCTGCTGGGTCCACTCTTGGTATTCCTCTCTCTTCTGTAATTGGTTGAGAATATCCAGCCCGGCCAAACGCTGCTCTTGATTGCCCGCTTTCAACAAACGCCCCGTACTGGTTTTTAACAGAGGCATTTCTTTTTTCAAGATAAAAGAGATAATGCTTTTCCGGATCTCAGAACTTTTACTCTTCAACAAGTCTTCAAAGACGACAAACTCCTCTTCGTCCATGTCGGCAAACTTCAAGGCATTAATGGCCGCTTCTTTCACCGAAAAAGATTTATCTTTCAAAATGCTCAGGGCAAAATCCCTTTCAAATTTCCCTAACCGGTAGTCCTTGGGCAATTTTTCGGCTTTGCTGGCATAGTAAAAATCCGGCAATAACATTAGGGTTACCCGTTCCCGGTGATGCACACTCATATCGGAAAAGTGACGCAGGAGTAAATCGGTATCTTCCCGGTACTTAGTGCTTACCAAGCTAAAGATCGTATTATAAATCGCGTCTTGCGTGAGCTCTATTGAAAGCCAACTGAAGGGTGATCCGCTGAAGGTCTTTCCATTTTTGGGAATAAGAGCCAGTTTTTCTTCCAGTTTTTGCAAAATAAACACTTTGTTTTCCCGGGAAAGGACACTTGATACGGTAATGCCAATGCCGCTCCCCGAATGGATCAGGCTTTTAATCCAATGAAGCGATTTCATGGTTTTGTCTTCCGCTTCCAGGCCCTTTATGATCATCCACTTGCTGGGCCCGGGCAGTTCCATTTGATAGGTAAAATAGAGTACCAGACAGCGCTTTTCCAAGGTGCCTTCCAACATCAGTTTTTCCATAAAAGGCAGGCAATCCTTTACATCCCGCACCCCCAAGGCCCACAAGGCCATATAAATTTCAACATTGTCTTTACTTTCCGTCACTGCCTTCCCGGCTTCTTCCGGCTGTTCCAAAAAGCGCAAGCCTAATTGCAAATGCCGCTTAATGGTAGATTCCTTTTCGGCTTCCCAGCCCAATCCTGCCCAGGTATCCAGAGCCCTTACCACCGAAGAAAAACGGCTCAGGTTATGTTCCAAAATCACTTTGATAAAATGGATCATGGCTCCAATAGACGTTTCATCCAGTTGCTCCAGGATACTTTGCCGCAAGCCTTCCTGCCGTTGAGCAGAAAGCAACAAATCCTCAATGGCTTTCCAGGCATCTTCCCGCTCACTCAATAAAAAGGCTTTGATAATTCTACGGCTCACTTTGGCTGTAGGATGACGGTTGTACACAATATCTGACATCAATTGGAAAAGCTTTTCGTCTTTTTCCTCCAAAGCAACTGCCCATATCAATGAGAAATCACTGCGATAATACATCGCATGGTCGTAAAGGACATACTCTTCCATACTCAGCTCGTAATCCAAACCCACATACAAATTGATGATCATATTGAGTTGACGGGTAAAATACACCGCACTCAATTGACTACTCCGGAACGAGCGCCTGCTATAGCCCTGCTGATACGGTAAAGAGGGAATTTTGTCCCAGGCTTTTTTCACATAGGGGGCCAGTTCCTCACCAAACATGAGTACCAAAGCCGGATAGTTCTTCTCATTCCAAAAATCCGTGAGGTCCCCAAATCCCGCAAAAGCACTCATCCGCTTTGAATTTACGCTCACTCCATCCCTGTACGACCAATAATCGGTGTTTCCTTCCCGGTAATTAGGATAGGCATTCAGAAACATCAATACCAAACTGGCCGTGTATTTGGAAATATTTTCATCGACTTTGGCACCGGTGTGAATTTCATACAGATATTGGTGAAAATCAGTAAGCCAGTCTTGACTTTTCTTTTTTGATTTGAGATATTCTTGTATGTCCATTATGTCTAAAAAGTAAATATGATGAGATAGGAATGTTCATTTATATGCTAAAACCGGGACGACTTACATTCACCATCCGGTTCCTCGCTCGCATTTTCCTTGTTATCACGGGGAACGATAGATGAAATTTTATAACCCTTCGTCTTTCCTTCGATCCTTCAATCCTTCGTTCCTTCAACCCCTCAATCCTTTACCAGATGCTACCCGATAAAAAAGTAAGGCGGATGAAATACAAAATACTTTCCGGTTGGAGGGTTACCGTATCCTGAAGCGAGCCCACTTGTTCTTCATCCACAAACACGCAAAAAATACCGTCTTCAAAGGCTTGTAAGGCGGTGGCAATGGCTTTCTCTTCGTCCGCCTGGTTATCGTTTTCGAAATCTCCAAACCCCACTTTCCCCTGTTCTTTTTGCTCGTTGATATCCGAAGGTTTTAAATAATCCACTAAGGTTTTTTCTGCTTTCCGCTCATTGTACGCCTTCACTTGTTGCCGCACTACCGCTTCAATCAACACTTTTAAAAGAGGACTCTCCCCTATTTCTTCAATCTCAATGGACCGGGTTGTGATCAGAGGATGTTTTTTCCCCATCTGCTTGACAGAATAATTGACTTTCATAGGTTTAGGTGTATCTAGTTCAATAATGTAATTTCTCCTCATCGCATTTCCCCACTACACTTATTTGTTAAAGACAAAATAATATCTTCACATCGTAAGCTATTTACGTTGTGATTTAATTTTACAAAGAGGCTGTCAAAAAACATAAGATACCACGAAGACTCTAAGGCACAAATATTTAATGTATAATTCCTCTATGAATCTTAGTGCCTTCATGGCTATATATCAGTTTTTTAGACCGCCTCTTCCCCTCTCAATATATTTGAAAGTATTTTAGTGAAGTGATTTAAACTAATTATTGTATTTTAATTGTAGTTAGTTGATTTATAAGAATTTAATTGTGTTTTTGATCTTGAAAAACGCTCCCGCTTTTCGACTTTTTATGAATTGTTTTTTCTATGAAGTAGACAGAGATTAACCCCTAAAGCAACTTTTCAAGAAGGTCCAGTTTCAAAAGTTTAAATCACTTCAGTGTTAAAAAAACCTTAATCACCCAAAGATGAAAAAAATATTCTTCTTCCAACAAAAAATCTTCCCAAACGGGTACGGTGATACCTCAAAGATAAATGACAATAAGTAAGAAGCCGTCCCTATGAAAAGTGAATCTCAAATATCCCTGCATCCGGGGATCAAATCAACACAACTAAAGCAAGCTCTTTATTTCCAAATAACCGGCAAGTTGCTTTTATCACGTTTACTGGCGAACGGTTTCTATTTCACGGCTCTTTCGAAGTACAATACACTTTACAAGTAAAAATTTACTTTTTAAAAAGACCATCATGGTATACTGTACTTACCACTCTACAATGCTTTACTTTCCGATAATGTTTTCCCGGTGTTCCAGTCCCCATTCCACCATCACTTCCAGCACTTTTTTCAAGGATTTGCCAGAGGATGTCAGTTCATATTCCACTTTCACCGGAATGGTATCATAGACCGTCCGCTTTACAATCCCGTTCAATTCCAATTCTTTCAGCTCTTTGGAAAGCATCCGGGGAGTTATTTTGGCAATGTCTCTTTCCAACTCTTTGAATCGTTTTTTTCCATAAATCAAAGAGCTGATGATCGGTAATTTCCACTTGCCATTGATCACATTTAAGGTATCATTGACCGCAAGGATAAAATGCCCGCAGCATTTTTTCACTTGTTCCAGTTCTGAGGATTTGTCCATAATTCTTCCGTTTTCACATGCTATACAAAAGTATACTAGTATTTTTTGTATAGTGGTTACTAATATATAGCGACTATTTATAATTTAGCACAAAAATAAAGATAAAACGATGAGTTTATTAGATAATTTAAATTGGCGGTATGCCACGAAGAAAATGAACGGGAACACCGTTCCACAGGAGAAGTTGGATTATATTCTTGAAGCAGCCCGCCTGGCTCCTTCTTCGTCCGGCCTACAGCCTTACACTATTCTGGTAATCAAAAACAGAGAAGTTATTGAAAAGCTCAAACCGGCTTCGATGATGAATGAAAGGTTATTCGATGATGTCTCTCATCTGTTGGTATTTGCCTCTTGGAATGGCTATACCCAAGAGCGGGTGGATGAAGTATTTGACAGAACTTTGGCCGAGCGGGGTTTACCGGGCAACACCATGGATGACTACAAAAACAATCTACTTGCCCACTATGAGCCCTTGGGGAAAGAATGGCAAACCAACCACTCAGCCAAACAAGCTTATATTTCTTTCGGAATGGCCATTGCAGCGGCAGCAGAGCAAAAAGTAGATGCTACTCCCATTGAAGGATTCGTACCGGATGCCTATGATGAAATTCTGGGCTTGAAGGAAAAAGGGTTGAAAAGTGCTGTGGTATTGGCCTTAGGTTACCGGGATGAAGCCAACGATTGGTTGGTAAACCTTAAAAAGGTCAGAACTCCTAAAGAGCAATTTTTAATTGAAATTAATTAGAGGCATAAAACCGGCATTTGGTGAAGGGGGCGGAATGGCGAAAGCTTGAAATGAAAAACCGGTTAATACAAGTAAGTATAATTTCCGGAATCTTCAATCCTTTCTTCCTTTCATCTTAAACCAACCATCACTACCTCTTTTTATCATATATTTTTTACATATCAAAAGCGGTATCTTAGCAAACGGATACCGCTTTTTGTGTCTACATTTAGAGTAGGTTTAAATTTCATACTTTGCAAGATGAAAAAACAAATCAAATACATTGAAAAGTGGGTTAAACGTATCGTTTTTGATCGAAGATGGAATCAAAACCGGCTCATCAAGGCACTTTTTGAAGAGAATAGCCAAAGCTATTGTTGAAAAAAGTAACACAGAGGAGGCCTTTTTGAAACATTTTTTAGGAAAAAGAAAAAGGTTAATTCACTTCTGAGTTAAAATCGGGTTTTTCGGATGATGGCCCTGCTTGGATTGCCCAGGTCGAATTTTCAAAATCCGGACAAACCATATATTTCAATAACAAAGCCTTAAAAAAGTTGAAATCGCCAGGGATTACAAGCAACTACTACAATATGGAAACCCATGAAGAGTATTGGGTTTCCGGGGTAAAGCGAAACGGACAAAACATACACTGGGCTGGGCATGGAAAAGTGCAGATTGATAAAGAGATCATCAATGAGTACTTGGAATCGGTAGACATTTCAGGTTTAATCCCAAAATATTTTGAAGTGGTTCAGGTGGACAAACATGTAAATACGTTACGGTTTGACGAAATCGAAAATAAAAAAGATACCATAAATCAACGATAAATAAAAATAACTAAGGACATTGGGATCACCATAGGCATAAACGAGTACAACCTTCATAACCATCGCGCAAACCCGAGTTGTACATGGGCGATCTGACCGGCTAATTTTCATTTCTCTCAATCAGCCGTATTTTGTCCTTTTCATTTTCTCGGTTTAAGAATCATTTTTTTTCCTTCCCTTGTAACATTTTGAAATATCCTGACTCTAAAGGGCAAACTAATTAAAAAACCGAATATGAAACAGTTTGCTTTTCTTGTCTTTACTCTTTTTATCCTTTCTACTTGCAAAACATATGGTCAATCCACTCCCTACCCCTTTGAGGTGGAAATTTCGGGAACGGGAACCCAAGCTCTCATTTTCATCCCGGGATTTGCCTGTTCAGGACAAGTTTGGAAAGAGACCATTGCATTGTTTGATGATGTGTATACTTGTCATAGCCTTACCATGGCCGGTTTTGCCGGAGTTCCCCCTCAACACGATCCTACGTTTGACAAGTGGAAAACAGGCCTGGCAGACTATGTCCGGCAAGAAAGCCTGGGTCAAGCCATCCTTATCGGGCATAGTATGGGAGGAGTATTGGCCATGGCCCTGGCTGCCGACCATCCCGATTTAATTGCTAAAATTGTCGTGATAGATGCCTTGCCATGTCTTTCCGCTTTGCAAAACGCATCGTTTGTAGCAAACCCGGAAGTAAATTGTGAACCCCTCGTCTCTCAATTTACCTCCATCCCGGATGAACAATTCTATCAGATGCAACAACAAATGATTAAATATATGGTAGCGGATACATCCAGGCATCAACAAATTGTACAATGGTCGATAACCTCTGACCGGAACACATTTGCAAAGATGTATTGTGACTTTGCCAATACGGATTTAAGAGAGAAAATTTCCTCCATCCAATGTCCCTCATTGATCCTGTTAGAAGCCCGTTTTGCCACCATCCAACCAGCCATTCAAGCGCAATACAAACTTCTCAAAACGGCTGACTTGCACTATGCCGACAAAGGGCTCCACTTTATTATGTATGATGACATAAAATGGTATACCAAGCAATTGACTGAATTTATCAAACAAAACTAAACAAATGACTTTTGAAGAACTCTATCAACTCTATTGGCAAAAAGTCTTCCGCTTGTGTATGGGGTATGTCAATCAGCATGACTGGGCCAAGGACTTGGCACAAGAAGTATTCATCACCGTATGGCAACAGTTGCCAAAATTCAAGGCCGAATCATCCGTAGGCACATGGATTTTCCGGATTGCTTCCAACCATTGTTTGCGCCAAATCGAAAGAGACCAGCGGATACCCAAAACCAAATTACCCAAAGAGCTCCCCGAGGCACACTTGTCCGACAAAGATGCCGAGATCGCCTATTTGTACAAGTGCATTTCGGAATTACCGGAAACCGACCGGCTTATCATTTCTTTGGAATTAGAAGAGGTAAAACAGGCCGATATTGCCAATATACTGGGTATGAGCGAAGGCAATATACGGGTGAGAATTCACCGGATTAAAGACAAATTATCCAAGAAATTTAAACACAATGAAAGAGAATATACATCTGAAAGAACTGTGGAATAGGCAACAAACTGCCATTCCCGATGCGAAGGGAATTTTGAAGAAGGCCCAAAGCTTCCAAAAGAAACACCTTAGAAAAATCATTTTTGCCAATGCCGCATTACTGTTGACTTCTGCCTTTCTGATATATGTATGGAATTATTTTCAACCTGAGCTACTAAGTTCGAAAATCGGAATAATGTTGATGGTGAGCAGTATGCTCTTATTCTTAACCGTGTACAACCAATGGATTCCACTCCTGCTTTCCAACTACTCGGAAATAAACAGCCATGTGTATTTGCAAAAGATGCTGAAACTGAAAAAAAAACAAGCCTTCCTTCACCGGCAAATGACCTCCCTGTATTTTATGCTGCTCTCTTCGGGAATACTACTGTATATGTACGAATACACCTCCCTGATGAGCCTGAGCGCAGTGATTACGGCCTATGGGATGACCGTTTTTTGGCTTGCACTCAATTGGTTTTACTTCCGGCCCAAAATCATAAAAAAGCAAGAAGCACACATCAATGAATTGATTGACAAGTTGCAGGAAATACAAAAGCAATTTGATTGATATTCCTTGTTGTTCGAAACCGGGAAAACTACCGGAAATTCTAAAACAACATTGAATGCCCTGTCGCGTCAGATTTCAAAACGTCCGGCAGGGTGGATTAGGCAAAACATATGTTATTTCCAACTTAAACTTCGCGCTTTTCGCATTTGAGGGTATATTTAAATGATGAAATATCATTTGTTTTTAGATGATTTGAGAACCGTACAGATGGTCTATCCCCACCTTAGCGAAAAAGATTTTGTAGTTGTGCGGACTTATGAGGAGTTTGTAAACTGCATCCGGCAAAAGGGCCTTCCGGCATTCATCAGTTTTGACAATGATTTGGGGGAGGACGAAGAAGGCAACCTGTTGCCGGATGGATATGCCGCCAGCAAGTGGCTGGTTTATGAAAGCGGCTTGGACCTCCAAGCCCTCCGGTTTAAAGTTCATTCGGCCAATCCTGTGGCCCGGGAATACATTGAGTCCCTGTTAACAAACTATATTAATTTTTTGAAAAATGAAACCCAATGAGCCAGGTATCGAATCACTTGAACTCATTGGGCCGGGTAGCGTCTTGTTCTTTATTTTCCTAACCAGCGCTCCACTTTTTTGATAAACGAACTGGATGCATAATCAGTCATGCCCACATGGGTAAAAAGGACTTCCCCTTGAGGACTCAATACAAATGTGGCTGGAATGCCGTCCGTGACAAACTTATCGGGAAATTTCCTACCCGGAAAATACACCGGCAAGTCAAAGCCTTTGCGCTCCATAAACTTCAAGCCGACTTGCGGGTTGCGGTCAAAGGAAACCATTACAAACGACAGTTCGTCTTCAGTAAAGGTTTCTCGCAGTTTTTGAATGGAAGGCATCTCTGCCACACAAGGAGGACACCAACTCGCCCAATTATTGACAAAAACGACTTTTCCTTTAAAATCCTCAAAATTCACGGCATTGCCTTCTGCATCTACCAGTTCCGCATCTGACTGGTTCGCGGCATCCGGAGCAACAGGATTGCTTTGAAAGGCACTTAAATATGCTGCGATTCCTACAATCAAACCAATAAATACCCACGAAAATATTTTATTTTTTTTCATCTCTTTACCAAATTTATTCATTAATAAAACGCTTATTGTCACTTTCTCAACTTCACTAAGCCTCGTGGCTAAAAATATGCCGGGCTCTCCTTTTTCCCAAACCTAATCTGTATTCGAATTGATAATATATACAAACAGGTACCGGTATGGAAGGCATGTGAGAAAGCGGATTTATGACCATTAGGCAACTCGCTCCTAAGGATATAACTCTCTTTGACGAGACCAAAAAGGTAAGCGTGATTAATGATAGAGGAGTAACTGCCCCAACTTCAAGTATATAGGAACGGGAGAAAGAGGAGGACGTTGCGAGCGATAGAAAAGCCGGACTTTACGGAGTTCCCAACATCCCAACAGTCCCCAAGAGGCAAACATAAAAGAAGCCATCCATCCCCATGGGAGCTTGAAATTGAGCACCTTAAAAATTGTTTGAAGATACATTCCGGTTGTGATGTCACCCGATTGGCTTGTGCAAGAAGATTGGGCTGTTTCCTTAGAATGATCAGAGGAACTGGTCGTTCCGGGAACAGGAAAAGATTTTACCAATACGGATTTGTGCATCTGAAATTGCTCCACCAGATACCGCTTCATCGCACAGGAGGAAGAAGTGATCAGTACAAGAGACAATATGGTAATGAAAAGGACCCGCATCTGCTTATTGTAATTTTTTTCCAGAAAGACAATCTTTGATTCGGGGATTGTCAGACCAATCCTTCAGCACCTCCTGAAGGAAAAGGCAAAAATACAGAACACTGATTGTCAAAAATTCATTTAACAGAATTTTAACGCTTTCCCTACTTTGCCGCTAAGGTCTTTTGCTGCAACAATTTCAGGGCAAACCGATAGCACTCTCTTCCGTATCGCATGCAATTTAAGATATTGATTTTCAAATATTTTTGTAAATACACTTGCCGGATCATCCAACTTAACGTAAAGGTGGATAAGGTCGCCAGTGCGGCACCCAAAATTCCCCATTGGCCGATCAAATAATAGTTCAGGGCCGTATTGACCAAAGCATCCCCCAACACAAACAGCATGTTGACCCGCGCCTTGCCGATGGCATCCAAGATCACCCCAAACTGCCGGTTAAAAGGAATAACCAACCCGGTAAAGAGCGTCACTTGCAAAATAGGAACGGCTTCCAGGTATTCCCTTCCCGCTGTCAATAAAATGATCTGTTTGGCAAATAGTGAGGAAATCAACACAAAAGGAAGTACCATGGCCAGGATATACCCTACCGACTTTTCATACATGGTTTTGGCAGCACTTAGCCCCTCTTGTTTGATTTTTTCTACGGCCTTTGGAAAAGCCACATTGGCCAGGGAAGTTGTGGGCACTTCAAAAAGGTTGGTAATGCGGATGGCAGTATTGTAAATAGGTACTGCAGCCGGACTTAACAAGCCCCCCAACATCCAGCCATCAATATTCCGCATGAACATGGAACCGATATTGGTGCCAAAAGTATATTTCCCATAGTGAAACAACTGTTTGAGCCATGTGCTTTGCACTCTAAAGGAATAAGACAGATAAGGGTGGGCAAACAACCAGGAAACCAGGCTGCCCAATACGATACTTACCAACTGCGCATAAGCCAACGTGGACAACTCAATGGTTTCTTTGCCGAGAAAACAATATAACACATAGATGAAAAAAGTCCCTTTCTGTACAAAATGACTAAACGAAGCTCCTTTAAACGACATATGTACGTGCTGCATCGCTTCCAGGTGAGAGAAACAGACCATGGCCAGGGAAGTACCTATGTAAATTTGAAACAACTGGGGCAATGCCGGAGCTTTCCAAATGCTACTCAGCCCCCCGGCTCCCATATACAACAGACCCGCTATCGTGATGGAAAGCAGTACGTTTAAGAGCAATGAGGCCGACTCTACGATTTTTTGTTCTTGCTTGGATGCCGTGATAAATAATTTGATCAACGGATTTCTAATAAATCCGTTTCGCACCTGGTCTACAATAGCTGTCACCATGGTAAAAAGCACCCATACTCCCATGGTTTCTTTCTCCAGACTTCGCACTAATAAGAAAAACGTAAGAAAGCCAAACCCCATAATGGAGGCTCTCTCAAAAGAAGAAAAAAGTCCGGATTTGATCCAATAGGATTCGCGTAATGCTTTCATCTGTTCACTAGGTTAAAGATTGGAGGAATGAGAGGTTGGAGGATGGAAGGTGCATCAAATCGCCTCATTTCCAAAATCAGAAGGCAAAGTAAGAGGGTTTGTCAGGCATTACAAACAGCTAAGTTCAGTTAAATTGAAAACAAATCTTAACAGAATTTACCTTCAGATAGGAATGTGATAATTTAGCCCCAAGTCAATTTTAGCAAACTGCCTTTTGACTTGGGCAGGGATTATCTTCAACAGGCTATTTTACAATCTGTAAAATCACCTTAATAGACTAGTTTAAATTATGCAAGAATACCCGGACATCATTTGTGTAGCCTTCCCCACTTGGGAGGGAAACTATGCCAAGAGTACCGTGCAACTAATTTCACAATTAGCCAAACGCCACCGGGTGCTCTACGTTGACTACGAATACACCTGGAAAGACGTACTAATGGGGAGCCTGGGCAAGAAAGAGGCGCCATGGAAAAGAATCACCGGAATCAATAAGCGTTTGCGGAAGTTAAGCACAGGCTATGGCTCGGACGTGTTTGTATTAACTCCCCCACCCGTATTTCCAGTCAATTGGGTAAACTCATCACGCCTTTACCGGAAGGGAATTCATTTTAATACCTACCTGATCCGGGAGAGTATCCTGCATGCCAGCCATATCGTAGGGCTGAATGCTCCGGTGGTGCTCAATGCCTTTAACCCCTTTTACGGCTTGTTTTCATTGGGTAAATTGGGGGAATCCAAAAATATTTACTATTGCTATGATGAAATCAGTGCGGCTCAATGGGCGGGAAAACACGGCCCTTCCCTGGAAAAAGATTTTATCCGGCAGGTAGATGCGGTGATTACAAGCTCCGGTGCTTTACAAAAAAACAAAAAGTCGCTGAACGAAAATTGCCACCTCATTCCGAATGGAGTGGATTATCAAGCATTCAATCAATATTGTAAAGACCCTGACCCGCATGAAAAGAAGGAAAAAGTAGTTGGCTATGTGGGCAGTATTGACGACCGCCTCGACTATACATTGTTAAGGCAATTGATTGGCCAATACCCCGATTATCAATTCCGCTTTATCGGCCGCATTGTGGAGCCTGAACTCATTCAACCACTCCAGGCCTTTCAGAATGTGGAATTTACGGGTCCGGTCAATTATACGAAACTTCCGGAAAAGGTTGCGGAGTTTGATGTTTGTCTGATTCCGTTTGTCAGAAACACATTTACACAAAGTATTTATCCCTTAAAAATAAACGAATACCTGGCGGCCGGAAAGCCGGTGGTCATGAGCCGGTTTTCAGATCATTTGGACGAATTTCAACATGTGAGTAGTATTTGTGAAACACCGGAAGCGTTTTGCCAGGCAGTCGCAAATGAAATTCGACAGGATACCGCCCAAAAAGTAAAAGCCCGCTGTAAAATAGCTCAAGAAAATTCTTGGGAAAACCGGGCCAAACAATTTTCGGATATAGTGCGGCAAGTGACGTATGAAAATCAATTACTCCATCAATAATAAAGGATTGAAGATTGAGGGATTGAAGGTGGAAGAAATAAAGGTGGACGAAATGAAGGGCCGGTGGGATGAATTAAATTTAGACATAAACAAATTACGAACGCAATGCAAGATAACCGCCTGAGTGATAAAAAATTATTGGAAATGATTGTCACGAGCTTTATTGCACTGACAATGGTGGCTTTGTTTCTGAAAATCATGTTTTTCTAAGAACAAACGCATTTTTACCAGCTTAATAATTCATAAAAGAACAAAACAGAAATCGCAACAGTATGGGATTGGGGAAAAAATTATGGAGCGATATTGTATACAAGCAGTTTGACACTCCGGCCGGTTATTTTATCCTGACGGTCGTAGCCATAATAGTCGGCTTATTGACTGCCAAGCTGGGTGTACTGGCAGGAGGGGGCTTGTTTGTATTATCCCTTTCCGTAGCGGTGGGATTGCTTTGCCTGCTCAACTTAAAAGTAGCTTTTTATTTAAGTCTCTTTTTTGCCTTTTTCAGTAATTATTTTATCCGGTACTTTGCGACCATGTACAATATCGACCTTCCCTTAGGTTCGGTCGTGGATTTGCTATTGATCCTGATTTTGTTGGGAATATTCATCGATCAGCACCGCAACAATGACAAAAGTTGGGAGTTTGTCAAAAATCCCATTACCTATGTTATGCTGGTCTATCTCTTATTTGTGGGGGTGCAGTTTTTTAACCCCTATCTACAGGCAAAGATCGGTTATATTTATTTTATCAAAAGAACAGCCGCTTTGTACATCAGCTATTTGGTAGCGCTGTATTTGTTTAAAGAGAAAAAGAACATCCGGAGTTTTCTGAAGTTTTGGTTTGTCATGGCTTTTCTGGGTGCACTGTACGGCTGTACCCAAGAGTGGTTTGGCTTTATGCCGATGGAACAGCGTTGGGTCGATTTTATTACTGCCTTGGAAGGCGGGCGCAACCCCCTGATTCACAACGGCATTTACCGGAAAGTTTCGTTCTTCAGCGACCCTACTTCCTTTGGAATGTTGATGGCCAATAGCCTGGTTATGAGTCTGGTGTTGATGACCGGTCCCTTCCGAAAAAAAACCAAATTGGGCCTGGGGCTTCTAAGCCTGTTTTTTGTCTTGGGTATGGCCTACTCCGGTACCCGTACCGCTTATGCCATGGTTCCGTCCGGCCTGGTTCTTTTTACCTTAATGACCATCAATAATAAAAAAACACTACTATTCACCGCCATGGGCGTGATGGGCTTCATCATCTTGATGTTCGGGCCCTTTGACAATCCGTTGGTCAAGCGAGTACGGACTGCCTTTATCGGTTCGGAAGACGCCTCTCTCAACTTAAGGGATATGAAGCGGGCCCTTGCCCAGCCTTTGGTGTACGAACATCCTCTGGGCGGTGGTATTGACAGCAGTGGTATTTTAGGAAGAAAATATGACCCGGGGCATTACCTGGCCCCCTATGTGATCGATAGTGGTTACATGAAAACCGCCTTGGAGACAGGTTGGATCGGTTTGATTGTGATCCTGATCTTTTACTTTGTACCCATGCGGGTGGGGATCAAGCACTTTTACCGGGTGGAAGATCCCGAATTACGCACCTATTTGGCGGGGATTCTAGCCGTTATTTATGCATTGATTATCGCTACCTATGTGCAAAAATCTATCAATCAATTGCCTGGAGGACTGATTCTTTTCATCCTGTTCGCGGTCTTGATTAAAATTCCTCAACTTGAAAAACAGAACAACTAATTCACAAACTATTATGAAAAAAATACTAGCAGTATTGCTACTGTGTGCCGGCCCGGTATGGGCACAAGTAGACTATGACCGGGTAATTCTTCCGGAAGGAAACACTTCCCAGGAGCAAGTCGAAAAATTGATCCGGACTGCTTGGAAAAATTACCCGGAGAATAAGATCTTACAACATAAAATTACCATTTCGGAATACGAGATACGGAAAGCCAAAGTCGATTGGAGTAAAGACATCAGAGCTTCTTTTAACTTAAACGAAGGAAATATAGATCCTCCGGAAAACGGGGCAAACCTGTTTTACCCAAGGTATAACATGGGGGTAACTTTGCCCTTGAGCACACTATTGGTTACGCCCAAACAGGTGAAAATAGCCAAACAGAACCATCAAATTGCCAAAGAAGAACTCAATCAGCAAAAGCTCTTCATCCGGAAAATCGTCTTGATCAAATACCAACATTACCTTTCGGCCAAAAAAGTATTTCAGGTACAAAGCGAGATTACGGAAGAACAATATTCGAAATACGTATTGGCAGAACAGCAATTTAAAAACGGGGAAATTGAACTGGAAACCTTCAATGAAACCCTTCGCAGCTACAACACCGAGCGTTTGAATAAAATCAAAGCCGAAGAACAGTTGCTCACTTCCAAAATTGAATTGGAAGAACTAGTAGGGGTGCCTTTGGAAGAAGTGTAGGAACCAAGGATTGGAGGAATGAAGGATGGAAGGAATGAAGGATGGAAGGGCGACCCTTTCGAGTTAATGAATAACAATATAATTTACTGACAAACAATGCGTCCGGTAGACTGTTCAGCTTTCCGGACGCACAATTCAATTACCCTATCTATGAAGTACCTGATCGCTTTTTGCAGTGCATTCAGTCTGTTATGTCTACTCAGCCCGCTATTGGTTCGTTGGGGTTTGGGGATAGCCGGAGTCATGGCCCCTCTTCTGCCCTTGGTATTTGTGCTAAACCTCTTGCTCATCCTCCTTGCAGGCTTCAAAAAATCCTGGTGGGCACTCTTGCCTTTAGGATGGGTCGTGTGGACACTGCCTTTTCTTCCTTCTTTTTATCAATGGGGTCAACCTAAAGTAGCGGCCTCCTCTAACCCCACCATTAGTATTTTGAGTTACAACGTCAGCTTTTTTAATATTCCGGCGCCTTTCTCAGACGCTTATTATGATCCTTTGGCCAATAGTCCGGCCATTACCTTACAAAAGTGGTTGAAAAACCATCCGGCAGATATTAAATGTTTACAGGAGTTTTACGATGATGAAAACTCTTCTATTTTTAACAATGAAACGGCCTTAAGCAAAGAGGGAATGTACGAATGTTACTTCGTAGCCAAGCCCCGGCACCAAAACGGCACGCGAAGAGGTTTGGCCATATTTTCCAAATACCCGATCGTAAACACAGGAGAAATATTCCTAAGCGACAATTTGTATAACGGGGCAATTTATGCTGATATACAGATCGGACAAGACACAGTTCGGGTCATCAATATCCATTTGGAATCCATGCAATTGGCAGCCGCTTCCGACTTGTTCAGCGCCTATCAAAACGGAGTGATGAATCACTTGCGCCAAGTGCGGCAAATTCAACCGTTTATCGCTTCCAGCTCCTACCCGGTGATCGTTAGTGGTGACTTCAACTCCACCCCTTACAGCGCTGTATACCAAGAATTTAACAAAGATTTACTCTCTTCTTTTGAAAGGGCAGGGTCGGGCTTTGGCTTTACGTATAACGGCTCCACCCTCAAGTTCCTCCGGATCGATCATCAGTTTTACACCCCCAGTCTCAAAGCACTTCAATACACCACCTATTCGGATATTACAGCTTCCCAACATTTTCCCATAGAAGTGAAATATGAATTACCCATGAGTTCAACACTCTCCTTAAAAGATTGAATAACGGTGAAGACTGGTTGTAAGGCATCAAAGGAACATTGAACTTTCTTCTTTGCAAGAATACGGTGTTGACCATTCTCAAAAGAAAAAAAGAGAAAGGGAAGTAATGATACTGTTTTATGGCTTGGGATAGAAGGAAGTATCATTTAATCCTTTCTCTAGAAGATTTTTATCAGTACAGTAAGTAATTAAAAGAACATTGTTTAAAAAAAGAAAGGGAAGCAATGATACTGTTTTATGGCTTGGAATAGAAGGAAGTATCATTTAATCCTTTCTCTAGAAGATTTTTTATCAGTACAGTAAGTAATTAAAAGAACATTGTTTAAAAAAGAAAGGGAAGCAATGATACTGTTTTATGGCTTGGAAGCATCATTTAATCCTTTCCCTGTTAAGTCATTTATAAAAGAGCAGGAAATTAAGAACACTATAATATCCATAGTTTTAGAAGGAAGCATTCTTTAGGCCTGACTCAGGTTTTAAAAACACATGGGAATCAACTCCATTGTTACCTGGCGCTCTGTCCGGTTGAGCTACCGCCATTAGCGGGCAGGAATCGAACCTGCATCCTCCAGTACCCCATTTAGAAGGAAACAGTGCTTAGGCCATGTGTTTTGTTTTTTTATTCGCTCATTTACTAAAGAAAAAAGAGAGGGAATGAGTAAAACTATTGGAGATTTATAGCCTAAAATAGAAGGAAGCTCTACATAGTCCTCTCTGTTTTTCCGCAACACCGGGAAATGGCCATCATTGTATACCAGCTACATCAGCAAGCTGATGCTTAGGAATCGAACCTATAGAAGGAAATGACAGCTAGGCCTGGTGTTTAGAGTAATTCATTTAAAATAAGCTCTATATCACTGACATTATAATCACAATCACTCAGGCCAAAGGTAATATCCGCTTCCGACTTTTCCTCCGTAATCGCGGCATTTCTTCCCACGCTATGGTAGCGAGCCAGGGCCAGCATATTGGGTCGGGTATCGTACATTTCGGTCATTTGTTTTGAAATCGTAGAAATATCCTGATAGGCCCCTTCCACCCGGTTATATCCCGACAAACTATTGATATACAAATCGATAAAAATAATCTCCTGTTTGTGCAAATCAATCAATATGGGAATTGCATAGGAACCGCTGCCTTTCAGATCGAATTTATGTTGTACGGTTTTGATATCGAAAGATTTGTATTTGTTGTTTACCTTTTCCCGGATCATCCAGCCCGAATGGCAATCCATATCGGCAAACTTGTTCCCTGAGTACCTGTACACCTGCGTGGCAATATACCGCACCTCTTTGTACCTTTCTCTCAAAGTATCCAACTCAATGTCAATAAACTCAGCAGCACCACAAGGGGCAGATTGTAAATCCCCGGAATGCAGAATGCCCCCGGCTTCCAAATTGGTATAACTCACCTGCCCTTTAAATTTCATCTCTTCATCGTATTGAATCAGTGACAAATCCAGGTCGGTTCTCCGGTCATTCTCTTTCCAATACACAAACAAGCGTAACACTTTCCCCTCTTCCAGAGGCATCCGGCTACCCCGGCCCAAAGTAAGTAGCCCATCGGAGGCACTTCTTTGTTGCAAAGGCACGGTAAAATTCCGCAATGCAGGGTCGATCCATACCTTTTGCTTTTCCCAGCTTTCCTTTTCACTGGAAATTTTTTGAGCGATGGCCTTTTGTAGAATTTGCTTCAATGCTTCCAAAGCCGCTTTTTCCAAACGGTTGGGTGTATTGTCCATCACCCTGATTTTTCCTTTTTTATTGATAATGGTTCTGTAAGAAGCCGCCTCTATCGTTTGAAAATAGGCATCCATCACCAAAAGGTTTTTTAAAGCGACCTGATCCACCACGGCATCAAAAGCAGCCAATACTTTCAGGTATTCTTTTTTTGAAATTTCTAAAACATGATGAATTTTCCGGGCAAACATACCGGGCCGCTGCACCAGCAAAGCCAGCAAATTGTCCAGGTCCGAAGCTTGTATACTTTGCTCCACTTTGGCGTTAAACGTAACTACCTTTCCATTTCTCAACAAGTCAAAAGCCGCATACGTATTGGGAAATTTTTTGGCATATTCAAAAGGATGTAAATACCTACCCAAGGCCAACCAAAGACCTTTGTATGCCTTCAGATTTTCTGCGAGGTCCGGACATTTTTCCAACATTTGCATGACGAAAACCCTTTGTGCCCTTTTCAGTTTCGGAAACTTAATAGGCTGGGCCAACGAGGTATCCGACTCGGTGACTGCGGCAAAAAGCCTTAGTAAGTCCGTTGGAGTATCGATAAACTGTGCTAAAGTTTTCAGGTCGTTCTGTTTCCAACAATATTGCATCAAATACGCTTTGGTTTCTTTGAAGACAACCCTGGAAGCCTCCATCCCATCTGCCCCGAAAAATTCCAATAGAAATTCGATTTCGGGCTTCAAAGCCTCCTTGATCGAAGACTTGGCATATACATTATTAAGCAGAAACTGCCAGGCCTGATGCATAGCCTCTTTTTGTGAAACAAACTTTATTTCTACCCATTCGGTATGGGTATCTTTAGCCTTTTTGAGCTGCCGGAGTACTCCTTTTTCAAACAAACCCTTGTCCTGAAACTGCGAAATGGGGTCTGCACCAAACTCTTCCAGATCAAAAAGCCAATCCGGAATGATCATCCCATTATTCAGCCTTTCCTTCCCGGTAAATTGCCCAAAAACATTGCCCAGGTACCCGGCCAAACGCTTATGCCAATATTCTTCTTGATTGGGTAAGAGGTCCGGAAATCCCTGAAAAAGCGGTACATATTTTTTATCTCCTCCCTTCATCTTTTTCAAGACCTCCATCGTCTTTTCAAAATCCTCCAAAACCGCATCCGTATATAAATCAGGATTGGTGATTTTGTATCCCAAGTTAGCCAACTCCGCCATGAAAATGATTTTCATATCTTTGGTAACTTTCCCCTCAGTTACCGGAATAATGCGTAAACGGTTTAAGAATATAGAAAAAAACATAAGTCGTGTCTCTTTATGGAAAATATAAGTATATGTCAGAAATCCATTTCTTACTGACTGATGATACAAAGATGAGGGGCAAGTATGCAGTCTTTCTGCGTAGCAAAAAAAGAATTTATTTTTTGGTAAGAGTAAGGGAGATATTCTTTCAATTCAGCCCAAAAACTCCTTTTTTTCTACTCCTCTATTGAAAGGAGTTTGATAACTTCCGTCCAATTTCTTGAGGGTTGTTTAATCAGAGACAGCTCTACAAGGTGTATATCATCCGTATCAGGCTCTCCAACGGTCATCCTAAAATTAACACTATCTCCTTTTATACTTTCAAACCAAAATGAATTGAACACAGATGAATTAACTTCATTACCGAGTATATCATATAACTTATTTTTTGTAAAATTCCATGAATCACCAGAGTCAATGGTTATACGATATTTAAGCGCTCTATAGGCATAAATAACATCCGGTTCCGGCTTTCTAAACAGAAATTCAGAACCGGAAGGAATTTCAACAACTTTAATAGCTGTATTATTGATTAACGTATCGCAAATTACTTGTGACAAAGTATCCGGAGGATAATACAGTGTATCTGATTTTGAGCTTGACGGGTAATGGTGAACTTCATTTTTACGTTTACCACATGCCGCGAACAGAGTCATGGCTACTAGTAATAGTATAAATACATTAAGCTTCATTCTCATACTATTTTTTTATATTGAAGTGAATTAAACTTTTTCTTTTTCCTGAAAAATGTTTCAAAAACGATACGTAGAAACCACTTCATTATCTAAAGGAGAGATCAAAATTTTATTTTTGGGTCAAAACTCTCATTTCAGGAGCCTCCGTGCAGCATTCCGGTAGCCCGACCACAAAACTACTATTCTGAGAATCCTAAACGAAGAATTTTTGCCACCAAAGGAGTAGCCCCCGTAACGAATTTTAAACAGACTCTTATAGAGTCCCTCTCTAAAAAAGCAAAATAGTACCGGTTAAGGCAAAAATTGTAGTCCCATTTCCCATCGCTTGCTTCTATCTTTGAAGCTCTATTATGAAGAAACGATACACTATGACAAAATCAACCATCACAGCCTTTTTCCTTCTGGGCTTCTTTACGACTTTAGGTTGGGCTCAGAAAACGCCCTCCGGACAACTCTCACTGGAACGGATTTTCAGTAGTAATGACTTTTCTTCGGAACGGTTTGGGCCGGCCCGTTGGATCGAAGATGGAAAAGGCTATACCACCTTGGAATATTCCAAGCGATATCCTAACTCGCTTGAACTGGTACGTTATGAAACCTCCAACGGAGAAAGAAGCGTATTGGTGCCGGCTGAAGACCTGATCCCCTCAGGGCAAAGGGCACCTCTTCGGATCAGCGATTACCAATGGTCGCCCGACCGGAAAAAATTATTGATCTTTACCAATACAGCCCGGGTTTGGCGTTTGCATACCCGGGGCGATTATTGGGTTTTGGATTTGGAAAAGAACACCTTCACCCAACTTGGCGGAACGGAAGCCCAAGCATCCGGCTTGATGTTTGCCAAGTTTGCCCCTCAAAGCGACCGGGTAGCCTATGTACGTGAAAACAATCTATATGTGGAGCACTTGGCCAATGGTACAATCACGGCATTGACCCACGATGGCAACCGCAAGATTATCAACGGGACTTTTGACTGGGCATATGAAGAAGAATTTCATATACGGGATGGATTCCAATGGAGCCCCGACGGTGCGTTTATTGCCTATTGGCAACTGGATGCCAGTGGAATCCGCGACTTTCTGATGATTAACAATACCGATTCGATTTATTCTTATACAATTCCCGTTCAATATCCCAAAGTAGGTCAACCCAACTCAGCTTGCCGCATCGGGGTCGTCAGTACCCAAGGGGGCGCTACACAATGGATGAAGGTACCCGGAGATCCCCGGAACAACTATATTCCCCGGATGCAATGGGCTGCCAATTCGCAAGAACTGCTTCTGCAACACCTGAACCGGAAACAAAATACCAATGAGGTCATGCTGGCTCAAGCGGCTAGCGGATCGGTGCATACCTTATTTACTGAAAAAGACAGTGCCTGGCTCGATGTGGTCGATGATATCCATTGGGTACACAACGGAAAAGCCTTTACATGGGTAAGCGAACAAGACGGCTGGCGCCACTTTTATCAGGTTGACAGGAAAGAAGGTTCCCGAAAACTCCTAACCCCCGGAGCCTATGATATCATTTCTTTGGAGCATCTGGATGAGAAAAAAGGCTGGGTGTATTTTATCGCGTCCCCGGAAAACCCTACCCAACGCTATCTGTACAGAGCAAAATTGAACGGAAAAGGAAAACCGGAATTGATATCTCCGGCCAATCAAGCCGGCACACATACTTATCAAATTTCTCCCAACGGACAATGGGCCATTCATACTCATTCCAATGCCAATACGCCTCCTGTCACCGACTTGGTCAGCTTGCCGGATCACAAAGTAGTACGCAGCCTGGTAAGCAACAAAGCCCTGATCGAAACCGTAAAGGCGCTGGATTGCCAACCTGTGGAATTCTTTAGAGTGGAAATTGAAAAAGGAGTGGAATTGGACGGGTACATGCTCAAACCTCAGGATTTTGATCCCGATAAAAAATACCCCGTACTTTTTTATGTTTATGGAGAACCCTGGAACCAAACGGTATTGGACAAGTGGGGATGGAGCCGCTATTTATGGCATCAGTTACTCGCCCAACAGGGCTATTTGGTCATGAGCCTGGACAACCGTGGTACGCCCGCACCCCGGGGCAGAACCTGGCGCAAATCGGTCTATGGGCAAATCGGAATTCTGGCCTCATCCGACCAGGCCAACGGTCTCCGTAAGGTAATCCAGAAATACAAGTTTGTAGATAAAAACCGTATTGGGATCTGGGGATGGAGCGGGGGTGGCGCCATGACCCTCAATGCAATATTCCGCTACCCGGAACTCTACCAAGTAGGGATGTCCGTAGCCCCGGTCACCAACCAATTGCTCTATGACAATATTTATCAGGAGCGGTATATGGGACTCCCCTGGGAAAACCAGGAAGGCTACCGGAAAGGCTCTCCGGTCACCTATGCCAAAAACCTACAAGGGAAATTGCTGTTGGTCCACGGCACGGGTGACGATAATGTGCATTACCAGAACTCCGAAGTGCTGATCAATGAGTTAATCAAACACAACAAGTTATTTTCCCTGATGGTCTACCCTAACCGTTCGCACGGCATTTATGAAGGAGAAAATACCAGCAGGCATTTGTTTGAGACCCTCACCCATTATCTCCACAACCACTTGCCTGTAGGCAACCAAGAGACTTCTCAATAAAATACCTTATCAAATATTCTTTACAGGAAAATCCCGGTAGCCAAACCTTAATGGCTTCCGGGATTTTTTATCCTAAACGGATACCTCATTCCACTTGTATCATTTCAACCAGTGTATCTTACAACTTCATACCGAAAAGCTCTTTGACCTCTATCAAGCCTATATTTATTTGTCAACTCCTTTAGGGTGATTCGGTTGCTCCATAAAGCGGGAGTGATATTTCTTTCAAAGGTAATCTTCCTCATTTTTGCTCTTGCGAACAAGTTTATTCCACTCACTAGAAATAGTGAGTGGAAATACTAGAAATAGCGATTGATATCCAATCAACGCTCAAATAACTTTGCAGCAATTATTTATAATCAGTCTAAATAAATATTTGCGATGAACGTTAAATCTACAACATTTTACACACTGCTTTTACTCTTACAGAGTGTATGGGCTTACTCACAAACGGAGAAAGGCAGCTTACAAGGCAAAGTGTTAAATTCCTTGGGAGAGCCAGCTGTTTATGTTTCCGTACTGTTGAAAGGTACTCAAAACGGAACGGCTACTAATGCCCAAGGAGAATTCACATTAAACGCCAAGGAAGGCTCTTATTCCCTGATTTTCACCTCTATCGAATACCAAGCCCGGGAAATTCCGGTACAGGTAAAAGCAGGACAAACGCTTACATTGCCAGCGATTACTTTACAGGGAAGCAGCCAGAAACTGAGTGAAGTGACCGTTTCCGATCATAAACAACCATCTTATAAAGTAGATATACCTTCTTCCTCTCTTCGTTTGAAAACTCCGCTCCTGGAAACCCCACAGAACATTCAGGTAGTGACCGGGAAGCTTTTGGCCGACCAACAAATTTTTGACATGTCAGAAGGCGTGGCGAGAAATGTCAGTGGGGTAACCTCATTGGAGCACTGGGGCAACTACGTCCGCCTGAACATGAGAGGCTCGAGAGTGGCGCCATTCCGCAACGGAATGAATGTGGAAATGCAGTGGGGACCTCTGTCGGAAGACATGTCGATGGTAGAACGGGTGGAATTTGTGAAAGGGCCCGCCGGATTTATGTTGGCACATGGGGAACCCAGTGGTTTTTACAATGTAGTGACCAAAAAACCTACCGGACAAACCAAAGGAGAAGTGACCTTTACTTTGGGGAGTTTTGATACCTATCGCTCTACCCTGGACCTGGACGGGAAAATGAGCAAAGACGGAAAGTTGCTCTACCGGATCAATTTGATGGGGCAATTAAAAGGCTCGCACCGGGACTTCGAATTCAACAACCGTTATTCCGTAGCTCCGGTATTGACGTATCAATTCAGTGATCAAACTTCGTTGACAGCCGAATATACTTACCAATACTCCCGGATGTCCGCCATTGGTTCGGCGTATGTATTCTCTCCTAATGGATATGGAGATTTGCCGGATAACGCTACCACTGCCGAACCGGGTATGGATCCAACGGATATCAAAGACCACAGTCTGTTCCTGACGCTGAACCATCAACTCAACAGCGATTGGAAACTCACAGCCCAATTGGCTTACTTTAGATACGATCAAACCGGTAGTTCTTTATGGCCCGTGGCTAATACTATGCAAAAAGACGGCTCCGTGATGCGGGGTATCTCTATCTGGGACGCCCTAGGAGAATCCAAACTAGGACAAGTATTTGTCAACGGGGAATTCCAAACCGGCCCTATCACCCACCGGGTATTAGCAGGTTTGGACATGGGTAACAAACACTATATGGCCGACTGGAATCAAGGCTTTTCGTTTGACACCCCGGAAAACCCCTACAATGTTTATGACCCTGTACATGGAACAGGCATTATTCCCGTATTTGACCGGTCCAAAAGCCTTCGTCAAAGAGCGGGAATGGGCAATGTGGTGGATCAAAGTTATTCTGCTGTCTATCTACAAGACGAACTGCGGTTTTTTGAAGATAAAGTACGCCTGACTTTGGCAGGACGCTATACGACTGTCAAAGACACAAAGTATACGCAAGTGGCGGAAGCCGACAAATTCTCTCCGAGACTTGGATTAAACGTTTCGGTAACAAAAGGAATGTCTGTATACGCTTTGTATGATCAAGCTTTTGTTCCTCAATCCGGTACTACCAAAGAAGGCAAAGGTTTAGACCCTATAGAAGGAAACAATATGGAAGTAGGTTTGAAAAAAGAGTGGTTTGGAGGGAAATGGAACACTACGGTTTCAGTGTACCAAATTACCAAACAAAACATGAAGCTTCCGGACCCGGATAATGTAAACTTCTCTATCCAAGTTGGAGAGAACCAGGCTAAAGGGCTTGAGTTTGATGTGAAAGGGGAAATACTCCCCGGCTTAAACCTGACAGTCAACTATGCTTATACCAATTCTGAGATTACCGAAGATGAGAATGACGAAAATATAGGAAACCTGACTCCCGGCTTTGCCAAACACAATACCAATGCCTGGTTGGCATACGAACTGCGCAACAGTTCGCTCAAGGGTTTAGGCTTTTCCTTAGGTTATCAATACCTGCTTGAAAGAAGTACCTGGTCATGGGCCGGAGCGTCCGGAAAAGATGCCCTTCCGGATTATTTCCGCATGGACGGTTCGGTTTCCTGGAGAAATGAAAAATTCCGGGTAGCGTTGAATATCAACAACTTGTTGGATGAATATCTGTATTCAGGTTCTGCTTACGCAGATTATTATTACTGGCAAACAGAGCCCGGAAGAAACTTCCGCCTGAGTGTGGGTTATCAATTCTAATACCTTTCTCTACCTCTTTTCCCCTCTCTGTCAGCCAAAGAGAGGGGATTTAATTTTCCACCTCTCACTACTATTGTGTCAACCTATGAAATCAATAACCGCCTTGGCCCTACTGCTTGGAAAGTATGTACTGAAAGCGAGCTATCAAGCAAAAGTACTTTCTGTTATACCTCTTCGGGAAACGAATCAATGGCTAAAGCCTTGAAGTGGTACATTGACAAAACAGCCATCATATTCCTTGAAAACGGCCGAAAGAAGTTTGATTTTATTCCAGAACCTATCGATTCATGACCTTTAAAAAACTCGTTGGGAAACTCCACCTTTGGCTTGGGCTCGGCTCAGGCCTCGTTGTGTTTATTGTCAGTATCACTGGCTGCATTTATGTCTTTAGCCAGGAAATCCATCAATTTGTCGACCGGGAAGTGCTCGAAGTTCCCGCAAGCTCCTCCGGTACCCGTCTGCCCGCCAGTGTATTGTGGGAAAAAGCCGCTCAAGCTTTAGGAGAAGACCGTCCTATCGGTTGGGCCAGCCAATACCGCGACCCCAAGGCCAGCTGGTCGTATTCAACCTACCAGCCCAACCCTGAGGCCCTCACCTACTTTGGAGCTTTGGAGAAATACGAAAGTGTCTACCTCGATCCCTATACCGGTGAGGTTCTCGGGTTTATCGATCATAAATATGACTTTTTTAATATCGTAAAATTTCTCCATTGGAGTTTATTGCTCAATACCCCCTACGGGCAACCCATAGTCGGATGGAGTACCTTTATTTTTGTCATCTTGTTAATTTCGGGAATGATCTTGTGGTGGCCCAAAAATAAAAAAGCCCGCAAACAACGCTTTACCGTCAAATGGAATGCCCGTTGGCGCAGGGTAAACTACGATTTGCACAATGTGCTGGGTTTTTACATCGCCTCCATGGCTTTGATCCTTGCCTTCACCGGAATGGTTTGGGCCTTTACCTGGTTTAAGGGCCTGGTCTATGTCGCAGCTTCCGGTACCACTACCCCACCCGATATGTCTCAAGCCGTTTCCACGCCATTGACGTCTCCTGTTTCCAGCAACCCTATGGACCTTTCGATGGAACAGGTTTGGAAAATCTATCCGGAAGCCTACTGCGCCCGTTTGTATATGCCGGCCGACAGTACCGGAATTATTATGGCCCGGGTTCAGCAACTACCGGGGGTTTATTACAAAAGCTCCGAAATGCAATTTGACCAATACTCTGCCGAATTGCTCAAACATCGCAGACACGAAGATAAAAATACCGGGGAAAAATTGATCACCGCCAATTACGACATCCATGTAGGCGCAATTTTAGGCATCCCCGGAAAAATCCTGGCATTTTTCGCCAGTTTGATTTGTGCCAGTTTACCTGTCAGCGGTTTTATGATATGGTGGGGCCGCAGAAAAAAATCCAAACAAAAAAGCAAAACCCCACAGAAAAAGAAAATCAACCCAACGGCACAAATGGCCACAACGGGTTGATCCGATTGCCGAGGCAATCGAAAAAGATTTTCATAAAAGGTGACTACCTTTGAAGTATTCCGGAAGCACACCCGGTTTCCGGAATACTATTTCTACTTTCCACCTAATAACAATGAGATCCATGGATATTCAAGATCTTGCCTTGGCAAAAGGCCGTATTGCACCCTATACCCACATCACGCCTATATTATCCTCCCAACTGCTCAACCAATGGCTGGGACATGAAATTTATTTTAAAGCCGAATGCCTTCAAAAAATCGGGGCCTTCAAAGCCCGGGGTGCCTGTAATACCGTAGCCTGGCTGATAGAAAACGGACAAAAACCCCAACAGATCATTGCCAACAGCTCGGGCAATCACTCACAAGCCGTAGCCTGGGCGGCCGGCCAATTTGGAATTCCCGCGACTATCTATATGCCCCAATCGGCTTCTCAAATCAAAATCCAGGCGACCAGAGCCTATGGCGCAGAAGTAGTACTCTGTGAAACCCGCGCGGAAGTAGACGCATTGGTCAATGCAAAATCTCAGGAAAACGGCACCTATTGGATTCCTCCTTATAACCACGAACAAGTCATTGCCGGGCAAGGAACAGCCGCTTTGGAAGCCCTGGCCGAACTCAGTGGAATCAACGCCTTATTTGCCCCTTGCGGTGGCGGTGGACTGTTATCCGGTACGTTGATCGCTTCCCGGGCCTTGGCGCCCCAAGCAAAGGTTTTTGGTGTAGAGCCACTCAACGCTAACGATGCAGCGCAGTCGTTAATATCCCAAAGTATCCAACGCCTCTCCTCCACCCCCGACACCCTGGCGGACGGAGCCATGACTTTGTCCGTTGGGGAAATTACCTTTGAATACCTGAAGCAATTGGACGGGATGTACGAAATCGGAGAAAAACCGATAAAATACTGGACCCAATGGTTGCATCACTTGCTCAAAGTAAATGTGGAACCCACCAGTGCTATGTCTATGGAAGCGGTTTGCCAATGGTTGCAAAAACAAACCCGGCCTCAAAAAGTATTGGTCATCCTGTCCGGGGGAAACATCGATCATCAAACCCGGAAGAAGGTATGGGAAAAAGACTATCTGTCCCAACTTCCGCTTGTACAAACTCAATAAATTTGAAGACATCATCCGGTTCGCTTATCATTCCGGAATTCAACTATTTCCGGTAATATTTTTGAAGCAGTTGAGAAGGAAATAATTTTGTAGCAACTAAACATTCTTAATCAAGGCATTGTATCTGTTTGGAGAGCTGTAGGCTTCTCCAAGCCTCTGCTTTATTTTAAAAACCACTTGAAAAAAATGAAGAAATTAATTTTATGGACTTTTTGGATTATAGGTCTGACGGCTTGCTCCTCAGAGGAAGAAAAGACCTTTACCTGGACAGAAGACCTTACTTCGCTTACGCAAAAAGATTTAAAAACCTGGCTGCGAAAAGCCCCCTTTCAAAACGAATGGAACCCTCATGAGGGTGCGCAGGACGAAATAGTGCTGACAAATATTGAACAGGTATTTCCCTTTATGGGCGACTTCAAAAATGAAAATGACGATTTACAAGACTATGATTTTTATCAAAAAGAGGAAGTCATTTACAAAGATCCGGAATGGGGAGAGTTGTTCGTCTATGGGGCATTGTTATACGAAGACGAAGCATTGTATCTAAAGGACTTTTATTCAAGCTCCGGCAATCCGGCCTTTTCGGGAACCCATGCCATTCACGAATCGTATACCGCCACGCTCAACGAAACCCAACTTACCGGCAAAAACCAACGGTATACAACGGCCGTCTATTGGGTCAGTACAAACCCGGGCAATCAGTATTTATTGGGGTTTTACCAACAAAACCACCTGGTTGTACAGATCGGGTTCCCTTGTCAGGACAAAGAGAAAGGGTTGGAAAAATTAAAAGAATGCAGCCAAGCCCTCCACCTGCAGGTGAAGGAATGGGAAAAGGCAAAGGTAGAAGCGTTGGCAGTCAACCCACAGCCCGTCACCTTCTGGAAAAACCCGTATAAAGGCATTTACCATGGGCAATACATGCTTGCTGATCTCGAAATTAAAGTAGCCCAAACTCCTTTTAAACAAAGCATCCGGAGATTGGCCAATGAGAGAGGGGTGGATTACCTCTTTTTTTATGACGGACCTCATGGAACCGTAGAGTTGACGTTTGTCAAAAAAACAACCGGATTAAGTGCAGAAGCCTTCGAAGCAGAGCAAACCGCAAGCACCGTATGGGAATTAGCCAAAAACTCACAGAAGGTATTTCTCAGTGAAACCACAGAAACCAACGGACAAATACAAGGCACTGCCGAGACCTATTTTAAAGACCGGCACCTGCTACACATCAGCTATCAATACCCCAAGCAAGACCCGGAAGCCCAAAAACGAATTGAAGAAGTCCTTAAAAACCTAAGAATCCGCAGGTTTTAGCAAACAGCTTTTTTTCAACTCTTCAAGGTTTGGAAAGTTTAGGCTAAACGGTCTTTGATAAAAAACCTTGAAGAGTTTTGTAGAGTGAGTGGCTGCCCGAGGTTTCATCCGAGCTTCACCCGAGGCATCGTAGCGGTATTCGGTAAAGTCTCCCCCTTTCACCACCTTGGCTACTTTGCCGTATACCGTCCGGTCAATTGGGGTTGTGCCTTCGTTGGTAACTTGGAGCAGGTTGCCAATTTCAACTCTTCAAGGTTTGAAAAACCAAGCCTATGCTAAAACTAAACAGCACTTCATTAAGAAACCTTGAAGAGTTTTTACATTCGTATTGCCGATGCCGATGGCCCAGGGTCAGCTCTCCGGCCTGGGGTTGACTGGCTGCCGGCTGTCCTTTCGGTTGGATGGAGCGTCTGAACAGCCCTACCCGACTGTTGCCGTAGACCGGTTGCCCGAGATTTCATCCGAGGCATCATAGCGGTATTCGGTAAAGTCCTCCCCCTTTCACCACCTTGGCCACTTTGCCGTACACCGTCCGGTCAATTGGGACTATGCCTTCGTGGATAGCTTGGAGCAGGTTGCCAGTTTCAACTCTTCAAGGTTTAAAAACCAAGCCTGTGCTAAAACTAAGCAGCATTTAATTAAGAAACCTTGAAAGTTAATTCCAGAACACCCCTTGAGATAAATTTCACTGTTTTTCTGGGTACCATTCAATATCATAATGATTCCTGTAAAACTCAGAAGCAAGATTTTCAAAAATCATTTTGCTTTCACAATTAATATCATCAATAGTTTCAAAAGCATAAAACCAACATAAATATTTACCAGGTTTTCTATCGTCTTTAAACTTGAATAATAGCCATTTATAACCTAAAAAGTTATTATACCACTGACTACTTGAAAATACTACCTTATCAATACTCTCCTTTTTATATCTTTTTTCTATTATTTTATAGGATAATATTTCTTTCCTTAGAACAACATCTTCAACACTGATTTCAAAAGAAGTATGAAACAAAGAAAATACAAAAAACAGACATGTATTTGTAATTATAAAATACACTAAAAAACCATAATCAATATAATTTTGGTTAAAGAAAAGGGTATTTATAATGTAAAAACCAATATACACAAGTGAGTTATAGTAGACACTAGCTCCTAATAATTTATAGTCTTTATCCATCCTTTCTAATATTATCTTATTGTCCCTCCCCTTCTATTAAGTTCTGACATATGTGCTTGTTTAATAGTATAGTTTTCAAGTATATTTAACATTACATCACCACTATACTTTTGAGAATAATACCCTCCAGCACCGGATACTATGATTCCCATCCCTAATTTCCAAGTCCTTCCCAGTGGAGTGAAGGTTAACGATGTCATAAGTGTTGATGTGAGCCTCATGCTTTGAAAGCTTGTATATGCCCCTACAGCTTCAAAAGTAGCTTGATTACCTGGATTGGGAGAAGAATAAATTCGACTACCAGCTTCATATAAATTATACCCATACCAAGCTATTCCTACTACTCCTAGTACATTTACAGATAAATCTGTTTTATAAAAACTTGGAACCGCAAGTTTTCCTTTGGCTATTCTACCACTCATGAATTTATCCGTCAAGTTTATATGCTTTACTGGGTCAATGGCATCTAACATTCCTTTAGTTCCAAGAGTCATCTTTCTTGCCAAACTTTTATATTTATATCGTAATTTTAAACCTCTGTTAATATTACCAGAACTTTTAGATGTCAATGTAGAAGAATAAAGTTCTTTCAAATGTAGGTTAGAATAAGCTGCATAACCAACTCTCAATCCACTATTCCAGAAACCAATTGCAGCATAACCTCCTGAAAATTTACTTTCCTCTACCGATATAGCATCATTGTAATAAGAAAAACTGTAATATTCTGTTCTATTATTATCTAAATATCTCCCTTCTTCTGCATTCCAATAAAATGTATTAGCTTTATCACCTTCCCCAGTTGTAATACTATAAATTTTGCTATTTAAATTTAATACGCCTGATGCTCCTGCTATATCAACATATCCCCCACCTGGCGTCCTTTCTAAAGTTGAAGCCCCATTGGCTGCACCTCCCTCAAGACCATCTATATCAATATTCATAATTGGAATATTACTAGCAAATTGATATGGAGTCAACTCAGGATAACTCTTAGCCAACGGATCCACGGACAAAAACTTCCCAATCTCCGGGTTGTACAAGCGGAAACCGTAATCCTGGATCAGGTGCCGGTGGCCGAAGTCCTTGTCGTTTTCCTTCCCGTTAAAGCCATAACGATAGCTTTCATCCGAGTAGTTCCGCCCGGCCATTTGTTTGCCAAAGGGCGGACGGCTAGTTGGAAGTAATCCGAAGCACTGAGGACTTCACTGGCCGGGCTGGCGCACCAGTAGAGATAACTTTTGTTATACTACCTTGCAGGTATTGAAGTGCAGGACGATGGAGTACCACAATGAGCACCTTACTTCCGAAGGTCCAAACATAATTGATAAATCCAAAAGCTATTTTAACTCTTACACTATGATTTTGGAAGATTCGGACTCTTGGAATAAGATTTTGAATAAAAAACTATAAAGAAATATAAAACAAAAAAAATGGGTTTGAAAACAAACATTAATATGTAATAACTATCAATAATAGACTCTTTATAAATTGCTGGATAATTTAGTAAGGAATTAAAAGTTGAATTCACAAAAAAGCATGAAGAAAAAAACACAATATTTTGTATTTTTCCACTTAAATAGTATAAAAGAATTGATGAAGTTACGAATAAACCAATATTAAAGAATACAGAGTAATTCAATAATTTTATATCTATAAATTCTCCGATCACATAAATGAATCCAAAATTAGCAGCATCTAATGCTATTTGTATTAATGGAATATAAACTATAATAAAAAATAATAAGCCTATAAATATCATTCCTTTATTTTTTACAATCTTAATCCTCATAATCATCCCTATTATCTTGACCATCCCAAACTTTTTGATTCTCAAAGCTTTTATTCCATTCATCTATACTAATCAACTCATTTTTATTTTGACCGTTTGGCGAATATATCCCTTTAAAATTCCCCTCATTATCTAGGGCAACTTTAAGAGAATAATTTGATAGGATATTTTCTTCGCCACTTCCCCAAACATTAGTTAGTGGACTACCTTCAGCTAATGATGTTCCAATAAAAATCCCGTTACCTACAGCATCAAAAACCATAGTTTCTTGTGCTGGAAAAACATTACCAGTAATTTTACTTGAGATATGTAAAATATCTTCATCAACATCAAATTTTAAATTAAATTGGATGTCAATCCCAGGACCAAGTTCAGTTCCATTTTTTGCGTAATAATCCCCTTTGACTTGAATTAATTTATTCTCTTTACTACCAGTTATATCACTAATATTTATACTCTGATTATCAATTTCCCATTCTCCAAATAACCCACCTTTTAATATTGTTGGTTGTGAACTAATTGCCTTTCCAACAAGCCATTCATCTAGATCAATTAATAATTTTACGTGGATTCTAGCTAAAACTTTTTTATAATCGGCTATTTCAAACTTTGTTCTATCATCAGCTTTGCCTTCAAAATGAGTTAATTCAAATGATCCTCGTGGAGCAAAACTTCGTCCAACCACTTTATATTTTTCAAGTCCTTCTAAATCAATACTGCTAATTACATCATTTTCAGCAAAAGCATATGTTGAATCCCAAGGATAAGACTTAAACAGCGGATCCACCGACAAAAACTTCCCAATCTCTGGGTTGTACAGGCGGAAGCCGTAATCCTGGATCAGGTGCTGGTTGCCGAAGTCCTTGTCGTTTTCCTTCCCGTTAAAGCCATAGCGGTAGTTCTCATCCGAATACTTCCGCCCGGCCATTTGTTTTCCTAAAGGCGGACGGCCAGTCGCGGACGGCTAGTTGAAAGTAATCCGAGGCACTCAGGACTTCGGAGGCCCGGCGGTTGTCCTTGTATTTCACCCGGTCGGTAATAGTCGCCAAGACATTGGACTAGGCGTCTGCCCCAAGGTGGTTGCTCAGTTCGTACTGACGGTGGCCCAACAAGGCCTGTTTCCGGCCTGAGGTTGGCTCTCTTCTGCTTGCCCTTCTGGTTGGATAGAGCGTCTAAATAGCCCTACCCGGCTGCTGCCATAGACCGGTTGCTCGCTTACTTGCTGGTCTTTGTAAATGGCCATCACATTGCCCGAGCTTTCACCCGAGACATCCCGTACATAGTGGGTCATCTTGGTGGTAGTGCCTACTTTCACTCCTTTGTATACCCGGTTGCCCGAGGCATCGTAGCGGTATTCGGTAAAGTCTTCCCCCTTCACCACCTTGGCCACTTTGCCGTACACCGTCCAGTTGATTGGGGATTACCCTTGGATCAAATTATCTCACCATTTTATAAAACAACAACTTTCTCTAAGGTTTTAAGTACCCACAAAAATAAAATAAAGTATTTGAAGATAGGCTAACTTTGCAGGATGAGACTACATCGCTTTATCACCGCCACGGCAGCAGAAACCGCTGGGCTGAAGGCCCAACTCACCCAGCCGATGAGCCGGCAGGAGACCGTGCGTATAGAAGGGCTTTTACTGAGCCTGAAAGGCTATACCATTGACCAGATCAGCGATATACTGGAAGTAAAGCGGGATACGGTGGCCCGGTGGGAAACAGAAAAATTGGAAGGACTGAAAAACCGTCCCAAGAGTGGCCGCAAGCGCATTTACACGGTCGTTGAGGAAAAAAAATGATCAGAAAGGCTAAAAAAGGAGTACAACAGTCCAAATTGTTTCTTGACAGGGTGTCCAAGGTCACCGGAAAAACCTGTCATGTGCAGACCTTGAAGAACATTTTTAAGCGCCATGCCCTGCGCGGGAAGCTGTTGGCAGCCCAAAGGGCAGCAGGTACTGCTGCCGGCCAAACGGCAGGGTTATACGGTCTTGGGAGCGCTCAATGTGAAGGGGCAAAGCTTTTATGGCCGCATAGTGGAAGGGGCAGTAAATGCCCATATAGTGGTGGACATATTGTCCAAGGTAAGCAAGGCCATAACCAAAAAGACGGTGGTGGTACTGGACAACGCCCCGGCGCACAGGGCAAAAATAGTAGAAGAACACCTGGCCATGTGGCGGAAAAGAGGGCTTTATTTACAGTTCCTTCCCGCATACAGCCCTGAGCTCAACCTCATTGAAATATTATGGAAACAAATGAAGCACTTTTGGGCGGCACCCCGCTGGATAAGGCCACAGGACTACAGCTCCAAAACCACTCTCTACAACAGGGTAAAGGATATCTTTGAAAACTATGGCTCCAAATACACTATTTTTTTTTGGTAGGTACTTTAAAGCCCACAGTTGCTTACAATGGCTGGAAAAAACCTCTCAGAAGCTTACTAAAAGAGATTTTTACTACTTCAAATCAAGTAAATAGTAAGCAATAACCCCAGATATATTCTTATCCTTGCCAACTGATATTATTTTTCATTTGGGTGAATCACTCTATCGCTCTGCCTTCTTGTGAAAACCTTATATAAGCAATTCGAGGTTTGTCTTTTCGATAAGAAACCTTATACCGAATATTTTCAACCTCTACACCAGGAGGAAGCCTTTGAATTCTTTCATAGTATATCCCATTTACTTTATAAGAAAAATGAATATTATCATTCATCCAATCAAACCTCACACTGGTCGTATAGGTATCCTTAAAGTCACCTTCTTCATCTATAACGGGATGCGAAAACATCGGCATATGGTTTTCAGGCTTGGAGGGGTCGTATAAGAGCATAAATTTATCTCCCACTTCAATTCCATCAAAAGGGTGTTTTCTTCTTTCTTTAAACTTTTCGCCTCTCACTTCATATTCATAGATGATAGTATAACCAGATTTAGTCACTACACAAGTAGTTTGGACACCTGATTCTTTCAGTGAACTTGAATTTGTTACTTTATAAACTAAATTTAGTATTAGTACAGTTACCCCAAAAATTCCTATCAAAGTTGAAACATTGAGACTAGTCATTTTATTAAAAATAGCCTTCATAAAAAAACCGTTAACCAAAAAAATAAATTTCAAATTACACAAGCTAATTAAACTTATTTTGTTGAGTTTCTGTACAAAATCAGCGCATTTACATTAGTTCTGCCAGAAATAATTTTCTATTTTATTTATTCTTCTCTTTCGCTCCATCTGCTGATGTTCCCCCAATTATTCCAAATATAATTCCTATAACAGTCCCATTTCCTTCTTCTGCCTTTTTCTTTACTACTTCAATTTGTTTTTCAATAGCATCAATTTCCGCTTGAACCTCTTTATAGTTAGGCTTTGCTTCTTTTAAAATAGACAATTTTCCCTTTAGTTTTGAAAGTTGTCCCCCCAACACTTTGAGTACTTTTTGAGCATCCATTTTAAAGCCCCACTCTGGTAGTTTACCAAACATCCCCCCTGCTATACCAAATTGAAAATCTATTGTAGCTTCTCCTAGATCCTTTTGTAAACCAGCAAATTCAAAACTCACCTGATCATCTGTATATTTTATATCCGTAGAAGCTTTAAGCAGTTCACCGGCTACTTCCTTTCCTACTTTTATAAGTGAATAATCTCCCATTCCAGACGTTGCTGTTGAGATACCTCCATTTACTATTATATCGCCATAGTCAAAATCATACCATGGTTTATTCGTTAATGTGTTTGTTCCTATTTGTACAACCGCTTCCGATCCTGCACCTTTAGCAAAAGCAATAACAGCAGTGCGGGTTAAAGTAAATATTGAACCAGACATCATTATACCTGAAGATACCATAAGAGCAACATTTTTGTCCCTTTCTAACTTTAACTTTTCTTCTGCTGTGCCATATTTGTTTACATATTTTTCTCTAGCGTCATTGTTACTTACTACTCTACTATATCCATAAGGCTCAGGTTCCGCACCATCCAAATCAATTGCTTGTATTGGAGTATTTCCAGCAAACTGATAAGGTGTATACCATGGATAATCCGGGGCCAACGGATCCACCGACAAAAACTTCCCAATCTCCGGGTTGTACAAGCGGAAACCGTAATCCTGGATCAGGTGCTGGTTGCCGAAGTCCTTGTCATTTTCTTTGCCATTAAAGCTATAACGGTAGGCTTCATCCGAGTAGCTCCGCCCGGCCATTTGTTTGCCAAAGGGCGGACGGCTAGTTGGAAATAGTCGGAAGCACTTAACACTTCGGAGGCCCGGCTGTTGTCCTTGTATTTCACCCGGTCGGTGATAGTCGCTAAAACATTGGACTAGGCGTCTGCCCCAAGGTGGTTGCTCAGTTCGTACTGACGGTGGCCCAAGGCCAGTTCTCCGGCCTGGGGTTGGCTCTCTTCTGCTTGTCCTTCCGGTTGGATGGAGCGTCTGAACAGCCCTACCCGACTGCTGTCGTAGACCGGTTGCTCGCTGACCTGCTGGTCTTTGTAGATGGCCAGCACATTGCCCGAGATTTCATCCGAGACATCCCGTACATAGTGGGTCATCTTGGTGGTAGCACCTACTTTCACTCCTTTGTATACCCGGTTGCCCGAGATTTCATCCGAGGCATCGTAGCGGTATTCGGTAAAGTCTTCCCCCTTCACCACCTTAGCCACCTTGCCGTACACCGTCCAGTCGATTTGGGTTGTGCCTTCGTTGGCTAGCTGCCGGCTGTCCGAAAAGGACAGCCTCCAATTGATGCCACTTACATTAACAATATGATTTTTACAGAAAGAACTAAAGACATTCCACTAAAAGAATACTATTTATAAAATTTTGTATTGCAATTAGTTCATTTATAATGACAAAATAGTTGATGTTTTCTAACCTGTATTGATTTTGGAAAATAGCATCGTTACCAATGAGGTATTGTCCTGCCATTCTTTCTATTTTCTTTAATGTAGATACATATTTTGGAGATGTATATTTGCTTTGGAGAGCTTTTAGACGTTCATTAAACTTTTCTATCTAAGTACATGACAAAAATAAGCAGAGGGCTTTTTTAATCATATTATTGATATTATTTAAAAACACCTCTGAGAGTTTATCAAGGCCATAGGAGAAAAAGCTAACCGCTCTTCTGCCATGCT
>NZ_JBDKWZ010000023.1:0-117147 GCF_039710355.1 Rapidithrix thailandica | reverse complement strand
TTTTTCTTCATGCTTTTTTGTGAATTCAACTTTTAATTCCTTACTAAATTATCCAGCAATTTATAAAGAGTCTATTATTGATAGTTATTACATATTAATGTTTGTTTTCAAACCCATTTTTTTGTTTTATATTTCTTTATAGTTTTTTATTCAAAATCTTATTCCAAGAGTCCGAACCTTCCAAAATCATAGTGTAAGAGTTAAAATAGCTTTTGGATTTATCAATTATGTTTGGACCTTCGGAAGTAAGGTGTTCATTGTGGTACTCCATCGTCCTGCACTTCAATACCTGCAAGGTAGTATAACAAAAGTTATCTCTACTGGTGCGCCAGCCCGGCCAGCGAAGTCCTGAGTGCCTCGGACTATTTTGACAAGCTGTCCGCGACTAGCCGTCCACCCTTCGGCAAACAAATGGCCGGGCGGAACTACTCGGATGAGAACTACCGCTATGGCTTTAACGGGATGGAGGGGGATGCCTCCACTGGCAAAGACAACTATACCACATTTTTTAGACCGTACAACCCTTCAATAGGAAGGTGGTTTCTACAGACCCCGTACCTTACCCTTGGCAAAGCTCATATACATCAATGGACAACAATCCTATCTTGATGAATGATCCTTTAGGAGATGGCCCTTCGTGTCCAAAAGGTAAAAAAGCTGATGAGATATATAAGGTTGAAGCAATTGTATCAAATAATAATGGAAGCTGGCAATATGCAGGTGGAGGTAAATGGAATGAATATGATGCAGTTCCTGAAGGTTATAATTCAAACTCAAAAACAAGTCCATATACAGGTCAGGAATGGGGAGGCTATTCCAGTGCAGACCTTAGGATGAGGAGAAAGATTTTTGCCACGGACAACCCAATCAAAAGAAAATAGTGGAAATGCAGAACCTATCACAAGAGGTGGAGCAGAATCATATTATGGAGGTTCTAACAATCTAAGGTTTGCCACTTGGTCTAAATATGCAAGTGCAGCTATAGATTTAGCTTCAGGAACTTTATCTTTATCAGGACTTCCTTCAAAATCACCAAATAAATTTAACTTAGAAGGACGTGGATTTTCTCCTTTAGGAAAGCATTCTGTGAATCAAGGCTTTACAGGTGTGCTTAATAAAGAAACAGGAGAAGTATTTGTGTATAAAAGTTGGCATACGAACGATCCCCCTCCAGGTTTTTTACCTAGGAATAGATCACATTTAAGGTTTGCTAGACATCTAGCTAGTAGAGGTTATGGTGAAGCAGGTGATTTTACAGGCTTTGCGATTAGGCTTAAAAACCCAAATGATGTTGATATAATTAGTTGGACTTCTGGATCTTTGGCAAGGTTCAATAGTGGCAATAGAGAAGCAGCCAAAGCTTATCAACATGCTATACAGCAAGGACTGAAAAAGAAATATAATGTTAAATCTGCGGTTAATTTAGATTAAAATCATGAAGAAGATTTTTAAAGTTGTTCAACCAAAAAGTATAACTGATTCTATTAAAAATTCATCAATAATTTTAAAACCTGATTCTTTAGTAGAAATACCTTCTAATGGTTTGTCATATCAATTCAAACTTGATGAGGTACTACTTGGTATTTTTGACCATATTCAATTATCGAAGTTCTCTAATCAATCTTTCTTAATGGCTCTTTTCTGTAAAAAAGAACCTGAAGCACGTTTGAAGCAGGCTTTTTTAGAAAAAGTATTTTCTGAATTAGGAGAAGACTCTAACGGTTTAAATTTGGGAGACAGTTGGGATGATGGCTTAAGTAGCGAAACTCTTTATGAATGGTATTTTGATGATTCTGAAAATTTACTTTTTGATGATTCCAAAGATATTTGTTTTAGCATTACTGTTGATGAAGAACCAGAAAAAGCTCTTGGCTGCTTTAGTTTTATTGTAATGAATGCAGAAAAAGCTTTCCCTGAAGTTTTGGGTATCATAGATAATGTTTAATTGAGCTACTGTTTTATCATGAAAGAAGAGCCATATTACAAAAAAAATAAATCTATCAGTTCTCATAAGTGGGGAGAAGTTAAAGTTGAAGGAGAGGTTTTTAAAGATGTAAAATGTTTTCCAGGAGGATGCAAGGAATGGGACTGGAAAGAAACAGAGACTAGGCATGTACCAGGTATTCAAGTTACAGATGTTCAAGAACTTATAGACAATGGGTCAAAAAAAATCATATTATCCAAAGGAAGAAGGGAAAGGCTTAGAACAGCAATAGAGACAATCAATTTCTTAGAGGAAAAAGGAATCCCTTACCATATTTTGGAAACCTCACAGGCAATTGAACTTTATAACTCGTTGGTCGAAAAAGAGCCTGTAGGAGGTCTATTCCATTCAACTTGCTAATATTACCCACTGTTCAACAAATGCATAACGAACGGTTATCATAGGGTTTATAACCCGTATTTAACATTCGCGTGGTTGGTCAAGGTGGGAGCTGCCATCGCTGCAAGGAAGTAAGGAGTATCTGCGGTACAGACTCAGGCTGCACGCCAGAAAAAACAAGGCCGAAGCTTTGCGTAGCTTGTATAGCCTTGTTTTTTCTTTTGTTGGCTTCATTGGTGTTCCTCGCTACGGCTGTTCCTTTTTCTTTTTTCATATGAAAGAAATAAGAAGCTAAAAAAGAAAACCACAGCCCAGTATAGACTCGCCTGCGGTCGCATGCAGACAGAAAAATTCACACAGGCTGGACGAGAAGCCAGATTTTACACACAGCTGGTTTTCGCGTTTTTCCCAGCTGGCTGCCTGCTCCATTCGCAGACGGTTCGCAAATAAAAGATTGCTACCCTTTTAAGAAAAAGAAATATAAGTGGAAAGCTTCTGCTCACTGTAAGTAGCAGCATAAAGAGCAACCCGTCTACGGCAGTAGCCAGGTAGGGCTGTTCAAACGCTCCATCCAACCGGAAGGACAGCCGGCAGCCAGTCAACCGCAAGCCGGAGAACTGGCCTTGGGCCACCGGCAATACGAATGTAAAAACTCTTCAAGGTTTCTTAATGAAGTGCTGTTTAGTCTTAGTATAGACTTGGTTTTTCAAACCTTGAAGAGTTGAAACCGGCAATTTGATAAAAGACGCCAACGAAGGCATTGACCGGATCGAATGGACGGTGTACGGCAAAGTGGCCAAGGTGGTGAAAGGGGAAGACTTTACCGAATATCGCTACGATGCCTCGGGCAACCGGGTGTACAAGGGGGTGAAAGTAGGTGCTACCACCAAGATGACCCACTATGTACGGGGTGCTTCGGATGAAATCTTGGGCAATGTAATGGCCATTTACAAAGACCAGCAAGTAAGCGAGCAACCGGTGTACGGCAGCAGCCGGGTAGGGTTGTTCAAACGCTCCATCCAACCGGAAGGACAAGCAGAAGAGAGCCAACCCCAGGCCGGAGAACTGGCCCTGGGCCACCGGCAGTACGAACTGAGCAACCACCTTGGGGCAGACGCCTAGTCAAACGTTTTAGCCACGATCACCGACCGGGTGAAATACAAGGACAACAGCCGGGCCTCCGAAGTGTTAAGTGCTTCCGATTATTTTCCTTTTGGAAAACAAATGGCCGGTCGGAACTACTCGGATGAGAACTACCGTTACGGGTTTAACGGGAAGGAAAACGACAAGGACTTCGGCCACCGGCACCTGATCCAGGATTACGGTTTCCGCCTGTACAACCCGGAGATTGGGAAGTTTTTGTCAGTGGATCCTCTGTTTAAGTCTTACCCTTGGTATACACCTTATCAGTTTGCGGGGAATACGCCTATCCAAGCAATTGATTTGGATGGAGCGGAACCTTATAAACCCAAACCCGCTAATGCCTATCAGGTGACTCTTGCAAATTCAAATGAAATAACAGTGGCATATTTGGCATTAGAGACCTTTGCTTCTGGGTTAAACTTTGTAATGAGAGATGGTCATTATTCATTCCCTGATGGTAAGGGTGGAAAAGTTTATCCAAGGTACGGTATTTATGCTGTCAAAGAGACAGATTGTATTGACTGTAATACTGATTATTTTATTGCCTATGAATGGACTGCAGAAAGTTTAGAGGAACGTATTGGACTTAGTATGTTGGATGGTGCTGGAGTAATAGCTGCATTTACAGGTGGAGGAAGTGCGAAAGGCTTTAACGCTCCAATTACATTGGGAAAATCTTTTAGTTCTGTTGCTGCTATTACGAAGGTGGTTCCTCAATCTGCTGGAAATTATGTCCTTGATGTAGCTAATACTTGGAAGAGAATTGGAAGTGATTTTATACCCAAAAAGATTAATGCGAATGAAGCTTTGGATGTGGCAGCAGACTTTTTGGGGATCAAACCTCAAAAACTAGATGCTTTTAAAAAATTAAAGACTGGTGAAACGCTAGAAGGTGTTACACTTACTGTAAAAGGCTTTTACATTAAAGAAAGAAAAAGGGTACGCATTAAAAAAGATAAAATTGATTTGGAAACTCTCCGTGATCCCGATGTGGATTGGAATTATATTGATAAATTACATGATATGAAGCCCCAAGACAAAGCTAAGCATGTTACAAATGCTCATATAGAGTTCGAATAATAATCCAATATTTATCGAAGTACGATAGGCTTTAAACTTCTCAAGTGTTTTGTATTTGTAAAAATTACTATTCTGTAGTGTCAAAAGTAGATAATTACTGATCCCTCGCTAAATCTTTTCTTTGTGTTTGAGTAAAATAAGCTGAAAAACACAAAACATCATTAAAATTAAACGATATGGATTTCTTTGAAATAGGCATTGGAAACCTTAGCTGCGATATAAAAAATTATAAACCAAAGGGGACATTGGTCCGTAGCTATATGGATATATATTCCTGTATTCGTCTTTTAGGACAAGAGAATAGGCTTTGTTCCGGGGTAGTTTTTACTCCGGAAAGCTATCAACATTTTGTGCCCTGGCTTATTAGCGGCCCTATTTGTTTTGTAAATAAAAAACGGATCTTTTCAACAGATTATGCTTTTGAAGCTATTGAAAAAGTAATCAACAGCTTTTTTTCAAAGATTCGTATAGGAAGTAGTATGGACGAGTTGCTACTGAAATGCAATATTCTGTTTCCATTTGATACACAAGGAGGTGATATGAAGGCTGTTTTGAACGAGGATTTACCTTGTCTTACCTATAAGGTAACTCTTGTACAAGCCGTTCTTGGTTGCCCATTTTCTTACGAAAAAGAAACGGTTAATTTGGAGCGTTTTGTACCGGAGGTGGCAGATGATTTTGATTTGTATGTAACGCTGGCTATTGATTTTGAAGGCAACGACCGGGAACTTGTTCACCTGACAATTAGCACCCCTAAAAGACTAAGTAAACGGTACAAAGACTTTTTTGAGCAATCGGGAGAAAGAGCAAGTGTTATATATGGAAATATGATGGTATCAGAATACAACTACTCAGAAATTATTACCAATATAAACGAATTTTTTGAGGGTAACGAGTTTTTTAAGAGTATTACAGGTAATAGCAAAACAGAAATCCTCCTTAAAATTGCAGCATCAATGGATGTTATGGATTTGGAAAGACATTTGGGGGAAGTGCTTACAGATACAGGAGAGGTGTTTACATTGTTAAACGGCAAGGTAAACGATAATCTTATTGGTTGAGATAAAATTGTAATCATCTCCAAGTTACCAACAAAGGCACAACCCAAATCGACTGGATGGTGTACGGCAAAGTGGCCAAGGGGGAAGACTTTACCGAATACCGCTACGATGCTTCGGGCAACCGGGTATACAAGGGGCTGAAAGTAGGTGCTATCACCAAGATGACCCACTATGTACGGGGGGCTTTGGATGAAGCCTCAGGTGAAGTCTCGGGCAATGTGCTGGCCATCTACAAAGACCGGCAGGTAAGCGAACAACCCATGTACGGCAGCAGCCGGGTAGGGCTATTTAGACGCTCTATCCAACCGGAAGGACAAGCAGAAGAGAGCCAACCGCAAGCCGGAGAACTGGCCTTGGGCCACCGCCAGTACGAACTAAGCAACCACTTGGGCAATGTTTTGGCGACTATCACCGACCGGGTGAAATACAAAGACAACCGCCGGGCCTCCGAAGTGTTAAGTGCTTCCGATTATTTTCCTTTTGGAAAACAAATGGCCGGGCGGAACTACTCGGATGAGAACTACCGTTACGGCTTTAACGGGAAGGAAAACGACAAGGACTTCGGCAACCAGCACCTGATCCAGGATTACGGTTTCCGCTTGTACAACCCGAAGATTGGGAAGTTTTTGTCGGTGGATCCGTTGGCTAAAGATTACCCTGGACTAACCCCCTACCAATTTGCTAGTAATAATCCTATTTACAACATAGATTTAGATGGGCTGGAGGGTATGAGTGGTTGGGGTATTAGTATGAGCAAGACGGGTACCACAGAACAAGATTTATCTAATTCAGGTAAAATTGTAGTAGAAATTGGGATAAACATAGTTGAATCATCTATTGATGGACCAGTATATACAGTTACTAGTGTGGGTTCGGGTTTAGCAAATGGGTTTTCTTATGGTTATGGAGATTTGTTAAATGGTAATGGATCTGCAACCCAAACTTATTGGAAACCATGGGGGTTTAAATTTTCAGATGGATTTTACCAGGAAGGATATTCAAGTGGTAATGATATATCATTTGATGATGGTTTACGATTAATGGGTGGAACTATTGATATAATTGGTTTGGGTTTGGGTTTATCATCTTCTCGATTACTTAAACCTAACATGTTAGGTCAATCAAAATCAAGATATTTACTCCTTCAAGATGACTTAGATAATAATTCATTTTCAAGAATTTTTGATGCAGTTAAAAAATTTGGACCAAGCCCTATGCCTATACCATTAGAAGGACAATTGACTATTCCACAAGCAAGGCAATTAATGGATATGGTTCCAGATAAAGAAATTGCATTGATACGTGAGATTTCCGAAGATGGGCTTGAAAATTTTCAATTATATTTTGGTACAAAAAATCGGTTGAGGTTTCAGATATCTGAGTCAGGAAAGACTGAATTAATATTTCACACTCACCCATCAGGGAATCCCATACCCAGCAAAGCTGATATAGAGATTTTAAAAATATTAAATCAAGATGAATCTGTTATAATACCTTATAGGAGACCTGAGGTTAAGTTTAACAAAAAATCGAAAACTCTAAATTGATATGATTAACCTTGAAGAATACAAAGATATTTTAAATAATTTAGATGATCATGCATTGATTATTAGTAGTGAAGGTTCATATACGATAGTTAATTTAAATTATAGAGAAATTCATCTAATAGAAGATAATGAAGCAAATAAGTACTTAATATCTTTACTCTTGGAGAAAAAGGCTGTTATTTATAGAAACTTAGATGAAGTACCACCTCCAAAGAAAAAATCAGAAAGCTATGAAGATTGGATAAAAAGTAAAGGATCTAAAAAAGATTGAGTATCTAGAATAAGTTTTCAATATTCAGTGGCAGGAGGGCAGGCAATAAGGTGTTCATTGCGGTACTCCCTCGTCCTGCACTTCAATAACCGCAAGGTAGTACGGTTCATATTTCACCGTCTCCACCTTGCAGTTATTTACGTTTGGCTTGGTCTGTTCCTCGTTCACGGCTGTTCCTTTTTCATGTGAAAGAAATAAGAGGCTAAAAAAGAAAACCACAATCCTATATAGGCTCACCTTGCGGTCGCATGCAGACAGTAAAATTCACACAGGCTGGACGAGAAGCCAGATTTTACACACAGCTGGTTTTCGCGTTTTTCCCAGCTGGCTGCCTGCTCCATTCGCAAACGGTTCGCAAATAAAAGATTGCTACCCTTTTAAGAAAAAGAAATATAAGTGGAAAGCTTCTGCTCACTGTAAGTAGCAGTATAAAGAGCAACCCGTGTACGGCAGCAGCCGGGTAGGGCTATTTAGACGCTCTATCCAACCGGAAGGACAGCCGGCAGCCAACCAACCCCAGGGCGGAGAGCTGACCCTGGGCCATCACCAGTACGAGCGTAAAAACTCTTCAAGGTTTCTTAATAAAATGCTGTTTAGTTTTAACACAGGCTTGGTTCTCTAAACCTTGAAGAGTTGAAATCGGCAATTTGATCCAGTCGGAAAGTCTCAGACTGGCGAGCTGATCCAGGGTAATACGAGACGACTAAAATTTTTCAATGAAGTTTTTAAATAAAGGGCCGGACTAAATGCGATGAAAGGGCTGAGGTAGGAATTTTTAGTCCTGAGGTAGTTTTATAAGTGAAAATACCTCGGTATATCTTTTCAAAAAACGGAAATTTTTGACCGTTTTCCGTGAGTTCTCTACCAATGGTAGAAAAAATGACACCCCTGTATCCAAATTCCTTTTCTTTGAAGTGTATTCACCTGAAATATACACTCATGGTTTCTCCAATTTTGCATTCGAAAGGGAACAAAAAAGTCGCAAATCCCACCCGGCTTCGTTCGAACACTGAGTACAAAAATGCTTTAACGCCTCAGCGTTTTGCAATCATCGGTTTAAATACCCAAAGTTTAATGACATCTTTAGATCTGGCCAATCATGTTCCGGTAGTTGCCTATGATTCGGATCATTATCGCACAGAGAGTTTGGGGAAGGACCTTGACAAAGGTTTGGAAGAAAGTTATATAAATGAATTGAAGAGGATCCATTTTACCTCCAAGCTTTCCGATTTGGCAAATGCAGAAGTATATTTGAGTATTTTGAACCCCTTAAATCCCAAAGAAATAAAAGCCACAGAAGCGTGTTTGAAGCTTATCTCTCCTTTTATTAGAAAGAACAATTTTGTGATTCTGGAAACAAAGGACCTATCCGAACAATTTTTGGAGAACAGTTGGATAGAACATATGAAAACCATTGCCGGTTTACATATCAGCCATACTTGTATCCTTCAACGAGTGGATACTTCCTCTAAAATAGTAGTGTTAGGGAAAGATCGTAAAGCTTGTCAGGAGATTATAAAACTGTATGGCAAACTTACCTGATGATGTATCAAATATGTTAAGGTCATCAAGGATAAGGCAGGGTATAATTATAGTTAGTAAAGGATTCATATTTATTGATCTTCAGTATTTTATGGATTTTAGAAATGCAATTTTGCCCTGTTTTTCTACCGAAGTGAAATACAGTGTGCATTTGTGTTATTTGGTTTATATAATCTATTGATATACAGTGTATTAAAATTTATGATGCAGATATGCATCCGTTAACTTTGGAAAGTAAAAAGTATATTGAAAAAAATTCTTCCCCTTTCTTGTACTATAAGAGCATATTTAAATTTCATCCTTTAGGTCAAAAACGCTCATTTCAGGAACCTCGGTGCAATATTTTGAGAAACCTAAACTGAAAATTTTTACCACCAAAGAGGCCGCTTCTCAAAGGAGTACCTCGACCCCACATCGAATTTTAAAACATGCTCTAAAACTCCTCAACAATATGGCTATCCATAAGCTCATTTGAATCAGGCTATTTTGTGCCGAATGCAAAGATCGCAGAAAGAGAAGCCTATTCCACAGTCTCGAGCTATTGGGGTATTCCATGCCTGATGTACTATTCCACAGGCAACCTGGTCTGACAAGCCGGACTAGACATTTATGGAGGGACCCGAATCTTAGAAAGCCCCCTTAGGATAGTCGCTTCCGTTATCAAGATCAGGGAGAAGCTTGTACTTCAACCGGTTTCTGTTCTATTCACCTGAGTCGGAGACGTATAGTTCGCAGAATTCGATTGGGTATGCAACAGGAATAAGTTTTATGTATTGACAAAAGTAGATCATATGGCAGAACAAAGACAGGTGAAGTTTATTCATATCCGGCTGAATCTTTATCTTCTTGTACTAAAAGGTCTAAAAATTGTGGTGGATTATTCTATGAATTTGTCCGGAGTTGTCTTTTTATGGGCAGTTTTTTGAAATTGACACTTAAATTTCTATTATGTCTTTTAAGTATTTTTTAGAAGAAGGGAATGCACCTGTTGAGAAAAAGGGGAGTTATTGGGTTTTGAGAACATAGACCTTTACCATTTCTATAATACCTTTGTATGAAGGGGTGTTTGGGATTTTTCTAGGTTTTCCAACTCAAAATCCCGCATACTTTCTTTCCCGCAAAAATGTTTAAATCACTTTTTTACTTCAATATAAAATTCCAAAAAATAATTGCATGACTTACCGTTTCATAACTTTCTTAATACTTATAATTTATACAGGCACCGCAAACGCTCAAAGTGATACCCTCTGGTTTGATAACAAATGGGTTGAAACCTCAAAAGAAAAAGCTGCATTCTACAGACCTCCTGCAAAAAAGAAAGGCTCGTTATATCGTATAAAAGACTATTATATTGACGGATCATTACAAATGGCAGGGCTTTCAAAGTATCCGGATTCTACACACTTTGAAGGAAAAGCAATATGGTATAAAAAAGATGGGTCAAAATTCCAGGAGTTAAGCTTTAAAAGCAATCAATTAGAAGGGGTTTGCACTTATTATTACAATGAGCAAAGTTTCAGAAGAACACCCCGGGAAGAAACTTACAAAGATGGTATCTTAACAAAAGTAGTCTATTGGGATAAGGACAAGGACGGAATCCGTTTTGAAAAATATTACGAAAACGGAGAGCATATTAAAAGCGTGTACTTTAATGCAAAAGGTACGGAAATCGGTTCTTATGATTTTTCTGGTAGTAGATCCAAAAACGGAGTGATAGTTGACTATTATAGCAACCCGATGCAAATCGAAGAAATAAAAGTGTTAAAAAACGGATATGAGCTTTACTCCAATTCATTTTATCATAATGGACAAACACGAAGTGTTTTTGACACGATTCAACTCAAGGAAACTTTTTTTGATGACAAAGGGCATGAAATAGGAAAACTTCAATATAGCGGAACACTGGATCATCTAAAATATGAAGATGGCAAAAGAATAGAATTTGATAGCGATGGAATATCTTTTAAAAGGGTGATAGAATATAAAGATGGAGTACAAACACGTATTAAAAAATTTACAAAAGGGCAACTGACCAGAGATGAGTTTTATAAAAACAACAAATCTTATAAAATTGTTAGCTATGATCAGGAAGGCAAACAAATAGGAAGTTTTCAACAAATTAACGAGAAACCGCACGGTACGCTTTTAAAAAACAATGGTGATATTGTTACGTATGACAATGGCATCCTTGTAAAAGCTATCAAACATTATTACAAAAGTAAAGCGAAATTCTGTGTACTAGAAAATAGTACTTTAACCTATTACGATTTATCAGGTAATATTTTGGGTTCCCTTGTAATAAAAGTAGCCCAAGACTCGTACTATCCGGAACGATTAGAGTCTGGCGGTTATTCCACTACACCAATTGAAGGAACCCTCTTTGAAAAAGATTATCAAAACAGAATTGTGTTGAAAGCACTTTTTGAAAAGGGTGTTAAAACTCAAGAAATTACCTTTGATTGTGTAAAAGAAAGCTCTCAAGAAGCCGTAAAATGCTTCCAAAAAACAGAAATTTATAATGAAAAGGAACAACTTGTCAAACAGATAACATATTTCAGCAATGGACACAAGCGAAGTGAAATAACCTACAAACCTGGTTCTGGAAAAAGAGCCGGACTATTCTTTGACGAAACCGGTCAACAAATATCTGAATATGATTACAGTACCAAAACAGGTACCGAGTATAAATACTTCGATAATTCAGATCTCATAAAAGAAATTTCACAACGTGAAAACGGAGTTTTTGTAAAACAAAAGATTTATCAAAAAATCTACGACAAGCAGTTTAGCCAAAAAATTGTATTAAGAGAAGAAATCGATTTTAATGGTGAAGCTGAATTCTACTCAAAACAAGGTGAATTAATTGCTAAAGCCACCTTCGTAGAGGGTAAAGCTACCGGATCAGTTTATGAGTATAAGAGCCATCGAAAAGTAGAGGTTAATAATGGTGTGAAAAATGGCAACTATATTCAATTTGAGAGAGATGAAAAAACTATTAAGGAAAAAGGGTATTACCTAAACGATGAAAAACACGGAACTTTTACCATTTATCGCGATGGCATAAAAAAGAAGGAAGAAAGCTATGAAGCAGGGGACAAAGAAGGGTATTTTATTAATTACGACAAAAAGGGAAATGAGATTTCCAGACTGCTTTATAAGAACAACAAACCCTATGAGGGGAAAGAAATACAAAAAGGGGGAATTCAATATAAAGAAAAGGTGTATAAGGCTGGTAAACTGATAAGCATTGTGAAATTACTGGAAAAACATAAAATAGAAACGCTGTTTTCATCCCATAACACCTCTAAAACCACTATTTACGACAATAAGAACCAAAAACTATTATCATATCATAAAACAGACAACCAACTTGACGGTGAAGTTATTTATTACCAAAAGAACAAACCCAAGTATACTGCTTTGATTACGGATGGGGTATTAAATGAAGGAGATGTCTTTGTAAAGCCTGATGGGTATTATAAGGAAGAAATGTATTCGAAACTGAGTAAAAAAGATAATATCCTTGCTATAGAAACCTACAATAAAAAAGGAGAACTACTGTATAATGCATCGATTAACCTCAACTTATATGCAACAAATGAAAACAATATCATAAGGTACAAACTCAGGATTTCCCAACGTATTTCTGAATTGAAACTGTACTTAGAAGAATAAGTTCTACGAGCTAATTATTATGGTACATGGGATTAGTGTAAAACTTGTTGTCGTAATAGACTTAATAAACTGATTTATATACAATACATAAAATCAATCACTGATGCCTAGCCGTTAGAGCATATTTAAAACTCGTTGCGGGGCCGTTCCACGGGAGGTACTCCTTTGAGAGGCGGCCCTTTGATGATGAAAATATTCAGTTTAGAATTCTCAAAAATGATGTATTGAGGTTCCTGAAACGGGAATGTGCAACCCACTAAAAAATGATTTAAGTAAATGCTCGATGAATAATAAAAATAACCAGAACTTCTAATGACTAACACGAAAATTAATAAGAAATCCCGGTTTAACGTGCCTGGAAGGCTAGATAGTTTATAGGAATAAATGACAACTATTTACAGATAAGAGGGCTAGTGGAAGGTTCTATGGTATTGATGGGGTATGCAGGATGGTGGTTTTACTTTTCCATGTCGATACCTTTTTTTGTTGCAATAGGCATTAAACTGTTTAGTGATGTAAAAATGACTGCTCCAGACTTCCCCCGTTTCATGATTGTCTACCTCGGGATCATTCTTTCTTTTACCGCTCTTGGTCCAGGCTTTTCATGGCTTTACAGTCGTAAAGTTAAACATAAATACTCCGATTCTATTTGATCGAAAGAATCAGATAATATGTATGGTAGCGATGGGGGGTTTGTACGAGTGCACATGGGCTAATGTTAAAGGCTCGATTAAAAATATGACTTCTGTAGCAGGGTTTGTCGCAATACAAGACACGGCTATTGTGTTAAAGATGAAGCCTGTTCGTAAACTAAATGGTACACCTCTAAAAAAAATGAACAAAAAACAGCAAATGCGGTCATTGAAGGCTTGTTTACTGCGGATGGCTATGACGGTTGCAATATGGCATGGGAGTTTATCAGGAAGTTTATGACTAGCGGGCCGGATGATCTGGAGATACCAAAGCAACTATATTATCCGCTCTCCTCCAAAATAACTCGAAGGTCGATTTCTTTTCAAGAAGCGATAAGGTATCATTGGCCGTTTCCCCCTTATCGAAGAAATGAAACGACTATTCTTCAGGTCTTTAAGACCATATTAATCCCTGTGCAATTAGCCTTTTACATTCCAAATGTTCTGGCCGATGGCTGCTGGCATTGGATGGTAAATTTAGGGAAACCTAAAATGATATTGCATGTACTGGAGGAAGCTAATAAACAAATCATCACACCAAATATGGTCTTTAAAATATTAGATAAAAAAATAACAGTTATAAAGTATAAAAAAGCTAAAGAACTTTTTTACACTTACACCAAATCAATAGCAGAAGACAAGTAACGAATCAAAATATGAAAGAAGTTGTAACCTGTACTTTTATTCGTAAGGATGCCTACATCTTATGCGTTCGTTAGCAGTTATATCTGAAAACTGAAATACCTCCCTTTGTTTGTCAGTATATAGATAATTTATAATTTTGCCGTATGAGAATGACTGTAATGCTATAATATCCTTTTTGAGCTTAGTTCTTAAGCAATACGCTATACCCCCTATACATAGCGTACATTTCGTAGTATTCTTAACAATTTCGAAAACCTACGGGTCAACAGGTATTTGTTGTTCTTTGTGGGGTGGTTTTTAACAAAAGAAGTATGTCAGAAATACTAAGCAAAAAGGAAATAGAACAGTTTATTTTTAATGGTTTTATTCGCATTGATAATGCATTTTCTCAGGAAGTTGCGGAGGCAGTGTTGAAAATTCTGTGGAACGATCTTCCTTGTGATAAGTCAAACCCATCGACTTGGAAGGAGCCCGTTATTCGTTTGGGGATGTACACCCAAAAGCCCTTCATTGATTCCATAAATACACAGAAATTGTATTCGGTCTTTAACCAATTGCTTGGTAAAGAAAAATGGATTCCTTGTCAGAGTGTAGGTACATTCCCTGTCCGGTTTCCGTCTAGTCAACAACCGAATGATACGGGCAAGCACGTAGATGCAAGTTTCCCGGGGAATGACCCGAATAATTTTTTTGAGTGGCGCGTCAATGTCAAATCAAAAGGACGAGCCTTATTGATGTTGATTTTGTATTCCGATGTTAGCGAAAACGATGCACCTACGGTTATTTATAAAGGGTCTCATATTGACGTTGCAAGGTTATTGTCTAAGGAGGATGATTCAGGCCTTTCATTTATGGAACTTGCCAGCAAGTTAGACGGCTTGCCCAAGAGGGAAGAAGTTTATGCCACTGGTAAGGCAGGTACGGTTTATTTATGTCACCCGTTTCTGGTTCATTCAGCCCAATCACATAAAGGAAGTACTCCTAAGTTTATGGCACAACCACCCTTATTGTTAAGGGGTGAACTGTCTGTATGGGACTCTGATGCCGGTTATTCTCCTGTTGAACAGGCTATTCGTTTAGCAATAGATTAGTTGGAATGTTGTTCCTCGTGGAAAGAGGTTGTGTTTAGCAGCCTCTTTCTTTTAGAATTGCACATAAGGTTTAGTGTAAAATGCATTTTATACAGGGGGTGTCGTTATTTATTGTCAAACAGGCTTTTTAAGAATCCGCCTTTCGGCTTCTCAACAACTTTAGGTTCTGTTAATATGCTCCCGGAAAGCCAGAATTGACCGTGAACAATTCCTCCAATTCCTGGCGAGGTGTTTTCGAAAAATCTCAGGTCGGTGAGCACATCAATTTCACCACCAAGGGTATCAACCAACAACCAATAAAACTCTTGTCCGGTAAACTCATTTTTTCTTTTTTCAAATTCTTTGATGATGCCTGTAAACAAACCTAAAGCTTCTGGTGGATTAGGGTCGTCTCCTTCGCCTGGCTTGAATAGTCCACTCGGTACGAAAGATTGAGAGGCCCACTTTGGTTCTCCTTCTTGGCCATTCTCAAAAGCACCTTCCGACTCATAATATTCAAATTCTTGAGCAAAAGCGGAAAGTTGAATTTCTATAATTTGAGGTGTTTCAATTCCTTCATATTTCTTATGGTTCGGCACATCAAAAACAAAAGGATAGGCTCCACTTTCAGGATGATCATCCTCTAGTGGGTCTGCCCATGAATGAAATGCCCCGTCTAAAATGCTTTCAGGTCTGTCAATAGAGGATGTTACCGATACTTTACGTTTACTTTTACCCTTGAAATGTGGGTTCATTCCAATTAATTCGTTCTTTTTATTCATTTGAATCCAAAGTTCAGCTCCGGATTCATCAGAAAATTGAAAGTATGTCCCTTTGACAGTTTTCAAAGGAGTTGATTTTTCATATGCTTTCTCAACCAAAGAATAGAAATCATCTTCACTTTGTATATCAAAACCTATATTTGATAGATTACTCATATGCTAATTTTAAAATGCACCACAACTAGTTTATATACGGAACTCTTATTCCTTATTAACCTATTTTGATTGGCTATACGGATCTTTAAGTACTTTTTTATACCCTGAAGAGGTTCCAGTTCATTCAAAAAGTAGTCCTGTTGATGATCAAAGGAGTTGATCATATTCCTGATACTTCCTGTATGGAACATAGGCGGCTTATTATTTTTCCTCCCTAAATTTAGTTACTTCTATGAAATATCCAATTTTCACCATCTCTACATCTTAATTGGCAATATCCTTTTCTTCTTTATCTACAAGATTTGGTATAGATGACCGAGGTTCCTGAAATGTGAATTTTTAATCCAAAGGATGAAATTTAAATATGCTCTTAATGAAAAAAACAGCTTGAAATATGAATGTGCATTGTATACCTTTACACTGTCCGGAGGTTGTATATAATTTTTATTATATACAATATAATTGGCATTTGACCCCTTAAACCAGTACTTTTTGTGATGGAATTAACAAACCAATTGACCCAACAGCTCGCTGTCCGCTATCCGATCATCCAGGCCCCGATGTTGGGCATCACCACGCCCGAAATGGTGGCAGCCGTTTCCAACGCAGGCGGTTTGGGTTCGCTGCCCATTGGAGGGCTGGCTCCTGAGAAAGCCCGGCAGTTGATCCGAAAAACAAAATCTTTGACGGGCAAGCCGTTTGCCGTAAACTTGTTTGCCCATACTCTTCCAACAGAGGTAGATTGGGATTCCGTTGAAAAAATGCAGCATTTTTTAGAGGAGCTTTGCGCAAAATATGGAGTAACCTTTAGCCGGTTTTCTGAAGAAGACTTTACCTTTTACACCTATCAGGATCAGTTGGAGGTATTACAGGAAGAAGAAGTCGGGATCGTCAGTTTTACTTTTGGCCTATTGGATTCGCTAAGCATTGCATTGCTGCACAAAAGAGATGTAAAACTTATCGGGACGGCCACTTGTGTAGAAGAAGCGATTTTGTTAGAGGAAAGCGGGGTAGATATGATTTCCGCTCAAGGTATAGAAGCAGGGGGGCATAGGGGCTCTTTCACTTCTAATCACCCGTTGCCCATGATAGGCTCCATGACGTTGATCCCTCAAGTGGTTCAGTCGGTGAAAGTTCCTGTAGTGGCTGCGGGAGGAATTTCAGATGGAATGGGTATAAAAGCGGCCTTTTCCTTGGGAGCCCAAGGTGTACAAGTCGGCAGTCTGTTTCTTCGAAGTCATGAAAGTGCTGCAAACGAAGCGTATAAGGAAAGTATTCTTCACTCAAAAGATACTGACACTGCATTAACCCGTTCCTTTTCCGGTCGTTGGGCACGGGGGGTGGTCAATCAATTTATGAAAAGCGTTGAGGCATCGGGTTTGTCCATTCCTCCTTATCCGGTGCAAAACAGTTTGACAGCCGCTATCCGGGCTTCTGCTAAAAAACAAGGGAAGAAGGATTTCTTATCTCTATGGGGAGGTCAGGCAGCGTCTAAAGCTCCGGCCAAAAGTAGTCGTGAAATTTTTGACGAATTACTGAGTAGCTTCCGTATCTTATTGAATGGATAACACCATGTATAAAGTCTAGTTTTGTGTAAAATGTACGGATTTCAAATGCTCGATTAAATAAGCCAAGTAAGCGGGTGGGGTGGATTGTTTTCGTTGAGCTACAGCCCATTGTCTGAAGATTCCGGGTTGAGTGAGAGGGCGGATGGCCAAAGGTTTGTGACGAAGGTAAGGACTCACGATCCATTTCGCCAATACGGCAATGCCCATTTCGGCTTGTACCATTTCCACGATGGCTTCGGTCAACAACACAGACATTTTTCGCTTGGGTTGAACTTTAGCAGGAAGTAATACTTCTTTAAACAAGGTCATATTCAAATAATCCCCCGAATAGGTAATCAAGGTTTCGTCCTGAAAGTCTTGTGCCGAGATATAATCGAGTTGGGCCAAAGGGTGATTCTGACACATGACCACCACCATCTCATCATTGAAGAGTTTGGTATATTCCAGGTCCGGGTGCTCATTGGGACATTGGACAATGGCAAGGTCGATTTTACCTTTTAACAAGTCCGCCAAAGGGTCGTTGGTAGATTCCAGTACAATGGAAATTTCAATATTGGGAAATTCACAGTGAAACTTTTGAAGCAAGGCTGGCAGCCAATGATAACAAGTATAACATTCAGTACTCAAGCGAATGGTTCCCCGCTCGCCGGATACCATTTGTTGAATATCGAGTTGGGCTCGTTCCACTTCCGTTAACACCTTGCAGGCGGTGCTTAACAGGCGTTTTCCCACCAGTGTAGGAATCATCTTTTTGTTTACCCGGTGAAAAACCGGAGCGCCTAATTCACTTTCAATTTCCCGTAATTGATGGCTTAAGGCCGACTGGCTTAAAAATAAACGCTCTCCGGCTTTAGTCAAATTGCCTGTAGCAGTCACCTCTTTGACCAGTTTTAAATGCCGCAACTCCATGTATGAATAAAATTGATGATTTCTATGAAAATAATTCGTTTTTCTAATATATAAAGAAACCGTAGATTTGAAAAAAATATTCCTGAATAATTCAATCCTTCCACTAATTTATATAGAGGCAATTAGATTGATATGGATCATGAAACATTTGTGTTGGAAAAAAATGGGACTTTGGAGCATGAGCATCGCCATTTGTTTAGGTTATGAAATGGTAGAAAAATTTTGGTGGAGTCATCAAGCCATGATAGAATTTTTTACCGGAGGGATTCTGGCATTACTGCTCAGCCGTGTGGCATTATACTGGAGCAAAGAATGGCTCCGGTATTACACAGACAAAAACAGGTATTCTTCCGATAATGACACAGGTAAGTGTTGTTGCCTGGAAGGCCCGGTGTAAGCATTGTTTATTTGACTATAAAATGATAGTGGATACCCCTATGATCGTGTCATAGGGGTATTTTTTATTGATGACTTTTGGTTTAATCAATAAATTGATGAGAAAAGCATCTAGAAGAATCGCCTATACGAAATAAAGAAAAAGGTAGCTTTTCTTTAAGTCATTACAGGAGGTGTGTTTCACAAGCAATTTCAATGTTGAATTTAACAATGTTTGTACAGATTTCTGTAAAGCCTTTTTTTATTTTACTTATCCTATATTCCTCTTCAAAAACCTTAAAACCCACAAATTCTTCCACCCAACCTCACCGCTTTGTGCGGTCAAATTAGTATACTTGTTCTTAATATTTTTACAAATACATACACACTTACTACCTTATGAACAATTGCTATGCTAGCCGGAAATTGTTTCCGGTACTCTTGATGGTGGTTTCCATGATGTACTCCTGTAATGAAACCCCTCCGAAAGAGCCTCCCTTGTTGGTCCGGGAAGATCCCGCTCAAGCCGCTCTGAAAGCCAAAGAAATCCGGGAAAATACGGCCATACAACTGGCCGATGGACTCCAGCTCAGCTTGTGGGCATCCGACTCTCTGGCGCCCGATCCTATTGCCATGTCAATTGACGATCAGGGTAGGGTTTACCTCACCCGGACGAACCGGCAGAAAAATTCCGAGTTTGATATCCGTGGTCATCGCGATTGGATGACGCCTTCCATTGCCCTTCAATCGGTGGAAGATCGCAGGGCTTTTTTGCACAGTACTTTTGCGGCTGAGCGAAGTGAAGAAAACAGCTGGTTGAAAGATTTAAACCAGGACAGTCTGCACGACTGGCGTGACCTGGCCATTGAAAAGGAAGAGATCTGGCGTATTGCCGATGAATCGGGCGATGGTGTGGCAGATGTTTCCATGCGGATCATGCACGAGTTTAACAATGAAGTGACGGACGTTGCCGGTGCCTTGTTAGTGCGGAACGAGGACGTGTTTGTAGGGGTAGGCCCGGACATGTGGCGCCTGAAGGATACGGACGGAGACGGAGTATTGGATGATAAAACCTCCATTAGCCACGGGTATGCCGTTCATATCGGATTTAGCGGGCATGGAATGTCGGGAGCGATTGAAGGCCCCGATGGAAAAATTTACTGGGGCATTGGCGATATCGGAGTCAACATCAAAGCGCCCGATGGTACACAACACAAATATCCTAACCAAGGGGTGATTGTCAGGGCCAATCCCGATGGCAGTGACTTTGAAGTATTTGCCGCCGGGCTTCGTAACACTCATGAGTTTGTCTTTGACGAATACGGAAACATCATTTCTTCGGACAACGATGGCGACCATCCCGGAGAGCAGGAACGTCTGGTACATATCGTAGAGGGGTCGGATGCCGGATGGAGGGCCAATTGGCAATACGGAAAATATACCGATCCTAAAAATAACGCTTACAAAGTATGGATGGAGGAAAAACTGTTCAAGCCCCGTTGGGAAGGACAGGCGGCCTATATCATTCCTCCGATTATGAATTATCACAACGGACCTACCGGAATGGCTTATAATCCCGGGACGGCTTTGGGAGCGGATTGGAAAAAACATTTTTTCCTGGTGGAGTTTACCGGAAATCCTAGCCGTTCGCCTATCTGGGCTTTCCGCTTACAACCTAAAGGGGCTTCCTTTGAATTGGCCGAGGAAAAAAATATCCTCACAGGGGTGTTGCCTACCGGGATCAAGTTTGGTCCGGACGGAGCACTGTACATTGCTGACTGGATCAACGGTTGGGGAACAAAGAACTACGGAAGGGTTTGGAAACTGGATGTGAGCGAAGACAAAAATGACCTGGCAGCTGTCAGAGCCGAAACGCAAAAACTAATGCAACTGGATTATTCAAAACAGGAAGAGGACGTACTGTTTGAATTGTTGGCAAATGAAGACATGCGCATCCGGCAAAAAGCACAGTTCGAACTGGTTGCCAGAGCTGACAAAGGTGCTGAGGTTTTTCAAAAAACAATCAAGGAATCAAAGAACCAACTGGCCCGTATTCATGCCATCTGGGGAACCGGACAAATGGCCCGGAAAAATGAAAAGTACGCAAGTTCTCTTTTAGATTTACTAAATGACAATGACCCGGAAATTATCGCTCAAACAGCCAAAGTGCTGGGTGATATCAAGTACACAAAAGCAGGTGAAGCGCTGGTTTCTTTGTTGAAACACGAGCATTCCAGAGTGAAGTTTTATGCGGCTCAGGCACTCGGCCGGATAAAATACGAAAAGGCTGTGACGCCTTTGATCGTCTTCTTAAAAGATAACAACGATGAAGACTTGTATCTTCGCCATGCCGGGGTATTGGCTCTGAGCCGGATCGGACAAGAAGGCCCTATGGTGGACCTGGCCAAACACCCCAACAGAGCTTTACGGGTTGCCGCGGTTCTCGTATTGCGAAGATTACAAAGCGAAAAAATTGCCTTGTTTTTAAATGACCCGGACGAGTACATTGTGACCGAAGCCGCCCGGGCCATCAATGATGATTGGTCGATCGAAGGGGCTTTGCCTGCCTTGGCCGAAACCTTGACGGAAACCCGTTTTACGTCCGAGCCATTGTTAAGACGTGGGATAAATGCTTGTTTGCGAGTCGGAACAGAAAAGGAATTGGACATTCTGATTGCTTTTGCACAACGCAAAGATGTGTCGGCCGAACTACGGGCAGAAGCCTTGGCCACCTTAGGCACTTGGGCAAATCCTTCCGTATTGGACCGGGTAGACGGGCGGTACAGAGGCGAAATTCAACGTGACCCTGCATCCGTAAAAACAAAGGTAGGTGAGCAAGTCGTTAGTTTCTTGCAAAGTAAAGAGCCGGAAGTGCTTATTGCAACAGCCAAAATGCTTGCAAATTTGCAACTGGATCAATACAATGATCAACTGGCGGCAATGATGCGGCAAAATGCTCAGGCACCGGTAAGAGCTGAGCTGTTAAAAGCTCTTTATCAATTGAAGTATGCGAACATAGAAACGTCCATCAAATTGGGCATGGAAGATAAAGACGAAGCGGTACGTACGGTTGCCTTAAGTTTGTTAAACGAGCTGGATATTTCCAAAGAAAACTTGCCGGGCATTGTCAATCCGATTTTCCAAAACGGAGCTTTACGGGAGCAACAGGAAATGCTGAAAGTTTTGGGCAAAATGCCTTTGGAAAAAAGTGAAGCAATTTTAGCCGGGTTAATCGAACAAGTAACCGCTCATAAGCTGCCTTCCAGCATTACCCTGGATTTGATTGAAGCCGTGGAAGCCACCCAGGCAGAAAGCCTGATTGCCCAATTAGGCCCCTTGAAAACCAATGGAAATACCGTGGATGCTTTTCAGGAAACGTTGTACGGAGGGGACTACCGGCAAGGACGTAGCTTTTTCAATACCAACTCTACCGGACAATGTGCGCGTTGCCATTCCATCGGAGGAAAAGGAGGCGAGGTGGGTCCTTCACTGACGCATATTGGTGATCAGTTGAGCCGGGAACAAATCCTACAGGCTCTGATCGAACCCAGTGCCCGGTTGGCTCCCGGATTCGGCAGTGTGACCTTGACTTTAAAAGACGGACAAAAAGTAACCGGTATCCTGATGGAAGAAAGAGCAGATGAGTTGATCCTGAAAACCTCCGAAGCCGAGCCGATGGAAATTCCACTTTCCCGGATCAAAGAGCGGAAGAACCTGCCTTCCAGCATGCCCCCTATGGGTTCTTTGATGTCCAAGAGGGAAATCCGCGATATGGTAGAATTCCTATCGAATTTGAAACAACGGAAGTAGAACCTTAGCAATATAGAAAAGAAAAATCCCCAGTGGCTTGATAGAGTTGCCGGGGATTTTTTTTGATGTAAGCATTATTTTTTTCTACGAATAATCCCCCAAAATTTTTAAAGCTGTTTAGTATTTTTAAATACCCTTTACAGAATCATAACTTTTGACAAAAACTGATGAAGCGAAATGAGTACATTAAGAAAGAATATAGCATTTAATGTTCCTGATAGTAACGATGTGGTTGAAAAGACGATTGATTACTTTACTCAATCAGGCTTTAAGTTGCTTGATAAGGGAGAAAATATACTGACATTTGGGCGTGGTTCAATTTTGTCAAATATGTGGACTTTTAACCCTTTACAATGGAAATCTGAAGTTAAGATTGAAATTGTGAACCAGAAAGTAATTGCAAATTTTGAGGTTAACACAACTGGACAAAAGGTTACTTTAAAAGAAGAAAATCTATGGGACAAATTTATCAACAACTTTAAACGTCAACTAACAGAACAAGTTGACTTTAAACCTGAAAATTCAAAGGCTTTACAAGCAACCAAAAGAAATAGTTTGAAATGGGTAATGATGGGAGTGCTTATCGGGGGGGTACCGGCAGGTTTAATTGCATCTTTGACCGGGATAAATTCTGTTATTTCAATTGGGGCAATAGGAGGGGCAATTGGGTTTTTGATATTGAAGATAAACAATGAACGGAGTAAAAATGACAAAAAGTAGGAGTGAAAATACATTTTTTATAACCTGTTGAAGACAACGTAAAACGAGTTTAGAGCATGGTTTAAGATTTGTTGTGGGAGGAGATTTGGTGGTAAAAAAATCTCAGTTTAGAGCTTTCAACATAGTAGTTTTGTGGTCGACACTTCGATGGCTCGACACTTCGATGGTCCGGTATTTTGGTGAGGTTCCCGAAATGGAAGTTTTTGACCCAAAGGATGATATTTAAACATGCTCTTAAATGATTTACATCTGCAAAAAAGTTGAATTTATTTGTTATTGTTGTGAATTTTCGCTTTATCAAAACCTGAATTCTGTGAAAAGTTTCTGACTATTTCAAAAAAACAATGCCTTTATAAATAAGTATTATGCGGTAAATAATTTTATCTTATTAAAAACTATACATTTTAGAAAATTGCTTAAATATCCAAACTTGCAACGTTTTTATTAAACTAACCACAAAAAGATATTTCACAGAAATAAACAAAAAATCTCCAGTTATGAGACACATATTCAATCTTTTAATAGTTTTTACTTTTCTAGCTTGCTCTGACAGTGATGAAGATTTCACTCAAGTTAAAATTAGAATATTCAATACGAGTACTGTAAAATTTGAAAACACGACATTTAACAATGTAAACTTTGGTGATTTAAAGCCTAATCAAACATCCGAATATAAAACTTTCGAAAAGTCTTACAGATATGGTTCTGTTAGCGTCACTATAGATGGCAAAGCTTATGGTTGGTTACCAATAGATTTTACTGGAGAAGAGCTTCTTAAACCCGGAAACTATACATATGAATACAGTTTTGATACAGCTACTGAAACGATAACAGAGAAACTAGTTAAAGACTGATATAGGTTACTATACATCGTTTATATAGATTCGTTTTATCGTTTAAACGATTATTTGCTTTAAAAGAAAACAAACACTATTTCCCTCCACCGTCAATAGTGTTTGTCTCCCAATCAGCAAGTCGGTTCATCAATTTGCTTTCAAGGTTTTGATGTCTTCGGTCAGCCGTTTTATCTCCACAGGCAGTGTGTCGTTATAGATGCCCCGGATGATCTACCAGGATGAAGTTCTCAGTGTGGATAAATTCTCCTTTGGCTTTGTGAAGACCTGTGCCTTTTTCCGCAAAATTAGGACATACGAGCTAAGGCATAAATTTCTTCTTTGTCACCTGTTACCAGATGCCATTGTTGGGAGTTAATGCTTCTGTGTTTGGCATAGCTTTTCAATACGCTGGTAGCCGCAGACTGAAAAGCCTTCACAAAGCCATCCTGTAAAATTTGTTCGGTATCCTGTGGGACTTTCACAAAACTTAGGGCCGTATTGTACACGCTGGTCTTATACAGATTGTAAAATTCCTGAAATTGAGTTTTGTCCTGGTTAAGAAGTCCTTATAGTAGCTTTCCGGCAACGGCAAAGTAGTAAATTCGTGGTACAAGTACAACAGAGGTAATATAATATCACTTACTGTTCTGGTGATCATCTGACAAAAGCCCCAAATTTTATTTGGCAAATGCTGTAAAATAAAATAGGTTTGTCTTTCGAAACAACTTTCGAGTGAATGGATATTATCTTTTGAAGGAAGGTAATAGGAGAGTTCGCAACTCTCTTGTTTCGCCAGGGGCGAAGGTATAGCTCAGTATGGAAGAGCGCCTGCACTGCAAGCAGGAGGTCGCAAGTTCGATCCTTGTTACCTTTGCCTTTTTGAAGTTTTTTGAAACATCCTGTTAAGGAAAGGATCTTATTTTTGAAAAGATAAGAGGTAGGCTCGTAGCTTACTTGTTTCACCAGCGATGAAGGTATAGCTCAACTGGAAGAGCGCTCGACTGCAAATCGGGAGGATGCAAGTTCGAGGCTTGTTGCCTTCATCTTTTTTTAACCCTTTGAAACATTCTCCTAAAGAAAGGATATTATCTTTTGTAATTAAAGATAATAGGAGAGTTCGTAGCTCTCATGTTTCACTAAAGGTGAGGGCATAGCTCAGTTGGAAGAGCACCTGGCTCAACCCGGGAGGGCGCAGTTTCGATACCTGCTGTCTTCATTTTTTGAAAAACACCTGTATATGAAGCCTGCAATCACTAACGAAGATTGGAACACCTGTTTGAACGTTTTGCGCCATTGTTTGCAACAGCCAGAAGAAATCCCGGACGAACAGGTATTTAAAGGACTGGTTACCAAGCTGTATAAAGATGCCCGCAAACGGAAACGGATAGCGGAAAGTCATCGCCAAAAAGCAGAAGACCGTAAGCAACAAGGTAATACGATTCTTTTTCAAAAGAATGATGATTTTTCAGAGAGCCTATCAATCAAATCCCTTCCGGAAATTTCGGCCGGTTTCAAACCTTTGAACAAACCCAAGCGATGCTATATTTGTAAAGAAGCGTATCAGCATTTACATTTTTTCTATCACTTGTTATGCCCGAAGTGTGCAGCACTTAATTTTGAAAAAAGAAACCAGCGAACAAACCTGAATGGTCAAACGGCATTGATTACCGGGGGAAGAATCAAAATCGGGTTTGAACTTGCCCTGAAAATGCTCCGGGATGGCGCCAGGGTGATTGTCACTACCCGCTTCCCGGATGATGCCTATAAAAGATACTCTGCTCAAGATGATTTCCGGGAATGGGCAGGCCGTTTGCATCTCTATGGATTGGATTTGAGAAATCTTTCGAGCTTGGAGCAATTCATCTCCGGTCTTTACAGGGATTTCCCATCTTTGGAGATGATTATTAACAATGCGGCCCAAACCATCAAAAGACCGGCAGCGTTTTACCAACATCTTTTGGGAGGAGAGCAACAAACATATTTATTGGAAGCGAGACAAGAGCCAACGAACGCTTTAAGTCTTTCCAATCCTTATTTTCCTATCGGGAAACTGGACAAAGATCAACAACAGATAGACTTGAGGCCCTTGAACAGTTGGAAGACAAAACTGAATGAGGTGTCGGTGATGGAAATGCTGGAAGTTCAATTGGTGAATACAACCGCTCCTTTCCTGCTTAACAGCCGCTTGAAAGGTTTGTTAACCCAATCCAAGTTTACTAAAAAATTCATTGTCAATGTATCGGCCATGGAGGGTAAGTTTCACCGGAACTTTAAATCTGTCTTTCACCCTCATACCAATATGGCCAAGGCCGCTTTGAACATGATGACCCGTACTTCTGCCCATGATTATGTGCAGGAGCAAATCTTTATGACCAGTGTGGATACGGGATGGGTGACCGATGAAAACCCTTACCCTCAAAAAGTTTATATGAGAGAACAAGGTTTTGTTCCTCCCCTGGATTGTGTGGACGGGGCCGCCCGGGTGTATGATCCGGTGGTAAGTGGAATAGAAGATACGGGTACTCCCTCCTACGGAGTGTTTTTAAAAGATTATCAACCCACAGATTGGTAGCAAAGATGAAAGAAGAAACCCCATTGATTTGTCCGGTGAAAACGAGCCATCCGGAATTGACTTTTGACTATTCGGAGCTTGAGCCTTTGTTGCATTTTTTGGAAGAAGACCGGGAGGTAGAAGGAGTCAGGGAGTTTCAACGGGGTACGGTCATAGCCGGGGGTAAACTGGATTGTTGCAAGCAAAACCTTGGTCCGGCAGGGGCACATATGCTTTCCAAAGCATTGCAGAAAAATACCACTATTCAAAGTATTCTGTTCGGTACCGGGGGCATTGGTAATGAAGGGGCAAAATCCGTAGCCGGTTTGATTGCGCAAAACCAATATATCCGTACGGTATATTTAGGTTGTAACCTGATAGAATCTCAGGGAGTAGAATACCTCTCCCAAGCTTTGACAGACAATACTTCGGTCCGGGCTTTATGGCTGAAACGCAATCCGGTTGGCGTGGAAGGAGCCCGGAAAATTGCCGGTTTGTTGAAACAAAACTCCAATATTCGCACACTGGACCTTGTGAATACCCGCATTGGCTATCAAGGGGTAAAGTATTTGGTAGAGGTGCTTTTGGAAAATAATTATCCGCTGGAAATATTGTATTTAAGTGGGAATACACTAGACAGCCGGGCAGCGGTGTTGTTGGCTGAATTGGTGGCAAATTCGACTTCTTTGAAGGAATTGTTGTTAAGTGTGAACAATTTGGGGGATAACGGGGCTGTACAACTGGCCAAAGGACTTTCTCAAAATCAACACTTATTGAATTTAGGACTAGCCAGTAATGGCATTCAGGCGAGGGGAGGAGCGGCTATTTTCAAGGCGCTTAGCCATCATCCTCAATTGCAACAGTTGGATTTGGGGTATGCGAAATCTACGAAAGTGCTCAATGCCCTTCCCAACCAAATCGGTGAAGAAGGAGCCAAGGCCTTGTACGGGTTTTTAGTACAAAATAAAAAACTACTGAAGCTCAACCTCAGTAAAAACCAGCTAGAAAGAAAAGAGCTGGATGGATTGTTGGAGGGTTTGTCAAAAAATACCGTATTACAAAAATTGATTCTGGGCAAAGGCTACCACAAAGAAGTAAAAGAACAGATTAGACAACTTACCGAACAAAATGCACAAACGGGTAAAGACCTACAGGTGGAGATACATGAAGATGTGCTGGCGATCAAAAGTGTGTACAGGTAAGCTCTTTTCTTAGTCCAATCTAAAATGATTTTTAGATAAAAAGACTTCCCAAAACCAAAGTCTTGGGAAGTCTTTTAAATGATCGAATCCCTTAGCCTTATTTTTCTTATGGTTAATAGTAAGGCTGCAAATACACTTGTGACAAGGCTTAATTTAATTGTTCCTGTCTATTTCCCGCCAGGTGCCATCTCCTTTGGACACCAAGGTAAGGGAAGTATTGGCCCCGGAAGTGGTGAAAGAAGATTTCAAATTAATATAAGCTCCATTGGATACGGAATTGCCCGATGTGTCAAACAATAGAGTAATCACCGTCCCCTTGGGAAAGCGGTCGCCAAGAGAGTGGTTGATCCGTGAAATACTAATGCTACTGCCGTTGATCTCAAACACATTCCCATTTCGAGGTAATACCAAATAATTTGTACCGGCGATAAACTGGTATTGATCGGCTATGCTGGTACTCAATGTACCGGTCATAATGCCCCCATTGGTAAACAATACAGAGGCTTGTGCCGGAGGATAATTTTGCCCGAAAGTGAGAGAAGGGGCCGTCAGTTCTACGGTTAAGGTATCGGAACGGCTGCTGTTGTCAAGGTAGATTTTAGGATTGGGGGAGGAGGTACTGGTGATGGCTTGTAAACCCAGTGTTTCCCAATCACCACAACCGGTATGAGCTGTAGAAGACACAATTCCATAGGCCGAATTATATATCAACTTTGCTCTTCCTCCGGTACTGGTTTTTACCAAGGCATTGAAATTCGCATATTCGTACATCGGGTGTTCTCCCATACTAGGTGCAAAGCCCGATTGAGGGTAAAGTTCACAGGTTTGGTAAGGGGGGACTTGAACGGTTAACGCTTTCATACCCGTAAGGTATTCACTTTCGGAAAGAACTAATAAAGCCTGGGAGTTGGAAACACTCCAATATTCGGGAAGAGCGTTGGTATCTGCCAGGGTAAAGGCCGCATTCACTAAAAGGTTGGAACTTAAAGAGCCTTCCCCTGCATAGTTGGAGGCAAAGAGTTCTATTCGGTTATCTCCTTTGTTGATCACAGGCCCTCCTGCGTAAAAGCCCGTGAGAAGCGATTGACTACTTAGACTGTCGAATTCAATCACTGGTACTCCGGTGGCTTGTTGAGTGCCTTCCACCCGGATTTGATTGCCAATGATTTGTCCGGTGTGTACATAAATATGCGCTTCTTGTGATGAGGGAGGTTCGATCACCGTACCATAAAATATATTGTTGTTTCCCCCATTGACATACAGGCCATAGTCAAATCCACCTCCGGAAATTACTCCATGAAAGAAGTTGTTGGAATTGACAAATGAGTTTTCGTCTTCTTCGATTTTGATCCCTACCTTGGCATGACGAATGCGTAAATCGTAGAAACTTGCGTAGGCAATTCCCCCTTGATTTTGCCCTTCCAACACCAATCCGCTTCCATCGGTAAAACCATAGATAAGCACCCGGGACAAATGGACACTTTCCACCAATTGATTATCGGCAATGATCCGGACCCCGACTTGAGCACTGTCATTGGGATTGTATACACACAAATTGCTTAGTCCGGCATTGCTTCCGCGAATTTCAATGGCGCTGCTGTCTCCCGTATACCAGATAAGCGTACCGTTATAAGGAGTTTGTGTGGCATTGGTACCCATGCCGCCTCCCATTAAATTTACTCCGGCAGGAAACACTAAAGGTTGATTGGTGTAATAAATACCCGCAGGCAGGGAAATACAAGCACCTGAAACTTCCGCACTATCAATGACGGCTTGTAGCGCATTGCTTTGGTCTTCTTCACTATCGGCACTGACACCCATTTGAGTGGCGTCCAAACATTGAGCAAAAATAGTTGTGGAAATAAGTAACAGGCTGAGTAACAAATAAATGCTGACTTGTGCTTTCATACAATAAAAAGGGCTTGGTTAAGAATTCAATGAGTTGGATTAGGTCCCGTTTTATGTTGTTGGGTGGAAGTTGTTTGTATAAATTGTTTATATAAACATGAAACTGCTTATCTTTATGTCTATCAGGCAGACATTTTTTTATAAATGATCATACCTTATTTAAGGTAATGAAAAAACTTCTTATTCAAAAGCGTAATTTTCGAAATACCTCAGTCCTGTAGAGTAGGATTGATTTTTAGCCAACAATACAATGACAGAAAAACAGAAAATGCTTAAGGGGGAGGTATATAACTCCCGGGATCCCGAACTGATTGAAGTGTATCATAAGGCCAGGCAATTGATGCAAGCCTACAACCAATTGGACTCAAGAAACATGGAAAAGCGGGAAGCTCTTTTAAAGGAACTATTGGAGAAGGTAGAGCAGGGGGTTTGGATCGAAGCGCCTTTTTATTGTGATTACGGAGAGCATATCTCAATAGGTAAAAATACCTTTGTCAATACCAATTGTATGTTTTTGGACAATAACAAAATCACGATTGGTGACAATGTGTTGATAGGCCCCTATGTACAAATCTATACGGCAGGCCATCCTTTAAAAGCCGAAAAACGCATCCGGCATGAAGAAGCCGGAGAGGAAAATGCAAGTTACTTAACCTTTACCAAACCGGTCAGTATTGGGAATAACTCCTGGGTCGGAGGAAATACGGTAATTATGCCAGGGGTGCGAATCGGGCAAAATGTAACCATCGGAGCAGGCTCTGTGGTGACCAAAGATATTCCCGATGATGTATTGGCTTTTGGCAATCCCTGTAAAGTGATTAGAGCTCTCTAAGCCATGAAGACTTTACAAGTATTAATAAGAAAAGACATAATTCTCCTGTCTAACGTTTGGATGCACCTCGATTGTGTATTTGCTAACGGGCAGTGTGAGTGAATATACTTTATTCGAGCAACAATATTCCTTGTGATATCAAAAATCCTTTGCCTGGTGGTGATGCCTTTACCAGGCAAAGAACTATGGCGAGTTTATTCTTCGTGAACCATATGCGTTGAAATCGCAATTCTATTCCATACATTGATGGTGCTGATCTGCATTATGATTTGGGCAATTTCTTTGTCGGTAAACTGCTCCTTTGCTTTTTGATAGGTTGGAGAGGATAGTCCTTTTTCGGAAATCAAACTAATTTCATCCACCATTTGTAACAAGGCTTTTTCTTTATCATTGAACAAGGGGGACTCCCACCAAGCACTTAATGCAAAAATCCTTCTTTGGCTTTCACCGTTTTTCAAGGCATTTTTTGTATGAATATCCAGGCAATAAGCACAACCATTCACTTGTGAAGCCCTGATTTCTATGAGGAGTGCCAAGGTTTTGTCTAATCCCGTAGAGCTTAAATATTTTTCTAACCCAAACATCGCTTCGTATGCATTCGGCTCCAACTTTTGAATATCAATTCTTTTTTCCATAACTATTATAAAATGTATGATGATGACTAAAAAACAGAAATAGTTTTGAGAATTTTTATTGTAAAATGTTGCTATAGAGCAATTTGAATTGCTGTGAAAGAAGTGTGGAGAATAAGACCGGCCTGTGATGGTTTTTTGGTTCGGCCTTTATGCACACTCTTCTTTTTTTCTTTTACAAAGGTAGGGCTGGGGCAGACTGAAAGTTCTTAATCTAGTTTAAGAAAGAAATTTTGCCCTTTATCAATTTACTGAATTCGGATTTGATTCTTTCATCAATCCACTGCTTCTGAGCAGGAGATAATTCCATCAATAGATTGTTGTTATTTTCATTGAAATCGGTGAATACATCATTGAGAAACTCGACTTGAATTTCAGAAATACGTTGTGTATTATTGACCTCTAAAGCCCCAATTTTAGAAATAGCGCTTTCCAATCTATTGTAAGTGATATAATTTCTTAATTCTTCAATTAGAAAGGACAGGTCTTCCGTTTTGGAAGAAACCGTTGGTCTGTAGGTCCATTTTTCGGCTTGATGAAATTTCTCTTCTTCATCAAATTCGGCGTTTTTGAGTTTAAAGATAGGCCTTGAAGATAGCGTATCCTCTTTTACTAGATTGTATGGTTTGATGACGACTCCTTCCATTAAATTATTTGCTAATTCAGGCAGGTTGAATTGGACCGGGAGGGTGGAATTAATCCGTGTATTAAATTCTAAGGCTTGATGAAATTTTCCTATCCATAACGGTTTCGCATGCAAAATGCCATGATTCCTGAAATAGGACAGGGCGGTTTCATAATCGAGATAATACTTTGACGCAACGCCCTCGGTTTCAATAGCAATGTCAAAGGCGTAAAAGTGAATGCTGGGGGAATAGTATACACCTGTTTGAATCGCCTGGATATTTTCATTTTCCTTCACTTCAGGATGAGGGTATTTACCTCCGAATAACTCTCCGTAAACAATGTATTTCGAGCCTTTTATCTGAAGACTTAATGCTTCAAACAAGCGTATGATGTTGTCTTCTATCCGGTTTACGACAAGTTGAAAACCAAAAAAATCATTTTGCCAGGATAAATACGCTTTTCTTTTGGCATATTTTAACTTCCCGTTTTCATAAATGAAGCTGAAGTTTGCGCCATGAACTTTTTCAGTCACCACCCATTTGACTTTTTCTAGCGTAGCAAAATCGCTTTCTTTCAACCCAAGTTTTTTGAGACTATTGGGCATTTTTTCATATGCTGAAAAATCACTCATTTGTTTTGTTCTAAACAGTTCCGAAAGAGGCGAAAGGTAATAAAGTTTAATTCAAACGGACAAATGTAACGAGTAGGGGTTCAGTAACCCAAACCTTTTACTTTGCTAACACTGCTCTCAAAGGTTCTCAGTTCAAGTTGTTCACATAATCAAGCGCTGTTTTTATGGCTTTGGGTCAATCACAAAACATTGCATAGAAGCTACTGAAATGGGAGTTTTCAACCCGTTCTATCGTTCTATAGGCTTTATTGCGAAGGGAGTATTACAGGCCTTTTTATTTCAAACCGGCTTGTAGAAATAAAATCCTGATATTTTCGGTTAATCACTTTCTTTATTAGTTTATCTGCCACGAGTAACTTACACTCAATCCGTTTCCGTGATAACCTGGGTTAGAGTTTAACCAATTATAATTGGTTTGGTTAAAGTTTCCATAACTTAAACGGGCTTTACTACAATTTTTGAATGTGTATTCTACTCCAAGTTGTGTGGAATTATTAAAGGTGAAATTGGTTCCATTGTAAGGGAATTTTCGAAAGCCATAAAACACCCCTGTTCCGTATTCAATATAAGGGCTAATGCATTTTTTACCAAACAAGTACCAACGGTAATAGGTCATCAAGCCTGTACCTAGCCCAACTTTTTGTTTGTTGTCGAGTGGTGGAGTTTGTTCATGCCATTCTTGTAAATTAAACTCAGCAGTTAGTGAAAACCAACTTGCCACACGGTGCTCAATGCCAATGTTTTGATGCCAAACATTTTTTAATCCCCAAGCATATTCATTGTTCATTCCTGTCCGTATGATGTAATAGTTTGTATTTTCGTGGTTTTTAAAAATAAATTCCTCCAAACCGTACGACAAAGCCGCCAAGCCAATGACACCTATAAATGTATTTCGATTGTTTAGTGTAGTGGGTAATGCAGGGTCAAAGCCCGGAATATGAAACCAGTCGCCCTTACTTTGTGCAAGGGCATTATTTATCGTGATTGTTATAAAGAAAACAAGTATTGTTTTTTTCATAATTTATTGATAATCAAAGTGTGAGATAATAGGATAATGATCAGAGATATATGGCACTCCATAATTTTTCACAATCGTTTTATACGACAAGGCTCTTGCATTTTGGTAAAATATAAAGTCGATATTTCTACTCAATATCCAGGTTCCGAAAGCATTAAAGGATTGGTTGTCATCGCTTTTTTCTGCAAATCGCTGAGCACTAAAGTAATTGCTTGTGATAGGCGCTAATTTTGCATTACCAATAAGCATATTAAAGTCACCCGTAATAAAAACAGGGGCATTTTCTTCTGCTATTTCTTGTATTTTTTGAACTAAGAGTTGGCTTGATTTTAGTCGGGCGGTTTTTCCTTTATGGTCAAAATGTGTATTAAAAACATAAACGGTTTGATGCTTTTCAATGTCTTTCAGTTGTATCCACGTTACGATTCTTATATTGTTTGCATCCCAACCCAGCGAAGGGGTCTCGGGGGTTTCACTCAACCAAAAATTACCGCTTTTTAACAATTCAAAATGCTCTGTTGAATAAAAAATAGCGCTGTACTCACCTGATGAATGCCCATCGTCACGCCCTACCCCCACATAATTATAATCGGGCAAATGTTCATCTATAAAGCTCACTTGATGATGCAATCCTTCCTGTATGCCAAATACTGAGGGCTTCATCTCGGATAACATGGAAATACAGGCCTGCTTTCTGTTGCCCCATTGGTTGTCGCCATCGGCAGGCTCATCATAACGCAGATTGAATGACATGATACTTATATCCGACTCTCCGTTATAATCGGAAATTTCAACAGGTTCGCAGCCCAAAAGAAGCAGTAGCAAACAAAAATGTAGTATTGGTTTCATTCTTTTACCTTAATTCTATTGAATTTTTACTATAATTCTATTCGAGGAAAGTAAACCTGTGTAGGTTTCTTTAAGTTACCTCTAACATCTCGTCATGTGCGATTACCGGAGTGTTACATATACTTTTCTCTTATCGAGCAAAAAAGCCAGAGCAATCCGGTAATGGTATGTCAAGTTTATGGGAGCCATAATTTTCTAGAATGGTTGGAAAGAAGGAAAGTAAAGAGGAAGTTCCATCCTGAAAAAAGGATATTTGATGGGCTTTTGAGTACTCTAGTGGCCTAAGGAAAACCCAGGTTCTACTACCTTGGTTTTTAATACAGGTCTCAAATTGGCAAGAGGGGGGCGCCTCACAAGAAATATTTCTTTGAGAGACAGCCTCCTTTGCAGGTGAAAACTTCTGTTTAGCAATTTTTAAAATATTACCTTGAGGCTTCTGAAACGGGAATAATCAGCCCAAAGGAAAAAATTTAGACATGTTCTATTTCAAATAGTTTCTATTACTTGATGAATATTCCTTCTGGATTTTGGGTTTTTGTCCGGCTGGTTAAAGTCATCATGGTTCCTGTATCCAATAGCTACGGCCACGGTAGTTGCATAATCTGTTTGTTTTAATATTCTATCGTAGTTTTCCGGTTCAATTCCTTCCATTGGTGTTGCATCAATTCTCATTTCTGCACAAGCACTCAATAAAACACCTAAAGCCAAATATACTTGACGGTCAAACCACGCTTTAATCTGTTCTTCACGTTGAGGTTTGATAAATTCTTTATAGTAATTAACGGCTCCTTCCGGGAGCTCTTTTTCAATTTGTTCCTCAAATAAGGCTATATTATTTATACGGCTAAATACCACTACAGTATCACTTTCAAGAACTTTGTCCGTATTGAGCCAGGAGACTTCTGAAAGTTTGCGTTTCGTATCTTTATTTGTCACAAATGTGAATTTCCAAGGTTGGCTGTTTATGGATGAAGGACTTAATTGTAAAACCTCTTTTAACTCCTGTATTTTGTGGGGCTCAATTTTTTTAGAGGCATTATATTTTTTTGTCGTATAACGTTTTTGCATGGATTCTATAAAACTCATGTTTTCTCTTTTTTATGAAACTATATTTTTTATAGTAACAAAACTAATTATGGTTTATTATCTTTGCAATAACGGTCAAAAAGGATAGTTTGAATTTTTGAATATATCAGAGCCCAAAATGCTGAAGTTTAGAGGAAAGGAATATCCCTGTTGTACAAGCCTTACCATGGGAATGATAGGAGGCAAATGGAAAACTGTAATCTTGTTTCACTTAATAGAAGGAACACTACGCTATAATGAATTGAGAAAAGAAATGCCTACCGTTACTGAACGAACCTTAAGTTTACAATTAAAAGCCCTGGAAGAGGATGGGTTAATTAAAAGGAAAGTATACACTTCAAAACCACCATTAAAAGTTGAATACTCTTTGACCGATTTCGGAAAAACTTTAATTCCTCTTATTCAATCTATTGCTGATTGGGGTGATTTTGTGATCGGAAATTATTCAAAATAGCACTTAGAGCATGTTTAAAACTCATTGTGGAGAGGATCTTTCGAGAGGCCGCCCCTTTGGGAGCTTTTGATCCAAAGGTTGAAATTTAAATATGCTCTGATTCATTTCTAAAGGGTGTTTTCTGATTGGCTTTCCAAGAGTAGAGGGTTAGATGTTCCTGAATTCTTTCAAGATAGAATGCCTCCTCTTGGAATAAACAGTTAAAACTCCTGGATAAACTTCAACAGGTCTTGGCTTTCGTTCAAAGCCAGTTTCTTTTTTAAGCGGTTTCTAACCACCCGTAAACTTGCTTTTTTTATCACCGTAATCTTGGCAATCTCCGCGGAAGTAAGGCCTAGCTTCAGGAAGGCCAAATGCTGTAGGTCGTTTTTACTTAAATGAGGGTATTGTGTTAAGATGTTTTCATAAAAATCAGGATGTATATTTTTGAAATGTATCATGAAATCTTCCCAATCATCGTCAAATTTTAAGACTTCCCGGATATAGGTCAGGACACTCCGTATTTCTTTTCGTATCTGTGGTTCCAACTCAAGTACTTTACTTTCCAGCTTTTCCATGATCGTTTTCTTCTTTTCAAGCAAGATGGAGGAAGACAATAAATGCTGTTGAATCAACTCTCTTTCCTTTTTCTCCATTTCAGCTATTTTCCGGTCCTGGATATTTCGAGTGCAACTTAAAATCAGAATGACTTCCTCTTTTTTATTATAAATGGGTTTGCTATACCCCTCAAACCATTGGTAGGTATTATTTTTTACTCTGAATAACAATTCCAGTTTTTCGGGGAAGGTGGGTAAGCCCTCTTTCGAATCGGTCAGGTTTTTTGATAATTTGACTAGGTGATCCGGATGGATGAAATCGTAGGGGACTTTGCCCATTAAATCCCTGGAAGTATATCCCATGATCTTTTCGGTGGAAGGGCTCGCATATAAATACCGGGCATCTGCCGGATGATGCAAACAGACAACATCGAGTGTGTTTTCTGAAATTAACTTGAGTTTATTAATCTTTTGCCCGGCTAATAAACGGTCAAGGTGTTGGCCGTCCAGATTAAGATCCTGCTCCAGCAACTTCAGTAGCTTTTCAGTTTCTTCTTCCGGAATGAATGCCGCTTCTTCTTTTTTACCGATCAAGATATAAAAAGAGGAATGAGGAAGTCGGGAAGCTTCGAAAGTAAGAGGCATATGCTTCTCAAAGGCAAAGGTCAAAGGCGAACGGACGTCTTTTGCCTGCCAGTTTTCCCATGATTCAACTGTATTTTGAGGAAATAGCTCAGAGAGGAACAACTGGCCCAATTGGCTTTTGTCCAAATCGAAATATTGAAGGGCCGCTTGGTTAAGGTGTATGATTTTTTGGTTTTCCGATAGGAGCAGCATCACCTCATTTACCTTTTCAAAAACATATGCCAAAGCAGATTCACCGAATACTATTTCTTTCATGCAAGGCTCTTTTTTAGGTCGCGAGTAATTTCCGTGCAAGTTTACATTTTTCACCAAAAGGAGCTTAAAAAAAGAGGCGCAAAGTAAGAAAATCAGGAAAATTTCACTCTTGCTAACGCTTTGTTAACGCTTCTACTTAGGGGGGCTTGGATAAAGCTTCTATGTTTCCGTTTTGAAGGTTATAATTGAAAATCAAATTTCAACCTTACAAAACCAATGAAAGTGTCAAAACTAAAATTGATTTACCTGCTCTTATTTTTTTGGCTGACTTTGTTTACCTCTTGTAGCAAAGATGATGATGAAAGCCCGGCTCCCACTCCGAATATCAGCAGTTTCTCACCGGAAAGTGGAGTGGAAGGAGACGAAATCACTATTACCGGAGAGAAATTCAGCGCCACCATCAGTGAAAACATTGTAAAATTCAATGGGGTTACTGCCACTGTCAATACGGCTTCGACTGCCTCCTTAACAGTGACGGTACCTGAGGGGGCCACCTCCGGCAAAATCACGGTGACAGTCAAAGGACAAACAGCTACCAGTACGGATGATTTCACCCTTATATCCCCGCCAACAATCGGTAGTTTCTTACCGGAAAGAGGAGTGGAAGGAGACGAAATCACTATTACCGGGGAGAACTTCAGTGCCATCGCCAGTGAAAACATTGTAAAATTCGATGGGATAACCGCCACTGTCAATACGGCTTCGACTGCCTCCTTAACAGTGACGGTACCTGAGGGGGCCACCTCCGGCAAAATCACGGTGACAGTCAACGGACAGGCCACCACCAGTACGGATGATTTTACGGTTTTATTCATCAAACAAATAACGGCAGGGTATTTTTATTCCCTGATATTGAGATCAGACAACACCTTGTGGGCTACCGGCCATAATAAGTATGGCCAACTGGGTGACGGGACCGCTACTGATGTAAATACTCCCATTCAGATCATGGAGGGTGTGAAAACGATGGCCGCAGGAACAAATCACACATTGATACTGAAATCGGATAATACGTTGTGGGCCGCAGGCTATAATAGCCAGGGGCAGTTGGGAGACGGGACTACTATCGACAGAAGTACGCCTATACAAATCATGGAAGGCGTCAAAACGATGGCTGCAGGAGGAAACCACACGATGATTTTGAAAGAAGACAATACGCTGTGGGCTACGGGTTATAACAGTTATGGCCAGCTAGGTGACGGAACAAAGACGAATAAAAGTACTCCTATACAAACTATGGAAGGCGTTAAGGCTGTCGCTGTAGGAAATAGTAATTATACGCTCATCTTAAAAGAGAATAACACACTGTGGGTCTGCGGAAATAATAGCCAAGGGCAACTAGGCGATGGGACGAATGCCGGTGTAAATACTCCTAAACAAATCATGGAAGGCGTCCAAGCGATGGCTGCAGGAGGAATTCACACCGTGATTTTGAAAGAAAATAATACGCTGTGGACTACGGGGTATAACTTTTTGGGGCAGTTAGGAGACGGAACAACGACTAATAGAAGCACTCCTGCACAAATTATGGAAGGTGTTAAGGCTGTGAGTGCAGGAGCTGCTCAGACGCTGATCCTTAAGGAAGACAATACCCTGTGGGCCACTGGAAGTAATGAATATGGCCAGTTGGGCATTGGGTCAACGAACAATTTTCACAAGACACCATTTCAAATCATGGAAGGTGTCAAAGCGATGGATACAAGAGGAATTCACACGATGATTTTGAAAGAAGATAATACCTTATGGGTAACCGGGTACAATGCATATGGTCAACTGGGCGATGGTACCACAACAAATAAAAGCACGCCAATACAGATCACTTTGTCAGATTCGAAATAGAGTAATTTCTTCCTTCTGTCAAAAACAAACCTGTTTCCCTCAAACATTAAAAAATACGCGATACTACCGGTCAATCTGGTGACAAGCTACAGAAGTTGATCATTCGATGCTGCCGGTGTAGTGTACGGGTATGTTTTGGTAAGTAACTGTTTTTTCAATGAATCAATCACAAATCTTTTTCAATCAAATGAATTTTTCAAGACTAAAGATAGCTTACTCACTCTTATTTTTGGGCCTTATCCTGTTTACCGCTTGTAGCAAAGATGATGAGCTAATACCGCTCCCAGGCATTAGCAGCTTTTCACCGGAAAGCGGAGCGGAAGGAGATGAGGTTATCATCACCGGAGAAAACTTCAGTGCCATCGCCAGTGAAAACATTGTAAAATTCGATGGGATAACCGCCACTGTCAATACGGCTTCGACTGCCTCCTTAACAGTGATGGTACCTGAGGGGGCCATCTCCGGCAAAATCACGGTGACAGTCAACGGACAGACCACCACCAGTACGGATGATTTTAACGTGCGATACATCAGTTTAACCGCAGGTTCATTTACCTCATTTATCTTGCAACCCGACCATACACTCTGGGCTACTGGCTATAATGGATATGGCCAGTTTGGCGATGGACTCACGACGAATGCAAGCACTCCCAGGAAAGTTATGGAAAATGTATTGGCGGTCGCTACGGGAGGTCCTCACACATTGTTTTTGAAAACCGACCACACCGTATGGGCTGCGGGTCATAACGGATATGGCCAGCTAGGAAATGGGACCAACACCAGTACAAATACACCCCAACAAATTATGGAAGGAGTTGCAGCAATTGCTACGGGAGGTATAAACTCCTTGATCCTGAAAGAAGACCATACGCTATGGGCTTGCGGAAGAAATAACTATGGCCAATTGGGTGATGGAACCACTACCAATAGAAATACCCCCAAACAGATCATGAATAACGTGAAAGCAATGGCTTCTTCCGGTGAGCATACGATGATCCTGAAAACGGACCATACCTTGTGGGTTACCGGAAACAATGAATATGGTCAATTGGGTGACGGTACCACCACCAATGTGGTCACACCTAAGCAAATTATGAGCAATGTAAAAGCGGTAGCTGTAGGGCAGTTGCACACATTGATTTTAAAAGAAGATCATACACTCTGGGCTACCGGCTTGAATGAACAAGGACAGCTCGGTATCGGATCTTCCAATTTGTATGAAACTACTCCGCAGCAAGTGATGACGGATGTGAAAATGATGGCCGCAAGTAGTTACGGCTCTCATATATTGATTCTGAAAGAAGACAATACCCTGTGGGCTGCAGGAGATAATGGTTATGGCCAGTTAGGAGATGGCACAACCGCTACTCATAATACGCCTGTACAAATCATGGAAGGCGTCAAAGCTGTGGCAGCCGGAAGTATACATAGCCTGATTCTGAAAGAAGACGATACGTTGTGGGCTAGCGGCTATAACAAGTATGGCCAACTGGGTGACGGTACCACTACACAGCAGTACATGTTTGTGCAGGTAACTTTACCGGAGGGGAAATAAGGCTATCGGACTTATAAAAGGAGGGGAGGTCTCCCTTCCGCTTTTCTTTATCGCTTAAAGTAAGTCTCTTCCTTTTGGGAAGTATAAAAACGGTGCATGGTTTCTCGAGTTACACGTTGATCAACAGCTCCAACCGTTATTGCACACAACCTTGTTTATCCTTGAATATTTTTTTAAATGAGACTCATTAACTTTTTCAATCAAATGAAAGTATCAAAGCTAAAATTAATTTACTCACTTTTATTTTTGGGGTTGACCCTGCTTGCCTCTTGCAGTAAGGATGATGATGAAGGCCCTGTTCCACTTCCAGGCATTAGCAGCTTTTCACCGGAAAGTGGAGTGGCGGGAGGTGAAATTACCATTACCGGAGAGAACTTTAGTACTATTGTTAGTGAAAATATTGTAAAATTTAATGGGGTTACTGCCTCTGTAAACACGGCTTCGGCTACCTCTTTAACGGTTGTAGTTCCGGAAGGAGCCACCTCCGGCAAAATCACAGTGACAGTCAACGGACAGACCACCACCAGTACGGATGATTTTACGCTTTTGTCTATTATGCAAATAGTTACCGGGAATAATCATACCCTTATTTTGAAGTCAGACCATACCCTGTGGGGATGTGGACAGAATGAGAAGGGTCAGTTAGGCGATGGCACCACTACGAATGTAATGACACCAAAACAACTCATGGAGGGCGTCAAGGCAGTCGCTGCGGGATATTACCATACCCTGATTCTGAAAGAAGACAATACTTTGTGGGGTACCGGGGACAATACTATCGGCCAATTGGGAGATGGTACGACAACCAACAGAAGTACACCCGTACAACTCATGGAGGGCGTCAAGGCAGTGGCTACAGGATATTATCATACATTGGTTTTGAAAGAAGATAACACCCTTTGGACGGTTGGGTTGAACGGAGGCCGGTTAGGAGATGGAACATCAACCAACAGGAGTACACCAAAACAAATTATGAAAGGTGTCAAGGCCATGGCCGGAGGAGGGGGGCACACCATGATTTTAAAAGAAGACAATACCCTGTGGGCTACCGGGTATAACAAGTTTGGTCAGTTAGGCGATGGCACCACTACGAATGTAACGACACCAAAACAAATCATGGGGGGCGTTAAGGCCGTAGCTATGGGAAATAATCACACCATGATTTTAAAAGAAGATAACACCCTATGGACTACCGGGTATAATGCATATGGTCAGTTAGGTGATGGCACCACTACCATTAGAAATACGCCTACGCAAATCATGGAAAGCGTTAAAGCCATTACTACAGGAAGTAATCATGCCCTGATCTTGAAAGAAGACAACACCTTATGGGCTGCAGGAAGTAATGAATACGGTCAATTGGGCATTGGGTCAACGAACAATTTTCACAGAACACCATTTCAAATTATGGAAGGTATCAAGGCTATGGCCGGGGGAGGAGCAAATACTTTGATTTTGAAAGAAGACAACACCTTATGGGCTACCGGATATAATGCATATGGTCAGTTAGGCGATGGGACGACCACAAATAAAAGCGCATTTGTGCAGATAACGTTACCGGATGTGAAATAAAGGTATGCTTTGAGTATATAAAGGAGGCTGTCTAAAAAACGATATAGGGGCACAATGCTAAGATTTGCGCAGAAGTAACTCTAACTTAAATAGTTATGACTATTTGTATCTTCGTTGCATTTTCATTTAGACAGTCTCATTTTTAAATGATATTCCCGAACGCCTCGCCAGGGCAAATGCGGATCTTCCATGTCATTGCTTTTATCCAAACTTGTTTTTTTGCAATTTGTAACCATGAAAAAACTAACCTTGCTTTACTTTATTGCCATCTTGTGTAATGGCTGTGCTAACAAACAAGAACAGAAACTACTTCACCATGAGGACAATCCGTTTAAGCTTGTCGATTCGTTGAAGAAATATGTATCCTTTCATGAAAATCAAATTGCTCTGATCCATGCCAGGGTGATTGACGGAACCGGGCAAACAGCCAAAACCGGGCAGACTATTTTGATTGAACATGGAAGTTTCAAGGCGGTTGGGAACGATGCCGGGATTACCATTCCGGAAAAATTTAAGATCATAGATGTCAAAGGAAAAACGGTTATCCCCGGCATTGTCGGCATGCATAATCACCTGCACATCCCAAGGTTTCCTTTTGTTGGAGACATCGCCACCAAACTGTATTTGGCCTCGGGAATTACCACCATACAAACTTGCGGAGCGGCTTCACCGGAGCAGGAAATTGCCCTGGCCCGGCAAATTGCCGAAGGCAGGGAAATCGGCCCTGACATTGTTACCAGCGCTCCTTTTTTTACAGGAGAAGGAGGAAACCCCCATATGATCATCCCCAGAAACGAACAACATATTCGGGATACCATGCAACATTGGATACGACAAGGTGTCCAATGGTTCAAAGTTTATCGAAATACGAAGCCTGAAGATCTGAAAATCATTCTTGACGAGGCCCATAAAAATCATTGTAAAGTTAGGGGACATTTTTGCTCCGTCACTTTTGAAGAGGCTACCAAACTTGGAGTTGATGGAATAGAACACGGGTTAAACAGTGCCAGTGATTTCAGAACCCATAAAGATTTTGGTGTTTGCAATGGGGGCAGGGAATATATGGACGAACTCATCATGGACAGCCCGGAGGTGAAAAAACTGCAACAACTCATGATCGATCATCAGGTGTTTTTAACCTCCACCGCCTCCATTTATGAAGCGAGTGTGCCCAACAGGGGCTATGCGGACGAAAGGAGCCTAAAAGCGATGTCACCCTACTTGTTAGAAGAGTACAAAGAACGAAGAAGCAAATTTGATCAGGCGATCAATGATTTAACCCGTGAAAAAAGGCTCAAAAGAATCATAGAGTTTGAGTACCAGTTTTATAAAATGGGCGGACTTTTATGCAGTGGCGTGGATGCCGGCAGGCATGTGCTCCCCGGCTTTGGCGATCAACGGAACTTTGAGTTATACATAGAAGCCGGCTTTTCCACCGAAGAAGCCGTGCAAGTGATGACCGGTAACGGAGCCAAGGCATTGGGCAATTTAACTATCGGAACCATTGAAACAGGCAAGCGAGCCGATTTTATTATCCTGGATGGAAATCTGGAAAAAGACGCCTCTGTGATTCAAAAAGTCGAAACCGTATTTAAGAATGGGATTGGATACGATCCGCAAAAAATATTAGCAGAGACACATGGCAAGTTTGGCGTTGAATAAGAGCATGTCTAGGATGAAATTTAGGCATGCTCGATGTGTGTAAAACTTGTTGAAGCCAAAGAAGTGGTTTAAACGTATAGTTTTTGACCGAAGATGGAATCAAAACCGGCTCATCAAGGCATTTTTTGGAAAGAATAGCCAAAGCTATTGTTGAAAAAAGTAACAAGGAGGAGGCCTTTTTGAAATATTTTTTAGCGAATAAAAAGGTTAATTCACTTCAAAATGATAAAAAGATTATCAACAATCATTCTAAGTATCTTCCTCTCCCTGTTATGTGTTTCGGTAAGCGCGCAACAGTGGGAGAACCCTTCGGAAAAATACAAAAATGCTTATAAAAAGTATTTAGAGGCTACTTGCCCCATTACTCAAGATGGTATTCAACATTTTGTCTATTTTGCACGCGATCGGGAAGCGCTTGTCAAGCATCCGTTTCTTTCGCATCCGGCATTCAACGGAGCGCAAATTATGTATGCCTGGAAAGAGTTAGAACCTGAAAAAGGAGAATACGACTTTACTATTATCCGGGAGGATATTGCTTACCTGAAACAATACGGTAAAAAACTTTTTGTACAGCTACAAGAGGCTACCTTCCATCCCAATTACCTTGCGGTTCCGGCTTATTTAACAACAAAGGAGTACCAAGGCGGGGCCGTTTTGCAATACGATGACAATGGAAAGCCCAATGGTTGGGTCGCCAAACGCTGGAATAAAAAAGTCCGGGTGCGGTTTGCTTTGTTGCTAAAAGCATTGGGTGAAGAGTTTGACGGGAAAATAGAAGGCGTCAACCTACAGGAAACTGCAATTGGAGTGAATAAAGAAAGTGATGCCAGCTTTACAGAGGCAGGCTATGTTCAAGGGGTTAAAGAGAATATGCTGGCGCTAAAAAAGGCCTTTCCAAAGTCTGCTACGATGATTTATGCCAACTTTATGCCGGGAGAGTGGCTTCCTTTTGAGAATAAAAGTTACCTGAAAGGAATTTACCAATACGGTGAAAAAATCGGTGTGGGCCTGGGCGCTCCGGATTTAATGGTGACCCGAAAAGGGCAATTGAATCACGCTCTCGCTCAAATGCACGAAGGGAAATTTACCGTACCGCTTGGAATAGCCATTCAGGATGGCAACTACATCGGTAAAACAGGCGCGGATGCAGACGATCATGAAGAAAGCGATACGGGAAAAACTGCCAGGCATAATATTGTCCCTTTGCTGCATGCTTTTGCGAAAGACTTTTTGAGGGTGAACTATATGTTTTGGGTAAATCAAGAACCCTATTTCACCAAAGATGTAATGAATTGCTTTGAATAAAATTTCAACAAAAATGATGAACTTAGAACAACGCAAAACCAGGTCAGCAGGCTTGTGTATTATCGTGAGTATGCTTGCCGGCATTTTTAGTGTGGCACCGGCAGTCGATTCTGCAAAGTTTTTAACCGAAGCTGCGGCAAATTCGAATCAGGTGATCGGTGCCTCGATCTCTCAATTCATTATTTCTCTGGCTTATATTGGCTTTGCAATTCTGTTATACCCTATCCTCAAAAAGTTTGGAAACAGCCTAGTCATTGGCTTTTTGAGCTTTAGGATTATGGCAGCGACTTTGATGATTTTAGGAATCCTATTATTGTTGGCAGTCTTAGTGCTCAGTCAGGAATCCCTACGGCATTTATCAGAAAATACGTCCGCATTGGAGGTATTGGGCAATCTACTGAAAACCACACGCGATTATGTAAACCACGTATTCATGGTTTTGACTTTGTGTTTGGGAAATTTCATGTTTTACATTTTGTTGATTAGATCAAAACTGATTCCACCATGGCTTTCGGTATGGGGGATCATTGGGGCTTTTCTGTCTATAGTGGCAAGTATTTTAGTCTTATTTCAGGCCGTAGAGATTATCACTGCGGAATACTTGGTGTTAAATGCACCCACAGCCCTGCAAGAATTAATTTTGGGATTTTGGTTAATGATCAAAGGCTTTGACGATAAAGTAATGAGTTATCCTACAGGGTTGCTGGAGTCGGAGCGGTTTTAATTTTGGTTTCTTTTCAGAGCATGTTTAAAGGTAGTGCATTCAAAATAAGGATGTATTTTTGGCCAATTTGTCAAGGTTATAGTGGTAGAGGAAATACCGGATAGCCAGCCAATGGTTTTCCCAGGTTTTGGAAAAAGCCAGGTTTTTCCGCACTAACCTTGCGTAGCGTTGCCGCAGGGTATTGTTCAGGCGTTCGATCCGGGTGGTTTGTTTTTTGCCTTCGGCTTGATGTTGACCTGGGGCAAAGATGGCTGCAAGCCGCCAAACCATCGGTGAACACCAGGGCCTTTTCGCGTAGCTCTTCCGGAAGGTTCAGCCATAAGCCCCATGCCTCATCCCGACTGCCCAAATGGAAACCCACCACCCAAGCCTGTCCGCCTATCTACAGCCAACCACAGCCATTCCGGACAATCTTTCGCCCCTACAAAACTCCACATCTCATCCGCTTCCAGACAATAAAGGCTTACTGCCGGCTGCTTCAAGACCCCTGCCGGCAGCAGATCTTTCACTTTTTGCCAACAGCACCGGGCCTTCTGCTTCACCCAGTGGAGACTGACTTTCAGAATGCGGGCAAGTTTTCATGTAGTTAGATTTTGTGCAATCACCATACTACAAAATTCTTCCCCATGGCCAAATTTTAATGTTGAAATCCGGTTTTGTGTTTATCTTTCTTAACTCCCCTCCAATGGTTGGACTGTTTCAGGTAAAATCAAGCTTCTACTTCCATAGTTCCGGATGTGGCCATTAGGCGTTAACCCTACCTCAAAAGAGGAGAAGACTCAGATTGCCAGTACTATAATGAGTACACTACGGTTCTTTAAGTTTTGTGGTGTATAGTGTTGATTTGTATTTGATGCTCTTTATGATCAAAATCCCCCCAAATGATTTTGTCAATTCTTCGATCATAATAAATATTCTTGTAAAAGTGCTTTCCCCAATACACACCCTTCTCAAAATTAGGATCCTTTTTTATACAGTGTTGTAATTTCCGATAAGCTTTTTGAAGGGTTATCTCCGGCTGTTTTGCTATTTGACGGCATTTAATTTTTTCAATTTCTTGGCCGGTCTCCCGCCCTCCTTTGATTTCAATTGTGTATGAATACATCTCATCATCATACGGACTTCTTGATCCGTCAAATTTTGCTTCTTTGGAAATGATAAAAAAACCTTGGTAGCCAGTATGGTTAAAATCCGGTGCTTGGTAGTGAGATGGATTTACTTTTTTGTAATAACATTCCTTCTCATCGTTCCGGTATTCAATGAAAATATCTACTACCTGGTCTAATTTAAGTTCTGTAACTTTATCAAATAGCTCTTTCAAGCTGATTATTATATCAAAATAGATTGCCATGATCTAAAATAAAGGGAATAGTATAAAAATGCGAGGTTGGTAAATTTTAATGTAAAATGTTATTTATTTATCAATTGGTTTCTATTCTCCTTTCTTGAAAAACAAATTGTTGAATTTCGGAGATTAAAAGACAAGGAGAAAATCCCAAATGCCTCGGTAAATTGTCGGATTATATAATATGATGAGTGGGTTGAAGCATTTTAACTGCCAGCCTTGCAGGGTTTGGGAGCTGAAATACTTCCTTTATAGGTCTTCAAAATCTTACTCTCCTTTGTTGCATAAAAGAAAATTGAACCCTCTTCTGTAATTTCAAACTTGAACTGATTGTATTGCCAATCAGTTTGTTCTCCTGGAAAGTAAGACCTGTCAATGGCGATTTACTACTTACCTATTGGCGTTGTAAAACAAGTTGAACTTGTGACCGTCCGGATCCGCAAATACACATACGTGGTATCCGTTTTCATCGTAAAATTTTTTCCGGTCTTTTTTAGAGTCGAAGAAAATCGTTCCACCTGCTTTTTCTACCTCCATTACCCATTCTTCAAATTCGTCTTTGCTTTCTGCGGATAGGGTAAACATTATTTCATTTCCTTGTTTTAAATCCGAGAGTTCGCCTTCAAGACTTGTTTTCAATTTTTCCTTTTCAAAAAAGTGAATCACAAACTGATCATCGCCAAACAAGAAACTTACTAACTCTTCTGTAGGATTGCCATTGAGTGTAAACCCCAACCTTGAGTAAAATTCTTTTGTCCTTGCGATGTTTTCTACGCCTACATTTGCCCAAATATGTTTTGGTTTCATATCTACTGTGGTTTGATTATTATTTGTCTATTTAGTTTGTTGCCTGACTTGTTTTGTACACGGCACTCTTTATCGGTAAACTATACGGAACGGTCAATCATTTTATGTCAATTGGTTTCCCTACAAATTGTACCACATATATAGCTTGCAAGCAAGCTCCCTAAATTTACTTATTTTGATAAAAAATTCAATGGCGATGGCTACCACTTTTCCGTATGGCAATGAATAGAAGCAGGTCATTTTGTTTTTATCAGGAATAATATTGATAACATAAGCCTTGCTTTACTACCATAAGGATGTGTTTGTGGGTGTTTTTTAGTAAGAAAGACTTCCATTCAGAGCCTTTTTTATCCTTTTTTGAATTTTGAAATATTTAAAAGAAGATAAACTTCCTAGTTGTTTATACTCATAATGAAGTGGATCATTATAAGAATATGGCTTTTGGGTCTCTATCACTACAAGTAATTTACCCAACAGTTGCCTTCCATAAAAAAAAGTGAAAACTGACACCAATAGTAAAGCGATCAGTAAAATAGTAATTATTGTTACAAAAATTAAGAGAAAAGGGTTGGGGTCTGTTTCAATATTAAGGCTTATTTTAAATATTAAAGCCATAAATATGGTTTGGCTGGAAAGAAATGTAAACGACCATTTTGAAAAAATTAGTAATTTTTTTAACCGGGTAGTGTTCAAGTTAGAATTAAAGTCAATTGTTTTCATCAATTCATCAAGGATCACTTCCATCCAAAATACATTAAACATTAAGTATGGAAATGGATAGAAGTAAGCTACGATCGGAAGTGGATTTATTAATATGGCTCCAGTCAAAAGGGTCTCCCCAATAAAAATACTTATCCCTATGAGAAAAGGAGCATTTAATATCAGATATGATTTTAATGCACTTGCATTGATGATATGCCTGATGATGAGTTGCTTCATATTTTGAGAAGAAATATGGTTAAACCGTACCCTGTACTTTGCTTACTTCATAAGGTTTTCGTCAAACCATTTTCTTTCTGTGGTATCGAGAAGGTCGAGCTTCTTCTTCCTTACAAAGTCAAAAATCGTATCGGCTCTGGTATCCTGTTGACCCATTAGAAATGTAAAAATATGTACTAACTCAGGTTGGGCTTCTCCTATATAAACCGTACTGGTTTTTCTGGGTTTTGACAAAATACTTTTGACTCTTTTAATGAGTAAGTCCGGCACACTGCCATCTCCATATTTGCACAAGGCTTGTGTGATCACAGACTTTACATCGTTATTCCTGTTGGTTTCAAATAAAGCCTTGAAAAATTCAAGCTCATTGGCTCCGTTGATTTCTTCAAGAGCCCGGATGGCAGCGTTTACTGTAAAAGCTTTGCTATTTGTGCTAGCAATATCCTTGAGGGATTCAATAGATTTTAAGGAGCCGTGTTTGGAGAGAACATGGCATATGGAACTGAGCTCATGAGGTTTCTTTTTACAAACCTTCACGAGCTCCAAGCATACTTCTTCTATTCTTGGCGAATATGACTGGCCTAACCGGTAAAGTAAACCAAGCGTGTTCAACTTTATCTGCCAGTCTTTGTGCTTCGCTAATTCAAACAGGTATTCCTTCTCTTTACTAATCTTCAGAGTACTGTGGTTCAAGGCTGTGAGGGCCACATCCCTGATCCACCGGACTTTTTCATTCCTAACCAGGTCAAGTATGTAGTCTGCGGTGGAATGTTCCCCCGCCTTGTCCGCAATCCTTACTAGTACCTGGATAATATGAACTCGCTTTTTGGTGACCTTTTCCTTTTCCAATCGAACTTTTAGCGGTTCGATGAATTGAGGGTCCTTCAACATTTGAACCTCTTTACGGGCTTCCCAAGCAATGGTTAAATCAGATTGAAACGAAACACCCTCCGGAAGGGAAAGCCCCGGTCTTAGGTTTTCATTTTCCAGTCGTTCCAATAAGTCATCCAAATATTCTGTAGTACTCATTTTCACATTTACATAATTGATTTCAGGGTAAGGGTATGTCCAAGGGTTGTCAAAGGTGTGATACCTGTTTGACCGGTTTAAAGTTAAACATTAACCTAGCTTGTGGCATGATGATTTTCCATTACCTCTTTGATGGATTCATCCAGCCAGTGTTCGTACCATTGAAGAAAACTTAACCTGTTTTCCGAATCGAAAAAGGGATCGGGGTAAATACCTTGTTCATTGCACCGGTCATCAACCCAGATGTTTCCGTATTCACTTCCGTTTACCACCAAATTCATTGTGGTTCCACATCCGTAATTGGAGATGCGAAGAAGTCCTTTGGCCCATTCATCATCGTAGTATTTTTCAAAGAAACCGTTTTCTTCTTCCTCAGGCAATGTTTCAAAATCCATATTCCAGGCTGCCGTATGTGGGAAGGGGCGGGACAGGTCAATGAGTTGACCGGGATCTTTATAATCCAAGTCCGAAAACCGGCCGTTTTCCAGCGGTTCCAAGCCGTAATAAGGTCCGGCACCACCGTTTCCTATGTGTAGTAGAAATTCCCGGTACCCGGATGGTAACTGAATGGAATTCTCTTCTTCAAAGGTTTGAATTTCCTTTTCTGTTAAGCATGGATTGAATTGATATTTATGCTTGTGCGCTCCGAAAATATATAAATTGGCATCAAGCTTTTGGAGCTCTTCAATTTTTTGTTGTATTTGTTCCAGTTGTTCTGATTTTTTTGTCATTTACTTGTTGGTTTTGCCTCGGGTAGATTATGTTGTGAGGACGTTCAGGATTTTTGGTTACTACTATTTTCAAAAATGGTTTTTATAAAAAAACAGATGTGACCACTTGAATGGCCGCAGTTTATGCGTACCAATTTGGTTCATGGTTTACATCTTCTTCTTTATTGCTTATAAAAATTGTAGCTTCTTCATTGGCGGCAAAAAATGCACAATTGAAAAAATAGAAAAGGCTACTTTTCTCAAAGTATAAAGATAGTTTAAAAAAATCACTCAGAAGACTAAACCGGTAGCTTTTGATTTCTTTAGTTTTCCCGGAAAAAGTACTTGGCCATAACGGAAAGGGATAAGCGTAGTAGAAAGCATACCTTGCCTCCAATAACTTGTGTTTATGCGGCACTTGGCTGAATTATGCAAAGTACAGGGCTATTCATTCCATATTCCTAAAGAGAAGGACAAGACATTAGTTGTGAACCGGTAGAAAAACCTTACAACGAGAGGTTCCAACCGGTTCAAATATATTCAGGTATCTAAATTCGAATACGCATCAAGTCTTTCATTTCAGAGAGGGTTAAGCTCCCATCATTTTTGCGATTTTTCTTCCGATTTTTGCACTCAGCTTTTGAGGGCCTAGTTTAAAACTTTCATGCATCTTTACAAGATCTATCTGTTGAAAACCACTTCCGTAATTTGAGGGAGACTCGTGATACCACAAATTGCCATAAATTTGATTCCTCTGTTGGCTAAGGTGGTTGTAGTCTAACTTTACCGCATGAAGTGTATCAAATGCAGGTTTGAATATGGTAATACTATTGTTTTGGTTGGTTTGTTTGACCGTATCACACCAATTCCAGGGTACCCAACAAGTGTCAATATCCCCGTTGTATTTCCAGAAATCGTATAAATATTGATACTTAGGCTTAAATTTCATTAAGTGAGTGTGGATTGGCATTTGTTCCGCTTCTTGCTCCGTATAAATGTTGACCATGTAGGTCAACGCCTTTTTCCGGGTATCGGCATGCGGACTGATCTCATAGCCATGCAAGTTTTTCTGATAAGCGGTTTCAATATAATGTGTATGGGCGATCCCGAATTTTTCGGTGAGACAATTTTGGAAAGGAGAATCGTTTAGAAAGCCGAGCAAATCCTCTAAAAATGAGGATCTTATTTTTTTTAACCGCATGGTCAGGCCATACCCGGCTATGATATTCCTGCCGTAACCTTCGATAAGCTTTCTATTAAATTTTTCTTGGGGGTTATTTAAAAACTCCAAATAATGCTGAATGGACGTAATACAACCAGGGAAATGTTGTTGGGTATATCCTTGATCAATGAGATCATCAATAAGCTCTACATGACTGCTTGCAACGGGCCTGAGTATCTGCGGGTCCGAAATGATTTTTTGAAAGTCTTTTTCATGAAAAAAATTATTGATTGTTAAGTGTTTGAAAGGATAGGATTCAAATTTGGTTTCCTTAATCTTGTCTATTAAGTAGTTAAACATGGTACTATTGATTTGGTTAATTAGCTGGTGCTGGTTATGTAATTAAAAAAGAAATTGCCGCCTTTGGTGGTTTCGTAAAACCTTACTTTCAAGAAACTGTAGCTTTCCGTTTCTATCTCAGAACATGTTTCAATTTCACTCTTTGGCTTAAAAAGTCCCATTTCAAGAACCTCAGTGCAGTATTCTGAGAACCTTAAACTGAAATTTTTTACCGTCAAAGGGGGGCTTCCACAACGAATTTTAAACATGCTCTTAAAAAGAAGACCCACAAAGCCGCTCAAAGGTCTAGCCTCTTCAAAAATTATTTGTTGCTTTTAACTAAATCCCCACTAACAATTACCGAATAGTTTAATTTTTTGGTGATGAAGGGTCTTTCAAAATAGTTGTATGAAAAATGACTCAGGACAATCGTTGCCAACGTAATGCTTATGAGCAAAACAGGATGGAAGGCCGTATTTTGAAGGGTATTGATATCAACAATGGAAGATGCGAATTTTAAAACCGCCACAATGACAATCATATGATAAACATACAGTCCGTAAGAAATCTTTCCCAGGTAGTTTAAATAACGATTCTCAAGCTTTAAAATAGATTGGTCATTGGAAGAGATATTTAAAATCAACACACAGATTATCAAGGAAGTCAGTTCTGTTTTTATAATGCTGAAATACTGGAAGTTCAACATATCCAAAAGTAAAAGGAAGAAGACTGAAACCGCAATTAATTGAAGTGGCTTTTTATAGAGGTATTGTAAAAATGCAGCCCGCTTGTATAAGCCGTAAGCCCCAATCCCTCCGATAATCATGGAAGAGAATCTTGTTCTGTAAATAAGTTGATTGATAGGGTCTTGCGGGAAAAAGAACTTGCCTCCTAACTTTAGGATAAAAAAGAAAACAAGTAAAAAAATCATGAAGCGGAACAGGTACTTTTTGATCTTAATGACATAGGGCCAAAACAAGTAAAATTGTTCCTCTACCGCTACCGACCACAGTACATTGGCAAAGGCCACATTGGGTAAGTAAACAAATGAAACATTTGCCAGTAAAAAAGAAAAGAGTATCAACCTTGTTTTGTACGTAGTCATGTCGGTTGAGTAATTTTCTATATGAAAAAAATCAAAATGGGGTAGAATAAAGAATGCAATAAAGATGATCAGAAAGTAGAGGGGCCAAATTCGCAACATTCTTCTGACATAGAAATGTTTAATATGGATCGATTTTACCTCCTTTTCGCAGAGCAAAAGGTAAGTAATCAGAAACCCACTGAGAACGAAAAAAACTGTAACGCCAAATGCCCCCAGGTAAGAACTATACTCCATGGACCATATAGTAGAATATCCTAAACAGTGTTTAATAAATTCCAAATGGTGCATGATGACCAAGAGTGCAGCAAAGAACCTGATCCCGTTCAGGCCTTTAAAATATATTTTTTTCATATATGAAGGATTCACCCCTGTAAGAATCGCTCTTAAGTGCCGAATAGTTAGATGTTCAAGATTTTAACAGTATCCAAGCAAATGAATTCGCTTGATTGGCCGAGGTGAATATTTTTATAATTTCATACTGCTTCCGGCTATTACTTTCCATGTATCATTGCCTAATTGCCAGACCCTGATGATATGGAATTTTGCGTCAATATTTTGGTCAAAAAATGTCCCTTTCATTTCAATGGTTACAGAAACAACGGCATTGTTTTCGATGAGGCGGATTTGTTGTTCGCTTGATAAAATTTCGTCAAAAATCATATTACCCGACCTGTACGTTTCCAAATCCATGGCTTTGGTGATGGTGTCGCCATTTGGAAGGTTAAAAAGCAGGTCATCATGTAATAATTCGTCTAATGTTTGGGTGTCGCTGTTTTTCATTGCACTTAACAAGGCTTTTTCTACAGCTACTATTGATGCAACTTTGTTCATATTCTTAGCGTTTACGGGTTGGTATTTCCGGTATGGATTTTTTATTTTTCTATTCGGGTTTCAATTTAAATTCTTTCAAAACATTCCACACATTCCACTTCTTTCCTGTTTCCTGTTCAATCAAACTAATCTTAGAAAACTTGATTGTAGCGGGAAATTCAACCTTTTTTATCTCCTCAAACAGTTGGCCGGTACAGGCGGAGTTTCTGGGATGCATTAGTGTAATATGGGCTTGCAGCTCTCTTGGAAAGCTGATGATACCTTTTAAAATGAATTTTCTAAGATTTTGCAATTTGCCGTCTTGATCATTTACCGGGATCAATACCCCCTTACCTTCAGAAAACCTTTTTACTGTCTCCAACTTGATTTCGAAGGGTTCTTGTTTGAGTTTGGACAGGTTGCCGAGCACCATGTCTAATTTATCGATTTCATCCTCTCTACATAGCGTTACATGGCTTTGTATTAAGCCATATTGTAAGGGGTTATGTTTTCTGCGGACTTCTTCGATCCCTTGGGATTGATTACCTTCTATCAACAAGGATAATTGTTTTCTTTTTCTATTCATTTTTTAGTCATACATCAAGTCCCGTATGTGTATAAGGATAGGGGAATACATATACGGGATTTCTTCTTTATGCTATTCCGCAATTATAAATGATTGTTTGATTTAAGGTATATATAAATTTTCACAAGGGAAAAAGTCTGACCAACTTTAAATCCAGGAAAAACGCCAACGAAGCGATATAGTTTGTTTGACTATAACGGTAGAGGGTATGAGGATAATTAATTCTGGCTGGTATTCCGGTTTATGTTTTTCTTGAGAGGGGCCTTGTTAATACCTATCATATTTTTTAAATTTCAATCCGAATGCGTAAAATTAATTTTTTAGCTGTCAGTATTTTCCAGGCCATATGGGATTATATAACCTTTATTACATTTCCACAATCACAGGTAATATCTTGATTATCTCCCGATTCAGGGAAATATAAGGCCCCGCATTTCAAACATTCTATTACTTGCAGGTCATCGTTACCTTTTGGGTAACCTTCAAATTCAACCGTCTTAAGTTGCAATAATTTGTTGAAGTTTTTTTGCTTCACTACGGTAAAGGTATATTCATCTGTCCCCGTGGGCAAAAACAATAATTGATACCCTTTTTGGATTAATTGTTTGTCCAGTTCCTCAAATAATATCAAAGGAGCATCGCCTCTTTTCAATGTTCCGTAATAACATTTCTCTTCTATCTCTTTATACACGTCCTCTCCCTTCAATTCTATGGTTTCGTTAAAATTCTTAGCGATATATGCCTGTAAAAAGCGGATAACTTCCCCGTCTTCATCTTCTCCACTCCAATCTAGTCGCATGAAAAAATTATTCCGGAACAGAAAATCGATCAAATCTTCAGCAAGTAAAAACGCTGAGTAGTAAGGCTCTACAATTTCGGTATTGAGAAGTAAGTTTAATAACTCAACCTTATCCGCTTTTTGCATGATGATTATGTTTTTTTATCAAAAATACACTGTATTAAATATAAGTGAATTTTGGTAGTAATCATCAATTATTTATTGTCTTTTGCGGTAAGGTAAAGTATATGACTAGAAAAGCATTGAAGAGCAAAATGTTAGTTTTGCTCAAGTGCTTAACGATTGGCTGCTTTCATAGCGAGTAGCCATTCTCTCTCCTCTTTCCCAAAAAGATCAACATTTGCCTGATATGAAGGATTGGGTTGGTACCACTCTAAGGACTCAAAATACTTTTGTATCAATTCATTTTTAAAAATATAGCCTCTTCTGGCAAAGGGTAAGTTCCTCAAAATTTTGAAGGCATTTTCATTACTTGCATTCATCAAGTGTTTGAAATCGGCCACATTATAAGGGAGCATTAGTTTTGTATGGTCAAAGGTTTGGGTTTGAAGGGACTGCGTATTTCTTTTACAGTAAATGTATAATTCGTCCACCGGCTTGAAATTTTTCTTTTTGAAAACCACTGTTGCCTCGTTGGTAATGACTCTTAAGGGTTGGGTTTCGGTTTCCGAGTAGGGTAGAGGAGTCCCGTCCATAAATTTTGTTGCTCCCGTCCAATACTCAAACCCGGTGAAAAATGTTTGACTGATATTGTAGTCGGTAAAATCTCCAAGATCCAAAATGAGAGTGAAATCATCTATCTGTTGATTGGCCCACCGGTTGGCTGCAGTTAAGATATAATGAAAGTCATAAGCCAAATCGACCGATCCGGACACTTTGAATTGATATTCGTGTTTTATCGTGTTTGTCCCGGGTTGAAAATTTGTGTTGAAATGGTAGACATAATAAAAATCCGGTTCATTGGGGTTAAAGGTATCTCCCATAGCCTTTTGAACAGAAATGGATTTTATTTGCTCATTTTGATAATAGGCATCGTCTTGTACCATCGCCACTTTATAGGACAGTTCCTCGCCATTCATGATTACCTTGAAATTTTCAATATAAGGATGGCGTCCGTTTTTAGGTGTTCCGTTAACATCACCATTGGGCGAGGGTGCTTCGAAACCTACTAAAATATCTTTTACAGCCCCCGGATTATGAAAGATATAATCCACTGTCACTTTGATATAATCCTCATGGACCCGTTCTATTTTCAACACTTCTTTACTTACCGAAACCGTAGTTTCATTTATCGGAATCAGGTGGTTTCCCGATGCATAATACGCCCCGTCATTGGCTTTTGCCAAAGCAGCTGTGAGGACGAACGAAAATAAAAATAGAATTCTCATATTCTTGAAAGTTTATACTCATGATAAGGTGAATGAAGCCGGATTTTTCTCCGGGCAACAGATGCATTATATTTCGATTCCGTTAAATACCATCCAGTGGTTTACCGTATCGATCCAATATTTCAAAAAATCTTCACTTAAAAAAATATTTGAAAAATCGTCAAATCTTTGGGCGTGAATCCCTGAGTAGTGCAGCCAAATAGCCAGTCCGCCATAGGGAATCATTCTTTTTTCTTCTTGGCTTATACCCGATATGGATTGATACCCTTGATAAAAACGATTCATTTTTTGATTGAAAATTTCTTTGTTGGGCTCATTTTTAAACAAAAGCATCAGGCTATAAGCAATGTCCAGAAGTAACCAGCCATTTCCGCAATTGTCAAAGTCAAAGATCGTGATTTCCGATTCGTCTTTAATTTTCATATTGTCATACCATACATCAAGGTGAACGGCTCCGGTTCTGATTTGATTTAAATCAGCTTGTGCAAATTGAGATGCAATCATTGAATTTGCCCTGTCAATATATTGCATTTCTTTCAGAGACATGGGAAACCGCTCTTTTAAAGCTTGGAAAGCCCAACCTGCGAGGGTTTGAGCATTATAGGTTTTCCGGTTTAATTTTTTTCCGGTGGTAACCCGATGCATTTTCGCCATTTCAAGACCAAGCTGGAAACAGGTTTTATCGGAGGGGTTCCGAACTGTTTGTCCTTGGGCATACGAGAATACGACTGCCAACCTTTCACCTTCCCATGCATTGAACCGCTGGATATAGGCTGATTTTTTGTCGCGGATCGGATAAGATACTAAGATATCGTTTGCCTTCAACAGGTTTAAGAGTTCCAGTTCTGCCATAATTTCCTCTTCCGTACGCCAGTGCAGGTGATATACTCTTAAGACGTATTTTTCTTGAGCATCGGTGATGAGGTATGTATGATTTATTCCCAGTCTAAGTACATTACAGGTGGTATTTTCACTAAATCCGTAGAGCTCAATTAAACGTTGTGCGAGAGCTACGGGGGAGAGTGTGGAACTGATTGCCGGAAAGTGATTCATCCTTTTGTCTATTAGTATTTAACATGTACAAATGCTGTTACGCTTACATTACAATAAAAGAGACAGGGGCGGATTTTTATTTAGCAATCCTTTCCTTTATTTCTTCCCAGAGGTTGTAACAGAAATTGCAATTATAAATAAAAAATGACTGATAAGGTATATAAAGGTTAAAACCTTGCCATTAAGAGCTAACCGGTGAATTGTTCATCCCTGTAGCGTTGTGTTCATCCGACCCTCCTGTCATGTTATAACGGGAGGGTATATGAGTAGGTTATTGCATGAACCTTAACTTGCTACTTGACAAAGCCATCAAACATTTAGCGGACACTGTTCATCCGCCATTGTTGATTGCAAAACCTGAGTGGGGAACTCAATGGGATATTGATTTTGAAAAAGCCATTTATACCAGATGTCGACTGTTGGAACAATGCTATTCCGAACGAGCATAGGTAATCACTATTCATTTGCCCTGGCTTGGTTTGGAGTATATCGGGCGAAGTAAAAAGAACTATCAATGGCTTCCTCGCACTTTACACCGTATGCAACCGTCCTTTAGTGCTCCGTCAACGAGATGTTCTAAGTGAATGAGTGAAAGTGCAATAGTAGGTAGGCACTTCAATTTGTGAAAAGTGTATTCTTTTTACCTACGTTTAATGATTCACTCATTCATCAAATTCATGTTTTGGGAGGTTAACTGAAACGCTCTTCTTGTTACCCGCGTTTCCTTCCGACAAACCTAATCACTGAGCCTTTACCGTTATGATATTTCCCTTCGTTTAAAAGGATTTCTTCTTCTTCGAGTTTGAGTACCTCAAAATTCTTAAAGTCGTCTTGAAGTTCTTCTTCAGAGAATAAGTCTTCCAGTTTGTTGGGGCCGCCAATTCTTGGGTTTGCCTCTCTGAATGTTAAATGACTTTTGCTGAATGCCTCGAAAATTACCAGGCCTCCTGGCTTGAGGTAATTGCTTAGTTTTTGATGGAAAGCGGATTTCTTTTCGGCCGGAAAGTGAGCGTAAATTAACCCGATAACATCAAAAGAGTCTTTTTCAAAGGCAAGATTTTCAAAATCACCCACTTCGTACATCAGCGTCACATTCTTTTCCCAGGCAAGCTGTAAGGCTTTGGCTTGCCCTTCTTTACTTTGGTCAAAGGAGGTTACTTGCCATCCAAGCTGTGCTGCAAAGACACCGTTGCGCCCTTCTCCATCGGCCGGCATCAATATAGATCCCGGATCGTATTTTATCAGCCATTCTTTAAAGAATACGTTTGGCTCTTTGCCGTATGCAAATTCCTGGTCTTTATATCGTTCATCCCATTTCTGTTTCATAAGGATTCGGGTTAAGTTGTATGTAATAAATTGTATTTACCTCAAAAGTAGTGTTCTGATCACTTGATAAGGTAGGACAAACATGCAGTTCAATAGGACATACCTGAAATGGGAACATACCTTTGATTTTTTTATTCCGATGAGGGGCCCCGTTGATCGTGAATACCAGGCGTTCATGCCTTTTTGAAAGTATGTCTGAATACTTCGGGAGAGTAACCGGTTTGCTTTTTGAAAAACCGGATAAAATAGGAAACATCCTCATAACCCAACTGAAATGCAATTTGATTGACTTGATTAGACGTGGCCAGCAAATACCGTTTGGCTTCTAACAAGATATATTCATTGATCAGCTCCGAACAGGTTTTCCCCAACGCTGCTTTGGTAATGGCATTCAACTGATAGGGAGAAAGGTGCAGCATGTCTGCATAGTGAGCCACTTGTTTATGTTGAGTGATATGGGTCTCCAAAAGTGCTAAAAACTCCTCAAGACGTTCTTGTGTATAGGGAGTGACATTGTGCACGGGGTGTTGATCTTGTTGCCGGAGAAGTTCGATCATGATAATTTTCAAGTTTGCTTTTATAAGATCCTGATACCCTTCCCCTTGGTTGGCGAACTCCTGAGCAATATACGATAAGGCAGTATCCAGTTTGCGGAATGTTTGGGCTTCCAATTGATAATAATTGTTCTTACTTGCTTTGCGCAAGTGTTGATAAGATTTATTATCATGAGAGTCATAAAAGCCGGCTTTGAAAATCATCATGTATCCGGTACTATCGGCATTTAATCTGAGTTGATGCACCTGACCGGGCCGCATGAAGTAAACTGTATGATCAGTAACCTTGTAGGGAGTAAAATCTATTTCGTGTTTGCCGCTCCCCTTTTTCAAAGCAAGTAGATAAAAGTAGTCATGCCGGTGAAGTTCCTGAATCAAGTCTTTCCCGGTAAATAAATTTTGAAGGTTGCGTATGTTAAAGCTACCGGAAAAGTCCGTTTTTTTTGACTTGGTATCAATATATCGTATCGGAATTTTTTTCATTTTAATTCAATGCTTTTATTCACTCACCGGAAAATGGTTTAAAGTTACGAAAGTTATATTTTTCAGCAATTCAATGAATAGAGTTCGTTGAAGAAGAAGGGCAGGCGTTATGCATCCATAACCCCTGATATGAAAAAGCTTATTTAATTCCTCCGAAAGCTCCGAAACAGAGGTTTTTGTGCAATATTTCTACTTTGCAAAAGCCTACTTTTTTCATCAGTTCCAACTGATAATTCATGGACCTTGGAGAGTCTTCTTTGGCGATATATTCTAATACTTTTTGTTTGTAATCCAGACCGCCTAATTCAGCCAGGTAATCTCCGTATTTTTCCCAAACGTACCGGTCTACTTGTACCGTATCTTGTGTAATTAAGTCGGAAATCATGAGGCAGCCACCCGGCTTGAGCACCTTGAATAGTTTTTGAAAGATAGCTTCCCAGTCCGCATCATCTCTCAAATGATGTAATACGGCACCCGCTAAAATGATATCGAAGTGATTGTCTTTTAAAGACACCTCTCTGATATCGCCTTGGGAAATTTCGATCCTTCCATTACTCTGTTGAGAGGCCCTTTCGTAAGCTTTATCTAACATAGGCTTACTTAAATCTACCAATGTACAATTGAGGTGGGGTATTTTTGAAAGCATTTTTAAGGTATAGTTGCCGGCTCCACACCCAATGTCCAGCAAATTCTCAGCTTGGGGTACTATTCTTTTGGAGGCTTCGGTGATAAGCTCCAAAGAGATTTGGGCATCTATCGTGGTTTGCTGACCTGTTTCAAGGTTTGAAAACCTTTCTACATCCTTATCGAATCGTTCCTTGATTTCCGCAACAGTTGATTTTTCCATTTTTCATTTCTTTTTGATGAATTGTTTCAAAGGTATTGCTTTCAATAAATACTTAAAAAGACTTATTTTGTCATTAAACAATACTTATTAGGTATAGTATGGAATTAAGACACTTAAAATACTTTTTGACGCTGGCCCGGGAATTGAATTTTACGAAGGCTGCCGAAAAACTCTGTATATCCCAACCACCTCTAAGCCGGCAAATTAAAGAACTGGAAGAGGAGATCGGGGCACGTTTGTTTGACAGGAACAATAAAACCGTGACGTTGACGGATGCCGGGAAGTATTTTGAGAAAGAAGCGGGGAAGCTTATCCGGAACTTGGAAGCCGCTACACTGAAAACCAGAAAAATATCGGAAAATATCAGTGGAAAGTACCGGATTGCATATATCAGCTCTACCTTTTCGGTCACCATTTCCAAGTTGATCCGACATTTGACTCAACTATATCCCTACCTGAATATTAAGCTCTATGAAGTTCCTTCCCACAAACAAATTGCCGCTTTAGAGCAGGGGAAGATAGACCTGGGCATCTTGAGAGCACCTTTGATATCTACAAAAATAACCTCCAAACGTTGGTTTCAAGATTCGTATTCTTTGGTCTTTAACAATCAGAATATACAGTTGAATTCTACCCGTGAAATTGGAAAGCTAAAAGATGAAATATTCGTCTTTTTTAATAAAGACTATGCTCCGGACTATCATAATTCCCTTTTGGAAATTTGTGCTAAATATGGATTTACACCCAATATTGTCCATGAGTCGAACAATATCAATTCGATCATTCAGCTTGTCAGAAATGGATTGGGTGTATCGATTGTCCCTTCCTGTTTATCCAAAGGCCAACGTTACCCGGAAATCGATTATTTAGACTTACAAGAGACGGGGTTGTTTACAGATGTATTGCTGGCAACTCCCAAAGATTCTTATTCAGAAGTGACCGGTTCGGCTGTTTCGTATTTATTGGATTGATATCTTTCTTTTTATAAAATACTGGCGGTTGAAATTTGCAGTTCGACCGCTAGTGTGAGGGAGCATCCAATAGGAATTTTTACTTATAATAAATAATGCGATGGTTAAAACTGTTCCTCAGTCAGTTCATGGTTTGCCATAGCTCCTGCAATATTTCCCGAGGCCACGGCATTAGCCACAGAACGCATCATCGAAGCATTGTCACCACAGGCAAACACTCCCGGTACAGTGGTTTTCTGGAAGGGGTCTGTTTGAATATATCCTTGCTCGGTAAGTTCGCAGCCTAGTGATACAGGGATTTCCGAATGTTGTACAAATGGAAGGCTGGCATACATGGCATCTAAAGAAATGCTTGAACCGTCTTTGAATACGACCTGTTGGAGGCAGCCCTTTTCATGTTCAAGGTTAGTTACTCCGGTTTCTATAATAGGGATCTTATATTTTTGGAGTGCTTCCGTTTGTTCGCTACTTAAGTTGGACGGTCCGTTGGTCAGAAGTGTCAACTCATCCGTGAGGTTATTGACCAGCTTTGCCATATGGAAAGCTGATTCGCCATTGGCAAGTATCCCGGTTTTTTTGTGGCGGTATTCATACCCATGGCAATAGGGGCAATGGATCACGGATTTACCCCAGCAGTCTACAAGCCCTTGTATTGGAAGCATTTCGTCTTTTATACCTGTCGCAAAAACTACCTTTTTACCCCAAAATGTATCTCCTGTTTGAGTAGTGATTTGAAATTCATCGCCGGTTTTTGTACCGGATACGGCAAGTCCACTGTAAAACCGAACCGTTTCGTATTTTTTAACTTGGCCTTGTGCAATCGCTGCAATTTCTTTCGGAGGAATGCCGTCTTGTGTCAAAAAGTTATGCGAATGGGGGGTGGTGGCATTACAGGGTTTCCCACTGTCGATGACCAATACGTTTTTTAAAGACCTGCCCAATGCCATAGCTGCCGAAAGCCCGGCATAGCTTCCCCCTATAATCAGGACGTCAAAAATTTTGCGATGTGTCATACTTTAATCTTAGAAAATCATTTCAATGAATACATGTTAACTACAGGGAAGCTACCCTATGCGGTAAGACTTGTATGGGTGTGGGTCGTGCATCCTGCTTGGGCAAACTTAAGGAATATTTTTATTAATGCAACATTATTGCATTAATAAAAATACGAAACAAATGAAAAGACAATTACCGGAGGTGTTATGGGTTAATCTCTTTTTGAGGGTGAATTCCCAAATCAAAGGAGCTCATCACTTCGTTTTTTAAAGGAGAAGACCATTTGTCCAGCTCTTTTTCAAGACACACTTGCATCCACTTTTGAATTTGTTGATCGTCATGCTTCTTTATGTATTTGAAGATAGTTCGGATAGCAACCTACAGGGATCACATTTAAACGCATAAAAATTATTGAACGTTTTTCCTTCTATTAGCCAATCCCCACCGCAATTCGGACATTTTCTTGCTTTATCTTTTTTATGGCCCCAGGCACGGTAGTTAAACAAGAAATAATACGTGGGTATCCCTGTCACTTCTTCGATTTTACGGCAACTTTCTATACCCTGTTTGTTCAATTCGCTATCGTGATTTTGCAGTTGATTTTGCGCCCATCGTTCGCCTACACTACCATTCATCCAAAGGCCCTCAATACGTATGTAGTTGTTCTCCCAAAAATTGATGTCATTATGAGATTCTCCGTCATGATAAGTGAATGGAATCTTGTATAGAGGAATTGGCAGGAATGATTCTCCGTCAATCAAAGGAGATAGCCGGGTTGTTTTCAATAGGAAAAATTTAGCGTTCTTCGGAAGACTTGTCTTTTCACGTTCAGGGGCTAAACCCAGGTATTGGAAATTGAATTGGCAACCGAATTCCTCTTCCATTCTCTTTTGCCAGTTTTTCCCATAGACGGTCGAATTTTTTGCCAGATAGGAATCTTTTTCCGGACAGAACAGGTTCAAACTGACTCCTCCTTCAACAGGTTCGTATTGCCATTCTTCATTGATGATTTGTTTGCTATCATTAAGGGATTGAAAGTAGCAATCGGCAGTCTCAAAAAAATCGTCCGTTCCGACTCCCTTCCCTGTGATCGTTAATTTTATAAGATGCATTTTAACGGAGAATAGGTGTAAAAAAATAACGGTTTGGGCTAAGAGCAATAGCAAGAGAGGAGAGTTTACTGTGACAAGTAGGGTATAAAGAAGTGGTGATTTTACGGAAGTATATTGAATCAACTTGTTCGGCTTTATATCTATACAAAAACAGCTTGTTTGTCTCTGATCCTTTTTGCGATGTTCACGAAATTGTGGTACTCTCCTTCCGAAATACACTCAGGGACAAGAATACCATTGGGGTCTTCTCCCCGTGAATAAGCCTTTTCCATTTCGCATTTGCCTTTAATATTTTCGTGATGGTCCGACTCGATATAGCCTTTGGCAATGAGATCACCGCCAACGTTTAAGGTATAATCTCCCAAAGAGTCAAATACCGCAATCTCTCTTATGATAAAATTACCGGTTACAATTACTTCGGACATGATGATGGCCCGGTCCACACTCAAATCTCCCAAGACGATCAACAGGGAGTGATCATTTACGGCATCCTCCAGCAATCCTTCAATTTCGAGGTTCCCGTCAACAATCGTGATATGCTCTACTTGGTAGCTGTCTGACTTAGTATCGTTAGGCAGGAAATCTATATTATTTTCCACCTCCCAAAAGGCATCTATCAATTGCATTGCATGCTCTTTAAAGGGTAAGGCTTTCTTACGGATTAATTCCTTGGCTTCCAGATTATTCATGTTTTTTTGCTTTGTTAAACATTTTAGGATATAAATGGCTGCAGCTACAAAATTATCAACTGGGAAGTACCGTGTTTTGCTTGCCGCTTTACATTTCAAATAGGTAGAGCAATTTAATAATTAATCTCCAAACGGAAACTGACAGGCCATAAATATACTATTAGCTTTTCATTTTAGAGCATGTTTAAAATTCGTTGTGGGGGGCATCCCGGCCACCGGAATGAGGTTCCTGAAAAACCCAAAGGATGGAGTTTAGATATACTCTAAGGTGTTCGAAGAATTCAAAAATCCGGTAGACAAATAGCCATTGAACGGTTTATTATCGTTTATTCGGTTCAATATTTTTGTATTTGGCCAGTGTCAAGCGGAATTCCTCCATATCGATAGGCTTTTGATATTTTTTACGACTGACAGGGTACTTTGTTAAAAGGCTTGAGGGCCTGGTTGGCCGTTTTTCAAAACCCCCTCCACAATTCGGGCAAACATTCATTAAAACCTTGTCAACACAATCCTTACAAAAGGTACATTCAAAAGTACAAATCATGGCTTCGTCACTTTCATTGGGAAGAGACTTGCCACAATTTTCGCAGGTTGGCTTCATTTCAAGCATGACCGGTTTTTATTATGGGTGTATGGAAGATAGGAAAATTACAAGAGTTGGCGATAAAACACATCTTATGGGCATCGTGATGTAAAGCGATTGCCTTTTCAATCATTCGCTCATCGGAAACCGTTACTTTGGGATTCAACATGACTTCTGTAAACCGCCCGCTTCCGTTGGAGGTTTCTTCCATCGTACCCTTTGCGGCATCCACATATTCCAAGACAATGATATTGTTGGAAGCGCATAAATGTAAATACCAGAGCATATGGCAAGCCGCTAAGGAAGATAAGAATAACTCTTCGGGATTGTACCTGTTTTTATCTCCTAGGAAATTAGGATCGGAGGAGCCGTCAATGCTTGTCGGTTTTTCAATTCCCCGGATGTTATGATTGCGATTATAGGATTTGTATCCGGAAGTTCCTTTCCCTTCATTCCCTGTCCACTCAACAGTCATTTTATATTTGTGAAGTTTACTCATGTTTTTGATATTGAAGTGGTTTAAACTTATGGTTTTTGACCGAACATGGAATCAAAGTCGGCTCATCAAGGCACTTTTTGAAAAGAATAGCCAAAGCTATTGTTGCAAAAAGTAACACAGAGGAGGCGTTTTTGAAACATTTTTTAGGAAAAAGAAAAAGGTTAATTCACTTCATTTGATTTTTGTTAATATTCTTTCTCCAAAAGAAGCTTTATGTAAGTTTTTTTCGATGGTATCCAGTCGGAATAAAATTTCACTTTGGTTATTCATGATCTCATACAAGACCTCTTCTCCACACTCCCAAATTGCCTCAATTTGTAATCAATTGATTTTCTGTAATTTTGTTTGGGAGAAAGTGTTTGTTCCGGATTGGTTTTGACGGAAGAGTAGGAGGGAACAGGAAGATTATTTACCACTATTCAAAGGGCTGCCTGAGTCCACCCATCCGCCCACGAACCGATAGCCGGTGTGGGGGTGGCTTCCTTGCTTATTTTTCTTGTTCGTAAATATGTTGTACCACACCGGATTTGAATTGATTTACCCCAACGAGCTTAAGGTTTATTCTTTCTTTTATGTCTTCAAATAGGGGTTTCCCGGCTCCTAATACGGTGGGGTGAATCGACATCCTGTAAATATTAATCAAGTTAAGGTTGATAAATGTTTTGATAAGCCGGGCACCGCCATATAACCATATATCTTTGCCCTCTTGCTGTTGGAGTTCAGCCACTTTTTCGATAAAATTCGAACTGTTAATGAGAGCATGATTGTCTTGTTTAGGCGTATTGGAAAAAACGTATTTCTTTTTGGAATGTACAGCAGACCAAATAGCCTTTTCTGTTTCACTTGCATTGGCATCCGGCTGAAAGTTTCCCCAAAGGTCATAACTTACCCTGCCATAAAATATCGTGTCTATCTTTGAAAGGAAGCCGCCAAAATCCATATCATCGTCCATGATACACCAATCAACTTCTCCATTGGGGCCTTCGATAAATCCGTCAAGGCTTACAGCTAAATCTAAAATAATTTTTCTCATTGTAATTTACTTTGTAAAAGTAGTTATTGATTTTTTCTATGTTTTGGTAAAATCCTATCCCAACAGCGGCCATGATTATTCCCTCTGTTAATATGAATTTCTAATTCTCTACAGGGTGTAGCTTCATTGCATTTTGGTCTTGCATGGCTATTACCGTTCAGGTATGCATGACCGTGATATTCTTCATTCAAAAACGAGTCCTTTTTCTTTAAATCTTAATTGTGAGTATTGCGATTTTGTATTTGAATGTTTGAACCATTTTGTTTTTCAAATTTAGCATAGAGGTTACCACTTGCTTTTCATATCCTTGGTGAAAGGGTCTTATCTATCTGAGTAGCCCCATCAAATTGGATCAATTTTGCCCCTCCGTAAATAAATATTGTCAAAACCACAATCCAGCTCTTTGCCTTTTCCCGTATCTCGATTCAGGTTCAATTGCGCTGTTTATTCTAATTACCTGAAGAGCCTCATTAAAATGTCGGTGGTGCTGAGTTTAGTTTGGAATCCAGGAAATCAGTGATCATGGGAATCAACCAATCTGTCCGTTGTATCAAACCAATATGGGTAGTACCCGGTATGATGGCCAGGCGGGATTTAGGCAGTCCGTGTATATCCCCCATTTTCCCTCCTCCTTGGGCACGAAACAGTTCCAGGGCATGCTCGTACCGCACACCATCGGCATCGCCAATAGCCATGAATACCGGAGCCTTGATGTTTTTGACATCCCCGGACCAATCATAAGGCTTCAGGTCTATACTAATCACCTTTTTCACAAATGCAGGGAAATGGGCGGGGTCGTTTCCAAAGCGCTCGTATTGTTCTTGTATAGGAGTACCCTTGAACATATCCGCGGTGAAAGTAGCAAAACTGGCCTCAACATCGGGCCACCACCCGTCATGCGTATAGGTACCTGATAACACCACAAGCCTGCGCACCTGCTCGGGATGTCGCACAGCTACCTGGAAGGCCACTCCTCCTCCCATGCTATAGCCCAAGATATCCGCACTGTCTATTTTGAGGTGCTTGAGCAGGCCGGACACATCATCTGCCATCCCTTCATAACTAAATTCACGGGCAATATCTTTTGTGCGGCCGTGGCCTTGCATTTCAGCAACTATTACTTTCCTGTCTTTTGCCAATAGAGGTATAATATGCGCCCAGTTCATGGGTATATTCATAAAAGAACCATGCAACAGTACAAGGGGTTTGCCTTTACCGAATACCTCATAGTACATTTCTAGGCCGTTTATGTCTGCATAGCCACTTTCAACGGGCTTTATATTCTGGCTGACAACCGTGTCCTTTGATACCGTTGAATCGTTTTGGTTTTCTTTTTGAGCCATTTGGCAGGAGGCAACTGCAAGCAAGGAAATGGCCAGAAAGAGATTGCTTAGGATATTCTTGTTCATATACAATATGGTTTTGTTACAATACAAATTTCGGCAACAATGCGATACCTTATGTAGTGCGTCTGCGACAATTTAAAGGGTGAAAAGCGACAAGGCTAAGGAGGGATGCGTATGGTTAAGTATGTTGCTATCAGAATTCTTTGTCCGTTTTCTTCATGCTATGGAATGCCTTCTTTACCAGCAGCGGGTATGTCATCCCCAGGACAAGGTTTTGTAGTGTTTTACCACATTAAAAAGAGGCTTTTCGCCATTTGATTCTCGTATAGAGGCCTCATGAATAAGAGGCTGTCCGAAAAGTAGGTATAAAGGCACAAAAACTAAGATTTATACAAAAATAACTAATTATAAATCATGTGCTTACGACTATTTGTGTCTTGAAATCTTCATAGCATGTTATGCTCTTAGCCTTTTCTGAAAAAGTTAACCATTTCTTTTAAACCCTGTTCAATTGGAGTTACTTGAAAACCGGGAAACCTTGAGAGAAACTTATGGGAAGACATTATGTATTCTTGTTCAAATTGATATTGCATTTCCGAGGATTCTCTTAGAATAGGTACGAAATAGGAGAGCAATTTAAGCATGATTTTAGGCATTACTTTCAGTTTGAAGTTTGTTTTCAACTCTTCGTTAAAAAACTCCACAATTTCATCCAGTGTAATGGGTCGGGAGACGGGCAAATGATATACTTCTCCATAGCAGTCTTCACAAAGAGCCAATTCTACTAAGGCCCTGCCATTATCTTTTACATTGGCATAGGTATGTTTAACCTTTCCATGACTTAGCGATAAGGGACGTTTTCCCACCCGCATTTTTTCCAAGAGGGAGATATATAAAATACTGTTTGTTACCCCTTCGCCATAAAAGTCGGCAGAACGACCGATCAAACCTGTGATTTTTCCGGAGGCTATGGCTTGTAAAAACATATCTGCAATGTCCTTTCGTATTTTACCTTTGTTTGATTGGGGATTTTTTGCCGTTTGTTCATCAAAAGGTATCGGCAAAGGTTGCGAATACATATAGACATTATCGAGGAAAATCAGTTTTGCTCCATATTTTGCACAGGCATCTATCATATTTTGCATGATAATTTTCCACTGGTTTTTCCAGACCTCAGTACTATAGGGCAAACCAACGCATAGGTACACAAATTGACTGCCCCCTACGGCCTCATAGGCTTCATCCCTGTTCAGTAAGTTGGCTGTGATGCTTTCGGGAAAACCCGGCATCTTTTTTCTTGAGACCAGTCTGAAATTTAACTGTCTGCGCTGAAGCTCTTTGAAAACAGCCCGGCCCATTGCTCCGTTTGCCCCAAGTACAGTATGTAATTCTCTATGATTCCTCATCATAAATTTGTTAGAAGTTGATGTTTAACAACAGGGCAAATTTCCATTGTGAAACACCCATTCCACTGAACAAATGTTAAGAAATCAGCGGGTGATTTTTTTTCTTAAGCGGCTTAAATGCTGTGGGGTAATTCCTAAAAAAGAGGCAATATATTGTTGAGGAATGTTGAGGATATACTTAGGGTTTTCTTTGATAATCCTTTCGTACCTTTCTTGTGCAGTGGCCGACTGAAGCATAGAAATCCTTCTTTCCATGGCTATGAATAGATTCTCCGCAATCACTCTTCTGAAAATTTGAATTTTTGGAATTTCTTGTGACAAGTCCTCAAGATTCGCCCTATTGATGGAAAAAAGCTTACAATCCTCAAGGGCTTGTATATTTTCCTTTGTGGGAGTTTGGGTTAAAAAGCTTGTGTAAGAAGAAATAAACTCATTGTTACGACTGAAATAGCAAGTGATTTCGTCTCCATTATTATCTGAATAATACACCCTTAGCATGCCCCTTTTTACAAAAAACACCTCATTACAGTACTGCCCTTCTTTTATTAAAAAGCTGTTTTTTTGAATCACTTTAGGGCTAAAGAAGTGACCGATCCGCTCCTTTTCCTCAGGGGATAATGGAATGATTGTGTCGATTTCATGAACAAGCTCTTTCATACATGTTACATCCGGGGTTTCGTGCAAAATACGGTTTTATACATTTTTACATTGTACTTTAGTGTGTTTATCCCCTCTATTTCCATCCCTTTCTAGTTGCACAAAATATTATTTCACGTACATAGTTTGGCTTCATCGGTTTTGACTAAACTTTTGTATCAAAACAATTAGGTCAAAAAATACCGGGATGGAGGATAAGTAACAACCGCTCTACAGTTATTGTTGTTTTTCTATAGTCACTTTTTTCCATTTCCTCACTCTGCTTCTAGCGTTTTTATATGGCGAAGAAGTGTTGAGTTGTATCATTTTTCCTTTGGTCCACTTATCGTACCACGGTGTTTGATAAAGTTCTTTGTTTTCTGTTCTTTCAATTAAGTCCAATATTTCGGTTACCACCACTTCCAGTTTTGTTAATAATTCCGGGAAGAGAAGTTTATCATAATCCGAATAGAATTTTTGGGCGAGTTTTCCCAGTTCATTCCACTTATAGCCAGTTTCGGGAAAGTCAACCGTTTCTTTGTTATCTTTTTTTCGATTCCATTTCAGCAGGAGCTCTCCCCAACCGATCAGATAAGAGACTAAATTGGAAACACTCATTTGTGTGCCTTTAACGTGTCCTGCAAGTTCTTTTTTTGTAGTCAATTCAACCGGAATGCTTTCCAAATCCTTTTTCAGTTTGGAATAAGAATCTTCTATTGCAAAGAGCAATTCTACTTTATTTTTCGGAGTTGCCATTAATCTGTTTCGGTTTAATAGGGTGCATTGTTCCTTCCCCGTATGGGTTATCCATTGGTGCTAATGTACGAGTTTTTCAAGAGGGTACAAGTTCCTTATGGCTGGAAATAAGGGTTAGAATTGGTAGAGCATCGTTCCTTATGGGGCGATGCTCCTTTGCTGGTAAAAATTCTCAGTATAGTAGTTTTGTAATACGACATTTCGGAGTCCCGGTTACTGGGATTCCGAAGTGTCGGACCATCGAAGTGTCGAACCATCGAAATCCGGCACTTGAAGTTCCTGAAATGGGAGTTTTTGTTCCAAAAAGCTGAAACTGAAACATGTTCTTAGGCGAGAATCTGCATCACTTATCAGTCATTTATTTGGATATCAATCTTACCTCTAAGTTTAATTGGGTATTAACATTTTGATTGTTTTTTACTCCGGCAATCATGGTGTTTTGAAACTTGAAAATGCTTTTTACAATGTCTTCTTCTACTGCAGAAAGCTCTGAGTGTTCTTTTTCATCAAATTCATCCATTCTACTCATAAACCGTTGACCGTTAGCGTTAGTTTTATGATGCTTGGATTTTATTTTTATATTATTGATTTCACCGGATTTATCTACAATAAAATTGACATAGTAACTTACATCGCCTTCTGCTTTGGAATAATCTATATAGATTCCTATAGTGGAGTTAAAAGAGTTGTATAAACAATCGATAAGACAGTTATCATCAAATTGAACCTCTTTAAATTTCGGTGGGATATCCAAATCTTCAATGGCATATACTGTCTCAAATTTTTCCATTTTGTTGAAAACTTCTGATACGGACGTATTATCCGCAGGGAGTTCTTTAAGCTTGATGCTAGCATTTGTATAACTCTCTATTTTTTTGATTTGTAGAATAATATTGCTAAAAAAGAAGTAGCAGTTACCATCTCTTATTAAAAAAAAATATGCTTGATTGTTAATTACGACTTCTTGATAGTTGTTTACTATAAACTTTTTATTTTCTAAAAAATCTAATTCAGTCGGTTTATTACTTGAAAAGGTTTGATCTGTTTTAAAATCTAAAATTAAATCGGCAAAGCTTTCATCCATATTATTGATTTCATCTTGATCCAGACTTCTTCCCACAAAACTTTTGTAAGTCCAATCAACCACTTTCCATTTCCCTTCAAGCGTTATATCTGACGTTTCTTGCGAGGAACAAGCGTTAATAAAAATTAAATTAAATAATAGTAAAAATAAATATTTAAAATTCATTATTGTTTTAGATTTGTTTAATGATTAAACTCTGGAATTTTTCTCTTAAATATTGCTAACGGCCCAGCACAAACGTCAGTGAGAGATTTTTATATGTAAATTTCGATTCAGTGACAGGCTGTTGTAATTCCCAATGGACTCGCGGACCTCGTCATATCGATCGCAATTGCAGTTATATAGGGTTGCAGACTGTTTTTTTACTTTAAATAATCTAAGGTGTTGACCATTTCAAATTTTGGACTTCGTTGGATGAATTCTCTCAGAAAGGCAGCATGAGCGGCTCCCATTAAAATAAACACACGGTCTTCTTTTGTCATTGGGATTCTATTCAAATTCGAATATATTCTCATATTTCTTTGATAAAATTTTGCAGCTTCATCAGCCCCTTCAAAACCGTTTTCCGTACCCGCGTACATCAGGTTGTCGGCATTTATATTGATATTGAAATCCAGTTTTTTAGGGTGGTTATAATACTTTAGCTTTTCCTGTAAAGACAGTTTTTCAAAATCCCTATCTAATTCTGCTAATTCCGGATCGTATTTAAATGGCTCTTTGAGATACTCATTGTAGGTAATAGAATCTATTGCATTATCAATTTGCTCACCTATCCTGTAATTATACCCCATATGATTATCTATTCCATAGAGTTTTTTCACATTACTTAAGCGGCCCACCTCAAACCCAATCATACTGCTTTCCCCATAGTTGGTATTTAATTCAGATGGGTTGTCCAAAAAATCCTGGTAAGCCTGGTTAATTTCCGCATTATACTTAGGCAAATTTTCAATGCAGATTATGGTAGGTTTGAAATTAGCCAGCATTTTAGAAATTTGCCTGATTTCTTCTTGTTTTCGTTTGTCATTTTCATCAAAGTCAACCTTGTAGGCGTCCGGTGTGTAGCCAAAATGGAAAGTTGCGAAGTTCAAAACTTTAATCTTGTCGGATAATGGCTCTTTTAGGGGGCTATTCTTATGCTCGTTTTCATTAGTTTTTGGCTTGCAATTAATTAGAAACAGGGCTGATAATAGTAAAATTATTTTTGTCATTTTTCTGATGCTTATGGGTTTTTAGTACCTCTTTAGGTTATGTAGTATTAGTCCATAACGGATTTGGCTATGAGTAGTTGTGTCTTGATAAGTTTACCAAGCAACCAAAACTTGCAAAAGCCGGCTCCTCCAGTGTTTTATACCTATTGTTGTAAAACGTTTTTTATTCCTTTTTTACTTTTATTGAATGTACAAACTTTATGGTAGCTAAATTATGGATTATAGGATCCTCGTATTTTGTCGTTAAGGAAATAATCAGTTTTAATATAAACACTGCTAATACTTTCCGTTTCTCCTTCGTATATCCGCTGAACTTTATTCCATCCTTTATTTGTCAACCCCAAAAACTCGTGGATTGTAGTTATTTGACTTATTCTATACTAATTTCATCATTTTCAATAATTGTCAGTCCCAATTTTTTGTCAATCCATTCGGCTAAGAGAGCACCAATAAGGATGAAATATCTCCGTTGATTCGTTCTTGTCATTTTGTTCTTAATGCTTCACATTTTGTTTCTATACGGAACCATTCTCAACATATACCAATCAAGCGATAGGATATATGAATCTTTACTCCCTAAATTTACCTATTTTGGCAGAATTTCCAATTTTTTATCCATCCCGTAGCCTTTCCTCTCCAACAAAGTTGGCTGGATCTTTCGGGTAGGCTTTCAACTTCTCGAAGGGATGATACTGTAATCAACAACCATCAAGTTACTTAATAGCTAATTACTAACCACTAGTCCCTCGTAACTAAACTCTCTTACACATCTCCCCCCCCTTTCTGACGACTAACGTTGTTTTTATAGGGTAAAAAAATTCCGAGGTATTTTACCCCCTGGCACAGCATTCTCTGAAAAATACAAATTTTACGGGCATTTTAGCCCTTGATTGGCCCCGGTTAATTCGAGCTATGGTTTGGCTGTTTTTCAGATATTTTCACTTAACAGGCCTTTTCACTTATTTTCACTTAGCGAGCTTTCGATAAATTTTTTTTTTCGCGCTCCTGCTAAGTGAAAAGCTAACTGAAAATAGCTGAAAAAAAATGAAAATAAGTGAAAATATCTGAAAGGCCCCTAACAAAAAGACTTCCCGGCAGTTGCCGCTATTTTTAGGCTGAAAACAGGTATTTTTGTTCTGAAAGGGAGACGCGAATGATTTATGTGTAAAGAAGCAAGCCTCAAGAAAGTACCGCCACGCACTTTTTGTTTATCTGTTAAATGTACAATTATCAATCCTGCTATTATTCCCTATAAAATTACCACTCCGGAACGTAATGATAGACCTCCATTGGAAAAAACGACTCCTAGCTTGTTATACTGTTTGCTTGGTTAAATCCACCGTGTCTTTTTTACTTTTGAAAATATGAATAAGTTCATCCAATAATTTTTGAACCAGGAAGGTGAGTGCCATATACAGAGGAATAAGTAAGAGTACTTCTACAGCTCCGGATTCTCTGAAACCGAATATGCCTTTTCCCCATGATATTAAAGTCCATTGTATAATATACATGCTTGTTAAATTCCTACTGCAATAGTTAAGAATACCGACAAAAGCTTTCTGCTTGATGCTAAAAGATAAGAGGTACACCAGCCATAGGGCCAATAAAACCAATCCCGCAGAATAAAGCACGCCTCCTAATCCCATATAGTAAAAGTCATTATAGTGATATTCAGGATAATAATAGACTAAAGGCAGCCCTAACACCACGAAGATGATTCCGGCAATGAAAATCTTTTTAAAAAGAAATGCCTGATCATAGTTGACTTCTATAAACCATTTTCCAAAAAACATCCCCAGGATGATAAAAGTGATCCAGGGAAAAACAGGAAAATAAACATAAGCGGGAAATTCATTATGAAATATAAGATCCAATACATAATTGACAACAGGGATATCGGTATATAGGCCATGAAGCTCTCTGGATACCAGCGCGACTGCCAAACCTATCGCAAGTATTCCGAATTTGTTTTTCACGAAGGTTCTGATAAAGCCAATAAATAATAATGACATACCTGCTAAGTGTAAAATATCGCCCAATAAGACCAGATATAAGTATTGCCATTCTATGGGGGCATCCCATTGAAATTTTGTCATGTAGTTATCAGGGACAAAATCAAACATGACAGGAATCATAAACTTCATAAAATTCATCAGCAAGGCGGCCAAGAGCAGTAGACCGCCTCGTTTAATTGCACTGAGAAGGCTTTGGTTGCGCGAGGTCATAAAAGTGATGCCCATACAAATTAGAAATATTCCCGGGGCCTTACCTAAAAAGCGAATGAAGTTGCCAAAAAAGGTTTCTGCTTGCGCCTCTCTACTACCATATATAATTAAGGTATGTACTATCACCATCATGATTACACTGCATCCTTTTATCAGGTCTAAGGCTAGTATTCTTTTATGTTGATTTTCCATGGTCATCTCATTTTGAAGTCATTTGTATGTTTATTGAAAGAATAATGAATAGAGGTTGCCACGAAGGCGCTAAGACACAAAGCTTTGTGCCTTCGTGGTAAAAAAGAATAAAATCAAGTACCGTCTGTCAGGGAGAAAGTCAAGCCTTGTTGCCAATGCATTATTCAAGTTCGGCTTTAATTTGTTGATAGTTTATTTTTCCATTGTGGGTTAGCGGAACCGTGTCCATCTGCTTTATTTTTAAAGAACTTGCATGCAGGTTGAGTTTTTCCCTCAAAACCTTTTCAATGGAGGCATTGGGTAATTCTTTGTTGAGGTGCATGATCGACAGGTATTTATCGTCAATACCTGTGCAAATAAAAGTTTCTCCACCCAATGCATTTTTAAGAATTAATTCCACCTCGTCAAGATTAAGCCTGGTGCCGAATAGTTTCATAATCCGTTTTATCCTCCCGATTATGTAATAGTATCCGTCTTCCTCTTTTCTGGCAATGTCCCCGGTATGTAACTTATTGGTTTTCAAAAATGTACTTAAATCGCTTAATCCTTGTGCATAGCCTCCGAACACATTCTCTCCAAAATAGATCAATTCGTTGGTTTCATTCTCTATTTCAAACTTTCCTCCCTTAATAGGCTTACCTATAGAGGCCCCTTTCTCTAATAAATCCTTTGGATGTAAATAAGCCATACGCCCGGCCGCTTCTGTTTGGCCATATTGCGCATAAAAAGGAGTATTGTGCTTTTCGGAGTATTCAACTATTATTTTTATTAATGCTTCATTCAGAATGCCTCCGGTCTGTGTCATATACCGAAGGGAGGGATGGGCCTTTTTGAAAAAGCCAATTCTATATAACATTTCATACACATAGGGTACTCCGCTAATCGTAGAATAGGCAAAAGTTTTAAAATCTTCCCAAAATTCCTTCTGCAACACATCTTTGTCGGTGCATACTATCGTTCCGCCTCTGATACAATTTGTGGTAAACACCGAAAGCCCATAAACAAAGATAATAGGTACGTTTAGAGGCACAACGTCTTCGTTTTCGATGGGCATGTACTCCAGAATGGACAAGGCATTGTTCACCAGATTTTCATCTGATAATTTGACAAATTTGGGTGTTCCGGTAGTTCCGGAGGTGCTCAATAGCACCTTAATATCCTTATGAAGGGTGTACTCCGGCTTAATCTTTTTCCTAAACAGACCGATTGATGCTGAGGCCTCGTACATTTCATAACCTTCTATTGCCGTTCTGGAAGGGTCGTATATGTAATAAGGTTGATACAGCCTTTCGAGGTTTTGTTTAAATTGGGTATTCAATTGAGCGCTGAGTAAAGAAACGGTAAACGGGCTTCGTAAAAAGTTTAAGAATACTTCTATCGAGCCAATTTTATTGTTGCTGTATATAAATACCAGACCAGGGAACTCTTCTATATTGATGGATTCATGAAACTCTCCAACAGTGAAAACATTTTTGGAGGCGGAGTCAATCAATCTCAGTTTTTTGTTTTGCTGTATTAAGTCATATAGCTTCATCCTTCTGTAAAATTTATAGTTATTTTAAGCATACAAACTAGTGGTATACACCGATTTTAAAGTAGTTTAAATGGCGTAATATTCATAAGGATTCAATTGTTGAATTGCTTATTATCAATGATTCAGAGCATGCCTGAATTTCACCTTTTGGGTTGCAATTTTCGATTTCAGGAAGCTCTGTTCCTTATTTTTGAGAACCCTGAACGGAGAATTCTCACCCTTAAAGGGACAAATTTCAGACATACTCTAAATAAATAACGGGAAACAGTAGATGCTCTAAAGCCCAAAGCATTGTCGAGCAGGCTTTTTACACATTCTCTATCTCGTATTTTTTTAAAATGTCTCTTACTTTCGATACACTACCCATCTCTAGGACATCTTCCATTTCTATTGAAATTTGATACACTTCTTCTATTTTCGTGACCAATACTAAATGGCTCATAGAGTCCCATTCCGCAATGCCTTGATAACTTAAATCTTCCGTCACCTCTTCTGATGAAATAGCAAGTGCTTCGGCAAAAACTTCTGATAATTTTGGTAATGAATTCATGTTTTTTAATAATTCTTGTTTTAAATAGAAATTACTTTTTATAGTTTGTTCCGGTTTTGCCATTGGGTTTTATCCGTTTCTGATCGGCAGAAATACTGTGGCAATCAGATGGGATAAGTTTTATAAAGCAGGCCCCCTTCGTTAGGAGCGCTTATACTTTTATATGTTTCCATTTGCCCTTTCTGAATACGGTAATACAAGCTGCCGCCAAGACTAACTCCGATGTCAGAATGGCTGTGAAAATGCCTTTGGGCCCCCAATCAAAATAGATTCCGAACAGGTAGGATAATGGAATTTGAGTCACGTAAAACATCAGTATGTACAGCAAGGTTACCACTTTTACATCGCCTGCGGCATTCAGTGCTCTGGAAATTACCATGGTATACCCCAGCAAAACATAAGCAATGGTGATGTAATTAAGGTACAGTACACCGTTTTTCAACACTTCCGGTTCGTCCGTGAACAGCAGTATGACCGGTTCTGCACCAAATGCCCAAAACAGGGCCACCAAGCACAAAAAACCGGTATTGAAAATGCCCGCTTTCCATACGGATTTCTCTGCTCTGGCATGTTGGTTTGCCCCTAAATTCTGACCGGTTAATATTCCGGCAGCGTTTCCTATGCCCCAAGCGGGCATGGTAGCAATAGAAGCGACACGCTGTGCAATAATATACCCGGCCAATGCATTGGGGCCAAAGTACGACACGATCTTAATCATCAAAATCCAACTCGAAGAGGGAATCATATATTGAACAGCCCCGGTGATGGCCAGCTTCAATACTTTTTTGGTGAGTGCCAAAGAGAATTTCAACTGCTGAAAACCAATACTCAGGATCGTTTTCCTACGGATTAAATGCCAGGCTTGATAAAGCACGCCAATCACCCTGGCTATTGCCGTTGCCAGCGCAACCCCCAAGATGCCATAAGCGGGAACAATGCCCCAGCCAAAAATCAATACCGGGCATAATACGATATTGACCGTATTGGATAGCCATAAAGTACGCATGGCTATGGCGGCATTTCCGGCCCCTCTAAAAATTCCATTTACTGAAATTCTTAAAATGATAAACAAAATGCTTGCAAACATAATTTTGGCAAACCACTCTGCTTCTATGACAAGCGCTTCGGGCATGCCTACCAGGAGCAATATCTCCTTATAAAATACCACACATAGGATGCTTACAATCAATGAAATAGAAAGGCCTATGTAAATGATTTGCATGGCGGTAGCCCCTGCGGCTTTAAACTTTTTTTCTCCTATTCTTCTTGAGATCACTGACGAAGCGGCTATACTTAAGCCAATGGCAATGGAATAAGAGAATGATATGACAGACTCTGTCGCCCCTACGATAGCAATGGCTCCGGCTCCTAACCTGCTCACAAAAAACAAATTAGAACAGACAAAAAGAGACTCCATAACCATTTCCAAGACCATGGGAACGGAAAGTAAGACAATAGCCCGGTTGATACTGCCTGTGGTAAATTTTTTTTCTTTGCCTAATACAGCCTGCTTCAGGAGGTGAAAAAAATATCTTACTTGCGATAATATCAGCTTCATACGAATGGATAAAGTTGGTGTCTGCGTTCGATGTTTATATAGGTAGCCTGGTGTCAACAACCCATAGTTGACACCAGGTTTATTTGCCTTAGCTTGGCTGTTCTTGTCTCAGCAATGCCAGTGGATTTTCTAGTTTTCCGCCTTTTTGGGGAATGGCAAATCCCGTCCGTTCCGCATAGCCTTGATGCAACCTGAGGCCATTGATAAAGAACCGTTTAAATTCCGGTGTAAAGAGATCGTACTTATCAAACTTCCCGTTTAAATGAGGGTTTTCTGCCTGGTAGGCCAATACCACCTCCATCACATTGCTCCAAAATGCCTTTTCCTCATATCCGGAATATACATGCAGGACATTACTCAGGTACCTGAAATATGCATCGAAAACACCTATTAAAATAAATAGCGGGATGTTTTCTTTGTTAGAAGACTGTATTAAACCATTGGCCAAATTCTCTGGCAATTTTTCCCGGGCTTCGGCAGTAAGTACAATATCATCTACAAAATCTTTGATAATGATGCGTTGCGGAGTATAATCTTTCAGCACGATAATAATATTTTCCCCGTGTGGCGTCACGCATAAAGAATGCTCATAGTAAATATGTAACAGCGGTTTTAAATAGGCTTTCAAATAAGCCATCACCCATTCCTCTGTTGTCAAACCTGATTTTTTTATCAATTCATCCACCAGGCTTTTTCCACTGTCATCCACATATAGCAGGGCGGCCATCGTCATCAAACGCTCCTCCGCTTGCATATACTTTACTGCACTTTCGCGCCATAGCGCCCCAAGCATTTCATTGTACTGATAAGGCACCTTTTTGATGGTACTGTATTGCGGATGCAGATAAGAAACCGTGGCTACTTCTCCAAGCAGGATTACACCGGTATCTTTAAGGTATTGATCCTTTTTGAGGAGGTCACTTACCCATTGGGTCACTGCGGGCGCGATGTCCATCTGTTGAGGAGATAGCCCTCTTATATTGCCCGTACTTAATATGGATACAGCCGTTTTGGTATAGTGTTTTTCAGGATTGCTGACATTAAAAAAGGTTCTGATGCTTTGTTGCGGTGAAAATACATCTTCACTTAGGCCTAATGGAATGATTTTTTTATCGACAATTTCGGAAGTAAACTGCATTAATAGTTTGTTGTTCCACTGCCACGCATGGACCGGAATAAAAACATACGCTTCCACCTGTACTTTTTTATCCGATAGCACCTGATAAAAATGCTCTAATTGCTCTTCGCCAATTTCATCTTTATAGAATTGGGTTTGTTCTATTGAATTTAAGGCATTAAAAGTAGCTCTGCTTTTATGTGCGGCTATCCATATCAATTTTGTATTTTGATCGGCCTCCGGAGCATATTTTTGGAGGTCGGTAGGGTTAAATCCTATTCGACTTTTGTTCACAATCACCCAAGGGTGTCCGTCCATTTGATGCTCCAAGGTTTGATAGTCCGCGTCCGTTAAGGCTTTGGCACTTAAGCGCCCCTTCATAAGTATGGCAGCATCTGCATACAATGTATTGAGTAATTCTTCTATGTAATGCGCCAATGTAAATGATTCGATGCCAAATGCTTCCTGGTTTTCTATAAAAAACGTTGGAACATCCATGGATGGATTTACTACTCCATTCTCGTATTTTTTGATCGACTCTTTGTGAATATGCCAGTAATCCAAAAGCCGGGCTTCCGCTGAAAAAGTGTAGTAGACCGATTCCTTATCCGTAGGAAGTTTAAAATAGGTGATGCCTTCGTTCACCTTGGTGATTTCCGGTTGGGCAATTTGCTCGTGCATCAATTCCGACAGGCTTTTTGCGAGCATATTTATCGTTACCTTTTTCCAAATTTCTTCACTCGGAAAAACTGTTTCGTTCAATATCGTTGAAGTCATATTTTTAAAATTTACAAAAGAGGTTTAAAATAGCCGGATCCTTCTCGGAGGCTCTCGTTTGCGCTTATACAATGAAGTCTTACGGCCACTATGAAAGCCATACAGCCGAATCATTTAGGAGAGCATCTCCAAGGGTACTTCTGCCTGCTTTTCGACTCCAAAATCCTGAAAAGCAATGCGTTTTTCTATTTGATAGACCTCTCTGCCGGTAATTTGATTAATGATGTATGAATTGCGGTAAGCTCCCATCCCCAAGTCGGTAGATATTAAACTGTGGGTATGCACCTCTGCATTTTGCACAAAAATATCGTTGGCATTGCACCCTATGGAGTAGTTTCTTCCCACATCAAATAGCCCGTTGTCTTTGCGGGCAATGCGGTCTTTGATGCCTTGAAGAAAATCGGGTTCTTCGTATTTGTACCCCGTTCCTAATACCACAAATTCACTGGTACTTTCAAATTTTCTACTCTGCTCTACCTGTGTGAATTCCAATGTATACGAGTTATCGAGGTTTTTCCGGATATGATCGAGTTGACTAGTAGGCTGTATCTTTACATTTATGTCTTTGTCACCGACACTCATCATATACAAAGTATCATAGATCTCATTGATGAGATCGTAGTTAATGCCCTTAAATTGAGCCAATTGGGTCGATAATATTTTTCTCCGCATCTCAGCAGGCATATTATAGAAATAATCCACAAAATCCGGGGAGGTCAATTCTAAGGTGAGCTTAGCGTATTCCATGGGGAAGAACCTGTCGGGCCTTGTGTACCAACTTAATTTAAGGTCATCGCGCTTTTGTTGCAGAAGATCATAAAACACCTCCGCAGCGCTTTGCCCGGAACCTATAATGGTTACCGAGTTGCTGCGGAGCAATTCTTCCTTTTTGTACAGGTAATTTGCGGTATGAAAAACACGATCTGTCATCTCCTCCGTGATAAACCCGGGAACGGAGGGGCGGGTGCCTGTACCCAATACCAGTTTTTCCGCATAATAAACTTCTTTAGTCTTATGGCTAAGATTGTTTACCGTTATGGCATATAAACCCTCTTCGTATTGTATGGAAGACACTTGGTGAGAGAACTTACAGCTGGCCAACTGTTCGGATACCCACTTACAATAAAGGTTATATTCTTTTCTAAGGATGAAGAAATTTTCTCGAATGAAAAATTTGTATAACCTTCCGGATTGCTTCAAAAAATTGAGAAAGCTATAGGGGCTGGTAGGGTCAGCCATTGACACGCAATCGCATAAAAACGGAGTCTGAAGAGTTACATAGTCCAGCATTAATCCGGGGTGCCAGTCAAATGTATCTGCCTGGTCAAAAAAAACGGCAGACACCTCCTGCACAGGCTCCAACAATGCGGCTAAACCCAGATTAAACGGGCCGATGCCTACACCGGCTATTGAGTATGGTTTTTTGCTATTCATGGGAAACTAATTCTGTTGATTTCTCTGCGACAGGACTGATGACAATGTTTTTGTTTTGTGGGAATTTAGCCCAATACCATTCTCTGTAGCAAAAATTGAGGTTTGCTTTTTTATGTGGCATTTCAATGACTTTTTCTATTTTAAAGCCCACATGGGCCTTGTTCATCATGGAAGCCAGAGAATCTACGGCTCCTTCGCCCACCATTTTACCTACCTCAGGTTGTGCAAATACATAGTCAACCATGCATTGGGTAAAAGGCGAAACATATTTTTTCTTGGGGTCCGTAGGAGCGATAAACTGGTGGGTACCATAATCGGAAGGCAATACGTCATAGTAATCCCCAACCAGGTCTCTGGTAGCCCAATACACTTCAAAATTACAGGTAGGCACTCCATTTGCCTCGCCTATATAGCTGCTGAGCGCATTGCCTGCCAGCATGGTTCTGTAATACACCTCCAGTTCGCGAATAGGCCAGTCCATTTTCCATATCTTCTTAGCATGGTCTCTGTGAAACCATTCATGCAACATTTCCAAGTCACGCTCCAGGTCGATGGGCCGGATACGAATGGTGACCTCTTCTTTAGGAAAATAGCGACTGTAAATGACTTCGTCAGGTTGGGGAAAAATTAATTGCCTGGAGAAAAAACGGAGATGTAACAAGTTAGGATAATTGACCATCACTACCGAAGCTGGCGCTTCTCCTCCATCTACATTAAGAAGAGCAGTAATAAGATTTCCTTTTACTTTCCAGTATCGATTATTTAAGAGGTAATCCACCAAACCGGTTTCGTCCTCATCTTTTAAATCAACTACTTTTTTATACCATAGCTCTACCAGCGTCTGCTCTTTTACTAATCCGGTTGCGCCCATCACATTAACCAGCGCTGCAAGGTTACTCACGAGAAAATAATGGGAGATCAGGTCGAGCAACCGTTCGTCCCGGATAAACGCGTTGCCCTGTGTTGCCAGGTCCGGTACCAAGGCCGTTAATGCTTTTTCCCGGCTTTTTCGATAAAGGAAACTTTGGTTATCCCGGATATGGATTTTTGCTGGAAATAAGTCGTCATCAAACTCCACCAATACATTTTGCTGGTGTAATTCGCAGGCAATTCCGAATTCACTGAAAATAGTCACAGTGGCGGGCACTACCAATTCGATATAGGCTTCAAACCATGCGAGGGCCACTTCTTGTACAGGCTGTTTTTTACGTTTGGCCGCTTCTTCTATAATGTTTGCCATTCTTGATTTTTCTCCCAACACTTCGTCTTGGAATATGGAAGCTAATAGGGAAACATTTTTATTGGCAAACTCTCCTTTAAAAGGATTTTTCCGGATAGAGGTATTAAAGCCATTGATTACCCTGCCTTTGTAAGCCACTGAGATAAAGCCCGGGTCAGTAATAAAATTTATGTAGTCAAATTGATTTTTTAACTTTTGACCTAGTTCCGTTGCCAATAACCGGGCAAAATCATGCCCTCTATGCAGTTCATGCAAGTAGTTTACCCGTTCCGCACTGGTTATTTTTACATGCAGCGAAAACTTAAACATCCAATCGCTTTCTTCATTATACACCGTCCTGACCGAGGAGGTAGGCGTATAGAGTGCTCCCCAAGCTCCTAAATCATACAACGCCTCATTGGCGATCATCTCTTGTACCAATGGCTCTTGCAACAAGTACTGGGCTTCCCAGGGGTGAGCGGGTACTACCTTCCATTCGGGATTTTCGTTTAACAGCCCAAGTACATTCGTATCGGCATGTTTCAGCAAGTCTTCTCTAAAAATCTCCGAAAAGCATTGCTCTTCTACATTTCTTTCGGTAACGCAGGTGGGATGGATCAGAAAATAATGAAGTTTGAATCTTCCACCGGTTTCCGGAGAGTAAGTAAAAAGTTCTTTTCCGGAAAAACCTGATCTTCCTTTGGTCAGTGGATGTGCATGATGGCCGATGGCAAGTAACTGTTCGGCTTCAATGAAATTCATTTCAGCCTTGTTCACTTTTAGTTTGTTTTCATAAAAGTGCGTCAAGTATTTCTCAATATTATCAACGCTATTATGAAGCCGCTCTTTACTGTTTTCTACCGTTGCATCCGGATGTGCGGTTAACGCCTGGGAAGTCACCAATTCTAAAAAGCGGTCCATATCGATCACTCTCAGTTCATCGGTAGATAAGTTGCGCTCGACTACCGGAAAATAATATTGATGCCTTCCGCTTTCAGAGGCATATTTGAGAGGAACATATACCTCTATGCCCTCCGGAAAATCAATTTTAAGATGTAGTTGATGGCCAGTTTCATCGAAGTACTTGCCCAGAACCTCGTCATATTTCGGGCTTCCATAGTAAAAAGTACTGTTGGCAAACTCTCTACAACAACTGTTGATCAGTATGGTATAGTTGATTTCCTCTGCCGCTGTACGAATATCAGATTGATTGCAAATAATTCTGTCCATGTTTCTTGATGATGTTTAGTATATTTCTGGTGTGATTCGCTGTGGTGATAGGGTTTGTCATGGTGAATTTCAGGTAAAATTCACCGTTTACCTTCGTACTGGCTACAAGGGCTTTTCCTTCAAAAAACATCGCTTTTTTGATGTTTTCATTCATTTTACATACATCATAACCCTTGCTGTGTTTGGGGGAATAGCGAAAAACCAATGCGCCCATATCCGAATGGCTTAGCAAGTCAAAATCATCATCGGCATCCATCATGATGGCGGTTTCCTTAGCCGCTTCTATAATTCTGTTGGTATAATCGCCTAACTTCTCTTTGCCCATCAGTCTTAAAGTACACCAAAGCTTCAGTGCATCAAACCTGCGCGTACTCTGTGTTATGGACTTGTTTATTTGAGCCGGCAACTCCTCATAATCTTGTTCGGGAGGGTTGAGATAATCCGCATGGTGTTTAATAATATTGAGATGCAATTTATTTTTGACTATAAATGCACTACTGCTGATCGGCTGAAAAAAGGATTTGTGGTAGTCTATGGTTACCGAATCTGCCAATTCGATGCCGTTTAATAAATGCCTGTACTTATCCGTGAGTAACAGGCCGCAACCATAGGCGGCATCGATATGATACCACAAGCCATAGGTCTTGGCGAGGTTTGCTAAATCAGCTAGCGGATCTATATTTCCAAAATCCGTTGTGCCGGCTGTTCCGATTATGGCAATGGGAATATTCCCCGATTGTCTCTCTTTCAGTATGGCATCCTCCAAACGGCCGGGGTGCATTCTAAAGCTACGGTCGGTTTTTATCTTGATAATCGCTTGCTCTCCCAACCCCATAATAGAGGCATTTTTCAAATTACTAAAGTGCGATTTATCCGAAACAAACACTCTGAACTTTGTGGCTTCGGGCGGATTTCCCGCTAATTTTATAGTGTGTTTTAAATGCGTTAGCGCATAATAATCCCTGGCTAATAAAAGCCCCATGAGGTTACTTTGAGATCCGCCCGCATTAAAAATGCCATCGCAGTTCTGGTCAAAGCCAATTTGCTTTCCCGTCCAGTTAATTAATTTACGCTCTATAAATGTCCCTCCCGCACTCTGGTCATAGGTATCCTGAGAGGAGTTAATCGCACTGATCAACACTTCTGCGGCAAGGGCCGGAATCGCCACAGGACAATTTAAGTGAGCGATATAGCCAGGAAGGTGAAAAGCCGTGGCGTGATCGACATATATTGCTTTTACTTCTTCAAAAAGACTTTCATAACTCTCCAAAGGAGTATCAAAATCAATTTCATTAATTATAGCCGATAGGTTGGCGGGTTTTATACCACTGAAAGGAGTCGTATTTTTTTGCAAAAATTGAGAAACGTATTCCCTGGCAATTTGTATCGCTTTTCGATATTCTTTTTCAGACCCTTCGTAAAATATATCCTCATAAGAAGGACTAGTCCTTCTAGCCAAAGGTTCTGCTGGTGTAAGAGCTTCATGATCCATGTTTAAGTGTAATTTGATTTTGCCGTATAGGTTTTGTCTTAAGTAATTTTATAATTCTTTCCCACGTTGTGGGGCAAGCGAAAAAAGGCGAACAGAAAAACTATTATGATGCTGAACATGAGATCAATGGTTGAAAATAAGTATATTTTCTCCTTCTGAGCTCATGCTTATGGCATACATTAGCCGTTCTGGCCTCTTTATGAGGTATAAAAGTGTTTTCTTGATTCCGTTAAAAGCATCTTAGAGCTAAGTTTAACTTAGCCAAGTCACCTTTTTATCTAGTTGGGTTCTCTTTTTGGCAGAGCGGTGGCTTGCTTGGTCAAAATGACCGATATAAAAAAGCCCCAATGATTTTTCATGCTCGTTTAAACCGAATTTTTCTACAAAGTCGATTGCCCCTTGGGGCGTACTCCAATAGCCTCCCAAGCCATAGGCTGTACAGGTTAAAGCCATATTTTGCACGGCAGACGAAACTGCCGCGATTTCTTCCCATTCCGGAAGTTTTAGTTTAGGATTGCGTACGAGGATAATCCCAATAACACAGGCGGCATTTAAGGGATAGTTAAGCAGGAAGTTGTATTTTTCAATCGCCTGGTCCTCAGGAAGTTTTTCAGAATAATAATCACTGTAATATTCTGCCAAAAAAATACCCAGTTCTTCAAGCCGCTTCTCTTTAAATACTAAAAATCTCCAGGGCTCCGTCATCTTATGGGTAGGCGCCCAAGTAGCATTGGTCAGAATTTCTTTGAGAAGATCATCGGTAATATCTTTTTTTATAAACTCATCCGCATAAATACTTCTGCGTTTACGAATTAGATCTGTTACCGTGTTGTACTCATTTATAGTGGGAGCAGAAAAAAATTCCTTTTCATTCGTGTTCATCGATCGTTTTTTGGTTTAGAGTAATGATCAATAGGTTAGTATTTTGTTGTCAGTGATTTTTATAAAAAGTATACCCCAAAATAGAGGTTTAGCCGGGTACTGGAAATGCCTTGTCCGCATCACCTTTGTCAACTCTTCTTTCAGCACCCTGAAAAAGATCTTTATGAGTAATGCCTTCATTGAAGGTTATAGGGCATCGGCACATGAGGTTGTAAAGGCATACAATCCGCATCAGCCGGTGCAGCAATTTTCTTAATTCAATGACAATAGTAAGCTGTGGTAAATGATGGCTATTGTTAGCCTAAACATCACCTCAAAATAATGAAGTGTTGTTTTTTTGAAGTGATTTCAACGTTTCTATTCCTTAAAAAACTTCGAAACGACCCCTTTTGGATACCTTGTCATTTTTTGAGAATAATAAAGGTTGTATACTCCAATTCCTTGGTAAGTCTTTTTGTACAAAAAACATTTAAAAGCCTAAAGGCCTCCCCATTCTTGTTTTTATTCGGTAATCGCTATTCAGCTGCTGAATTTTTTTCAAAAGTATAATTATTTTTAATAAGTCTAAATAAAAATTAAAAAAAATAAATAATATTGCGCCATACCTTTTAAGTAGTAGTGAATTTTTCCAAAAGTAAAATTATTTTTATTAAGTCTAAATAAAATTTAATATTATTGCCCTATAAAATTCTCCCCATTCTTCAGACTACATCAAAAGAGGGGTAATACCCCAAGGTAAGTAATATTTATTGCACTGAATGAAACTGTATGCTTTTGGGCGAACCAACCACATGTTAACTAAAAAAGGAGAAGGTTATCCTCTAAAGAAGAAATTCAGAGGGGGGTATTTTCTTTTACAGAAGCTCATAGTAATACAGTGTTTAAGCGCTTTGTTTCCTTTTTTAAGGAATTGAAAATTAATCATTTATGATAATAAAGGTAAAAAAAAATCTGTATCTTTTTTTAGCTGAAAATATATTTTCGGCCGGTAGTGGAAATCCATCGGGTAGAACATAACAAGTTCTAAAAAAAATGCTTTGCCACTGTATAATCAAGTTTAGTGAGCGCTACTATCTAATTAACTCAACTGCTATTAGAATTCAAATCCATGACCATATTTAAATTAATGTACACTCATGAAAGTTATCAGTTACTCAGAAATACATGAACACGAATCCTTCAATGATTCTGAAATTATTACGCCTCCTACCTCTCCATTAATTATAGATATTCAACCCAAAGAGCGAAACATCATCATGGGGATAGGAGGCCTTCTGTCACGATCTTTTGACAGCTATGAAAATCCTAATTTTATTTCAAAAATCCATATATACGCCTTTCAACTGCTTCCGGAGCGGATTACTAATATCCTGAGTAGTTTTGGTGCCGACTTTTCGGCAAGTCAATACGGTGCCATTGTTTTTAGAGGCTTAGTAGATGTTGATCAGGAGGTCTTAGGCAAAACCCCGGCACGTTGGCAAGAAACCGACTATCGAAAGCTTAAAAATTACGGGTTTATTTGTTCGCTATTGCATGGGGCGATTCCCTCCAAACCCGTTCAATATTTTGCGCAAAGAAAAGGAGGGGGAATTATGCACGCCATTATACCTGATGCAGGTATGGAGTACACACAAACGGGCTCCGGTTCCAAAACGGATCTTTATGTTCATACGGAAGATGCCTTTTTATATAATCAAGCCGATTTTATCAGCTTATTATACTTGCGCAACGAAGAAGAAGTGCCTTCCTCCTTGTATTCCATCAGGTCTCATGGTTCGATGGAAAATAAAATGCAGGAGCTCTTTGAGCCGATATATAAATGCCCCAAAGATGCAAACTATGATGTTGACAATGATGAAACAAGTGAAGAGCTGACGTCTATTTTCTATGGGAACAAAAAATGGCCCTTTATGCGATTTGATGCGGCAGAGCAGATTTTTAATGAAAAGGTAAAACAAAGTCCGAGAGCATTGAATCATCTGTTGGATTTTTGGGAAAAATCAAAAGCCTTAATTTATAACAGCTTTGTGCCCGATGCAGGCGACTTAGTCTTTTTGAATAATCATTTGTGTGCCCACGGAAGAAGTGCGTTTGTGGCCGGAATGAAAATGAAAGATGGCAAGGCCGTAAAGTGTGAAAGAAGACAAATGTTGCGGATGATGAGCAAAACCAGCCTAATTAATATACGAGAAGTCACTCACACGGACGATCCTTACCTGATAATGGAAGAGCACTATGGGAAACTTTTTGATTTGAGTAAACTCTAAACAGCGTTATTTCATGAAAATTACTGCAATACTTTTCATTTGTTTACTCAATAGCATTTTACTTTCCGCTCAGCATCAAAGTTCTATAACGGGGCAAGTGCTGGATGCTCTTAAAAACCCGATCATATCTGCTCATATAAAAATAAAGAACACGGATATAGTGGGCGTAACCGGTATAAACGGTTTCTTTAACCTGGATAATATCCCTGAAGGCGTTTATGAGATAGAGGCCAGTTCTATAGGTTTTATTGCACAGCAACAAGAGGTAAAACTGGAAAAGAATCAACGCGTTCAACTTAATTTTATCCTACAAGAGAATGTTCACCAGCTCGATGATATTACCATTGTCAGCCAATCCGTAAAAAGTCAAAAAGAGGAAGCGGCACAGGCCATCACGGTAATAGATACAAAGGATGTGAGCATCAAAACCGGTGACCTGGGAGAGATGATGGCGGGCGTGCAAGGCATCAGTGTAAGGCGAAGCGGGGGCTTGGGTGATAAAACCAGTTTTTCATTAAACGGGCTTAGTGGAAATCAGATACGCTTTTTCTTGGATGGGATTCCCCTTGAATTTCACGGATATACGTTCGGTATATCAACCGTTCCGACCAATTTGGTGGATCATATCGAGGTGTATAAAGGGGTAGTCCCTATAAAATTCGGGGCCGATGCACTAGGAGGAGCGGTCAATATTATCTCTCCGGAAGTTACTTCGAAATTAGGTGGTTTTGCCTCTTATCAAACAGGGTCCTTTGGAACACAACGCACCTCTTTATATGTCAAAAAACTCAACGAAGACACCGGGGTGTTTTTTGATGTGAATGGCTTCTATGACTATGCCAAGAACAATTATAAAGTGGAGGTGGAGGTGCCTGATGACAAAGGCAAACTGAGAGAAGTAACTGTTCCCAGGTTTCACGATGCCTACAAAGGACAGGGAGCCAGTATTACCTTTGGGGTACAGAACAAACCCTGGGTCAAAGAGCTGAGTATCAAAGGCTATTTTACGGATTACACCAAGGAGATTCAACACAATTACTTGATGGAGGGGATTCCTTACGGTGAGGTGATGTCCTATCGAAAATCGGCAGGAACCCTTCTTAAATACCGAAATGACTTTGGAACGCGTATCGCATTAGATGCCGCTATGGGGTATAATTACCGGGAAAGGCAATTTACCGATGTAGCTGATTGTACCTATAATTGGTTTGGAGAGTGCATCGCTAAGAGAAATGTTCCCGGAGAAATTCCAACATTATCCTCTGCCAACCAAGCCAGTAATCTTTTTACTTGGAACTATAATTTATTCGCAAGAATTACAGCCGATTGGAAGCTGGCCGAAAACCACAGCATTAGCATTACCCTGGCGCCTACTCATACCAGGCAAACCGGTGATGATAAAATGTTGAATAGTTTTGACCCTTTTGATGTACAAAGAACTGTACTTACTTGGGTGAATGGGATTGAATATAATGCGGGCTTGTTTGAAAGCAAATTAGAAAATACCTTTTTTGTAAAGAATTACTTGCAGCATATCGCGTCCGAACAACTTACCCCTCCTAATGACGAATTAACAATTACAGAGCGCACTGTGAATTATTTTGGTTTTGGAAATGGCTTGCATTATAAGTTGAGCCGGCAATTTTCAACCAAGTTAACATATGAGTACGCCACCAGGCTGCCCCAACCGGATGAGTTATTCGGTGACGGACTTACCCTGGGTAATTTGGATTTGAAGCCGGAAAGCAGCCATAATGTAAATTTAGAGTTTTCTTTAAAGAACAAATATCCGGCAAGTCGTTGGTTGATCCGCAGTAATATCTTTTTGAGAAAAATAGAGAACCTTATTTTATTAGTGCCCGGGGAAGTGAGAACAAGTTATCAAAATGTATTTGAGGCAACTTCAACGGGTATAGAAATAGCTGCCAAATGGACGTCCAAAAACGATAAACTGAGCCTTGCTGCCAATTCAACCTATCAGAACTATTACAATAATTCTGAGGAAGGGCTCTTTAAAACATTTCATGGAGACCGTATTCCGAATATTCCGTACTTTTTTGCAAATGTATCGGGGACTTACGCCCTTAGGAATTTATTAAAAAATAATGATAAGTTATCCTTTTTTTGGAGTACAAGGCATGTACACAAATTTTTTAGGAGTTGGGAAAGCGGAGGCCTTAATAAGCAGGGTATTCCAAGCCAACAAGTCCACAATGCAGGCACTACCTACCAGAATAAGTTTGCATCAATAAGGTATGACCTTACCATAGAAGTACAAAATCTCACCAATAATAAAAACTTCGATTTTTATGGTGTACAAAAGCCCGGGAGGGCAGTATATGTAAAACTACTATTTCAAATTTAGAGCATGTTTAAATTTCACCTTTTGGGCTGCAAATTCCCATTTCAGGAACCTCAGCGCATCATTTTTTTGTCGAATAGCTCCATTATTCTTCGAAAGTCGAACCTCCGAAAGTCGAACCATCAAAAATGATCTTCTGAGAGCCCTAAACTGAAAATTTTCATCATCAAAGGGACGGCCCCTGCAACAAATTTTAAACATACTCTTAATCAAATTACTAAGCTAAATTAAATCATAGAAAAATGAAGAAACATATTTCATTCTTGACAGGGTATTTACCCGTCTTCCTGTTGACATTAATTGGGTTAACTGCTTGTGAAGACGATAAAACGACTCCAACTCCTCCGCAAGAAACAGAATCGGCTATTATCGCCTCTCTCAGGGTGAGTACTCCAAGCGGGAGGGTCTACTACATGGGGGCCTATGCTGAGCTGCCTGAAAAGCTTGATTTTAAAGAAATGGAAGAGCTAGGAGCCTCGGTTACGGTATATTCTTATGGAGAAAACCCATACGTATGGAATGGGACGGCTTCTACCTTAACAAAATATGTTGTGGACAATCAATTAAAGATAAGTGCCGGTGACGTTTTAAGTTTTGCCAATACCGGGTTGAGTGGCTTTTTTGGACCCCCTGCTTTTTTCTCTGAGACTCAGGCGTATTTCTTTGCGCTGGCTGAGGGGAAAATCATCGAATTTGATCCTGATAAGATGACGATCACAAAAACAATTGACGTGACGCCTTTGGAGCATAGCGGTGATCCTGATATTAAAACCTCGGTGTACGCAAGTTATGTGACTTCAACAGGTAAAATTATCCTTCCGGTAGCCGCTAACCCCGGAGATTTTGATAAATTTCCTCAATACGCCCAAATAGCGGTATTTGACCCTGCTAACCATTCAATTACTTATGTTAAGGACGACCGCATGTCTATGGGCTATGATACCTTTGCCAAAGGAAATGACGGTGCTCTATATTATCGACCGGCAAGAAACACGGCACGTGCGGAAGACTATACCACGCTCACGGATTTTCCTACTACCGGTGGACTGTTGAAAGTAAACCCTGACGGAACATTTGACCCAGCCTTTTTTGTGGATTTAAAGGCGATTTTAAATGCCCACTCTGTAAATATAGTAACTTATGTGCATGGTGGTAAAGCCCTTACCCAGTATATGGATGCATCGCATGTGCCTCCTTCAAACCCCTCGGATTGGTTGAAAGCCCCAACTAAATTTGCATTGGTAGACTTGGAGGCCCAGACGTTTGAGGAGTTTACTGCTTTTGAAGAATACGGAACCGTTTATCGTATTGGTGAGATAGACGGAATTGAATACTATGGCAACTTTGGCGCGAGTTCTGGCGATTATAGCCTGCTCAGACAAGATGGAGCCAAAGAGTTTAAAGTCGTTTCAACCCCCGTTGGCGGAAGTATTGGGTATATAGGGAAGTTGCGATAACCTACGCAGGTTTAATGAAATTTTCAGACAAAATAAATGAGAACATCAGTAGATGTAAAAGCACGTTTATTGCACTTACTTTGATATACTTTGCTCATTTATTTTGTCTTTTTCTTTAGAAACCAGATAATGAAAGGTCGACTCATTCCGGTTCCTCACAAAACGAAGGGTTAATTTAATGAGAAGAACCTAAGATCCGGGAAATGTTCAGGTCAACTTCCTTGGTAGGGCTTTTTGTGGATTTAGTTTTTTGTTGTCTCAATTTCAGGTTTTTGATTAAATACTTTTTCTAGTTCATACTTTACATAAGTAGCAACATCCGTTTTCATTTTTGGCATATCTAATTTTGCTTTTAGCGAATACTTGTAGCTGAATTGACCTTCTGAGGCGTTTACCCCTTTTACTTGTAAGGCGTTTCTTTACTTTTTTGTTGGTGATTGTAGCCTTATTACCAAGTCTATTTTGCAAAGCTTCTCGAATTCCACTGATAACTCCCTCATTCAAAGCCCCCTTTAGAAATAGATAAAATGTTTTAATATAGCTTTTTTCCGTACAATTATCTAGATAGCAAAATGCAATATGATATGAGTAGTCATTTATTATGGTCTTTTTGTCAAATATAAATAAAGGTTTAACGGAGGGTTGTTTTAAGATTTCTAACTCCAGTTTTTTGTAGATCCCCCAAGCAATCAGGTCGCAAATTGAGGAGTTTTCTAGGAATGGATTGTATTCTTTTAAAAAATATGATCGGAAAATGACAATGAAGATATCGCTCTTAGTTGTAAGAGTAAGCTCACAATTAACATCTGTTGCCCTTATTACCATCAGACAAATTGACGAAAAACCGGGCATCACCAATGAGTGGCTAAGGGGTTGGGTTCTGGGCCGTTTCGTACAAGCCTTTAATTTTAGGAAGTACAAAGCCTAATTACATCGGACTGCCGTGTGCAGACGGCTTATACGGTAAACTTTGTTCCTCCTTTGTCTAAATAATCAAGTGCCTTATCCAGGTTCATATAGCTTTGATCTTCATTGAGAATTTCTTGTATTGGCGTTTTCGAATTTGCTTCTATAAATCCATTTTCATCTTGTACGCTATATTTAGAAATATAGTAAATATCCTCCACATTGAGTTTCCCGCCAACAATAATAGAATGTCCGTTTTCTAGTATCGTTTTCGAACGCATATTTCCACATACAAACATGGTTTTATTACTGGAGGAATCACAAATGGTAACATTTTCACAGGTTAAATTCCCCGAAATAAACATCCAGGAATAGGTGACTATACTTTCAACCTTTACATTTCCTAGCACTATAAATAAACAATCATCATCATAATTGTCTTTAATACTTTGTTCAACAACTAAATCACCGTTTATGATTACGATTGTTTTATCAAGAATAAGCTCTTTTAATTTTGTTTCCCCTTCATAGACCAAAACTTCATCAGAAAACGCACCTAGTTTTTCAATGATTTTATCGGTGTCTAACGTGTTGATTAAATTAAGTTGTTGGTTTTTCAACTCATCACTTAAGCCGTCATTTGGATTGGTTTCATTTCTTATTTTTCTATTGTAAACGCAGCTCTCCAATTGTTCAATTATTTCCCATATAAATAGAGGTTCGTGGGCTTTAACTAATTCTATTGCTTGCTTTAAGGTTACAATTCTAATTTTCATATTATTAAATAATTTTGATATTGAAGAGGTTTACACGTATAGTTTTTGACCGAAGATGGAATCAAAATCGGCTCATCAAGGCACTTTTTGAAAAGAATAGCAAAGCTATTGTTGAAAAAAGTAACACAGAGGAGGCGTTTTTGAAACATTTTTTAGGAAAAAGAAAAAGGTTAATTCACTTCATTATTTACCAAATGTCGGCCGGCTATCCGGAAGCTTATTTTTTCACTTCTTTACTCCCAAAAAAGTATAAAAATTCATGCGATACTTAAATTTATACAAGGTTTACCTTTTATCAAAGGTTTCTAAAGTATTGCTGCTTTTTTAGGAGAATACGTTTATTCCTATGGTAAAATGAGGGGACTGTCACAGCGTAACACCGGCCTGTGTTAAAGAGGAAAAACTTGGATGTTATTAAAGAATACCTCTCTTGATGGAAAGCTAAAGGTGCTTTTTAATTGCTTATCACTCTATGGTATAGCAACCATCGCAGTACTTCCAGGGGGGGCGAATGAGGCATTGTATGTTCAATGATTTGAAGGCATTCTATCAAGGGTTTACCGTGCATGTTTTTGATCAGTGAAGCAATAGAGGTGTTTTGAAGGAACACAAAGGGTTCGTCATTCTCTTCTAAGCGGACACCTTTGCAATATTCTATGCGATATTCCCCCACCACCGGAACATCGATAATTACGGCATTTGGATTCATAAACAGGCGGTCTTCTTTCTTTAGGGAAACATTCGTCTCGGGGGGCTCTTTCGCACCAGGGATGAAAGCATCCTTCCTCACGTCCCAGAACGCTCCTCCATCGAACCTTTTCTGCCTGTTGTAAAACTGTTTGGTCCATTGAGTGTTTTTTAAAACTTCATTTCTGATCAAAGTATGATAATATTCAAGTGCTGCATGGGAGTGCCCGTCTTTTAGTAGCGAGTTAACCACAATGGCTCCTTGATAGGCGGATTTGATAGCTTTCTGTACACCTTGTGATGACAAAGGGTCCATCGTGAATGCCGCATCTCCCACCTTAATATATCTGTTAGAAACAGGTCTTTCTTCTTTATAAGCCGTAGCATCGCAAACGATTATATCACCGGCACCTCCAATATTTCCCAATGAGGCGAATAAGGAAGAGTGGTTCATTGTGCGGAAGTAAAAATCCTGAACGGATGCAAATTTCCTTATAGTTTCCGGGTCGGAAAAAATACAGGCCATATAGCCCTTGCCCACCGGAGCACCCCAGTACCATTCGTTTTTACCTGCCTCCACAAATGAGACAGGGTTGGTGGGGATTGATTTCCAATACGTGTAAGTCGCTAAGGTTTTGGGTAAATAAGCCTTCTTGCTTCCTGTTAAAACGGATTTTCTGCCTGTCGCTTCTACTATAAATTTAGCGAAGAGATGCTTTTGGGTAGAAAATTGTGTCACTGAAATTTTCCAGTCTCCGTCATCGCACTGATCCAGCCGGTTTACTGTACAGGGTTGTAAAAGCCGGACACCATCAGCCAAGGCCGAGTGAAGCAGTATTTGATCGAACTTGCCCCTGTCTACATGGTATCCTGCCAAATCGGGCTTAAACTCCTTTTTGACTACCTCATTACTTTCCCAAAGTATGAACGATTCTAAGGCCCGGGTAAAGCCTGCCTTGTTCACCTCTTCTTTTAAACCCAATAAACCCAACCAATGATGTATGCCGGGAGTTAGTGATAAGCCGATATGCTTTCGTGGAAATTTTTCTTTTTCAATCAGTACCACAGAATAACCGAACCGGGCTAACTTTTTAGCAATTACGGAACCCGAAGGCCCTGCTCCCACTACACAAATATCATAATTGTCCATAGTACTGCAATGCCTGTTATGTCATTTGTTCCAGTCGGGGGTCAATCGATTGATTCTTTCATACGATTGGATTGCAAAATGCAGCCATCCCCGGATGTAGTCACAGGCGGTTCTTCCTTTGTCTATCACTTCATGGTGGCAACTTCCTCCGCATAAATAGCGTGCCCAACAATTGTTACATGGGCTTTGTCGGTGCACGTGCCGTTCTGCCAACCAACCATTTTGAAGAGCCGGATCAATCCCCCCATCAAGAGTGCCCATGTTGCCTTTGGGTTCATTGACAAATCGATGGCAGGCCGCCAATTCCCCATCGGCAGATACCCCCATATATCCGGCTCCGGCTCCACAGGGGTAGGGGCGGTGTGTTCCTTTCCCTATTTCCTTTAAAGCGTTCACCATGTTTAAGAAGGGGTACCTTTTGTTCTGAAGCGCGGCATGTTCGAATTTCAAACCACATTCGATCATTCCGGCCAATAAATGCTCCAAGTCTTTTTTAGACATTTCCTTTTCCCCGTTGCTGGATTTTAATAACGGAGAGAAACCTACACTGTGAAAGCCCATATCAATGAATTCATCCAGTGCTTTGGCTAAATTCATATTGTCAGGGGTTACGGTTACTCTGGCAGAAACCTGCATGTTTTTCTGGAGAGTTAACAAAGGCTTTATTTTCTCCATGATCCGGTCAAAACTCCCGGTGCCGTTTTTGAAAGGGCGTAACTTGTCATGCGCTTCTTTCAGGCCATCGAGGCTAATGGTGACCGCAAAGCCGTATTCTTCGAAAAAGCGGGCATCCTCTTCGCGCACCAATGAGCCATTAGAGGTGATGGAAAAACCGATGTTTATCTGTTTGCGCGCTGCGAGATTGGCAGCATACTCGGTGGCGGTTCTCAAGTCTTGCCGGTTCATCAAAGGCTCTCCACCCAAAAAAGTCAATTGTACCCTGTCTCCTTTTTGGCGTCCGTTGATCAATAAATCGATTGATTTTTTGGCCGTTTCAAGAGACATTTTTTTGGCCGGTCCACCGAAGTCGCCTTGATCGGCATAGCAATAAGAGCACCCCATATTGCATTTTTGGGCAATTGCCAGGGATAAAGCATGCAGAGGCGGATCCTGTAAAGGTTCATCACTGATCAGGGCAGGTGCATCCAATCCCAATGCTACCAGTTCATACCGGATTGCTTTTTCGTCTTTGGCATCCATTAAGGAAGCCAAATAGGCTTCCGTTTCTGGTGTGATCTGATAAAGCCTGCTACCATTGGGGATAAATAGCTGTGTTTTTTTTGCGCCTTTGATCAAGTGTACATGCGCAGAAGCCGGTTTTGAATTTTCGGCAATATGAGAAGCCAGCCCTTGGGCTATTTTCGTATAAGGACTGGCTTCTTCTTTTAGGGTTCGATTAATCATAGATCTAGATCTCCATTTGAATCTAAGGCATCTTTACCTTTTACGATAAAGTTGAGTTCACCTTCCCAATCTTTAAAAAGATCATCGTAGGTAACCAACCGGCTGTCGGTGCGGTTGTCAGGAATATAGTTGCCACTTCTTTCCTTAGCCATCCAGTTGTCTCCTTTACTAAGCCCATTTTCACCGGGCTCTACGTTTACATAATCAGGACGGCTGGCTGCCCAATAGTAACAGGCACATTCGCGGTAGTCATTTTGCCATGGGGCACATAAGCCTTGGGTTAATTCACCGGGCAGAACGATACTGTCTGTAAACTCCGCACTGTCTTTCTCAAAAAAAGTATTTACTTTTAATCTTCTCTTGATGAGTTTTTCATTCGTATCGTTTAGTTCCTCTTTGGTCACCACCACTTCTGTTTTCTCTTCCCATCTGGTAAAATAACAGTCCACTTCTTCGCCTTGCTTTTGCAATACTTTGGCCAGGTTGTTTGACCATTCCATAAAGGAGACTCCATTAGGATTGTCGGTGGTGATTAAGGTAGTATTGTTACCGCCATTCGGGAAGGTTGGCCCGGAAGTGAGTACCATAGTGGGCTCTCCGTCAATACCTACTAAGCGGTGATATTGCAGGTCGCTGAGTTCACCTTCCCCCTCTAACACATAGTTGTTGTTCTCTATTAAGGTAAGCCCTACAAATGCCCTGCGCCACAGGTTCCGGAAATCGAACTCCAAGCCCGGAAAGCAATTGGAGATAGCGGTTCTGGGTAAAATGGAGAAGGGGTTTCCTTTGCCCCGGTAATGCAGCTGACCACTCAGGTCATTGACTGCCATGGGGCTGCCCTCGTCTATGTCCAGTTTTTTACTGGCATTGCTAAACATGGCCGAAGCGGCACATCTGATGATAGTATTGATTTGCCGGTGAGTAAAGCATAAAGCCCTTCCATCGGCCCCCCTCATTAAAGCAGGCATTTTTCTGCGCTCTTCGTTAGAGAGGTTGCCTATTTTATTCGGTCTGCGCAAGGCATTTTCAAACCAGGGGGTAGCTCCGGTGCTTATGCCATTATACACGCGCTCGTGAATCGCTCTTACGGCCAAATTATCCACCAACGAAGTAGCCATGATGGGTTCATATAGCCTTCCGAAGTCGTTAGTATCCTGCCTCACCATAGTACTGGCTACATTGGACTGGCCATCGTAAAGATTTCCGTTCATGATGGCCGTATTCATTAAACGTACGGTTTCCAGTGCACGTCTGATAATTTCTTCGGCATCTTCAATAGGCACTTCCTGATCTACTTCCGGCCCCAAAAGGATTTGCTCCAATTCATCGGTTACCACTCTTACAGGCAAGGTATCCGGTGCAAAGGCCGGTGGCCCGGCACTGATATGGGCTCTGGCTTTCAGTACTTCTCCATCGTAATTTTTTAAATGTACCGAAGCAAATCCATCACATTCATCGTCCAGGTATCCCCAGCTTACCTGCTCCTGGGTTTCGTCTATGTAATAGCCTGCAAATATTTGAGCCGGGTTAGTATACATTGGATTGGGGATTCCCTTTTCCTTATAGTTTAACCAGTCACCGGATTCATTATAAAGAAGGAAATCTTCTCCGTAATATTGATACACAGGATCTGGTGTAGGTTCTGCCCCGGCAGATTCAATTCTATCTTTTCTGGTTCCGTACACCTTCCCCGGTCCGGGAGTGTAGCGAAGCCTGATCTCCGGAAACTCTTCCGTTGGCTGAATAAATTGTATATGCCCTAAAGGAAGGGTTTTCCCTTCTCGAAAATTATTACAAAAGCCTAGCAGTGGCTTGCGTTCATGAGTGGTAATGTCAGTCAGTTCAGCACTGATTTTGTCGTCTTCATTTTGGGTCCTTCTGTATATTTTAATATTACCTACATGCACATTCCATGAAATGTCATTGACGGATAAGCCGGCCTGTTCCAGCAAGCCTAAGGTTAAAGGGACCAGCATACCCGGATTTTCATCTGTAATGGCAAAAACTTCTAAGAATGGCGCCACCGGGCGGATTTTTCCGTTTTTGTCATTGATGTTCTCGGCATCTTTGAAGATGATGTTTTCTTCCTGATAGCTAGTTATGACACCTGTATTCGGGTCAACTTGCAGCGACTCTTTGGGGACGATTTGCCGGAAATCGAGCGGCTTATCTTCCATTACCTTCAGGTTAAATGCGGCCATTGGTATTTCTGAAGAGCCTAGTCTTCCAATAGCCATTGGAGGCAAAATTCTTATATCTATGATTTTCATATGCTCAGTTTTAAAAAGTTCGTTAAGCAGGTACAGCAGTTATTTTTTCAGCAATGTTGTTCAATTGCTTATCCGCCTCCCTTAAGGAGTACAAATATTTGTGGTTGGATTCATCACCAGACTGAAGCAACACTTCAATGAGTGCACCTGAGGCTTCCAGTAAATCCTGATGGACTCTCCATCGGCTTGCCTCACTGGAGGGTAAATCTATCGTGTAGGGAATCAGGAAGGGAGGGCCTGCCATGATATCGGAACCTGTGCTTATCGGAAGTTTTACCAGCACATTGGCTATACTCCTTAAGTTGTACATTTCTCCGAAGGTAGAGTGGATAATAGTCCCTCTTGGAGAATAAGCACCTGAATAATTGAATCCGTCATCTAACAGAAAGCTATGTTTTAATAAAGTAAGTAACATCCTGTAGCGCACATTGAAGAGATTGGCCCAGGTTTGTGCCAGAGGGTTTTCGATAATGTCTCTTCGCTGATCACTTGTTTCTCCTTCCGAGGGGTCAATGGAAGGGTCGGCAACTCCCTCGGCAATGGTGGGATTGAAGGCAACATTTCTGGAAGGGGAAAAGTCGACCGGCATTGTTCTCAATTCTTTGTAAATACCCAAAAACCTTTCAAAATGGGATAACTCATTCTCTTCACCGGATGTGGCTTCACCCTGTTCGGCAATGGCTTCGAGGGCAGCAACCGTATCCGAACGGGAGCTTAAAGGAGCTACCAATACATCCGGTGCACCTTTGGGGTTACCCAGAGTACTGTTTCCACGCGCCCCGCCTTTATAGCCTCTTCCCCATTCGTCAAATTTCGCCTGAAGGGGGTAGGTTTCCGGCAGAAAGACATTATCGGGGATGAGTTTAGGGTCCTTGATAATACTAAGAACCTCTGCGAATATGACACCCACAGGATCACCATGTTCCGTATCTTGCAGTACGTTTCTGATTTCCTGCTTTATTTCCAATGTCTCTTGATCATCGTCCGGGCTAGGTTCAATCCAGCCTTCCGGTGACTCGGCATAAACGTATTTGGCCAGGGAGTTAAGTGTAAATGGTTCCAGACAAAATTCGAAGGGATAGAGCTTGGAGTCCCATGGAAAATCCTGCCGGCCGAAGTTCAAAGGGGCACCAATTACCTTTAGCACGTTTTGAACCGAAACAAAGTGGCCCATTTCCTCTTTGGCAATGCCCAAAATAATTTCCTGCCAACGCTTTACTTTTTCACGGTCCTTTTCTTCAATTTGGTCTCCACCCATACTGTAGGCTGCATAGAGGTATTGTACCATTAATCCGTGTTCCAACTCGGCATCTACGTGAATTAAAAAACTGAGATAGTCTTTCGGGTTGAATTCCGGAGGGATTGTAGGTTGCTCAATAGCGGTAAGCAATTTCATCCGCTGAGCTCTTTTCTTCTGGTCGATAATATGACCGAGGTGTCTTAAGTAATTAGATTGCATGGCTTTATCGTTTAATTGATGTTAATTTGTTTATTGCCAAAACTCCTATCCCATCATGAAGGCTTTCCGGTGGGTTATTCAACACTTTCTCTTTTTGATGCTTGTTTAGCTCCACTAAAAAATACCCTTACCTCAAAGTACGTAATTTTTAAAAACTATCAAAGATTCTTAAATATTTTTGATACTGCCATATGGGTATATATTTTAAAGTTATTCTTGCTTATTCAAACGTTTCTTAGCCTCCCGGTGAAAGATGTAGTTGCCGGGCCTGGAGCAAACCCGGGAGTATTTATTATTTCCTCACTACTCATAAAGTGCTTTCTTTCTCATACTTTTCAGGCAAACGTTTGCAGGAATTTGCTAAGAAGACCTTATGCAAAGTGTTGATTTGAAAGGTATTATGTGTTCGTTTTCTCATGAAAGTCACAAAAGCGCGCTTCCGAGAAATTTCACTAGCTTTGGTATTCAATCCAAACATGATAAATATGAATCGATCACTAACTACTTGTCTTGCATTCATTATGCTACTCTGGGGGATGGCCTGCCAGCCTCCGGTAAAAGAACAAAAAACGGAAACAAGCAACTTAATTAAAATTGAAGAAGGGGATAGCCCTGAGGCTATTCTCCAAAAGGCGGCCCGGGTAGTACCCACCGAAAGGCAATATGCCTGGCAAAAACACGAATTCATTGCCTTTTTACACTTTGGGGTCAATACCTTTACCGGGGTGGAATGGGGCAGCGGCAAAGAAGGCCCTTCTCTTTTTAACCCCTCCGAACTGGACACCCGTCAGTGGGTGAGTGTGATGAAGGACGCCGGGATGAAAATGGCCATGATTACGGCCAAGCATCACGATGGCTTCTGTCTTTGGCCCAGCCGCTATACAGAGCATTCGGTAAAAAACAGCCCCTGGAAAGACGGTCAAGGGGATGTAATGAAGGAGCTTTCCGAAGCTTGTCAGGATGAAGGTATCAAGTTAGGCGTGTACCTTTCTCCGGCCGACTTGCACGAAATTGAACGGGAAGGAGGGCTTTATGGCAATGGTTCCGAACGAAAGCTGACCAAAATCCCTTCCGATCCGGACCACCAAAAATCCGTGGAGCGGGTTTTCGAATACGAACTGACTGACTACGATACCTATTTTATGAACCAGCTTTATGAAACGCTAACCGAATACGGGGAAATTTCGGAGTTGTGGTTTGACGGGGCCAATCCCAAACCCGGTACCGGACAGACTTATAACTACGAGGCCTGGTACGATATGATCCGCAAACTGCAACCCAATGCCGTCATTGCGATCAAAGGACCGGATGTACGCTGGTGTGGTAACGAAGCCGGGCACACAAGGAAAGACGAATGGAGTGTGATTCCTTTCCCGAACAAGCCGGAAGAAGGCAATTGGCCGGACATGACCCAGGAAGACCTGGGCAGTGACGCCAAAGTGAAGGAGGGTAAATACCTGTACTGGTATCCGGCCGAAACCAATACCTCCATTCGCCACGGTTGGTTTTACCGGGATGAGGAGCAGTATGTAAAAACCGTGAATGAATTGTTGGATACCTGGTACCGCTCGGTAGGGGGAAATACGGTCTTTCTGCTAAACCTTACGCCTGACCGAAGGGGCCTGATCCCGGACAAAGATGCGGAACGCTTGAGAGAGGTAGGGCGGATTGTGAAGGAAACATTTGCGCATAACCTGGCTGCTGATGCCAAAGCGAAAAGTGAAACTACGATGGAAGGACATCCGGCTGAAAATGCATTGGATGGTAATTTGGAAACCAGCTGGCAGCCGGCACAAGCCCAAGCTACTATTGAACTGGACTTGAACGGAGAGAAGACCTTTAACCGGCTCGTATTGCAAGAAGACATCAAAAACCACGGGCAACGCATCGGAGAGTTTGAAGTAGAAGCACAACTGGACGGGCAATGGCAGAAAATTGCCGGGTATACCGTGGTGGGTTACAAACGGATTTTACGCTTCCCAATGGTGACAACCGGCAAAGTACGGGTGAAGATCCTTGCCAGCCGGGCGACCCCTACCTTGGCCAATATCGGTTTGTACAAAGGGCCTGAAATTCTTAGCGACCCGCAGATTACCCGTTCGAAAGAAGGGCAGGTGCACATCGCTTGCCAAACACCGGACCCGATTATTTATTATACCCTGGACGGTTCCGAGCCTACTACTGCCTCTACCCGTTATACCCAACCTTTTGTCTTAAAGGAAGGAGGAGTTGTAAAAGCCCGGGCATTCATTGGAGAAGGGGCTGCCCAAGCCAGTGAGCTGATCGAAAAATCGTTTGATATCAGCAAAGGTAACTGGAAGTTGGTCGCTACGGATGAAGCCGTGAAAAATTACGGAGGGGACAAAGCCATTGATGGCAATCCTTCCACCTATTGGCATACGCCCTGGGACGGTAACACCGAAGGGCACCCGCATGAAATTACCGTGGACTTAGGGCAAAAAACTGATTTAAAGGGTTTTACCTATCAGCCACGTACCGATCGAAACATCAGTGGAACGGTACAAGAATTTGAATTTTACGTAAGTGAAGATGGAAAAAACTGGGGCAAAGCTATTGCAAAAGGAAGTTTTGACAATATCAAAAACAACCCCATGTTGCAAGAAATCCGTTTTGAAAAACCTGTGAAAGGACAATTTATCCGTTTCCGTACGCTTAAGGAAGTGGATGGAAAAGCCTGGGCCTGTGTGGCCGAGCTTGGGGTAATTACCAGGTAGTAATTCACGAGTTAAAAATGTATTGAAAAGCCTTCCTCCGGGAGGGCTTTTTTTGATATAGAAGTGATTTAAACGTATAGTTTTTGACCGAAGATGGAATCAAAATCGGCTCATCAAGGTACTTTTTGAAGAGAATAGCCAACGCTATTGTTGAAAAAAGTAAGACAGAGGAGGCCTTTTTGAAACATTTTTTCGGAAAAAGAAAGAGTTTAATTCACTTCATAAATTAAATAAGGAGCAACGCTGAAAATTCCCAAACGCACTATTTTTGTCTATAAAAATGATTGTTAAACGAGCGCGGAGTGCTCTAATACCTATCTTTGGCCTTTCTTGTGAATTCTAGTTTCCGAAGTTAAATATTTGTGATATGTATGCAACATTGTTAGCAACTCATTCGATTGTTCGTTGGTTGGTTTTGGCCAGTTTATGTTTTGCTCTTTACCGGGCTTACAAGGGATGGGTTTCTCAAAGTACCTTTTCTGAATTTGACAATACCGTTAGGCATACGACTGTTACTATTGCCCATATACAGTTACTTATCGGCCTGTGGTTGTATTTTATCAGTCCCTTAATCACCTACTTTTTTCAGAACTTTGGCGAAGCGGTCCATCAAAGGGAAATCCGCTTTTTCGGAATGGAACACAGCTCCATGATGTTTATCGCCATTCTGATCATTACGATAGGTTCGGCCAAAGCCAAACGGAAAGCCGCAGACAAAGAAAAGTTTAAAACCATGGCACTTTGGTTTACAGCCGGTTTACTGTTTATATTATTGAATATTCCATGGGCTTTTTCTCCCTTGACGAGTAGACCTAATTTCAGGGCATTCAACCTGTTTTGATTTTTTTTACAGGGGACGTTGCCGTGAAATATTCCTTGGGAATGAAACCGGGTTTTTATAATGTCGTATTTTGCCCTTCAAAATGTCGTTTTTGCACCTTCTAAGGTAAGAAGTAAGGGAGTAAATTTGTGGTATCAATTTTACAATCAAACTCTTAAAAACCTTGGAAGAATGGAACACGCAATTTCACAGAAAATCAGCCCTTTTTTATGGTTCGATGGCAATGCCGAAGAGGCCGTAAATTATTATACTTCTATTTTTAAAAACTCAAAAATCGGAAGCATCAGTCGCTATGGAAAAGAGGCGGCAGAAGTATCCGGAATACCGGAAGGAGCAGTGATGTCGATCACTTTTTACCTCAACGGACAAGAATTTATGGCTTTGAACGGAGGACCTCAATTTACCTTTTCGGAAGCAATTTCCTTTTTTATCAAATGTGAAACACAGGAGGAAACCGATGAAATGTGGGAACAGCTTTCCGAAGGAGGAGAAAAGCAACGTTGTGGCTGGTTGAAAGACAAATACGGAGTATCCTGGCAAGTGGTGCCCAACGGTTTGAATGAGTTGATTCATGGTGAAGATGCTGAAAAGTCGCGAAAGGCCATGCAGGCGATGCTTCAAATGGACAAACTTGATATCCATAAATTGAAAGAGGCTTATGCACAAGGGTAAGAGCATTTACACCATCCGGTTAATGTGGGGGAGTAAGAGAAAAGAATGCCCAAAACAATATTTTTTGCTTAAACTTTAAATCAACCGAAGATGAATGCTGAAGTCACTGAATACATTCAAAAACACGAGGGCTGGCAAGTGAGTATTTGTGAATCATTGCGTAACATGATCCGGAAAACCATCCCCTCCATTGAAGAACGGATACAATACGGAAAACCCCATTTCCTTAAGAATGGCTCTTATGCCTGTGTAATCCATGTAGCCAAAAAGAAGGTTTCTTTTATGGTTTTTAATGCCGGTGGGCTTGATGAAATCGAAGGGCTTTTCAAATCCATGTCAAGTCCAGATCGAAAAACCGCTACCATTACCGAAGGCCAGGAGGTGGATTACCCATTGCTTTCCAACCTGCTTCAACAAGCTTCTGCCTCTTTGTAACCGAAAGGGGGGAATTGTCTAAAAAGTCAAAAGAGCATAAAATTCCAGACAGGCTATGAAATACAAGCTTTTGATTTGCAATTCATTGCTCCTGTACAAACCCCAGTGTTTATATATTATCTTTTTAGACAGCCTCTACTATGTGAATGCCCCGGAGATTTACAGGTGGGTTTTGAAAAGTGCATACAACTATTTTTGAAAACCTATCTGATCCAAAAGCTTTTGAAAGCGAGGATGAAGTCTATTACTTTTTTTGAAGAGATTTTGTTCAGCGTTCATATAAATCAGCACTCCGTATTTTTCTTTCACCAATTGATCGTAAATATCAAAGGCTTCATGTTCGCGTCCCAAGCCCATTTTGATAAACGCACAAGCATAAAGTTGATCACTATTCATAGGAGGGGTTTCCAGTTCTGATAATAGTTGCAGGGCCATAGTAGTATCGCCTTTTTGTAGGTAAACCAGTCCCATTAATCCCAACATTACCGGACGCCTCCCGGAGAGCTTTACTGCTTTTTGCATGGCAGGCAAAGCTTTTTCCGGTTGATGGTCTTTATAATACGTCATACCCAAAGCAAAGTAGGCTTCAGCATAACCGGGATCCAGTGTTAGTGTTTTCTCAAGTTGGGTAATGGCTTTGTCTAATTCATTTCTAAAATGATACACCCGGCCATACCCGGTATTTACACTGAGGGAGAGAGGGTCCAGCTCATAAGCCTTTTGAATCTCGACAAGTGCTTCATCCAGCCGTGTATGAATACTCAAGAACAAGGCATACCATTCATGTGCGGTGGCATAGCTGGGGTTTAAGGAGATCGCCTTGCGGAATTCCCGGTCGGCACTAATCCAATCCCAATCAATTCGGAATTGAATATAGGCCAAAGCAGCATGGGCTTCGGCCAGTGTACTGTCGAGCTGTAAGGCTGTGTTTACCGCATTCCAAGCTTTTTTCTCAGCTTCTTCCCGGGAAATTTCACCATAACCGGCCACACCGGCCAATGTATAACAATAGGCAAGATGGGCATAAGGAAGCGCAAATTGAGGATCTTGATTGATTGCCAATTCAAAATGCCGGATAGCTGAATGAATGCTTTCGGATGTTCTGGTATTCATGTAATACTTTCCCACCAGGTAGTCCTGATAGGCATTGATATTATCGGTATGAATTTTTGACAGGAGTTCTTTTTCTGTTGCTATTAGTCTGACTTTTAATTCTTTGGCTACATTTTGGGCGATTTCACTCTGAATGTGGAAGATATCCTTTAATTCACGATCATAATCCATTGACCACAGGTGCTCCTGAGTCGAAACATCTATCAATTGTACCGTAATCCGGGCCTTGTTTTCAAATTTTCTCACGCTACCTTCCAATATGGTACCTACCATCAATTCTTTTCCGATTTGTGCAATATCTTTTTGCCCTCCTTTGTACTTCATAACGGAAGAACGGGCAATCACTCTTAACTCCCCGATTTTTGACAGACTGGAAATCAGCTCTTCAGTCATGCCATCGGCAAAGTATTCATTTTGCGAATCATAACTAATATTGGTCAAGGGTAATACGGCCAGTCGGGTTTTGGAATAAGTGGTTTTATTTTCTAATTGATGGCTTCTGAAGAGAAGAAAGGCCAAAAACAAAGCAAGCAGGGCTAAACCGATATTGAGAAAAAGGTGCCTGACGGACGTTTTTTGAGGTAGATGCGGGTTTTGCTTTTGCCAAGGAAGTTGAATACAATAAATATGAATGGGCAAGGAAATGTTTTTCAGTTTTCCTCTACCCAGCTTGATCACCGGGAATGGCACTTTGTTACGGATTTGCCGGGCTACGTCTTCGGAAATACAAATTCCCCCGGGAGCGGCCAAGGGTTCCATCCGGGCGGCAATATTAACCCCATCTCCGTGTACATGTTGTTGACTGATCACCACATCCCCGATATGCAAGCCGATGCGCAATAAGATTCTCCGTTCTTTATCAACCTTGTTATTCCGCTGATACAAGGCTGACTGAATTTCTATGGCACATTGTACGGCTTCTACCGCACTGTTGAATTCCACAAAAAAAGAATCCCCCGCAGTTTCGATTTCTCTTCCTTCGTGCTTTTCAAAAAAAGGCCGTAACAACAGGCGGTGTTCATCCAGCAATTCCAAGGCAAGCGCTTCGTCTTTTTGAGACAGTGCGCTGTATCCTACCATATCAGTAAACATGATGGCTGCTAATCGTCTATTTCCTTGCATTGCATTTGCGAAAGCAATTTAATGGTACATCTACTTCATTTAGAAAAGTTAATATTATGAGGAGAAGTTTCATAGTAGAGCCTGTTTAAAATTTGTTGCGGGGGCCGCCCCTTTGATGATGAAAATTTTCAGTTTAGGGTTCTCAAAAAAGATGCGTTGAGGTTCCTGAAATGGGGATTTTTAGCCCAAAAGGTGAAATGTAAACATGCTCTTAGATGAGTGGGTGCCATAATTCCTTTTTTCAAAAAAGAAAAAGTTCGAAGTCTTGCTATGGCATGATAATATCAGTTCTCTTTATCCGGAAAAGTAGCGGTAATGTATTGCCCGAACGTATTTGAAACCGTAGCGATGGCTGTATAAGATTCCGGAATGTAACGGGACTTTTGAATTACAGTGGAATAGAAGTAGCTTTGTTTAACACCGAACCTATTATTAAAGACCAAATTTATGTATCATTTGAGCGCCTTAGTTTGTAGTATTTTATTGAGCCTTTTGCTGACGGTTCCTTGTGCAGCAACTGCCGATACCGTAACAGATGTTGATGACAAGGCGCTCAAACGGCAACTGGAAGAGTATATTCGCAAAGAACAAACCCAAAAGGTGAAACAGCTAATTGAAACACATCAGTTTGATGTGAACTACCGCAACCAACCCTGGGAGCCTACTTTGTTGTTCTACGCTTCCAGTAGGGGCAACCGGGAGCTGGTGGATTTTTTATTGGAAAAAGGAGCGGAAGTCAATGTGATTTCACGCTATGGTATGCCTATACAATGGGCCGCAGATAATTGCCAACTCGAATTGATCCGGTTGTTCTTAGAAGTAGGGTATGATCCTAAGCGGGAGTCGGCAGCATATTGGCAGGCAAAATACACACAAGGAGATACCCTGACAGAAAAGTGGATCTTTGACCGCCTCCGGATGATTGAACGGGAAAATATCCCCTTCGATTTGAGAAATAAAGCAATTAATGAGTTGTTTGACCCTTCCGGAAATTTGTTGCTCTCAACTGCTGCTACTTGCAATGGGGGAGACCGTACTTTGGTAAAAGAGATTTTGGCGAAGGGATATCCTGTTGATTTGATTGATAAGCGGGGCGCCACGGCTTTGCATTATTCCATCCAGGCTCATAACAAAGCCATGGTAAAACTACTCATTGCCAAAGGGGCGGATGTGAATTTGCCCATTTCAAACCCGGAATGGGCCCGGATGCTCCGGCAAAGTGACTTTGATAACAACCTTACCCCTTTATTGATAGTGGCCAAAGAATTGAGTGAGTTAAAACAAAATGAAGCCGGAGAAGCTTCTCTGTATCAAAAGGAACTCTCGGCTAAAGAGATTACCCAGGCCCGTAAAGAACTTTATGCCATTGCCAAGTTATTGTTGAAAAACGGAGCGGATGCTGAGGCCCGTACCCACCAACGAAAGCTCAGTGCCTTGGATGTAGCCAAGCAACTGGGCGATACTACTTTTGAAAAAATTTTGAAGCGCTAACCGGATAAACGCACTTCATAATTTTTGTTTTTCCAACGGCTGGTGTCCATGGGGAGTAGAAGGACTATGCCTTATCCCCTCATTTGAATTACGATAGGCAGATTGATTGATTGTTTTTTGGGGAAATATCCCGAGTTCCGGTATTAAGATATGGAAAATCCGGTAGCGAAATAAATAGGCTTTTACCCTGCTTGTGCAAAGGGGAAGGTACCTGTTGAATAGAAAAATTACAAGGTATGCAGGCTTCATAACTTTGTCAACCCGTAACTTTTGATTAAGTTTGAAAAAGCAACTATCACTTTCACTGTGGTCCGGTGAAAGGTTACAAGCAAGAACGTAACTATGAAAATAATGAAACTTACAAGCTTAACTAGTAACACTGTTTACACAATAGAGAGAAAAGCACCCTTAAGAATCCCTTCTTTAACCCATCTGTTTTTCCCGCTTGAATATGGACTTTTCCAAACCGGAATTACCAGAGTAAACCTGCTTTTTAGGTAATTGCTCATTTGCTTTTTGGGGAAAACGTTTACTCCACGGATACAAAAACTTCTTAATTTGTTCATTAGCCCCTTTGAAGAGCAATCAACTGTGTTCGATAAATTTGCCCTATAAGAATGAAAAAGCCCAAGCCAGAGTTTATGGAAGCACTAATTTTGCAAGAGCAACAGCAAACAGAAAACTATTTATCTGAAACATCTCCTGGGCGAGAAGGCACCGCGTTGGTGCCCCACTTGCAAAAGGGGGAGGACTGGGCTTTTGAGTACTTGTATAAAAATTATTATGTAAGGTTGTGCTTGTATGCAGAGAGCTTTGTGCGGGAGAGACATACGGCTGAAGAGGTCGTGTCAGAAGTCTTTTTAAAGCTGTGGAACAAAAGGCAAGAACTTCAGATTAACACCTCTATCAAATCCTATCTTTATAAAGCGATTCACAATCTCTGCCTGAATCATATCAATGCCCGGAAAGTACGGGACACGCATTACCAACACCTCAAAGTCCTGAAAAACCAACAACAGGAAGAACTAGTCACCTTGCCCAAAGAGGCCTTTAAATCAGAGCAGGAAGAACTGGAAGAGAAAGTTCGACAAGCTTTGGAGGCTTTGCCGGAGCGTTGCCGGGAAGTGTTGGTACTCAGTAAATTTCATAAAATGAAGTACCGGGAGATTGCCGAGCATTTGGGGATATCAGTGAAAACCGTAGAAACCCAAATTTCCAGAGGTTTGCTCAAACTGCGCGAGTTGTTGAAATAAGCGCTTTACTATTTTCCAATTGCATTTGATTGCTCTTAAAACCACAAATAGGTCGTTAAAGAAACATATAGGGTAATTTGTGGTGTATAATGGAGTAGCCTTAATAATCCCCCCCTTCAATCCTTCAATCCCTCAGTCCTTCTTTCCTCCTACCTTCTTCCGAAAGTTTCTTGAAAAAAAATTAAAAACCTGTAAGGGTAAATCCGTTGAGGCTTGTCATAGGAGCAAAGCAAACGGAAAATGGACGAACGAAAGATCAAAGAGGAATTAACTGTCAAGTTTATCACCGGAGAAATATCGGAAGAAGAACGGGAAGTGCTGCTTCAGTGGATAGACGCTTCGGAGGCAAACTTTGAGTATTTTCGTGAGCTTAAAGAAAGTTGGGATTTACTGGGTCTTTGCCAAGAAGAAACCACCTCTTATAATGCCGAAGGTAGTTGGAAGCAATTTCGTCAATCGGTTTCTTCCGGATCACCTCTAGTGAAAAAAACACATTTTAAAGTCCATCGAAAAGCAGAACAGAAGCATTTCTCCTGGATAAAAATAGCCTCTATGATCGGTTTATTATTCGTATCTGGATGGGGATTGTATTACTTTAACACCCTTGAAATACAGGAAGAAGCAGGAGTCCAGTGGGTCACCAAATACAATCCGGCAGGTTCCAAGTCGAATTTTTACCTGGCCGATGGCACCGAAGTCAAACTCAATGCGGAAAGCAGCTTGCGTTATCCGGAAAAATTTACCGGAAAAAACCGGAGCGTATACCTGGAAGGAGAAGCCTTTTTTGATGTGAAGCGGGATACTTTGATGCCTTTTATCATTCGGGCGGGTAATACCCGTACTCAGGTGTTGGGTACCTCTTTTAGTATATCGGCCTATCCGGAAGAAAACGTTACGAGTGTTGCCTTGGCTACGGGAAAAGTTCAGGTAAATATAGAGGGAGAATCTCCTCTGGAAATACACTTGATTCCTGGAGAAAAGGCTGTGTATCAACGGATTTCAAACGAGTTAGGGAAACGGCCGTTTGACCCTGATAAAGAGTTTGGCTGGCGTATTGGTAATCTGGTGTTTGAGGAAGACGGAATGACCGAGATTGTCAAAAAACTCAGCCGTTGGTACGGGGTCACCATCCATTTGGAAAATCCTCAGAACCGGGAAGTCCTGATCAATACCTCTTACAGTCAACAGGCATTGGAGGCGGTGTTGAAAAGCCTGAGTTATTCATTGAATTTTAATTACCAAATCAAAGGAAAAGAGGTGTGGATCACCATGTTTTGAGGAGCGTAATTGGTGAGGATAGACAATTTGAAACAAAATAAATATTCTTCCTCTACCTAATGTCATAAGCCTTGTGCTTATAGGGAGCTGACATTCATATATAAAAGTATTTAGTAGGCAATAACTCAAATTTGAAATAGAAATGAAAAAGTATCCGTATCTGATCATCGCACTTGTAATCTTTATTACAGGGTGTAAGGAATCACCTTCCGAATTGCTTGACTCTTATATCTATGTGCAAAAAGAAGGAAGAGTAAAAGAGGATTGGCAGGTCGTATGGCAGGATGATTTTAATAATTCGGAATTGGATACAAGCAAGTGGACCAAAATTCCTCCGAATCAAGCGGATTGGGGAAAACATATGACCAACGATCCTCAATGTTATGGCCTATCAGACGGGAAGTTATATTTAAAAGGCATTGTCAACCCGGATACGGTAAATGATCCCAGGCCCTTTTTAACCGGCGGGGTGTATACCAAAGGAAAGTTTGCTTTTCAATATGGGAAGATAGAAATACACGCTAAACTGGAATGCGCACAAGGTGCCTGGCCGGCAATGTGGATGTTGGCTGAGCAAAAGAAATATGGAAAATATCCGAGAAATGGGGAAATTGACATTATGGAGCATCTCAATTTTGACGAGATCATTTACCAAACTACCCATTCGTATTACACCTTGGGATTGAAAGAAAAAGAAAACCCTCCGCATCATGGAACGGCCAAAGTGGATATCAATCAATTTAATACGTACGGTTTGGAATGGTATCCTGACAAATTGGTTTTTACCCTGAACGGGAAAGAAACCTTCCGCTACCCAAGGGTAGAAGGGGTAGACCCTTCACAATGGCCCTACGATCAACCTTTTTATGTGTTAATCGACCAACAACTGGGTGGCTCATGGGTAGGAAAAGTCAAACCGGAAGACTTGCCGGTGCAAATGATTGTAGATTGGGTCAAAGTATATCAATAGACCGTATTCCGTCAAGAGTAAGTAAAGGCATTTTACCTTGAGTATGAATAGAGAGATAGAAAAGCGAACTGTTGCCGACTGAACCTAATAATAGATAATAACCTAACACATTCGAATCACTACTTGTTGCATGAGGACAGTTGGCCTACTGGGAAATTTTGAATACTCATTCAACGTGTTGGGTGAGCATATAAAATCTGTTCTTATGAAAAACCGAATACCTAAGCCTGATCACTACCAACAACCTAACAATGTATAATCGTATTTTTTGCAACCAAATATGCTGACTTAAAGACATGAATACTAGCTAGAAAAGAAGAAACCAGTACTGCAATGCACTGGTCCCTTGCTGCTAATAACATTACTCACAACCGGTGTAGCTTGGCACGCCTGGCCGGGAGGAGTATGCTTATAATTAAATAATTAATTAACCTAACGCTACAAAGTTATGGAAAAAAAACTTTTACGACTCATTAAAATGCTGTCGAAGTATGCTTTAATTGGATTTCTCGTCCAGAGCTGCGTTTTTACCTTGTTATTTGCCCGGGAAGGCAATGCCCAAAAAACGCGTACAAGCATCAAGGAGGTGTATATTTCTTTTCATGTGAAAGATGCCTCTTTGATGGAAGTGTTTACTGCCATCGAAAACAAAACGGATTATCAGTTTACCGTAGATAAAAAAGCTATTGACAAACAGTTGCGCTTGAATATTAACCTGAAAAATATCAGTGTAGCGGAGCTGTTGACCGAAATTGCCCGGAAAGGCGAATTGCGTTTTTTGCAAGTCAATGAGAATATCAGTGTTAAAAAATCAGCTGCCAAAAAGTCAAGCCATGCGCTACCGGTACAAGTGCTTCAGGAGGTGACCGTTTCAGGTAAGGTAACCGATGAAAAAGGGTTATCCCTTCCGGGGGTGAGTATTCTGATCAAAGGATCTTCCAGAGGAACGACCTCCGATTATGAAGGAAATTTCCGCTTTAATGTACCGGAGGGCAGTGTGTTGGTATTCAGTTCTATCGGCTATGTTACGCAAGAAGTGGAATTGGGGAATAGCCATGTGGTGAATATTGTGATGCAAGAAGATGCCACTACTCTGGATGAGGTGGTAGTAGTAGGGTATGGAGAACAGAAGAAAATCAACCTTTCCGGTGCCGTAGATGCTGTAGGAGCGGAAGTGCTTGAAGACCGGCCGATTGCCAATATTTCCAGTGGCTTGCAAGGTTCGGTAGCTAACTTAAATATTATCCAAGGCAGCGGACAGATTAATTCTGCTCCTCGTATCAACATTCGGGGGGTTACCTCTATCAATTCCGGTAACGGGGACGGAAAAGGCTCTCCGTTGATTTTGGTGGACAATGTCCCGGTGACGGAATCGGAGTTGGTTTTATTGAATCCCAATGATATTGCCAGTATCTCGGTGTTAAAAGATGCCTCTTCTGCGGCAATTTATGGCGCCCGGGCGGCTTTTGGCGTGGTGTTGATCACCACCAAAAACGGAACGTCCAAAGATTTGAAAGTGACTTATAATGCCAATTACGGAACGAAAAAGCTGACCCGCAGACCGGAGGTGGTTACAAACCCGTATCAGGTGATGAAGTACAAAGACGTAATGGCTGAACCCTGGTACGACTTGTACCAAGATGTAGACTTTGCTTACGGGCAAAAGCGGGTGGATGATCCTTCTGCTCCCGCAGTCATCGTAGATCCGAACAACCCCGAAGCCTGGAAATATTATGGTGCTACCGATTGGTTTGACGAGATCTATACCGGCTCTTCTACCATTATGAATCACAATATAAGTGTATCTAAGAGTGTAGAAGAGGTGACGTTTTATCTCTCCGGGGATTATACCCGTCAGGAAGGAATGCTGCGCTATGGCAATGATATTTACGATCGATACAATTTTCGGGGGAAGGTAGATGTAAACTTAACCGATTGGTTGGTACTGAAAAACAATACTTCTTTTACCTATAGTGAATACGATGAGCCGGAATACGGAGGTTGGTTGTTTTTTCATAATGTGAACCGTTCGAATTCGCTGAATGTCATTACCAACCCGGATGGCAGCTATACCAAGACCGGTGCCAGTATGATCGGGAGTTTGAAAGAAGGGGGACGTTCCAACACCTGGACCAATGATTTTCAATCGACCTTTTCTTTCGATATGTCTCTGATCAAAGATGTTTGGAGTTTAAAAGGGGATGCGACTTTCCGTAGGTCCAACGATAAAGGGGAACGTTATCAATTTCCGCTTCCCTATCGCCTCGGACCGGGTATGCCTCTGAAGCGAGACGGAAATTCCAGCGCGAGCAGTTCGAATACGTATACCCGCTACAATGTATATAATATTTATACGAACCTTCGGAAAACTTTTGGAAAACATGCCTTCAACGTATTGGCCGGGTTTAACCAGGAATACAAAACCATTGAGTCGTTTTCAGCCAGTACGGACAAGCTGATCAGTACCAACTTACCTAGTGTTATGTTAATCATTAAATGACGGATAAAGTCTTTTTAGTTTCACTCTTGATTCCTTGGTGGTAAACTGCCAGTTTATCCGACTTTCTTTGTTGTTGCGGTCATTTTGCCAAGCATTC
>NZ_JBDKWZ010000022.1:0-119232 GCF_039710355.1 Rapidithrix thailandica | reverse complement strand
TTATCAATTATCGCTCTAAGCTCGGATACTTCTTCTTGCAGTAATTTGACCCTGTACCTTTTCATCTTTTTTCTAAAGGTACTGAATTATTACGTTATTTTAAATTTTACTTAACACTAGTATCAAATCCCTCTCAATTAAAACAAGCCTACTTAGACCAGATCACGTAGCAGACTATCTGTAGCCTTTAGCAGCTCCCTCCACTTAACATATAAAAAACTTGAAACAGACTAGGTATTTCGTTTGCCAATCGTTTCATTTCTTCTTTAAAACAAGCTAATTTTCAGACAACATCCCTTAGTTTATTTAAAAAAACATGTATGGAACTACCTTTATCAACGAATGTAACTAACAAAGTCATCATTGATAAGTCCTGCATTTTACTAAACCACATATAAACGAATATTAAAAAATGGAAATCAAATTCAAAGAGGAAAAATTTTCCGACCTTACTTTAAATTTCAACGTCTCCCCTAGTTTATTTGACTTAAAAATTAATCTAAAACACCAAGAAAAAGAAATCAAAGCAATTCACAAGACTAAAAATCAATATAAAATTCAAGTAGGGCCTAATGAATATTTAGTTCAGGTAAAGGTTTCACCATTTGACGCTAAAATTACAATTAATGATGAAAAGTTTGACTTTGGGCCTAAGCCAAAATGGTATGAGTATATTGTTGGAGGATTGCCCTTTTTATTAGCCGTAAGTGGTGGGGCTCTTGGAGGAGTAATTGGCTTTTTAGGCTGGACAGGAAACATGAATTTTCTTCGCTTTGGAAACAATAATAAGAAATACCTCCATGTGGCTCTCATAACAGTTGCCACCATTATTCTTTATATCACTGCCGCATTTATAATTAGACCTCTTTTTCAGTAACGAAAAAGTTAACGGATTCTATAGTCAGCTTTATTACTTCTATGTGTACCCGTAAACTTTTCCATAAACAGACACTACCATTTTTTCCTTAAAGATCTTATCTTGAAGCTAAGATTCCATCATGAATTTCACTGAAAATGCAGGAATTTCTAAAAAAACAGCTTAAAGGTAAAAGGGTTGCCATTTATTTTCTTTTAACCAATTTGGTCTATGCTCTGATCTTAACCGTGACGATCCCTTATGTAATGCGCTTTTCCAAGGGGATGAAATTATTTGATTTGATGCCCACCGGATACGACTTGAGCTATACACACAAATTACTAAGCACCTTAGGCGAACCGGGCAGAGAAGCTTACCTAAACTACCAGATTCCATTGGATATGGTATATCCTTTTCTGTTCGGCTTCAGCTATAGCCTGCTTTTGGCTTATATATTGCAAAAGTTAGGTAGGTTTAAACGTCCGTTTGTCTTTCTATGCTTGGTACCGATATTCGCAGGCTTGTTTGATTACTTTGAAAACCTCGGCATTGTAACACTTTTAAATGCCTATCCTAAACTTTCTAACTTTCTGGTACAAATAACCAGCTTCGCCACCTTGATAAAAAGCGGACTTACCACTGCTTATTTTTTAATCCTCCTGATGGTACTGGTAATGTTGCTAATGCACAAACTCATCCAAAAGCGAAGCATTAAGCATTAAAAAAAGAGGTTTGCTACTTACAAACCTCTCTTATCATTATATCGAAACATTATCACGAGATATGTAAAATTCCCACAAGAGGAAAATACGCACCCGGTACTGCCTTCCGCAATAACCGTTATTGGTTTTCCGCTAACTTTTTAAACTCTCGTTTCAGGCCTTCAATCGTTTTTTCCGGCACTTCTTTTACATCCAACAAAATCAAACCATCCAATGAATCATTAAACATAGGATCAATGTTAAACCCAATGATCCGGGCATTTTGTTTGATATACTTCTTTAATAGTACCGGGAGTCTATAACGGTTAGGCTCTATATCCTGAATAAATTTGTCCAGTTCTTCAAAATTATCTTGGAATTTTTCCAACAAAATATCCACATCCACATTGCTTCCTTTCACTTCAAACTCCTTTTTGGGCTGGATCAATTGCGCCTTCTCATAATCGTAGAAATGTTTTTTGATAAAGGCAATGATCAAATGCTTAGACATATTCGAAAAGCTATTGCTAATACTCACCGGTCCTATCAGATACTTGTATTGAGGATTTCTCAACAAGAAATACAAGATCCCTTTCCATAGTAAAAACAATGGCATTGGCTTTTGCTGGTACTCTTTGATGATAAAAGAGCGCCCTAGCTCAATCGACTGTTTTAAAACAGGGTGGAAGGCCTCTTTTACCTTAAACAAGCTTCTGATATATAATCCCTTTACCCCGTATTGATCGAAAATCTCCCGGCCTTTCCCCATACGGTAAGCACCTACGATTTTGCTTTCCGTTTTATGCCAGATAAACAAATGATAATAATACAAATCGTATTCATCCAGGTCGATCGGGTTATTAGTACCCTCTCCTACTTCCCGGAACGTAACTTCCCTTAACCTTCCTATTTCCTGCAAGATATGAGGAATATCCTGTGAATGCGCAATGAAGACTTCAAAGTCACCATGGGTATGCACCAGGCATTTTTCACGGATATAATCCACATTGATTTCAACCAGGTCAGTAGCCAAGGCTTCCGCTACCGGTTGAGGTTTGGCCGGAAATTTAAAATTAGACCGGAAAAATTTTTTCACATTAATACCACTGCCCAAGGCATACGTTTTGGCTCGCAAATACCTGCCAAGCTTTTCGGGGTCTTCCCATTGGGCTTGTTCTTTCACAGAAATAGCTTTGCCAATACGCACCTTGGTGATCTGGTCTTTTTTATTTAATAACTCCGATGGCAGTTTGGCCGTCCGTAAGGTAGGGTGGATCTTACCCAACCAATGGAATATTTTACTATTGTACCCTTCAAAATAAATCGGTACGACAGGCACCTTGGCTTTGGCGATAAATTTTAGAATCGAAGCTTCCCAAACTTTGTCGGCCACCACACCCGCATCTTTTTGCAAAGTCGATACTTCTCCAGCCGGAAAAATACCCAAAGGGCACCCTTGTTGCAAATGCTCAAATGAACGCCTGATTCCGGCAAGACTGATCCCTTGATTTCCCATGGTTTCAAAGGGGTTCACGGAGATCGCATGAGGTCTGATTTGCTCTAACTGCTCCAACAGATAGTTCGCCATCACTTTAAAATCCGGACGCTTTTCCAATAAAATCCGAAGAAGGATCATCCCATCGGCCAGGCCGTAAGGATGGTTGGAAACGGTAATAAATGCCCCCTCCTGAGGAAGGTTTTCCGTTTCTTCGGGAGAAAACTCATAACGCACCTGAAAATCTTTCAGCGCATTTTCCAAAAACTCCAGGTCTGTTTCGTACCGGATGCCACTGTAAATTTTATTGATTTTATTAATTCTCAGGACTTTCATCAAAAAGCCGGCTGTAAAATCCAGTTTGAGCTTATCAAGCTGACTGGTGGCAATAAACTGTTGTTTAGAGATAAATTCCATGATTTTACCTGTTTTGCCTCACAAGCTACCCCTTTGGCTTAAATCAAGTTTCAACCCCACATCAATTTACCGTGAAGTTACATTCCCTTAGATTACACCAATGTAACTCTCCTCTCCTTAGTTTTGGGCAGAAACACACCAATCTTCCTGTCCCTTAACCCTTTAGCTATTAGGCAACTATTATTAACTATGAAAATAAAAAGGAATACATCAGTATCTACCCTGAGGCAAATACTTTTGGCTTAAACATGCTTATGGATGTCGGGAACAGCCATAAACCACCATGGAACATTACTGCTGTAAACCGTTTCTCAACCCGGTTGAGAAAGCATTACACACAAACTTCACGGGAACGAAGTTTGTCATTGAATAAAAAAATCAAAGCGCAAAGAAAGCAAAAAAACCAAGTAATTCTTTAAAAAGAGCAAACTATTTCCCCCGGCTTTCGCTCTTGAAATTTTGTAATTTTTGTTTTATAAAAACTTCTAAAAAGATATTACAAGTCCAAAGCAACCTGTTCATAAACAAGCCCTTTTCCTAAGAACCAATCAAGGCATAAGATGTTTCACCCACAACCTATTCCGATCAACTTTCAAATTGATTCTCTACGTCTCTCAAATCTACCGGTACCACAGTCGTCACTCCTTGTTCCACCATTGTCACCCCATAAATAATGTCGGTACTAGCCATTGTACGTTTGTTATGCGTAACGATGATAAATTGTGAATTCTCAGAGAACTTTTTAATGATCTTGTTGAATTTATCAATATTGGCATCGTCCAGAGGGGCATCCACCTCATCAAAAATACAGAAAGGAGCCGGCTTAATCAGGTAGATGGAAAACAACAAAGCCGTAGCCGTCAGGGTCTTTTCTCCTCCCGAAAGCTGATTGATGGTCAAAGGGCGCTTCCCTTTGGGCCGGGCAATGATATCAATTTTTGAGTTCAAAGGATCGTCCGGGTCAGCCAGGGTTAAATCACAACTGTCTTCTTCGGTAAACAATGAGCGGAAAACCTCAATGAAATTCTCCCGGATTTCCGTAAAGGCCTTCATAAAATTTTCCCGGGCTACCTGATCTATTTCGTTAATCGTCTGAACCAAGGATTCTTTTGCCTTTAACAAATCGTCCTTTTGTTCGATGATAAAATCATGACGTTCTTTAATTTCATGGTACGCCTCAATGGCCATATGGTTGATAGGCCCCATCCGGTCAAGTTTTCCTTTCACCTTTTCCACCTCTTCTTTTAAGGTTTCCATAGGTGTCTCTCGATATTCTTCAGCCAACTCCAGGGTTTCCAACTCTACTTCAAACTCCACAGATACCCGTTCTTTGACAGAAGCCATTTCCATTCTGGTTTGTGAGACCTCTTCTTTCATCTTCAAAAGCACCTCATCCAGGGCCTGTCTTCTATGTTGGCAAGAACGGACCTGTTGCTCCACTTCCGTGATGAGCCCCCGGGCATTGTAATAGTCCTTCTCCGCTTCGTTTACTCCCGCCTCTATCGACTCTTTCTCTTCATACAAGGCAATCAATTCCTCTTCATTCACACCGGAGGATTCCTGTAACTGCCGGATTTCCGTTTCCGTATGTTTCACCTCTTCCTGATTGTTTTGCAGGCGGGCCGTACCTCTTTCAAAAGCCGTTTCTTTATACGAAATCTCTTTTTCCAGGCTTTCTAACTGGTTGGTTTGCCGGTGAAATAAAATGTTTTGTTGATTATAAACGGCAGACTTGGAACTGGTTTCTTCGTTATGCCGCATCAATTCTTCCGAAAACTCTTCGTATTGATCCTGAAGGTTTAACAAGGTTTCCTCTTCCTCTGCAACTTTCGGTGTATTTTCGCGAATCGTTTCGTTGAGCTGCTCCAATTGCTCGAAGATGGTTTCCCGCTTATTGGCTTGATCTTCCAGTAAAGAGGCGAATTGTTCTTTTTTCGTTTTGATGGTGATATACTCCTCATTTATCCGGCTCACTTCCGTTTTGAGCGTTTCAATTTCTCCCCTTTTCAACTCTTCTTTCAGCCGTTGCATATCCGTCAGCTTTTGCTCTATTAGCTTCTCCAATTCTGCCTGACGCTTTTCCAGCTGTTTGATTTCCTCGCTTAGTTTTTCAATGTTTTTGGCCCTTCCGATTTTCTTCCCCTCAAACAAGCCAACACTTCCACCGGAAACAGAATATTTTTTCCGGATAATTTTACCGTTCTGCGTGATAAAGGTAGCCTCTTTTGTTTGGGGCAAACTCTCTTGATTTTGGGTCACTACATACACCTCTTCCAAAAGGTAATGTACCAAAAACTGATATTTTTCATCGTATTCTACGATTTCTATGGCGGGAATGGCATCTTCAAACTGCCGGTAACTTTGCGTCTGGTAATTTTTAAAATGATTCAGTATCAAAAAATTAGCTTTACCTTTGGCTGCATCGCTAAGCATATTTACCCCTGCCATGGCTTGCAACTCCGACTCTACTACATAAAAATTCAGATAAGGCTCCAGGTAATTCTCAATGGCGACTCTATACTTTTCTTCACAAGTGATGATGTCTGACAACAAGACGGAATCTTTCCCCCACTCGGTGCTTTGCCTCAAAAAACGGATGGCTTGCGGATAGCCTTCCAGGTTGTCCAGCATCGCTTTGGTCAGGCTGTATTCATTCTTTTTAGCATCCAGGGAACGGGAAGTTTGCGACAGCTCGTCCCGGAGCGTTGACAAAGCTCCTTCGGTGGCTTCCAACTGGCTTTCTACGAGTACTTGCCTTTGTTCCATCTCTTCCAACAAGCTCTTTTTCCGGGTCAGTGTATCTTCCAACACCACCAGTTTTTCATCAAACTTGGCGATATCTTCCGTCCGTTCATGTGTGGCGGTACTTTCCCGGTCTAATTCCTGCCTCAAAGCCGATTGTTGCACATGGCTGATTTCCAAGGATTTTTTCAACTGGTACACCAAATCCTGCTTGCTCTTCATCCGGCTGTTCAGCTCGGCTACCTGTTGTTTGAGTTGGTTATTTTTTTGTTTTTGCGATTCATAATCTTTCTTCAGGTTTTCCAACACCAACTCCGTTTCATTCAGCATTTTTTCTACTTGGTCGCGCTCCTTCCCCAAGCTTTCCAAGCTGAACTTCGCTCGTTCATTGCTTTTTTGATCCTCCTCTACCTGAAATTGTAATTTATGACAACGGTCTGTCAACAATTTTAATCGTTCGTTGCGAATCTTGTTTTCACTCTCGTATTGCCGGATTTTATGAACGTGTTCGTTGAGCGTCTTTTGCCTCGAAGCCAAAAGCTTCTCTTTATTGATAATTTCCGTCTTTTCTTTTTCAATTTGCGCATCCAACTCGGCCGTTTGTTTGTCCAGCTTGAGTTTACTGTCCGACTCGGTTTCTATTTTCTTCGCTAAGGATTGCAACGTTTCTATATGAGATGCCACGGACATCAAAGCCAGGGAAAGGCTAAATTTTTTATACTCTTCTTTCAGTACCAAGTACCGCTCGGCTTGCTTGGCCTGTCGCTCCAGTGAGCGCATATTTTTACTGATTTCATGGATCAGATCTTCTACCCTTTCCAGGTCGGCATCGGTATCGTTAAGTTTCTTAAGGGTTTCTTTTTTACGTTTTTTAAACTTTGAGATGCCCGCAGCCTCTTCAAACAAATGCCTCCTCGAGTTGTTTTGGTCGTTCAGAATTTCATCCACCATTTTTAACTCGATGATGGCATAACTGTCCGAGCCGATACCGGTATCCATAAACAGGTTCTGGATATCTTTCAGGCGGCACGCAATTCCGTTCAACAAATACTCTCCATCTCCAGAGCGGTAATACCTCCGGGAGATGGTTACCTCGGAATATTCGGTGGGCAACAGGTTTTTGGTGTTTTTAAAGGTCAGAGACACTTCCGCCATCTGCAAGGGTTTCCGGTTTTTGGTTCCATTGAAAATGACATTATCCATCTTGTCCGAACGCAGGGCTTTGGTGCTTTGCTCTCCCAATACCCAACGGATCGCATCGACTACATTGGATTTGCCACTGCCGTTTGGACCGACAATGGCCGTCACCCCTTCGTCAAAATTAAAGACAACTTTATCGCCAAAGCTTTTAAACCCTCTGACCTCTAATTTTTGTAACAGCATTGGCTTACTTGGTTAAGCATTTGTACATTATTGACCATTCTTTCATAAAAAAATCATGTATTGTTCAATACAAGTGCGATGAATGAATGAGACCTTCCCCGGGGAACTGATTATCTTAGGTATTGCTCTCCCTGTATCTTTGTTGAATTCTGAGCTATTGATTTCTTTCTGTAAGGGTGACTGAAAACCAGCGCCCAACCCCAACGGAAAGAAACTTTCCTGCCTGACAAACTATTTCGCAAAAAAATTTGCCTTCATTGGTAAAAATTCCAAGACTCTTTTGCCAAGCAAAAAGACAAAAATAAAATTATTTATTAGATTTGTTACGAACCGAACACGTAGATATGGAAGATTTTTTGGAAATAATTGCATCCGTTATTGGCTTATTGATCTATTGGTTTCTCTCCGGAAAAAAAACCAAGAAGAAAAAAGCTCCGCCTACACCTGCAGAGGTGAACAGCCCTGAGAGGGTACGGACCAAAGCCCAACCTCAAACTCAGCCATATCCCTCCATGCCTCAAAGCAAACGGGAAACCGACTATTCCGACATTGATGAGTTTGAGGATGAAATCGACTTTGAGGATGAAACAAAATACGATTACGGTAATACTCAACAAAGCCAAACATCCCAAAGAGAGGAAACCCCGCTTTCTTTTGAAGAACTGCTTAAGCAATTTACCCAACCCAGTCCTCCTCCGCAAAAACCCAAAGAAGTGATAATGGAGGAGGAAGATGAAGAAGAATTGGGTTATACTCCGGTAAAAGAAGTCCGGGTAGAGAAGAAAAAAACCGCTTATAAGTCGAAAATCACGGAAAATGTCATTGAAAACGCCAAGAAAAAGAAAACGACACAAAAGACGCATAAAATAGTAAAAATGCTACGCAGTCAGGAGGGGGCAAAAAACGCAGTCATCCTTAAGGAAATTTTAGACAGAAAGTATTTCTAAAAATATCCGGCATAATCCTGATCAATTGTTTTCACTAGCAGCTTATTCTTTTTTCAACAAAAGAGGTTTATGGATTTGATACTCGATGAACGGCATACCAAAGTTATTTTTCACGAAGATGCGCGATTTTTGGAGGTACGAATAGAAGGTCGGGTTCCTTCCGGGGATTTTAAGTTTGCCCATCAACACACCTTACAATTTGCGGAGGCCAATCATGTCCATCGTATTCTGATCAATGAATCCAAATTGGAAAAGCTAGATCCTTTAACCGTAGGCTGGCTGCTTACCAATTATATCCCCAACTTGTTTTTGAAACTGGGCTTTAAGTTAAAGCTGGCCATCGTCAAATCCGAAACCTATTTCACCCGCACAACCAACCAACTATCGGCACTCGCTTTTAAAAAGCTTAAAAGTCAATTTCAGATTGAATTTTTCAACACCCCTGAAGATGCCCAAAGCTGGTTGACAGGCACACAAAAGTACCTTGAGTAGGGCGATTGTACTGCCCAACCCTATACCTGGTCCTTCGTAAGTTGCCCCTCTTCAGACCACCTGACTCCGTTCCTTTCTTGATTTATCATTACTGTGAACAGATGCTTGCCAAGTATTAAGCGGTTTCCTGATTATTCTATAACTTTGCCATCGGTATGCCAATCACATTCGCCTGTAGAATCAAACAAGTGAAATTATCAAGTGGTTGGATGGATAAGAGATTTCAAGACAAACCGTTCAAAGCTTAACAAAATATCCATGGAACAACAGTCGGCTATTCATCCTTTTCAATATTGTAACAGTTTTACAGAATACGCTCGCAGAAAAACCATTGAAGTCAACATAGGCGATGTACCTATGGGGGCACAACACCCCATACGGGTACAATCCATGACCACCATCGACACAATGGATACCATGGGTACGGTGGAACAAACCCTTCGCATGGTAGAGGCAGGCTGTGAATATGTGCGGATTACGGCACCCAGTATCAAAGAAGCACAGAACCTGGAAAATATTAAAAAAGAATTACAAAAGCGGGGCTGTAATGTTCCGTTGGTTGCCGATATACATTTCACCCCCAATGCTGCAGAGGTGGCGGCCCGGATCGTGGAAAAGGTTCGAATCAACCCCGGGAATTATGCTGACAAAAAGAAATTCGACCTGATTGAATACGATGATGCCTCTTACCAAGCAGAGTTGGACCGTATCCGGAAGCGCTTTACCCCCTTGGTAAATCTCTGTAAAGAACATGGTACAGCCATGCGGATTGGCACCAACCACGGTTCCTTGTCTGACCGGATTATGAGCCGGTATGGCGACACCCCATTGGGAATGGTGGAATCGGCCCTGGAATTTTTACGAATCTGTGAAGACCTGAACTATTATAATATCGTACTTTCGATGAAAGCCAGTAACACACAAGTGATGGTACAGGCTTACCGTTTGTTAGTGCAAAAGCTGGACGCAGAAGGCTTTAAACCCTACCCTTTACACTTGGGTGTAACCGAGGCGGGAGATGGCCAGGACGGCCGTATCAAATCGGCTGTGGGTATTGGTACACTTCTGGAAGACGGCTTGGGCGACACCGTACGAGTGTCCCTAACAGAAGACCCGGAGAAAGAGGCTCCTGTAGCACAAGCCCTGATCGACCGCTATACCCAACGCGAACTGGATAACACGACCATTCCGGCATTGGAAACATTGCATAAAAACCCATTCCAATACGAAAAACGCACAACCATTGAAGTAGCGAATATTGGCGGTTCAAATGTACCCAGGGTCATTGCAGACCTTAGTCACTGTGGAGAAATCCGGATGAAAGACTTGAAACAGGTCGGTCACTTCTACTTACCCGAGCCTGATAAGTGGTCGATGAATGAGCAAGGTTGTGATTATATTTATACGGGAAAAAACAAGCTGTCCTTTATGTTGCCCAATGGGGTGAAAGAGATTGTAGACAGCGAAGTTTGGACAAATGTGGCAGACAAGGAAAATACTTTACCGCTTTTCAGCAAGGCTACTTTCCTTTCGGAAACCACCAAACACTCCCAACTTAACTTTCTGAGAGTGTATGACAGTGAAGTGGATGAAGTATTACTGAAAAGGTTAAAAGAAAGCAAAAACGTAGTCCTGTTGTTGGCAACCGAACAGTCACATGCGATGCCTGCCCTAAGGAGAATCTTCTTTTCTCTGTATGATAAAAAAATCCAGGTGCCGGTAATTGCCCAACGCACCTTTCCCGAACTTAGCGATGATCAACTACAACTCTATGCCGCTACGGATTTGGGAGGTCTGTTGATTGACGGCTTTGGTGAAGGCGTGATGTTAGTAACCGATCGATTGTCATCGAAAGATAAAGAGGAGTTGTTCTCCAAAATCAAATTGTACAACCAGGTAGCTTTTGGCACCTTACAGGCCGCCAGAACCCGGATGACCAAAACCGAATACATTTCTTGTCCATCTTGCGGCCGCACATTGTTTGACTTGCAGGAAACGACTGCCATGATTCGGAAACGCACCGACCACCTGAAAGGAGTTAAGATCGGGATTATGGGATGTATTGTAAACGGCCCGGGAGAAATGGCCGATGCCGATTACGGATACGTAGGCTCCGGCCGTGGTAAGATCACTCTCTACCGGGGACAAGAAGTAGTCAAGCGAAACGTGCCTGCTGAAAATGCCGTTGACGAACTCATTGGCTTGATCAAAGAAGATGATAACTGGGTGGAGCTGGAATAACATAAGTCACAAATTTTAAATAGCTTTGTATCACGATACAATCACAAGCAGGCAACAGGGCAGGATCCGGTATTCACAGCTACTTATAATCTTTAAATACCTCTCAATTATGAGCTCAAAAAGTAATAAAAATTCCATTGGCGATTATTTTGCATTAGGCGAAGTATTGGGTTACTTTTTCAGAAAAAAAGACCCGAATCACAAACCTGGCTTTAGCCTCAAAATGATGCATGGCATTAATAAGTTGTCTATTGCTATGTTCCTCATTGCCATAGTTGTATTGGTGGTCAGGCGCTTATTCATAGGATAGCCACTCATTATTTCATACACCCTACGAACCTGACACATCTGTATGCACCTTGATGAATTCCGGGAGTATTGCCTGAGCTTTAAAGGCACTTCCGAAGATCTGCCTTTCGATCAAAACACCTTGGTTTTTAAAGTCATGGGAAAGATGTTTGCTCTTACGGACATTGAGCTGTTTGAGAGCATTAATGTAAAATGTGACCCGGAAAAAGCAGAAGAGCTTCGGGAACGCTTTACGGCCGTATTGCCCGGTTATCATATGAATAAGAAACACTGGAATACCATTTTGGTAAGTTCAGATATGAACGATAAAGAACTGAAACTCTGGGTGAAACATTCTTATGACCTGGTGGTTTCAAAATTACCCAAAAAACTCCGGGAAGAACTCAAAAAAGATTAGTACATTCGCTTCTACAAATTTATGTATACCAGCTTATCCATAGGCTGGTATTTTTCATTTAAACACAACCATAAAAACCTCCCAGGGTACTACTGTACTGTGGGATAGTACCTCTTAACCAAAAGAAAAGGACATCATCAAACCATTAAAACAACACAAATTAAAACAGTATGAAACTTGAAGAAAATTTCAACCTGAAAGGAAAAGTAGCGTTGATTACCGGAGCCAGTAAAGGAATAGGGGAAGCGATCGCCTGGGTATACGGAAAAGCAGGAGCCAAAGTCATTATTTCCAGCCGGAAAGAAGAGGCTTTGCTACCCATTGTCGCACAAATGAAAGAAGAAGGGATCAAAGCTGCTGCCATCGTTTGTAATGTAGGGGATACCGCTCAAATTGATCGTTTGGTAGCCGAGGCTGAAAATATTTTTGGCGGAATTGATATTTTGGTCAACAACGCTGCTACCAACCCCGTATTTGGCCCTATTGCCGAAACGGAACTTCGTACATTTGACAAGATCATCGATGTCAACTTGAAAGGACCTTTTTACCTGAGTCAAAAAGTCACCCGCTCAATGAAACAACGCGGAGGAGGATCTATCATCAACATTAGTAGTGTGGAAGGCGTCAACCCTGGCTATGGACTGGGTATTTACAGTGTGAGCAAAGCAGGTTTGGTAATGCTTACCAAAGTCATGGCCAAAGAATGGGGAATGGACAATATCCGTGTGAATGCGATTTGTTCGGGTCTGATCAAAACAAAATTCAGCAAGTCGCTTTGGAGCAATGAGCAAATTCTGGAAGGTGTAATGGCCAAACAGCCTTTAAAAAGTTTGGGCAAACCTGAAGACATTACCGGGATAGCGCTATTACTTGCTTCTGATGCCGGTCGCTATTGTACCGGTTCGGTAATCACGGCCGATGGTGGTTTGACGATTTAAGCAAATCTGAAAAAGGGAGGGGTTGAAAAGCTAAAGAGTGATATTGATTCCAAACCATCTTACTTTAACTTTTCAATCCTTCATTCTGATGATTCTCCGTTTCTTCACTGAATTTTCATTGACCATCCGTCAGCTAAATAAACGACAGGAATATGCTATATGATTATATAATTGTGGGCCAGGGAATTGCCGGTACCACTCTGGCTTTTACACTTTTGGAACAGCAAAAAGAGGTATTGGTAGTTGACAACCGTCAGGAAGAGGCATCTTCTATGGTGGCTGCGGGAATTTTCAATCCTATTACCGGAAGGAGAATGGTAAAAACCTGGTTGGCAGATCAACTATTCCCTTACCTTGAGCAGTTTTACCAAAGGTTGGAAAAGACCTTAAACACTCCTATCTTCCATCCTACTCCGATGTACTTTCCTTTCGACAGTCAGGAAAAGCAAAATGATTGGTTAGCGGCTTCTTCCGACCCAAAGTTTGATCCCTACATCAAGCAATTCCATGCCAACGGATTATACGATGGTGCCGTAAAAGATCCCTTTGGCGGCATGGAAGTAACTCAAAGCGGTTATGTACACACGGCCCATATGCTTTCGTCTTTCGCTCAATGGCTGGACCGGCAAAGTCGCTTTGTGGACGCACAATTAAACCCGGAGGAGTTGGTGATTGAAAAAGACTATGTTCAATGGAAAAACTACCGGGCTAAAAAACTGATTTTTTGCGATGGAAACGAATCGGCTGAAAACCCGTTGTTTCATTGGTTAGAATACCGCTGTGTAAAAGGAGAGTTATTCTGGTTACGCTTCCCAAAGCATTCTTTTCAACACATCATTAACCGCAACTGCTTTGTGTTACCTTACCAAAAAGAAATTTACAAAGTAGGCGCAACCTATGAATTCCATGATTTGAATAAGGAAGCTACGGAAAAAGGAAAGATGCAACTCATAGAGAAGCTGGAGGCTTTGATAAATGCACCTTATGAGATTGAAAAACAAGTAGCGGGTATCCGGCCTGCCACTTACGACCGAAGGCCTTTCATCGGCTCACACCCCAAACACCCCAACCTGGGCATATTGAATGGCTTGGGCACCAAAGGGGTTTCTTTAGCGCCTTACTTTGCTTGGCAACTGGCCGAACATATGGAACGACAGACTCCCTTTCACCCTGAGGTAAACTTGCTGCGGGGGTTAAAAAGAAAGGGTTTGCGAGTGGAAGATTTATAAGTCCGGCATCATTTTGCCAGGTTTGTCCTCTACCTGGCTATTGTTATTTGATATATCCCGTATCTCTGGCTTTCATCTCAAGAAAATAACCGCTGGCAATGATATTTTTGCCAAAATCGGGATCTTGCGAATCGTTGATATATTGATAGACCTCTGACTTTTTATATACCATCCCTCCTTCTTCGGCATACACTTCAAAACGTACATCTTTATGGATCAGGCTACTATCCTTTTGATGCCGGACTGTCACGGCATTGTCAAACGACAACTCCCCGGTATCCCAAGTATGTTCCACACTGTCAATCGTATACAATTCCTCATCAAGGGTATTGGTAGCATTGCCATTCCATGCTTTATTCAATGTAAGCGGATAGGTAAGTTTAATATAAGGTACATTGCTTTCCTGTTTGATCAAACGGGCCTTGTCCAAATAAGCAGTCCAAACAGAATCGATCTCCCAATCTTCGCTCTCATTTTCCCTGACAAGTTGTTCTATACGATAAACTAATTGTCCTTCATTGTTTCGAAACGTATCGGCCAATACTTCGCGCATCTGGTATTGAAAGATTTCATCTTCATCAAATTCGTGATAAAGGATATGGTGAACATCATAGTCCGTATACCGCCCTACTACCAAGGGATAGTACTCTTCTCCACGCAACTTCCCTCCGGTTTCAATCACACTCTCACTACACCCGGCACAACTTAAAACTATGACCATTACCCAATAAAAAAATACCTGTTTGATCATACTATTACTTCTATCCATTGTTCTAGAAAAAAATTAAGTGATGCAGATTTCCACTCAATAAAAAAATCATACCCAATCGTTTTCACGATCAGTAGCACGGATTCTTGTTTCCATTCAGTCATTTACACAGTAACCCCACCAAATTAACTACCCCAAAAGCCAAATGTTTTTATCAGGCAAGGATACTAAAAAAAACTGATTCAAAGGGAATGCGGGTAGAGCATCCTATAGAATTTAATTGAGTATTTTGGATATTTTACAATGCAAAAAATTATTCGAACCCTCTTCCAACCTTTTACAAATAACCCTTGTCAATTATCTGTAGAAATACGACATAGTTAGTCACTCAAAAACCATGAAAACTTCTTTTTTCAATTGGATGAATTAAGCATCTATTTAATTTGGTTTATGAGTTATATAATAAATAGCCGGACTCCTTGGTCCGGTTCTTTTTTCCTGATCCCTCCGAGCCTACCCTGAAGGGCACCCGGTAAAGTTCCTCTGTCATCGGCCAGCCCCCTCTCTAAAAGATACAAGAGAGAAAATTACAAGAAATGGATTTTCAATGGAAATTCCTTAGCTTTAAAAAAGTTTAAGGCTTGAGACTCCTATCAAGGTTTAAAGTCCTGTCGGTTAGTGCAGGCAGCAAACTTATTTTTGAGATTGTAAATACAGAGAAGCCTTACACCAGAGGATCACAGAAGGTACTCCTTTCATCACTTTGAGCATAAAAACGCCAATAATATTAGCAATTTATAAAAAAATTCCACCCCTTACATTCGACCTTCACTTTAAGGGTATCACTACAAAAAGCTAATTAACAAGCAATTAAGCCAATATTTTTATACTTTAAATTAAAGTAGTCACTATTTCTACATTAGTATAAAAAAAACTATTTTTGTCGCTTTAGTCAGTCAACTATATTAGACCATATATGCTAAAAACTCTGCTGATTAAAAACTATGCTTTAATCCAGCATTTGGAAATCACCCCTTCCGCCTCCTTGAATATTATTACCGGGGAAACCGGAGCGGGTAAATCGATCATGCTTGGGGCCTTGGGTTTGCTTCAAGGCAAGCGGGCCGATACCAAGGTACTTTATGATGCGGGCACCAAATGCGTGATTGAAGGCAGTTTTGAAATTACCGACTACCACCTACAAGACTTATTTGACGAATTAAACCTGGAGTACGAGAACGTAACCCTTTTGCGCAGGGAGATTGCCCCTAGCGGCAAATCCCGGGCTTTTGTCAACGATAGCCCTGTGCGCTTAGAGGTATTGAAGGTATTGAGTACGCACTTGATAGATATCCACTCTCAACATGATACTATCAACTTGGGCGAAAATGAAAACCAGTTGGAAATTGTAGACAAATATGCGCAAAACCAACCGGAACTGGATACCTGCCGGCATGCCTTTCAGGAGTTTAGAAAAGCGGAAGCCGAGTATCGCAACTTGGTAAAGCAGCATGAGGAATACCAGCGGGAATTTGACTACAACCAGCACCTTTACGAAGAGCTATCCAAAACGGACTTGGAGCAATTAGATGTACCGGCCTTGGAAAAAGAGCGGGAACTCTTAGAAAATGCCGAAGCAATCAAAAGCAACTTAAATGAGTGCCTGGAGTATCTGAATAAATCGGAATATGCCATTGAACAGCACCTCAAGCTCACCTTACAGGCCCTAGGCAAAGTATCAGAGTACTCTCCCGCCTTACAAGAGTTGCACCAGCGCTTGGATAGTGCCAGTATCGAAATCCAGGACATCGCTTATGAAGTCGAAAAGGAGGAAGAAACCATCCTGTTTGACCAGGAAAAAATCGAAACGATTACCGACCAACTCAACCAGATATACACCTTACAGCAAAAGCATAAGGTAGAAAGTGTGGATGAGCTGATCGCTTTGCGCGAAAGTCTCAGGGAAAAGGTAGAAAAGGTATTACACTTTGACGAGGATTTAAAAAGAGCCAAAGAATATAAGGAACAGCGTTTTGCGGTGTTTCAGGAAAAGGCAAAAATCCTATCGGCTACCCGTATTGCCGTCACCGGTGAAATTGCCCGGCAAATTATCAGTATCCTGATCGACTTGGGAATACCCAATGCCAATTTCCAAATTACACTTTCTGAGGGTCCTCCTTCGGAGTTGGGTACTGATCTAGTGGAATTTTTGTTCAGTGCTAACCGGGGCATTGCTCCTCAGGAATTGAGAAGTGTAGCCTCCGGCGGAGAGTTTTCCAGGGTAATGTTGGCTATCAAATATATTCTGGCCAGTAAAATCTCTCTACCCACCATCATTTTCGATGAGATCGACACAGGGGTTTCCGGAGAAATTGCCATTAAGCTGGGTAAAATCATGATTGAAATGGCCCAAAAACACCAAGTCATCTCTATCAGTCATTTACCCCAAGTGGCGGCCCGAGGCAATGCACATTATTTTGTGTATAAAGATCACTCCAGCCATAAAACGGTCAGTAAAATTAAAAAATTGAGCGATGAAGAGCGTATTCAAGCCATAGCACAAATGATCGGAGGCGACCAACCTAGTCAACATGCATACCAAAGTGCCAAAGAGTTGATTATGAAAGAATAAATCCGGTACACCGGCGAACCGTAAAAACTCATGACAAATTAATTTAAGAAAATCAATTAACTATTAATATACCAATCGGAATGGAAGCGATTAAAGAGACCCAATTGGAGTTCAGTAAGGGAACCGGGGAGTATAAAGGAAAAGTAAGGGATATCTATTATTTCGGAGACAAACTGGCCATGATCGCCAGCGATCGTATTTCGGCTTTTGACGTAGTATTGCCCAAAGCGATTCCTTACAAAGGACAGGTATTGAATACCATTGCCTCTAAATTTTTAGAGATGACTAAAGAGATAGTACCTAACTGGGTAGAAGCAGTACCTCACCCAAATGTCACCGTTGGGAAACGTTGTCAACCCATTCCTATTGAAATGGTCATCCGTGGTTATCTGACCGGGCATGCCTGGCGGGAATACAAGGCCGGCAAACGCACTTTGTGCGGAGTACCTATGCCGGAAGGCTTGAATGAAAACGATCCTTTCCCTAAGCCAATCATTACCCCGGCTACCAAAGCAATGGACGGAGAACACGATGAAGACATATCCAGAGAAGAAATTCTCAAAAGAGAAATCGTAAGCCCGGAAATTTATACCCAGTTAGAAGCGTATACGCAAAAGCTTTTTGCCTTTGGCCAGGAATTCGCCAAGAAGATGGGCCTAATCTTGGTAGATACGAAATACGAATTTGGCATCTACGAAGGAAAGGTTTATTTGATCGATGAGGTACACACCCCGGATTCCTCTCGCTACTTTTACTCGGAAGGCTATGAGGAAAGACAACAAAAAGGCGAAGTGCAAAAACAATTATCCAAAGAATTTGTGAGGCAATGGCTGATCGAAAACGGCTTTCAAGGATTAGAAGGCCAAAGCATTCCCGAAATCCAGGAGGAATTTGTAGAACAAGTAAGCCAACGCTATATTGAACTTTATGAGCGTATTACCGGAGAAAATTTTGTAAAAACTCCCTACGATAATATTTTAGCAGATATAAAAACTAGTATCGAGTCTGTAATTGAACAGGCTTAGTTTCACTTTCTAAATTAATTTTTATGAAATATTCTGTAGATAAGAGCGAGAAATATACCATTTTGGAGCTCCAAGAGGACAAACTGGATACCATCAAAGCTCCCCTGCTCAAATCAGAATTCGTGACCCTTTTTCAAGCGGGTACCACTAATTTGATTTTAAACCTTACTGCAGTAAAATACATAGATTCGTCAGGCTTGAGTTCTATCTTGGTGGCTAACCGGTTGGCTAAAGACTTGAACGGCCAATTGATTTTGGTGGGGATTAGCGACCATGTGATGAAATTAGTAAAAATTTCAAAATTAGATGGCGTACTCAATATCCTGCCAACTTTGGAAGAGGCCATTGACTTTGTATTTTTGAATGAGATTGAAAAAGATCTGAATTCGGAAGAGGATACTGCTTCTGAGGATTAATGAACGGTTTGACTGACAAATAAAACAACGGAATTAATCACATTTGACAGGTCTCGGTTTCTGCCATAACGCAGAGGACTGAGACCTGTCTTTATAAATAAAGGGAAATACCAGCCTCTCTTTTTTGAAGCTTTTTTGGGAAAGAGTAAAATTTGACGGCATACGGCAGTAACGGAGATTAAGAATACTATGAGTTTTGACATACACTTTTTGGGCACCAGTGCGGCCATACCCTACAAAGAGCGGAAACCCTCGGCACAATACATCCAAGTAAATAAGCAACGCCTACTTATTGACTGCGGAGAAGGTACTCAACAACAATTAAACAAGTACCAAATCAATGCGCATAAAATCGAACATATCCTCATCAGCCATTTGCATGGAGATCATATTTTCGGGCTTCCGGGCTTACTATCTTCCTTGCACCTTTTCAAAAGAACTAAACCCTTGCACCTCTATGCACCCTTGGGTTTAAAAGAGATGCTACGCAGTATTTTTCGCTATTCGGAAACCACTTTGAGCTTTCCTTTACAATTTCATGCACTTCAAGCAGAAGGCCAGAGACTCCTTTTTGAAAATGATGAACTTGAAGTTTCTTCTTTTCCCTTGGAGCACCGCATTGCCTGTTGGGGCTTTCTGATCAAAGAGAAACCCAAACTAAGAAATCTCCTTCCCGAAAAGCTTCCCAGAGGCTTGCCTTTCCCCCTTCTCAAAGCATTGAAAGCAGGAGAAGATGTAAGGTATGAAAATGAGCTGGTCCGTTTTGAAGAGGTGACCTTACCACCCAAAAAAAGCCGTTCGTATGCTTACTGTAGCGATACCCGTTACTTGGAAGACATTGTACCTTATATCCAAAAAGTAGATGTCTTGTACCACGAAAGCACCTTTTTGGAAAAACATCTGGCGCGAGCCCGGAAAACCTATCATTCCACCGCCCGGCAAGCGGCTGGTATTGCCTTCAGAGCACAAGTCCAACAACTTTATCTCGGGCATTTTTCCTCCCGTTACAAGTCCTTAGACGTATTCTTAGAGGAAGCCCAGGAGGTCTTTTTAGAGACAAAGCTGGCGAAAGAAGGGGATATCGTTTCCATTTCAGAGGATTACTGATTAAATTGAAGAAGGAGCAAGATGTCTTTGCCTCCCGGTCAATTTAATTTGTCGGTTTACTTTGAAAACAATCGTATTTCTTTTCGGGCTTTGTTTATTACTCTATGCGGAAGCTTTTTCGCAGGAAAAAACTTTTGATTATTATCCGGAGAATAAGTCACAGGACTTTGCTTCTGTAGCACAAAAGCGAAGGGAAGCCCGTAAGTTGTTCAAGCATGCCCAACATTTATCGGATAATGGTAATTACTTGAGTGCCCTTGAATATTACGATGCGGCCATTGCCCTCCAAAGTGATTATACAGAAGCCTATTTCCAACGGGCACATTGCTATGAACAAACCCGGAAACTAGCCAAAGCAATGATTGATTACAATACCGTAATCCGGCTAAACCCAAACCATGCCGAAGCTTATTATAACCTGGCGCATGTACATTACCGCGCTGAACATTATGAACAGTGTATTCAATTTCTGCAAAAACTATTGACACTCCCCCCCACTCAAACCAATACAATTTATTTCAAAAAGTATGATCTGGGCAGTGCTCAACCGGGCTCCGGCTTTTCCAAAATCAGCACTTTACAAAGCAACCAAGCCGATATTTATAACCAATTGGGTTTAGCGTTTCAACACTTGGCCCGCTATCCTGAAGCGATGAATGCCTTCCGGAAAGCCATTGAATTAAACCCACGGGAGGCTACTTTTCTGTCTAACCGGGGAATGCTCTTTGCCGAGCAAAAAAATTACGCAGACGCTATCAAGGATTTTCAACAAGCGCTGGAAGTTGATCCTAACCACTCCCTTGCCCAATACAATTTAACAGTATACGGCAAATTTGCCTGGCAAAGCCAGGAAAGCATTCAGAGCTTGGATAAAGTGATTGCCCATGACAACCGCTTTGCCTCTGCCTATACCAACCGTGGCTACTTAAAATATGGCCAAGGAGATTACAAAGGGGCCATTGCCGATTATGACTCGGCCCTTCTGTTGGATAAAAAAGATGCAAATACTTATCTCAACCGCGGTTTGGCCCACTATCAACTCAAACATTACACTGCCGCTATTCAAGACTTTTCCAAAACACTGGAAATTCAACCGGCATTGGCAGAAGCCCACTCAAGCCGGGGCAATGCTTATTTTGCCTTAAAAAACTATATTCAAGCTTTGGAAAACTATTCGATGGCCATTCGCTTTGCGCCTGACAATGCCACATATTATTACAACCGAGGATTGACCCGCCACTACCTCCAACAGCAGCAAGAAGCCTGTATGGATTTGCAAAAAGCCATTGACCTGGGTTTGGAGCAAAGCAGAAAAGCCTGGGAAGCCTATTGTTCCGAAGCCGGAGCAGATTGAGAAGAATGTTTTTTAACCCGTGTTCATTTTCATTGTAGAAATGAATTTTCCTCCTTCTTCTTTTCACTAATTTTTACAACTTTTTATAATAATCATCTACACACTGTTTTCAAAACTATAATTTTCGTATATTAATTAATGATCGTGATTTGCTATTAATATTTCAAAAAAAAGAACTGATAGTAAGCTGATTATTAGAAAGTATCATCACAAGGAAGTCATAAAATTGACTTGTTTGCAATAAGAATTCCCTAGTGAATAATAGCCTTTGTACAAGGGCTACAAAATACACGATCAAAATAGTCCTTCAACGCTAAATCCTATATGCCCAAGCAGCAAATTGAGCAGGGGATTGGAACGTATTAACAGCCAAATATTCCTATCCACAGATATAACACAGTCCTCAAACAGACCAAAAACACACTACTACCCTGACTTCGGTCATCAATTATTTACCCTATCAAATTTAACTTGCTCATGAAGCAAAGCTACTCCGATTCTATTCATTTACTTCAACCAATAACCTGATCGTCCAATGAAAGTATATGACCATAAGCACATTAAAAACATCGTACTGTTGGGGAGTGCTAAATCCGGTAAAACCACACTTTGCGAATCCATGGTATTCGAGGCCGGTATCACTAACCGGAGAGGTACGGTAGAAGAGAAAAACACTCTTTCCGATTACCATGAAATCGAACACGAACGGGGCAACTCGGTATATGCCACTTCGATGCATGCGGAATGGAAAGGATATAAAATCAACATCATCGATACTCCGGGTTTGGATGACTTTGTGGGAGAAATTGTATCGTCCCTTCGTGTAGCAGATACTTGTGTAATGCTCATCAACAGTCAGTATGCAGTGGAAGTAGGTACAGAGCTTATCTGGGAGCATATCGAAAAATTGCAGAAACCTACCCTCCTGGCCATCAATCAAATCGATCACCCCAAATCAAATTTTGACAAAGCCTTTACTGCGGCCAAAGCCCGGTTTGGCGAAGCTGTGGTTTTAATGCAATATCCGGTCAATCAAGGAGAGGGGTTCAATACCATTATTGACCTTTTGAAAATGACAATGTATAAATTTCCTCCGGAAGGGGGAAAACCGGAAAAGCTACCCATCCCTCCCGAAGAAAGGGAAAAAGCAGAAGCACTGCACAATGAGTTGGTAGAGAAAGCTGCCGAGAACGATGAAGCTCTGATGGAGTTGTATTTTGAAAAAGGGAACCTGGAAGAAGATGAGATGCGCAAGGGCCTCAAAATAGGCATGATGAAGCACGATGTGTTTCCGGTTTTCTGCCTGTCGGGAAAACGCAACATGGGCAGCGGGCGCTTAATGGGTTTTATTGACAATGTGGCTCCCGGTTCTATGGAAATGCATCCCGAAGAGACGCAAGATGGCAAAACCATTGAATGTACCCCCCAAAAACCCGTAAGCCTGTTTGTCTTTAAAACCCTGATCGAACCTTACCTCGGAAAATTGTCCTTCTTCAAAGTATGTTCCGGTTCGATAGAGGTAGGCAAAGACTTACTCAATGCCCAAACCCAAATCACTGAGCGAATAAACCAGTTATTTATCATGGATGGCAACCAGCGAAAACCTGTCAACAAACTCACGGCCGGGGATATTGGTGCCACCATCAAACTGAAATCGACCAGTACGAATCACACTTTGCATGCCCCCGGTTTTGAGGTAAAATTCAAGGAGATGGAATTCCCCGATCCGAAAATCAGAACCGCCATTGTTGCTGAAAGCAAAAACGATGATGAAAAACTAGGAGAAGCCGCAAAAGAGCTGCAAGAGGAAGACCAAACCCTACACATCGAATACTCCAAAGAGTTGAAACAGTTGATTCTTACCGGACAGGGGGAATTGCACTTAGCCGTTACCAAATGGCGCCTGGAACACGTGTACAACCTGCATATACACTATGAAAAACCCCGCATCCCCTACCGGGAAACCATTCAAACCCAAGCTTCGGAAATTTACCGGCATAAGAAACAATCCGGGGGGGCCGGACAATTTGCCGAAGTACATATGACCATCCTGCCTTATCAGAAAGACATGGATACTCCTACAGGTTTCAATATCCGGGGCAAAGATGAAATAGACTTGCCTTGGGGCGGAAAACTCATCTTTTATAATTGCATAGTCGGGGGAGTCATCGATGCCCGGTTCATGCCATCTATTCTGAAAGGAGTGATGGAAAAGATGGAAGAAGGACCCATCACCGGCTCCTATGCCAGAGACATTGTAGTATTGGTACATGATGGTAAAATGCACCCGGTAGATTCCAATGATATTTCCTTCAAAATTGCCGGTATGCAGGCTTTTAAACGGGCCTTCTTAAATGCCAAACCTAAAATCATGGAGCCTTTGTACAACCTGGAAGTTTTAGTACCCGAAGAACTAACCGGAGAAATCATGACCGATTTGCAAACGCGCAGAGCCATGATTATGGGAATCGATTCCCGGAAAAATTACCAGGTGATCAACGCCAAAGTCCCCCTGGCCGAACTGGATAATTATTCCACGTCTCTCAAGTCGTTAACCCAAGGACGGGCAAGTTTTAAACTGCAATTTGCCGAATACACGCCTGTACCTAATGAAATTCAGCGGACATTGGAAGCCAATGCCGAAGCTGTAGAAGCATAGACTAGCTATTTACCTCCCACCTGCCTGACAGGATGCCCTTATAGCCTGTCAGGCTATTTTATATCCGGTTACCACCCTCTACCCTAATATTCTATACAAACCGAAAGTAACTGCACCCCCAACTTGCTCAGTCGCAACTGATCTGAATAGACCAATTGCAGGTCTTCGGTGTCCTCACTTTTGATCAAAGTCGCAGGTTTTTCTTCCATCAGTCTCAACCTTAGCAAATTTTCCACAATCAATTGATTGTCCTCATACGTAGTATGAAAGGTATGTTGACAGTATTGAATCAACTCAAGTCTTTTAAAATATGGATTTTCTGCTTCGTCTAACAGAAATGACTCCCGGTACACATAATCCAGCACCGCTCCTTCCAAGGGAGAGAGTTGATTCAATAACTCTACAAAAAGATATGATACTTGAGAGGGATGGTCATTGTTAACCAAGTTCACCAACAAGGTAGCCCATTTGTTTTGTAAACTTGGCTCTTCCTCATAGGAACAATAATTCAGAAAGGCCGCTAAAGTTTTGACAGGGATTTTTTTTATCCGGATCTGGGCTTGTTCTATCATCCCTTTGGCCAGTTGTAAAACGGCCAATTGGTTTTGCTGACGCCAGTTAGCAATATGCTTTCCGGTAAGCTCCGCTTCGTCCGTAACTTGCCGTGAACAGAGATTTAATAAAAAATCAATTGTAGCTTCCGCCTCCATAAGTTTCGAAAAAAATAGTAGACCGGAAAGATACAAAATTAAGGTATGGGACCGGGAGATTATAAGAAAAAAGAGAACATTTTGGCAAACAACCCTTCCCTCCCCTGACTTCTGGCTTCCTGGGAGATCGTTTTTTTCACTTCCATTACTTCAACCATTCCTACGATTGCCCCCCCCATTCCTTTTTGGATTTGTAGGGGCATCATACTTTTCAGGGCCAGAGAGACTTCTTCTTCGAGTTTATTGTGTATGGGAAAAGCATTGTTTTTATCCGACAAAGCCCCTGTAGAAAGAGCATCTTCAAAAAACTTTCGAGCTTGTTTACTTTGCCTGGGGGGCAAGTAGTTACTTATAAACAGATCTATTGACATACGGGAAGGCGTGTTTGCAGGCTCTCCCAGTACCTCCTCCATAAAGTTCTTTTGAAATGAAATTTGCTTCTGCTCAATATCAATTTCAATGAAATAATCTTTCGCCATAATCAATTTCCTTTAGCCTCCCAACTTTACAAAAGTACTACATCTTGTTAACAAACATTTACAATTATACTACTTAACCATTCTCTAAGCAGAAGGTTCTATTCAACCTTTTTTAAAATAACGTAAGGTTTACAATATTTATTTATGGAAATCTCAAGGCTATTATTCCGGATAAACAGAGAGGAGTAAATCACACATGTAAGAAATTTTAAAACTGCGGATTTTTTCAAAAGTTTATTTTAGGCAAAAATTATCTCCTATTCATTTATACCAAAATCTATTTTTTGTATTTTTATGTAGCAATGTAAGATTGCTTGTATAAATAAAAGAAAACAAGGCAATTACATCATCCTTCACCTTGTTCTCTTTCGTCATTTTTTTTCATTTCCTCTACAACTCAACTTACTAACTGATTTGTTTTTCAAAACAAGCTTTAGCAATGAACTCCTTCAAAATTACCGGCAGCATCACCTTGTTAAGCCTGTTCATGTCCACCATTCCCTGTCTGGCCGAAGCTACCGAACCTGCAGCCGCCTCTTCTCAGTTCATGGAAATTACCAGAATGGTTTTAGGATTTTGCTTTATCGGGCTTGTTTTCTTTTTATTCTGGCTAATGGTGCAAAAGAAAAAAGCAAAACAACATTACCCAGTCGAAACAAGGCCCTTATTTGAAGAGATAAGCCAATTGATTAGCACCTTGGACACTCAAGGTTCTGATTTGGAAATTCAAAAAGGTAAAAAAGACGGCAAAGATTGTATTATCCTAACCCGCTCATACTGAAGAATTCCCTTCTCAGAAGACGAAGCTAATATTTTTTTAAAGCTAAGGGAGTATTGTGTTTGTTCTACAAAAACGGACTATTCTCTGTGAGAGGCTTCTGTATGATTTTGCATTTTCAGGAAGTTCTTTCCAGCAGGTCCAATCCCAAAAACTATAAGCTCCTGTCTAAAATTCCTTGCGGGAAATGCCCCTTTAAGAGCTTCAAAAGGTCTCCCCTTGAGTAGTAAAAAATCCTCCATTTAGGAGGCTCAAAATGCTGCAACGGGTTTCCTGAAATGAGAGCTTTCGATCCAAAGAATAAAATTCAGACATGATCTGCCATAAGAATTATTCGGAAACTCCCCCTCCCTTACTCTGGGAATACGATTTTTTTGTTTAAATTTCAGTAAATACTTTGTTGTATAGATGTTTGCCTGACAAACACCTACTAACTTAAGAACGTATATGACAGATCAGTTTATCACCCCTCCTTTCGGAGTTCTTTTCGATATGGACGGTGTGATTATCGACAGTAATCCTTTTCACAAGATTTGTTTGGAGCGTTTTTTTAAAAAACACCAAATATACCTTAGCGAAGCAAATCTGGTACAACGGGTATATGGCAGAAGAAACGTTGAGTGGATTCCCTATGTATTTGGTCGTTCGTTAACTCCTGAGGAAATACAACAATATGCGGAGGAGAAAGAACAAATGTTCAGGAAACTCTATAAAGACGCTATTCAACCGGTTGAGGGCTTATCAGAGTTTTTAGCCCGGCTACAAGAGGCCCGTATTCCATGTGCCATTGCCACTTCTGCCCCAAAAGCTAACCTTAATTTCACTTTATCCCATACCCACCTGGGCCACTTCTTTCAAGCAGTTATCTACGATGAAATGGTCGCAAACGGAAAACCCAATCCGGAGGTTTACTTAAAAGCGGCATCGACCATTGGGCTTCCTCCCAAAAAATGCCTCGTATTTGAAGATTCTCTTTCCGGGATCGAAGCAGGTAAAGAGGCCGGATGCATCGTCATTGGTATTACAACCAGCCATAGCTATCAAGAATTACACCGGGCAGACCTGACCATTGATAACTTTACTCAACTGAAACCAACAACACTACAACCTTTATTCAACAACATAAAACAACACTGAATTATGAAACCACTTTGGGGCATTGACTTAGGCGGGACCAAAATCGAAGGTGTGGTCCTTGACTCAAATGAGAATAAAAGAATACTTACCAGGCTGCGTATACCGACAGAACAAGAAAAGGGCTACTACCATATCATCCATCAAATAGAAAAGCTTATTGACCGGATGGTGGTAGAAACAGGCTTAATGCCTTCTAAAATAGGCATTGGAACCCCGGGACTTCTGGACCCGGAAACACAAACCATCAAAAACAGTAATACCACCTGTTTGATTGACAAACCTCTGAAAGCCGACCTGGAAAGAGCATTAAAAGTGAGAATCTCCATTGCCAATGACGCCAATTGTTTTGCATTGGCAGAATCGCAAGTGGGTATTGTCCCTGAAATGTACCCCAATGCGGAAGTCATCTTTGGGGTCATTATGGGTACCGGTGTGGGAGCGGGTATCGTAGCCAATGGCAAGGTAATAAACGGCCGGCAAGGCATTGCCGGAGAATGGGGGCATAATTTTCTGCACGATTCGGGAGGGCACTGCTATTGTGGGAAATCCGGTTGTGTGGAAACAATTCTTTCCGGAAAAGCCCTGGAAAGGTACTACTACGCTTTGGGAGGAAACAAATCTCTATTGCTCCCGGAAATTTACGTACGTGCCCGGCAAGAAACAGACATGAATGCCGTAAAAACCATTAAACGATTGATTAAATACTATGGGAAAGCCATTGCACAAGTAATCAATATCCTGGACCCGGGCGTAATTGTACTGGGAGGCGGTGTGGGGAACATCGACCTACTGTATACGGAAGGAGTGGAAGAAACCAAAAAGCATGTATTTAACAACCGGCTCGATACCTTGTTTTTAAAACCCAAACTGGGGGATAGTGCCGGAGTATTTGGTGCGGCCATGCTAGACTAATGTCCCTTGAACTTTTTTACTTTGCAGAAAAGTTTTTAGTATGTATTAAGTTCCACTTATTTTATCTTATTGAATCTGCAACTATGAGAAAAACAATTGTAATATTTGCTATAGCCGTAGGCCTTTGGGCATTCACTCCTCATATTTCTCAAAGTGAGAAACAAACCGACAATCGGAAAATTCCGGAAATTCAAGCCAACACCCCCCAAAATAAAGCAGATAAGATTAAATGGTATTCGATAGAAGAAGCCTCCGCCTTAAGTAAACAGAACCCCAGAAAAATCATCATAGACGTATATACCGATTGGTGTGGCTGGTGTAAAAAAATGGATGCCCATACCTTCTCAAACCCTACAATTGCCAGCTATATCAATGAAAATTATTATGCGGTCAAGCTGGATGCGGAGCAAAAAGCATCTATAGAATTTCAAGGGGAAACCTTTAACTTTATAGAACAAGGCCGGAAAGGCTATCATGAATTGGCGGCCGCCTTGCTCAATGGCCGTTTGAGCTTTCCCACCATTGTTTTTCTCAATGAAAAAATGGAAGTTATCACTCCCTTACCGGGTTACCAGAAACCTGAAACCTTAGACCCGGTTTTGAAATACCTCATAGAAGGATACGACAAAGGCATCAGTTGGGAAGACTTTTCCAAAAACCATTACCAATCTTCTTTTTAGAATGGTTTCCTCTTAGAGGAAAGACTCATTTCCAAACCACTGCTTTGGTTTGGAAATGAGTCTTTTTTGAGACATCTCCCGAAAAGTAAAAAATCAGGTTTTCCCTTAGTTCCTGTTTTCAACACAAAAAGCATTGTATCAACCTGCGTGATTCCATTCCAATTAGCGAGCCTGCCCTTCGGAAAACCGAATTAACTCCACTGCTAAGTGCTCCCAGGAATATGTTTTTTTATTTTTCTGAATTGCCTGAGAGTATTGTTCTTGTTGGTTATGATGAAAATATTCTTGAATACGCTTGGCAAGTTGATCCGGATTTTCAGGAGGTACTACGCCTCCCCCTTCAAACTCGCCCACCATTTGTTTTAATCCTCCCACATCCGTGACAATTACAGGTAAATCAAAATGAAAAGAGATCGCTGTCACACCACTTTGGGTGGCGGTTTTATACGGAAGTACACATACATCCGCAGCCGAAAAGTAGTTTGGAACCTCACTCTCTGCAATATAGTGATTGTGCATTTGCACCCGGTCTCTATTAGGGTTTTGAGCAATCAACGCCTGGTATTTTTCCATATCTTCATAGGCCTCCCCAGCCACCAGCAAATGGTAAGAAGCATCTAATTTCCCGAAAGCTTCTAACAAAGTATCCAATCCTTTATAGGCTCTAATCAAACCAAAAAACAGGATAATTTTCCGCTCTTTGGGAAGCTGGAGCAATTTCCGCGCCTGTGCCTTTTCCTGTTTTTTCCCAAAATGACTATATAAAGGATGTGGATGAAATAAGACTTTGGCATTGGGGCGAAATTGTAATAAATCGCGTTTTACTGCCTCACTCAAGGTGACAAAACCATCGTTTTGTTTTAAGAAAAAAGAAGTGAGGACTTGATCTCCCATGCGGTGTTCATGAGGGATGATATTATCGGTAATGCTGATGACCCGGGCCCCCTTCTTCCGGACCAATTTGGACACCAATCCCAAAGAAGGTGCAAAAAAGGGCATCCAATAACGGGTCAGGAGTAAATCAGGCTGAAACCCTTGGATTTTATTGGCTGTGGTAAAGTAACTCAAGGGATTGATACTGTTCAAACAACGGACAGAATCAATTTTCAAATTGGAGTCCTTTGCGTTTTCAAACTGGCTGCTTCCCGGAAATAACAAAGAAGGATACTGTAAGGAAAAATTGAAGGCCTTTACCTCGGCTAGACTTTCCAAGGCTTTGTACAAGGCAGTGCTCGATTGAGCAATTCCCCCACGATAAGGATAAAACGGAGCTAAAAAAGCAATTTTCATAAACCTCAAAAACAAGAATTTTGCCCGAAGATACGAAATATCCAAAACTAGGCAGTAATTGCCAATAAGGATGAGGCTGAAATTGAAATATCCCTTTTGATCGCTACCTGATCAAATGTTAAAGCTATCAAACGGGCAAGTTTCTACCCAAACAATATCCTACTCTCAAAACCAAATATGACCAGTATAGCCTTGGCTTGGCTGAATAGCTCTTACAGAGTCCGTGTAGTATTTTTCCAGTAAATATTTGCCGCCTGGAGGCAGACTACTAGTCGAGAGTGTCTTTTCTTTTGAAGAACTCAGTTATTTTTTATCAAAAGCATTTACTTAACAAGTAAATATTCGTATTTTTGCACTCCAATTTAATACATGTTTCATTTTTAACCCAAAATTCTTTGTTTGATAGCACTAGGACAAAGATGTAGCAAGTGCTTATTTTATATGGCAGAATCTATTGAAAATCAAGATTTTAACTGGAACGAGTTAGAGTCAAAGGGCTTTGGAGACGACTATAGCCCGGAGGAGAAAGAGCAACTCTTGGCAATGTATGATCAAACCCTGAATGAAATTACTGAAAGAGAAGTAATTTCAGGTACAGTGGTGAGTATCACCGACCGGGATGTAGTAGTCAACATCGGGTCAAAATCTGACGGTTTGGTAGCTTTGAACGAATTCAGAGACTTAGCAGACTTAAAGATCGGTGATGAAGTAGAGGTTTACATTGAAAACCAAGAAGACGCAGCCGGTCAATTAATTTTATCTCGCAGAAAAGCGAAAATTGTAAGAGCTTGGGAAAAAATCCAATCCGCTCTTGACAACGATGAGGTGATCGAAGGTACGGTGAAGCGTAGAACCAAAGGTGGTTTGATCGTGGATATCTTCGGTATCGAGGCCTTCTTGCCAGGTTCACAAATCGATGTGAAGCCTATCCGCGACTTCGATGTCTTTGTAGGTAAGAAAATGGAGTTGAAAGTAGTGAAAATCAACTACGCGAACGACAACGTGGTTGTTTCACACAAAGTACTCATCGAAAAAGATCTCGAAAAGCAAAAAGCAGAAATCCTCAACAACCTGGAAAGAGGTCAAGTACTCGAAGGGGTGATCAAAAACATGACCAACTTCGGTGTATTTATCGACTTGGGTGGTGTAGACGGATTGTTGCACATTACTGATATTTCTTGGGGTAGAATCAGCCATCCGGAAGAACTGTTGAACTTAGACCAAAAAGTCAACGTAGTGGTTCTGGACTTTGACGATGCCAAGAAACGTATCTCTTTGGGTATGAAGCAATTGACTCCTCACCCATGGGATTCATTACCAGAGGATATCACTGTAGGTACCAAAGTAAAAGGTAAGATTGTAAATGTTGCTGATTACGGTGCCTTCTTGGAAATCACTCCGGGTGTGGAAGGTTTGATCCACGTTTCTGAAATGTCTTGGTCTCAACACTTACGCAACCCTCAAGACTTCTTGAAAGTAGGTGATGAGTTAGAGGCTCAAGTATTGACAATCGACAGAGACGAAAGAAAAATGTCTTTGGGTATCAAACAACTTTCCGAAGATCCTTGGACCAAGTCTGACCTGATGATCAAGTATGCGGTAGGTACTCACCACAAAGGTATCGTTCGCAACTTGACTAACTTCGGTCTGTTCATCGAATTGGAAGAAGGTATCGATGGTTTGGTACACGTATCTGACCTGTCTTGGACCAAGAAAATCAAGCATCCTTCCGAATTCATCAAAGTAAGTGAAGAATTGGAAGTAGTTGTATTGGAATTGGATATCGAGCAGAGAAGATTGGCTTTAGGTCACAAGCAACTCGAAGAGAACCCTTGGGAAGCTTTCGAAGAGACCTTTACCATAGGATCGGTGCATAAGTGTACTGTTCTGAACAAAAACGATAAAGGTGCTACCTTGGAATTGCCTTACGGAATCGAAGGGTTTGCGTTGAACAAAAACCTGAAGAAAGAAGATGGCAGTGCTGCTGAAGTAGGTGAAGCACTTGACTTCAAAGTATTGGAATTCTCTAAAGATGACAAGAAAATCATCCTTTCGCACGTGCATACGTACAAAGAAGAGAAAAAACCAGTGAAGAAAGCTGCTCCTGCCAAAAAACCAAGCACCAAGCCTGCTGCTGAAAAAGCAGCCAAGGAAAGCGAGTCAAAAGCTACCTTGGGCGACCTTGGCGTTCTTTCTCAATTGAAAGAAGACATGCAGAAAAAGAAAGAAGACTAAGTACTTCTTTTATCCATATTGAGCCCCGGAGTTTTCCGGGGCTTTTTATTATTTCTCTCCATACAATTCTCCTCCTATTACTTACACCTTCCCTCTTTTCCCCAAAAAACCCATCTACTTTCTTTAATATCCTACCGACCTGTTTGTACTTTCGCTGGCATATAAATAATTCCTCATATTCAAATACATTTCTATGAAACGGATTTTTACCCTATTGGTCTTTGTGCTCGTTACAAAGACATTTCTTTTTGCACAGGCTCCGGTACTACTTACCTCTTTGGAATCTCCTGAAGAAGAATTACGTCATATTACAACCCATTGCAAGCAATGACAAAGGGGCATTTTTTGCTACCGTCACCACAAAAAAACAACCAGAACAAATAAAGCTTTGGAGGTATGCAAATGATCAAGTAGAAGTTATTGACATGGTAAATTCTGTTGAGAGTGTTAACCTTGTAAAATTATACTCATTTCAAGAAAACTTATATTTATCAGTTCCACTGAATAATACTGTACAAATTTGGAAATCTAATGGAATAAAAGGAAGCATTACCCATTTCCACAGTATAAACGTAAAAGGCCTTCTCGGTTTTATTGCAGAACAACGAGGAAACAATTTGTATTTTTCTGCAAGTGATACTACTTATGGTTTAGAACTTTGGAAGATTGGAAAAGATGAATCAATCGGCATGGTAAAAGATATTAAGCCTGGACTTTCAGGTGGACTTTATTTATCCACTATGAATTATCCATCTTCCTTAAAAATGTATGACTTTACTTACAAAGGAGAAGCTTATTTTATAGCGAATGATGGTATTCATGGAACAGAAATCTGGAAAACAGACGGGACCAAAGAAGGTACAATGATGTTAAAAGAAATTTATCCTGGGAACAACCTAACATTTCAAGTCAGTATATCCATTTTTAATAATAAACTTTATTTTTTCAAAATGAACGAAGGTGGATATTATCATGAAATTTGGGAAAGTGATGGAACAACGGAGGGCACAAAGTTTATAAAAAAGATTTCAGCTAGAGGCATAAACTTGGTCGCTACCCTTGAAAAACATATATTATTTGCAAGTAAGTCTTATATAAAAAAGGACGGAAAGTATGAAAATCAGAACCAACTTTGGAGAACAGACGGAACTGAAATAGGTACTGAAAAAATAAATTTGCCAGTCGATCTTCCTTTCTATGATATTAATTTTAAATTATATCGTAATGATCCCACCCAAATTTCTCCAAAGTCTATGAAAGGATCTTATTATTTTCAAGGGGGAAATAATCTTTGGAAAACAGATGGGACTGAAGAAGGTACTTCTGCAGTAGGTTTGAATAATACATATATAGCAGTAGAAAAGGCTTTTACAAATATAGTTATCGGTAAAGTTAATTCTGGTTTATTTATCAGCGATGGAACACCTTCAGGAACATTTCAAAAAGACATTAGATTTCCAACTTCCTATCTTGAACACCAAGGAAAAGTCTATTTCACAGCGTCTCCAACTGACAGTCATAGAGAACTTTATGTAACAGACGGTACTTCAGAAGGTACCCGGATGATAGAAAGCACCATGACAGACCCAAGTTTTTCTTCTCAGCCTCGTTCTGTACACCTGTATCAAAATGAAATCTTGTATTTTGCTGAAGGAAAACCCTATATGACCAACCTTTACAAACTCAGTGATAAAAGCTATCAACTAACCGGAAAAGTCTTTGCCGATCTGAATACAAACGGACAATTTGACGAAGGAGAACCTACTCTTTCTAATCAAAAATTGAGGCTAAATCCCGGCAATATTACCGTATATACCAATGAACAAGGCATCTTTGCCATAAGAAGAGAACCGGGCGATTACCAACTTACCTTGGATTACAATCAGGAAAAATGGGGCATTACTACGGCCAAGCAGCATGAGATTAGTTTACCTGCGGACAAAGACCAGGAATTTAACTTCGGGTTGGAACCTAAAGAGGTTTATGAAGCGGCTGCTACTTTTACTTCCAAGGCGCCCCGTTGTAGCTTTGAAGTCCCTTATTACTTTACCTTGAGAAATACGGGCTCTATTGACTTTGATGCCACAGTAAAAGTCACGCTGGACCCAACGGTAACTTACCTGGAAAGTACCCCCTTCCCGCTGGAGGTGGACGGGCAAACTCTCACCTATGCCCTCGACCAAGTGGGTTTGGGTAGTAAGCAAAAAATCGAATTGTTGCTCAAGTTACCGGGAGTGGATAATATAGGCGATACCTTGAAGTCCTTTTACGAGGTACAGCTCAAAGACGCTGCCCAACAAACCATCCAGGTGCTGAGTGATACGTTGGAACAACCCCTGGAGTGTGCTTACGATCCCAATGACAAACAGACCGTTCCGGCCGGAGTAGGCAAGGAGAATTTTACTTTGAAAAACCAAGCGGTCAAATACCTGATCCGCTTTCAGAATGTGGGAAATGCCGAGGCGTATAACATTACCATTCGCGATACCTTGGACAATCATTTTGATTGGAACACTTTCCAACTTCTGGATGTCAGCCATACGGTCAACATCCAACGGAGCGAAGAAGGAGCACTGGAATTTTACTTTGAAAATATCCACTTACCCGACAGTGCCAGCAGTGCTCAACAAGGCAAGGTAGAGGAAAGCGAAGGCTATCTTCTCTATGAGATCCGGCCCAAGGCGGGCTTGCCGGAACATACCGTAGTGAAAAATACGGCCTCGATTTACTTTGACTACAACCCACCCATTGTGACCAATACTACACAAAATACCCTGGTCACTACCATTCCGGAGTTGACTACCGGCCTGCCTGAGCAATTCAATGTATTTCCCAACCCAACGCAGGCTTATCTTTATATTCAAGGGACTCAAACACTCCAACAGGCAGAAATTACTCTCCTGGATGCCTTTGGCAAGTTGGTTCGCCAACAACAAGTGCTTTTTGAAGACAATACAGCAAGGCTTTCTACCGAAGGTTTAAAACCCGGAGTATACATTCTGAACATCCGGCATGCGAAATTCAAAGCGAACAAAATGTTTGTAAAGCAATAAAGCAAGCCATCGGTAACCGCTTCAAAGTAAGTTCACCGGTGGCTTAACACAAAAAATGCCTGACAGATTACTCCGTCAGGCATTTTTTTGTAATATACGTTTGAGCAAAAACTATTCGGCTTTTACTACTTTGATACTGATCTCTTTCTTCACTTCTCTATGCAGGTCTAACACAGCCGTGTAATCGCCCAACATTTTGATTTCAGAAGTAAATCCAATTTTCTTACGGTCTACATCATAACCTTTCTCCTTCAGTTTTTCAGCTGCTTGAGTCGTAGTAACAGCCCCGAAGATTTTACCGCTTTCCCCCGCTTTTGCTTCGATCACCAATTCCAATTCGCCAATGTTATTTGCTAACTCTTCGGCATCTTGTTTGACTTTCTCTGCTTTGTGGGCAGCTTGTTTGATGTTCTCGTCTCTAACTTTCTTATTGGCTTCAGAGGCTAGCATTGCGAACCCTTGAGGAATCAGGTAGTTTCTACCATAGCCCGGCTTCACACTTACTATATCGTTCTTATACCCTAAGCCTTTGATATCGGTTTTTAAAATTATTTCCATTTTAAAATCAGGATTGCTTTGTAAAACAATTTCCAACTAAAATAGCAGACTACTTCAATCCGTCAGCTACATAAGGTAACAAGGCCAATTGACGAGCCCTTTTGACTGCACGGGCTACTTTCTTTTGGTATTTCAAGCTGTTACCAGTGATTCTGCGAGGCAAAATTTTACCTTGCTCGTTCAAAAACTTCATCAAAAAATCGGGATCTTTATAATCGATATATTTGATTCTGTGTTTTTTAAACCGGCAATACTTCTTGGTTTGCTCTTGTCTGTTGATGGGTTCGTTTTGTAATGTCATGATGCCACCTCCTGTTCTTTAGTTTCTTTAGAATCTTTCTTAACAGTTGTTCCTTTTTTTCTTCTTTTCTCGTTGTACTCTACCGCATATTTGTCCAGAGCCACCGTTAAGAAGCGAATCACTTTCTCATCACGCTTGAACTCCAACTCCAATTTTGCGATCAATTCAGGAGAAGCATTGTATTCAAACAATTGATAAAAACCTGTTTTCAGGTGATTGATCGGGTAAGCCAGTTTTTTGATTCCCCAGCTTTCTTCGTGGTAAATATCTCCACCTAATTCTTTTAACAAGTTTCTAAACTTGTCGACAGTATCCTTTATCTGTTGCTCAGATAAAACGGGAGTTACAATGAATACTGTCTCATAATGTTTCTTTACCATTGGCAAAAATTTATTTACTTTTAGTAATCATTTTAGGGCTGCAAAGATAACACTTTATCAGCGAAAATATGCAAGCTATCACAAAATATCTTACCAGAATTTAAAAACTTATTTCTTCCTTCTTTTTTCTCTCAGAATCTTTGAAAAAAGCTTATATTTCTAGAGTCGGTTTTGGCCTTTTTACGGATAAACAGTCCTAACCCACCGAGGAATTGGCATTCATAACACCCAAGGGTAAATGCACTGGAATTATCCATCGTTATGACCGGGCTATTCCTCTTATGTACATGTAAAACCGACTAAAAAACTAACTATTTGACAATCACTCAAAAGCGACTCACTTACCATGAAGTTCAAAGTAAAGACGGCCGTGCCACAGCCTTTGGTCAAAGTATGGCAAAAATTTGACGATCAACTTTTGCAACAACTGACCCCTCCCTACCCCATTCTCCGGTTATTACGGTATGAGGGCAATCATACCGGTGACCTCATCATTCTGGAATTAGACTTTGTACTATTCAAACAGAGGTGGAAATCCCAAGTCGTCAATTTCAAATTGGATAATCAATACATTGCCTTTACGGATCAGGGCATCCAATTGCCTTTTTTCTTGTCGACTTGGCAACATACTCACCAACTGGAACAAACCTCCAAACAACACACCATCATTACGGACGAGGTAGAATACCACACACCAATGCTAGTATTGGACTACTTACTGTACCCCCTGTTGTTTTGTCTTTTTCTCTACCGGAGACCTATTTACAAGCGCATATTTGCAGACAAAGTAAAAACTCAAAATTTAACCGGACAATAAACCCCAAGCGTCAATCCGCTCAAGTAGCAATGGCATCAATAATTTAAAAAAACCGGCTGGGGATCTCCAAAGCATTTGCATATTTTTTCGTATACTCGTGTATAAACCAAACTGACGTGTTGTGAAAAAAACCTTTGTCTTTTTAGTCGGCTTGTTGTCGTTGGTCTATTTGCTGAATCCTACTGCAGGGTTAGCGGAATTTATTCCGGACAATATTCCTTTTGTCGGAAATATAGACGAAGCCACCGCAGTGACACTTTTGTTAGCATCACTACGGTACTTCGGTATAGATTTAGGAAAATTTCTTGGAAAACAAGAAAAAGAGAAGGAATCTCTTAAGCAGGAAAAAGAGTAAGAATAGCCACTTGGACCACACCGATAAAAAATCCTAACACGGCCCCGGCAACTTCAATAAAGGTCAATTCTTTTTTAATGACAGACATTAAAAGGTTTTCAAATTTCTCATCGGAAAAATTATTGACCTTTTCTCTTACCGTCTCTTCGATATTGATATTACCCACCTTACCGGTAATTTGCCCCATCAACCTCGGCACCATTTCATCCAGCGATTTATCAATTTGCTGCATAATCTGATCGATCATTTTATCATTGACAAACATCGCTACTACCGGATTCCCCGCTTTCAATTTATTCATCAGATAATCTTCCATCTCCTGCATGATCCCTTTCTTCAACTGGCAGCGGTTGTCCGGGGTGTCGATTTTATTCGTAATCATTTCAGCCGTAAACAAGTCTCTGGCCACAACTTTGCCCAACCTCTCTGCTAACATGGATTTCCGCTTGGGAAATATTCCTTGTAATTTAACCAGAAATAAATCCCGCTCTTGCCGGGGATGAAATAACATCTTAATAGCTACATAGTTGGTAAACCACCCAATCGCTCCTGAGATAAATGGAATAAGATATAATACCATAACATTTAATTAAAGACTGTATATTTTTTTTGCTTGCAACTCACTAAAAAAACCATGTATATACCTTCTTGGAACCTTCTTAAACTCCCAAGTGCGGCATATCTTGATAAAAAACAGGGGTTACCCCAGTGGATTTTGATCCCGCAAAAATAGAAAATTCTTACTCAACACATAATTTTTTCAACTGTTGGTATAGTTGCCCTACAGGAAGCCCCATCACATTGTAATAGCAGCCTTCAATTTTTTCGATCCCGATCATCCCTATCCACTCTTGAATACCATACGCACCTGCCTTATCAAAAGGTTGGAAATGCTCAATATACGTTTGAATTTCCCGGGCGTTCAAGTTTCTAAACCAAACCCGGGTTTCTTCGGTAAAAGAGACCTGTTCTACATGAGTAGTGATCGTTACGCCTGTGTATACGCTATGAGAGGCTCCGGAGATTTTCTCCAGCATCTGCCTGGCTTCTTCATTTCCCTGAGGCTTGCCTAATACACGCCCTTCGGCTACGACTACCGTGTCTGCCGTAATCACCAAAGTATTGGCTGCAATTTCAGCCAGAAACGGGCGGACTTTTAACTGTGAAAGGTATTGAGCCACCTCTTCGGGAGGTAGGCTTTCCGGGTATTTTTCCTCAACCGGCATCACTCTACACTGAAACTCCACCCCCAACTCCTTTAATAATTGTTTCCGTCTTGGCGAATTAGAGGCTAAAATAATTGTTTTATTAGTAAATAAAGGTAGGGTCATAGGTGTCAGCAAGCTTGCTTGTTTAGATTTATTGAGAGTATACTATATGTTTTTTTCTTAACTTTTCATTTCAGGAACATCGCAGGTAAAGCAGTTGACCATTTACTTGAGCTATTCACCAAATTTTTCTTTACCAATTGAAAATTCCTGACAATTTTGAAGAAAGCCCGGGCCATTTGGCGCACCCTGACAAAAATTGAAAGCCGGGTACACCTACACAACCAACATCGATTATTCCCAAAAGAATACGGCTCGACACCATGCCTTCAGGCTTTGCACAGGCAATGCTATTTGTTTTTGACGAAAATGAAAAAATTTATCCACAAATTCCTTTTACTTATGTACAGATTGCAAACATATGCTTTTCACCTTAGCCTCGCTTTCCTGATCCTGACAGGCTCCTATACCTTTGCCCAGGAAGGCACGAATTACCAAGACAAAGAAAAAGCCTTGCAAACACGGCTGATTATGGCCCAGGATGGCGATGTGATAGAAATTGAAGAAGGGTTTTACCAGTTCAAAGGAAGCCTTTCTATGGACGGAAAAAAGAACATTACAATCAAGGGGCAGGGGATGGACAAAACCATCTTATCCTTTAAAGGACAAATTACCGGTGCCGAAGGATTGAAAATTACCGGAGGGGAAAATATTACCTTACGTGACTTTACCGTACAAGACGCCAAAGGCGATTGTATCAAGACGCAGAATATCGATGGCATTAGTTTTATCAACATCAAAGCCGAATGGACCAACAAGCCCAACAAAAACAACGGAGCGTATGCACTTTACCCGGTCAGCTGCAATAATGTGTTGATGGATTCCTGTGTCGCCATTGGCTCTTCCGATGCCGGTGTGTATGTGGGACAATCGAAAAACATTATTGTCAGAAACTGTGTAGCCTATCACAATGTGGCCGGGATAGAAATTGAAAATTCGATCAATGCCGATGTATACAACAATCACGCATACAACAATACCGGAGGGATCCTGGTCTTTGACTTGCCTGACCTTCCCCAAAAACACGGCCGGAATATACGGGTATTTGACAACCTGATAGAAGAAAACAATTACAAGAATTTTTCACCGAAAGGCAACATTGTCAATAAAGTTCCTCCGGGCACCGGTGTGATGATCATGGCCACGGAAAATGTAGAGGTGTTCCATAATAAAATTCACAACAACCGTACAGCCAGTGTGGTGATTGTCAGTTATCATATCACGGAAGAAGAGATCAAGGATCAAGAATATAATGCGTATCCCAAAAAAATCTATGTACACCACAATGACTTTATCCGGCCCAATCGTTCCGCCCGGAAAATCAGCCCGTTCGGTTGGTTATTTTACTTCAAATTCGGACGGAAAGTCCCCCATATCATCTACGATGGCATTCCCGAAAAGAATTCCGTAGACGAAAACGGCCGCTTAAAAGCCTCTCACCAAATCTGTATTTCTAATAATAAAAACGGCACCTTTGCTAACCTGGATGCCGCTAACAAATTTAAAGGCTTATCCAGAGATACTTCCTTATTTACTTGTGAGTTGAAATCTTTAAGCCCGGCTAAAGTAGCCAATGTAAACGATTAATAGATTCTGTGACCAACCCGGTGAATGAGTGAAATTATGAGTAATGACTTTCACTTATTCACTACATGACAGAAACAATACTCCACAACTAGAATTCATTTTCTTGAAGCTTAGAGAGAACACCACACTACCTAAAACCTCAAACTGTCTCTAAGATCTATTTAGATTGAGAAAAACATTATGCAAAAACACTTATATATTCTTATAGGAATATTCGCAATGGTAATGTTAGGCAGCTCCTGGATACAATTATCCAAATCTGCCCAGCCAACGTTTGCCCCCAACACAAGGCTCTCTGACTATGGCCTTTTCAAGGGAGATATTGCAGAATTACAACCGGCCCAAGGGGTATTTGCTTATGAATTAAACAGCCCCTTGTTTACGGATTATGCATATAAATTCCGGGTAGTAAAATTGCCGGATGGCAGCCCGATGCAATACAAACCCGAACAGGCATTTGATTTCCCTGTCGGAACCATTATTGCCAAAACCTTCTATTACCCCAAAGATTTTCGCAAGCTACATAAAGGACGGCAATTGATTGAAACCCGGATTCTGATGCACCAAGAAGAGGGTTGGGTAGCCTTTCCCTATGTTTGGAATGAAGCCCAAACCGAAGCCTACTTGGACGTGGCCGGGAACATTCAAGCAGTAACCTGGATCAATGAGAAAGGAAAGAAGATGAAAACCAATTATGTGGTTCCAAACATGAACCAGTGCAAAGGATGCCACGCCTTTGACGATAAAATCATTCCTATCGGACCTACAGCGCGACAACTGAACCGCCCCTCTCCTTTTGAAGATGAAAAACCCAACCAACTTGTACAATGGGCAGCACAAGGGAAGCTAGCGGGTCTCCCTTCTCCGGACCAAATCCCCCAAATGGCCGTGTGGGACAACCCCAGTCAAGCCTCCTTGGGATTACGGGCACGCGCCTGGCTGGATGCCAATTGTGCGCACTGTCACAATGCCCATGGCCCGGCCAATACATCCGGCCTGTTTTTAAACTGGCACCAATCCGACTCTACGACCTGGGGGGTAAACAAGACCCCGGTTGCTGCCGGACGGGGCTCCGGAGGACGCCTTTATACCATTGTTCCCGGAAAACCCCACGAATCCATTCTTATGTACCGGATTGCTTCCAATGACCCCGGAGTGATGATGCCCGAACTGGGCCGGACTTTGGTTCACAAGGAAGGAGTGGAATTGATTGAAGAGTGGATCAGAAGTATGGAACCTCAACCCTAAATACCCGTTAGATTTTTCTAACCGACTATTTTAACCCTTCAAAATTGACTTTCCGAAGGGTTTTTCTCATTTTTTGAGATAGCATGCGGGCATTAGAAAACACAAATCACCCTAAATGAAAAAAGTAGCCTGGATATTCCCGGGCTACCTTAGTCGGATCAAAAGCGTTACTCATTAAATTAACAAGTATTGACCTACAAGTTTAGCTTTAACAATTTTCAATTGCTTTTTTAGAATCTTAACCATCCATTTCAAAGAGACCTGTTTCACCTAAATTATCTATCTAAACATATAAACAAGACGTCTTTACCATAGTAGTCAAGATCTTCACATACCATTTAAAATACAAGATCAAATGAAGTGAAAAGCAATATCATTAACTGGTCTAAAACAAACTATATAATTGCCTTAAAAACTTCTATACACAAATGTACGCACCGAAAGACATGAAAAAGATGATCACACAACTGTATAGGATATGACTTTAATCATATTTAAATCAAAAATCATTTCTTAAGAACCTCTAACGCTTTTGATACCCAGACAAAGGTTGTATTTAAAGCAAGGTTAACGCATCCCCTACTCGAATCTCCTTTCCTTTTAGATTCTCTTCCGTATTCGTATTCACACCAAACATATAGAAATGCGGAAACTGCTCTAAAGAAACAAATTCAGGTAAAGTGCTTTTCCGGAAATGCATAAATTCCTTTTGAAAACCCGAATACCCCTCACCGGTCAGCGGGTCACGAGTGGGCACCGGGCAGCGGGCACAAGGTTTGATTCCCCGCAGAATTACTTCCCCAATCGAAAAACGGCAACCAGACATGTCCTTTTTAAAAAGTTGATCTTCCCAAAAAGGCTTCCCCCCTCCTTGCAATTCTATATTCATCCGGAAACGGTTGATAATCGTAGCCGGATCGATATGAGGAAACCAACTTACTACCTCTTCGTAACTTTCATGACTTGCCAAGGTTGGTCCCGGTCGCTCGCTGTCATCAGGAAACCCTCCTTCTGCATTTTGCTTGATTTGCACTTGTACACCCAGAAAATCCCCAAACCATTCTTCCATTTGGCTACGGTCACGGTCTAAATGAAAACGTACAGTCTGCCCTTCCGGGCTTAACGTGATTTCACGGTTTGCCAAATCGTATGCTGTCCGGATTTGTTGAATTCGCGGAAAGCGTTTCCCATTGATAGTTTTGCCCCTTTCATCAAACAAAGCAAATTCCCTGTCATTTTCAAAGCCCCCTCCGGTAGTTAGTGTTGCCCTGTCTACGTTCATCCCATCAAGGGATTTCACGGGAAATATGGTAATACTTTTTACGATCATGATTTTCAAAAACCTTTACATCTAACAAACTATTCACTCCTTATGGATGAGCTGCCACCCACTCTTCCCCATCCTCAAACACCTCTTTTTTCCAAATAGGCACTCGCTCTTTCAAGCGGTCAATGGTATATTGACAAGCTTCAAAAGCTTCCTTTCTATGTGGGGTAGACACTGCCAATACAACCGCAATATCCCCTACTTGCAACACCCCTTTCCGGTGATAAATCGCTATTTTATGTACAGGCCAAATACCTTTGACTTTTTCTGCCAACATTTCCATCTCCCGGATAGCCATTGCATCATAGGCTTCGTACTCCAAGCGAAGAACTTTTTTCGTTTGCGTACTTCCACGCACTGTCCCAATAAATACATCAATAGCCCCTGCTTCCTCTCCGGCAACCAAATCAATGACTTCCTGAGGGTTCAGAGGCTGGTCTACTATTTTAAACATCATCGTATTCAGCGTTAAATTCTTAATAGGGTATTTCACTTCGTACTCTAAGCATTTGTAACCAACTGCTTATCCGTTCAGAACAGGGGGCGTATTCTCTGTTAACGGTTGGTCTATCAGCCCCCGCTTACCGGTGGAATCAAAGCAATTTCGTCTGAGGAGGATACCTTATCCCCTTCTTTTGCATAAACACTGTTAACCGCCACAGCTAAGGATTTCAAGTTCGCAAGTTGGGGGTAGTTGGATTTTAACGAATCCAAGAGTTGTTGTACAGTAGACGCTTCTGCGATTTCCCATTCCAATTCGGAGGAGCCAATAATTTCACGGGCTATCCCAAAGAGTTTGATCTTTGAATTCATTATATTTTCGTCATTTAGTTGATGATCGGTAAACTTAAGAGAGTATTCTTAATTACCAAGGATAAGTCAAAATTAACATAATTCAACCTATAAGCAACTTATGCCACAACCCATAGTACAACCTGTCGATATTCAAAAATACCAAGCAACACAAAAACAATGCACCACAGACTTGCTGGCAGTAGAAGAACCTCTGGAAATCCGTTTAGGCTATGGACCTGTGCATCAACGCAAAGTGATGCAACTGTCTCTTACGATGCGCACTCCCGGACATGATTTTGAGTTGGCTATAGGATTGCTATTGGCAGAGGGTATTATCGACTCCTATCAACAGGTTTTTCAAATTAAATACTGTACTTCGGAAGACAGCCATGAAATTTCCCCTAATATAGTAAGGGTTGAATTGCAAGCCGGTCATTGTTTCGACACAAACAGACTCAAACGGAACCTTCTGGCCAATTCGAGCTGTGGTATTTGCGGGAAAGCATCCATCGAAGCCATTCAAATGACCGCTTGCCCTGCCCTTCCTAAAGAAACCATACAAATAAACCCGGCAGTATTGCTCTCTTTGCCTGAGCGGTTACAAGAAGCACAACAAGTATTTGGCTATACCGGAGGGCTACACGCCACAGCACTTTTTGAGAAGGAAGCCAATATATTATTTGCCAGGGAAGATATTGGCCGTCATAACTCCGTGGACAAAGTGATAGGAGCTGCTCTTTACAAAAACTTACTCCCGTTACATTCCCAGGTGATGTTGGTAAGTGGAAGAGCGGGGTTTGAATTAATCCAAAAAGCTGTCAAAGCAGGAGTATCGGTTTTCTGTGCTATTGGTGCTCCCTCCAGTTTGGCTGTAGATACGGCAAAAGCATTTGGACTCACATTGGTCGGTTTTTTAAGAAACCAACAGTTTAATGTGTATTCCGGAGAATGGAGAATTGCAAATAAAAAGTAACAGCCGATTCATTGTGCAAACGAATAAATTTGATTAGTTTTTAGAAAAGAAGTGGTTTAAACGTATAGTTTTTAACCGAAAATGGAATCAAAATCGGCTCATCAAGGCACTTTTTGAAAAGAATAACCAAAGCTATTGTTGAAAAAAATAACACAGAGGAAGCCTTTTTGAAACATTTTTCAGGAAAAAGAAAAAGGTTAATTCATTTCCATAACATAAAAATAACTTTCTTCTTGTTTGAAGGGTAATCCCAAGCCATTTGACAACCAGAACCAACAACAACATAAAACAAGAAGAAAAACGACCTTTAAGTTTTCATAGAATTAAATTAGAGCAAACATGAAACTCAGGTTTTTAGGAAATTCACTCAGAATCCGGTTAAATAAATCGGAAGTTGCAAACCTGTCAGAAAACGGCCGGGTAGCGGAAAGGGTACCCTTTGGAATTCATCCGGAAGCCGACCTTATCTATAGTGTCGTCAGCGAAGAAAGAGCCAATGAAGTACTTTCTTCTTTCCTTGAAAACGAAGTTAAAATTATTGTCCCCAAGGACCAGGTAATGCAATGGGCCAACAACAACCAAACAGGCATATACAATACCATTCAATTCGGCAAAAGGGAACTAAGCATTAGCATAGAGAAAGACTTTCAATGCCTTCACAAGCAAGCCAGTGAAGAAGAAAAAGACAACTTCCCCAACCCATTGGCAGAGCAAGAATAATATGCGATTATGAGCACTCAATCAAGGCCTTCCAAAAAGAAAATAGAAGCCCAACCCCCGGCTAATTTTACGGGCTTAAAGCTTTCCCCACCAAAAGAAATGGCGGCAGGTATTCCTGCCATTTTATCCGCTGCAAAACATATTCTCGAAGAAATGGACCCCTTCAGAGGACTAAGTGTTTTGACTAAGCTTAATCAACAACAAGGCTTCGATTGCCCCGGTTGTGCCTGGCCCGACCCTCAAAAACGTTCTAAATTGGGCGAATACTGTGAAAACGGGGCTAAAGCAGTGGCTGAAGAGGCCACAATCAGACGGGTTACCTCAGACTTTTTCAAAAAATACTCAATCACCAACCTTTCCCAACAATCCGATTATTGGTTGGGCAAACAAGGCCGGCTGACTGAGCCTATGCTATTAAGGGAAGGCAGTGAACATTATGAACCGGTTACGTGGGAAAAAGCCTTTCAATGGATTGCCCGGCATCTGAATTCATTGAACTCGCCGGACGAGGCGGTTTTCTATACATCCGGCCGCACCAGCAACGAAGCAGCTTTTCTATACCAACTGTTTGTAAGACAATTTGGCACCAATAATTTGCCGGACTGTTCCAACATGTGCCATGAGTCCAGCGGTTCCGGTTTATCTCAAACCTTAGGTATCGGCAAAGGCTCGGTTACTTTAGAAGACTTCTATAAGGCAGAAGTGATTATGATTATGGGGCAAAACCCCGGCACCAACCACCCCCGTATGCTTACCGCTTTGCAAAAAGCCAAGAAAAACGGTTGCAAAGTTATCATCGTAAACCCTTTGCCTGAAGCAGGTTTTCAATACTTTAAACATCCGCAAGATCCGGTTCAAATGTTGGGCAAGGGTACGCTATTGACTGATATTTTCTTGCAAATTAAAATTAATGGAGATGTTGCATTGCTAAAAGCCATGAACAAAATCCTGTTGGAAAAAGAAGCGCAATCACCCGGGAGCGTGTTGGATAAAGAATTTATCGAGCAACATACGGAAGGATTCGAGGCTTTTACAAATGACTTAAAACAATACGACCTGGACGAATTGATCCGGGAAACAGGCATCGAAAAAGCCAAAATCCTGCAAGCTTGCGAGCTACTGGCATCCAAAAAACGCATCATTATCTGCTGGGCCATGGGACTGACACAGCATAAAAATGCGGTGGGCAATGTCAGGGAAATTGTCAACCTCCTCTTGATGAAAGGCAGCATTGGCAAACCCGGAGCCGGTACATGCCCGGTAAGAGGGCATAGCAACGTACAGGGAGATCGCACAATGGGTATCTGGGAAAAACCTAGTCAAGCATTTTTGGAGCGCCTGGGCAGAAACTTCAACTTTATTCCTCCTGAGCATCACGGCTTTGATTCGGTAGAGGCCATCAAAGCAATGTACAATGGAAGCGCCAAAGTCTTCTTTGCCATGGGCGGCAATTTCCTGTCAGCCACCCCTGACACGGAATACACGGCACAAGCTTTGCAAAATTGTAAATTAACGGTACATGTTTCCACCAAACTCAATCGCAGCCACTTGGTACATGGCAATGAAGCGTTGATTTTGCCTTGTCTGGGGCGCACGGAAGAAGATATGCAAAAATCGGGTCCCCAGTTTGTCAGTGTTGAAAACTCCATGGGCATCGTACATAAAACGCAAGGCCGTTTAGAACCGGCTTCCACACAGCTATTGAGCGAACCTGCCATTGTAGCCCGGTTGGCCAAAGCTACTTTGGGTTATCAAACATCCGTTAATTGGGACGAAATGACTCATAATTATGATGCGATCCGGGATGCTATAGAAGCTGTCATTCCAGGCTTTGAACATTACAATCAAAAAGTACGGCAAGAAAACGGTTTCTATTTACCTAATTGTGCCCGGGACAGAAAATTCAATACACTTAATGGCAAAGCCCAGTTCACCATTAATTCGTGTTCGTCTATCCGGCTTCTGGCAGACGAGTATTTAATGATGACCATTCGCAGTCATGATCAGTACAACACTACGATTTACGGATTAAACGACCGGTACAGGGGGATTTACAATGAACGGAGGGTGATCTTAATGCACCCGGAAGATATCAAATCCGCTCAACTCAGCCCCGAACAAATCGTTGATCTATATTCTTATTACGATAACGAAGAAAGAATTGCCAGAAAATTTATCGTGGTACCCTACCCCATTCCCAAGCAATGTGTGGCCACTTACTTTCCGGAAGCCAATGTATTAGTCCCGGTAAACAGTACGGCCGAGATCAGCAATACCCCTACGTCTAAATCGGTTGTGATCAAAATTAAAACAGCGTTAACGGATTAATTGTATGAATACAGGCAGCCACTGTTCACCGCCTTCGCTGTCCGTTTTAGCAGGCAGTATAGTCGCAGAGTCTTTTTTATAAGAATACCCTTCCGAAGCCCGAACCAAGTTCTGAGAGACTATTATCTTACCGGAAGAGGGTGATTCCGTTTGTTGAAAGGGGTTCGTTAAGAAATTGTCTTCTCCCAAAGTCTCTTCCAACGGATTGCTATCAAACTCTCCCATCACCAGTAGTTTGGCATTAGGGGTTCGTTGGTGCAGGTTTTGTAAAACTTCTTTTAAAACCTTTAATCCTGCCTTTTCCAAAAATAAAGTATTCTCATTATTCTCAACATGCCAAATAATAAAATGAAATTCGTCTTGTTTGATTTTACCTGAAACCAATAAAATATCACTCCCCTGCAAACGGCCGTCTTCCGAATACACAGGAAAAACCCTTTGAGAAATCACCTCCAATACTTTTTTCTTATATAGCAAAACCACATCTAATCCCTTAGGGTGTGGAGAGTCAAAATGAACCGCTTGGTATTTTGCTTTCTTTAATATGCGCTTCTGTAATAAATCCCGTAGGACTTTGCTATTTTCCACTTCACTTAAACCAAGAATATCAGGTCCTTTATGCCCTATTGATTTTATACTCCGGGCAATGTTTTCCAGCTTCAGGTGGTACTTTTCCAATGTCCAGGCTTGAGGCCCAAGCGGCAAGTAGGCATTATCGTCTGTCTTGGGATTGTCAATCGTATCGTAAAGTTGGTGGGTATTGTAAAAAGCAACGGTTAATTTCTTTTTCGTCTGGGAAACAGCCGGATGCAGTAGTAAAATATTAAAACCACAAAAAACCAATAAGAAAATACTTGTAGTAATATGATGTACACGTTTCATAAACAGAAGAATACTTGTTTGCTATAAAGATAAATAGGATAATTGCACACTTAAATTCAAAATCGATTGTAAGGTTGATGAGGTAGCAAAAAGAATTGAGGTTCTCTGGCGCATTCACACAAAAACCGATTTTGTCAAGCGCTTCCTTTTATTTGTTAACCCTGTTTCAGCCAATATAGAAATTAACCGTTATTACTGAGTTATTTAGTAAACTAAGAAAAAAATTATGATTGGGGAAAATGATAACTTGGTATTTCCACCTAACGCTTCGGGTTTTTTCAGCAAAGGTGCAGAGATCTTTACCAAAGTAGACTGGAGTGAATTTGAGAAGCATTGCAAACTTGTAGACGCACAAACAGACTATACACTAAAATTCCTCCTCCGGAGAAAATTAGAGGACAATCATTCGTATCACGAAGCAATATTCCTCACCCCTGAAAATAAGGGGCTATTTGTATTTGTGAACAAATTTTATCCATTCATAGCCATTAGTCAAAGCTTAATGCCCCTGACAGAAGAGCTAAGCGAAAAGGAAGGCTTGCCGGACAATGAATTCATCAACCATCAGGAACTGGCTTCGGTTTTTGAACCGGTCTTTACCGTTATTAGTAAAGAGGTATTAACGAAGAAGTTGGATGCGGATGATGAAATAGCAAGTAAGTACGTTCAGCAACTCACATTCCATGAGTTTGCCGAATTTGCCTATTGGGAACCCCGAATTATGGCAAATATCCTATTCAATAAATGGAAAAAATAAACAAAGAGCCTGGAATGCAAACTTCCAGGCTCTTTTTAGAATTTCAGGAGTGCCTTACAGGGATTCAACTCTCCTCCGCAAGGAAAAAGGCAGATTCTTTCTTCTCTTCCTGATCAAAGCCCTTGTTCCAGAATACCGGATGCAGGAAGGGCAAGTATTTCATGATAAAATTCTCAAAAATGCCTGCTTGGGTATTTTTCAGGATATAACACATTAAGACATATAGCCCGAAAAAGAGAGGCAACATCACTAAAGTTGCCGTAGGTGTGGCATTTTTAAAGATTTGATAAGATATCAGACAGAAAACCAGATTGGTCAACGCCAGAAACAAGGTTGCCCGTTTATGACTTGGATTCCGGTCAATCAGCAAATGATGTATATGGTTGCGGTCGGGGTAAAAGGGTGATTTCTTCTGTGACAACCGGATCATAAACACCCGCAAAGTATCAAATAATGGAATGATCAAAAACGAAATGGCGATAAAGGGTGCATTCTGAACATGCAAAGGCCCACTGGCAACTTCATTGTACATGATAAACCGTACGGTCAACAAGCTAATCACAAACCCGAGTAATAAAGACCCTGTATCTCCCAAAAAGATTTTGGAGCTTTTGGAAAAGTTAAACTTTAAGAAACCGCTCAAGGCCCCGGCAAGGGTAAAAGCCAATATTGCCAAGGGGTGATAGCCAGACAAGGCAAACCAAACCCCAAAGGACAAGGCTGCTACAATTCCCATACTTGCGGCTAGCCCGTCAATCCCATCTATCAGGTTGTAGGAGTTGATAATCACTATATAGATAAACAACGTAAACAGCACACTAGCCCAATAGGAAAGCTCAAACACACCCAGGATGCCAAACATACTTCCGATACGGATGTCTGCTCCCAGGATGACTAACAAGCACGCCACTATTTGTGCAGCCAACTTTTTCATGGGAGCAATCAGTAAAATATCGTCTTTCAGTCCGACAAAAAAGAGAATCAAGATGGCTGCGATGATAAACTGGAAACCATGGTTCACCTCAAAAGGCGTCCAGAGGGTAATACCAAGAATGGAGGCAATAAACAATGAAATCCCCCCGAGTGTAGGCGTTGAAGTTTTATGCGCACTACGGGCATTCGGGTTATCGGTCAGGTGTTTCATTCTCGCCACCCGTACAATCACCGGGATGGACATCATAGAAACCGCCCAAGCCGTAGCAAAAGACAAGCCTATTTTATAATGTATTCCGAAAAGGTCGGGATAAACCGAATTTAAAGATCCGGCAACGATCAATAACATCGCCAATATGGGCAACAAATAGGCATTGCTCAAATAGGAAAAGGTAAACTGCCCTACTTTGCGCAAGGGTTTTAAGATTCGAGTATAAAAACGAGGCTGTAAGCGGTTTTTCACCCAGGCACTTTCATCTTCTTTGTTGGCAAGCATCCGGTATTTTAACGTTCCGTTACTTTGGCCGCCAACCCGCATTTTCACCACTTTGGAAGGGATATATTTTACTTCCAGGTCATTTTGGAACAAGAAGCGCAACATAAGTTCGTAATCCGCAGCCGTTTTAAAATTGGTATCGTAATATCCCAGTTCTTCGAAGTATTTTTTCTTGGCAAAAAAAGTAGTGTGGGGTGGCATCCACCCAAAAACAAAGGACTTCTTGACAAACTCCCCGGCAATCCAGTTGCGAATCACCTGGTTGGGATTAGAACGATCCACATATTCCAGGTCTCCATAAGTACAATCTACTTTTTCATCCTGAAAGGCTTCTGCAATTTGGGAAAGTACAGTGGGCGAATAAAACACATCGTCCGAATGCAATAAACCTACCACATCACCGGTAGCCATCCGGATACCTTTATTGATGGCATCGTACAAGCCCTCATCCCTTTCCGAAACAAATTGATGAATTTGCCCTTCAAATTGCCGGATCACTTCTACCGTACCATCTGTGGACTGCCCGTCCACCACTATGTATTCAATGTTTTTATAGTCTTGCCGGATGACTGAACGTATTGCATCGGCAATGGTTTCCTGATTGTTGTAGACTACCGTGACAATAGAAATTTTCATGATAGAGGATTTTGAGTGAATCCAAATTAATTGGCCTTAGAGTAATTTCGTGTAATGATTGGTTCTCAGAGTTTTGTTTGCAGTCAGTAGTTATATCAAAGGTATGTAATATTTCAATACATAAAAACCTCTACCCTGTTAACAAAATTGAATTTATTCAAGAGTATAAAGCATTCAAGAAAGTCGACAAATATCAATAAAACAAGCATTAACAGAGTAAAATCAAACAAAACACAGCCTCTAGCCCTTTATAAGTTGTACTTTTTAAATATGAATTTTACCATGTAATAAACTTACACCTTAACAATTATTTGCAATTCAAGCTCTCAAACCCAAGCAACGATTCGGTTTAGCGTACAGATTGTTACTTTATTCGAAAATCCAGGTTTCTCAAAGGGTATGAATCCATACGATGACTCCCAAGTTTTGTCGGTAAATGTTTATCTTAGCCGGGTGATTACAGGATTTTTATATTTTTGACAGAGTTATGTAACAGTTTCTATCTTCGTATCAGGTCTCTGTTGTAAAAACTCCAAGGGCATTTTTTTGCAACTACATTGACCTTGGTATTCACTGTGGCATACACAGTAGATCATAACCGGTCAATTGAAGTTGCCCTCAGAATTCACTTAAGATATAGAATGCAAACCCAAAAGAAACATAAGAGGAAGAAAAAAAGACTGGGTAGTTACCCCTATTCCAATGTCTTATTTAGCATTACGGCAGCTCTTTTTATGATTGGCATGTTTAGTTTGTTATCCTTTTATGCCAAGGAGCTTTCGGAAAAAATGCGCAACAACATAGAAATCCGGGTGTTCCTGAACAAAGACCTCAGCTCTACGGAAGTTGCAGACCTACAGCAACAACTAGAGGAAAAAGAATATATAGACCAAAAGAATGGAGTACCCAGGGTCCACTTTTTGTCCAAAGATGAAGCAGCCCGTGAAATGATCAGGGACTCAGGGGAAGACTTTATCAGCTTTTTAGGGGATAACCCCCTCCGGGATGCCTATATCGTGTATTTGGAAGAACAATATTTTGAAACGGATCAAATGCAATCGGTAGTGGTAAATTTGGAACAACTTCCCGGAGTATTTGAGGTAGTATACACGAAAAGCCTGGTGGAAGAAATCAATAACAACATCCGGAATATCGGAACCGTCATTGGTGTATTCGTATGTATTCTACTTTTAACGGTTTTCATCCTTATTGATAATGCAATCAAACTTGCCCTTTTCTCACAAAGGTTTTTGATTCGCAGTATGCAACTGGTAGGCGCCACTTCGATTTTTATTAAAATGCCCTTTTTAAAACGGGCAGCTTTTCAAGGTGCACTAAGTGGTTTTTTAGCCTCTTGTCTATTAGGTTCTATGCTTTGGCTGGCCTTTGAAAGAATCCCGGAACTCCAGGAGCTTACGAATTTGACCATCATCGGGGCTATTTTTACCGCCTTAATTCTATTGGGGGCTTTGATTGGATTTTCCAGTGCATTTAGAGCCGTATCCAGGTATTTAACAATGAAATTGGATGATTTGTATTGAAAAGGCCAAACATCAAAAAGCTTAAACTATCTTAAAACTAGTAGTTTTTTCAACAGTTGTTTTAATTTGATCTGCGTGAAGACTACTTTTGCCATCATACGATACGAAAAAATCATGGAAAATAACAAATTACCCTTCGGTTCTGAAAATTACAAATACATGTTAATCGGCCTGGTCATTCTTGGCTTAGGTTTTATCATTATGACCCTCGATAGCGAACCTCACGGCTTTGGTTTTTTGGGCATCACACTGGGCCCCTTGGTTGTGTTATTAGGGTTTGCGGTACAATTTTTTGCTATTTTACAAAAACCCAAAAGTTAATTTCGGACTTTTTCTATTATCCTCAACTACATGAGCACGATTGACGCATTAATCCTTGGCATCATCCAAGGGCTTACTGAGTTTTTGCCTGTCAGCAGCAGCGGGCATATAGAACTGGGCAAAGCTTTATTAGACATTCATATCAAGGAGAACTTATTGGTCTCGATTGTACTACATGCTGCCACCGCTTTGAGTACCATCATTGTATACCGGAAAGATATTCTGGACTTGCTCAAAGATATCTTTACCTTTCAGTGGAATGAATCCACAGCCTTTGCCTTAAAAATTATCATTTCCATGCTACCGGTAGGTATCGCCGGAGTATTTTTTAAAGATCAAATCGAAAGCTTTTTTGAGGGCAGGGTGATGTTAGTGGGTTCTATGTTACTGATCACCGGAGTATTACTATTGTTAACCACCTTTCTGGAAAAAAAGCAAGGAAAGGAGGTTGGTTTTGGCCAGTCACTAATTATTGGGTTGGCGCAGGCAATTGCCATCTTACCGGGTATTTCCCGTTCAGGAGCAACAATTTCCACTTCATTAATGATCGGAGTTTCTCGTGAAAAGGCAGCGCGATTCTCCTTTTTGATGGTGCTCCCCCCCATTATCGGTGCTACTTTATTACAAGTGAAAGATTATATGGAGACTCCGGTTGCAAGCGGGCAAGTCAGCAGCTTTATCCTTGCTATCGGCTTTATTGCAGCCTTTATCACCGGACTTCTTGCATGTACCTTGATGATACGATTGGTAAAACAAGGCAAACTTGCTTATTTTGCCGTTTATTGTTTCATTGTGGGAGTGTCTGCTATTATTGCTTCACTATAAGATACATCCTGAAGCATATTGAAAACAGGGTTGTTGACAGGTAATTTTGAGTATTTTTTAAGGTCTTATGCAATTTAATAATTTATCAAACGAAGAGGGGGCAGTCATCCTACTGAATAAACCTTACGGATGGACGTCTTTTGATGCCGTAAAGAAAGTCCGCAATACTTTGAAAATCAAGAAGGTTGGGCATGCCGGCACTTTGGATCCATTGGCAACAGGATTGCTCGTATTGTGCACACAAAAAAAGACCAAAACTATCAATGAGATTCAATCTTGGGAAAAGGAGTATACCGGTTCTATGATTATCGGTAAAACCACTCCTTCCTTTGATTTGGAAACTGAAGTGGATCAAGAGAAAGATATTTCTCATATCACCGAGGAGGAAATCCGGAGCCATACGGATAAATTCCAAGGTGTCATCGAACAAATACCTCCTAAATTTTCCGCGGTCAAGGTCAATGGAAAACGCGCTTATGACTTAGCCAGAAAAGGAGAAGAATTTAAAATAGAAGCCAAAAAAGTAGAAATTAAATCGTTTGAGATTACCGATATTTCCCTTCCCGAGATTACATTTAAAGTTGTATGCAGCAAAGGCTTTTATGTAAGGAGTTTAGTGAGAGATTTCGGAGAAGCTCTGGGTGTGGGAGCCTATATGTCGGCTTTATGTCGTAGCCGTATCGGAGAATTTCAACTTGAAGAGGCCTGGGAGCTGGAAGATTTCATCCAAGAAGCCAACGCCTTATCTAACTGATTCGCATATGAAGGTCCATAAGCTCAAATCTTTTCGTAACGAAGGAAAATCCATTGTCACCAGTGGAACGTTTGACGGCATTCATATCGGTCATCAAAAAATCCTTTCCCGTTTGAAAGAGATTGCCCGGAAGGAAGGGGGGGAAAGTATAGTACTCACTTTTTGGCCTCACCCACGCCTTGTTTTATTCCCGGAGCAAACGGACCTTAAACTCCTCTCCACCCTAGAGGAAAAAATTGCCCTTTTTGAGCGTTACGGCATCGACCACTTGGTTATTGCAGAATTCTCTCCGGAGTTTGCTCAACTCAGCTCTACTGACTTTATCAAAAAAATCATTATCAATCAATTAAAAACCAAAAAATTAGTCATCGGCTATGACCATCGATTTGGCAAAAACAGGGAAGGGAGCTTTGAGTACCTCCGGCAAAATGCTACTTCTTTTGGGTTTGAAGTAGAAGAAATTCCTCCCCAGGAAGTCAAGGAAGTCACGGTCAGTTCCACCAAAATACGTCAGGCCTTGGCAGAAGGCCAAGTGGATATTGCCAATAAGTATTTGGGGCATGATTACAGTTTGAGTGGAAAAGTGGTGCATGGTGACAAAATCGGCAGGAAACTGGGTTATCCCACGGCCAATCTGGAAATTTCAGAGCGATTTAAATTAATTCCCCGAACCGGGATTTATGCGGTAGAAGTTTTATATCAGGGGGGAACGTACCAGGGCATGCTAAACATTGGCAACCGGCCCACCTTAAAAGAGAACCTCAGCACTACGATTGAAGTAAACCTCTTTGATTTTGATCAAGAGATCTATGGAGAATATCTGACAATCTTATTGAAAAAATATTTGAGAGAGGAGCTTAAATTTAACTCCATGGAAGAGCTACGCGATCAAATTGCCCGCGACAAGGAAGACACACTTACCGTGTTAAATTCTTAAACATGAGCCTTTACAGGTTTACTGAAACCCGTCTGTTATATCAATTTTGTCAAGGTAAGCCTTCAAGCATCTGGTCGTTGTAAAAGGAAGGATATTCTCAATGGAATCCATATTCTGATTGAACCAGATCTCCACATAGAACTTATCCAATGCATAAAGAAAAACCTTTTTATTGGCAAAATTCCTACTGCACAATACGATCCCTTTATCCAATATTTGTTTTAGCTTTTCGTCTTTCGACAGCTCCTTGAATTGAAGTATAGAAAGCATACCAAATTGTATTTACGGTACAATAATTTTCACTTTACTAAGGTATCCAGGATGTGCTAAATTTCAAATTTTTACACATAAAAATTAACAAATCTTTGGAAAGAATAAAATCAATTCTTCTTGTCTTTTATAAAAAAACGATACAGAATTCTTCAATAGGAAAAGGAACCGGCTTTTCTTTTTAAAGTCACAAGAAGTACGGAGCTGTAGGAATACAGCCCCCACCATGTACTATTTAGTTGATTTTATTGCATTTTCCTAATGCAATGGCATTACAACAAGAATGGCTCAACTCTTATAGCCGGCTTAAATGAAGAAGGGGCTTGCATATGCATAGAGGGTATACTACAAAACCTCCAATTGGGAGTATCCCTTCCCAATTGGAGGTTTTGTGTATTGCATTGAAGTTTTACTGAGAACACGAATTTTAGTTTCCTTTTCTTTCGACCATAAACCCTTCGGCTAAGAATTGGTACTGGTCAAAGATGGAGCGAACAGCTCTTTTTAAATAGCGATTGTTGTCAAAATATTTATTCCCAAATACTCCACTTGCATATCCTTGCCAAACGACTTTTTCTCTTTTGCGGTCAAAAAATAAGATCAACAATGTTCCCCGTTTCAAATCGTATTCGATGGGATCATAAGCTTCTTCATCATTTTCCGTTTTCACCCAATATTCGATTTTAGGTTGGTTGTATCCTCTGAATTCAAGATCGTTGAAAAAAATCTTATAGGATACCAGTAGGTTGGGCTTGCTATCGTCCATTCGATAGCCTTGTAGTTTCATCCGGTAGGCAATAGCATCTTCAATGATAGGATTATAAATGCTGGAATCAGGAACGGCACTAATTTGATTGATAAACTTATAAGAGCGATAATTTTTAAACTTTCCTTGGTAACTATAATCCGACTCGACTAAATACTCATTATAATTCATACAACTTGCCAAGGCAAGTGCCAATAGAGCGAAAAGTGAAGTTGACAGTTTCATAATCGATATTAAAATAATATAGTAAAGAATAAACGACCATAGGAGTTAAAAGCGAATACAATACTTTGGTATGCATTGTTATAGGATAATCATTTTTTGGCTGGATATGTTTTAAGTTAACAATATTTTTTTAAGTTTAATAATTCCTTTACTTAAAATTTACTTTCTATACTATACCTAGTATTTGAATAATACAATTTCAATACTCACTATAAAGAGGTATATAACTCACCTCTTACAACAGGCGATCAGTGGCATGGGAAGGGAGGATATTCGGGTACTAACAAGTAGTTTAGTGCAAGGTTTTGCTCTCTGTCTTTTTAACAGTTTTGCATTGTTATGAAGTCAAACTTTCGTCATAACGGGTTACTTTTCCGGTAGGAAACAAAAATCCCCCAACCTCATTGTGAGACAGGGGGATTCGAAAATATAACCGGGTGGGTTGCTTAAGCGGTAAACTGTCCGAGAAGGTCTATGCCGAAGAAGCGGTTCAACACGGTTAAGATAAAAATCATCCCTAAAATGACCGGACAGATATAAGTAATCGCAAAACCAATGTATTTTTCGATAAAGGAGCCTTTGAAATTACTATTTCCCGTTTCAATTTCATTGTACAACTGTTCCTTTTTCCAAATATAAGCTGCAAAAGAAACGATCATCAATCCCCCCAGAGGAAGGAATGTATCATTGGCCAGGTGCCCCAGAAAGCTCATAAAGTCCACGGCTTTTTCAGCGCCAAAATAGGTAATAAACTGGGAGAAGAAATCACTGCCCCCATTGGCCAACAGCGATGGAATTCCCACTAAAAAGATCCCTAAAGCCACTAACCATACCGCGCGATTCCTTCTGATTTGATGCTCATCCACCAAATACGATACGGGAACCTCTAATAAAGAAACGGTAGAGGTGAGAGCGGCAAAGGATAACAATAAGAAGAAAGCCGCCCCGATAATGACCCCCAAATTGGGTCCTAAGGTTTCAAACACTCCTGGCAAGGTCACGAAAATCAACCCGGCTCCCGAAGGGATTTGGTCCATATTTCCATTTAACAAATACGCTACAAAAGGGAACATCATCAATCCGGCAATAAATGCGATTCCAATATCGGCTAAGGTGATCAGTGCTGCAGAAGAAATGATATTGTCATTTTTGGATACATAACTCCCGTACGTGATCAACGCTCCCATTCCTAAAGAGAGAGAGAAAAATGCTTGCCCTAACGCATCGTAAACAACTTCCAGGTTAATTTTAGAGAAATCGGGAATCAAATAGAATTGAAGCCCTTCGGTGGCATGCTCTAAGGTAACGGCATATATCACTAGCATCAGTATCAAAATAATCAAACTGGGCATTAATATTTTTGCAGCTTTTTCAATACCGCTGGCGATGCCTTTGGAAACGATAAAGGCCGTGGCAAACATAAACAAAATAGCATACAAGCCTACTTTAGTAAAATTTGCAGTAAAGGTTCCGAATTCCGAACCGATCTCAAAGCGCCCTTGTACCAATTCCAAAAAATAGCCAAATGCCCAACCGGCTACCACATTGTAATAAGAGAGGATCAAGACGCCACTGAGCACGCCTAACTTTCCTATTATATTCCAGTTTTTATATCCTAAAGATTTGAATGCCCCCACCGGGTTTAATCCGGTTTTTCTACCTATGGCAATTTCTGTAACCATCACGGGGAAACATAAAACAAAACAACAAACAAGGTAGATCAAGACGAAAGCCGCCCCTCCCCCGTCTGCGACTTCAAATGGGAACCCCCATAAGTTACCTAATCCCACGGCCGATCCGGCTGCCGCTGCAATAAATCCAAATTTACTTGAAAAACCTCCTCTGGTTGCCATAGTGTACTCTTCGTTAGTGTATTTTAAGTCATTTTAATTGATTGAACCCTTAAATATAAAGGAGCTTTTGGTTCTTATCAATCTTTCCTTAGTTGAATACGCAAAAAATGGGTAACATTAAAGCAATTTCCGGCTTCTATCTCATAATATTACAAAAAAAGGGCTCATAAATTGAGCCCTTTCATACTGGATATTTTAAATATGCTTATTGCTTTGCAATCTTCTCGATCAAGTCAGCGGCACGGTTAGAATAACCGGCTTCGTTGTCGTACCAGCCAACCACTTTCGCCAAGGTACCGTTTACAGAAGTCAAATCCGCATCGAAAATACAAGAGTGAGGATTACCCACGATGTCAATAGACACGATCGGATCTTCAGTGTATTCCAAAATACCTTTCATAGCACCTTCAGCCGCTTCTTTCATAGCAGCATTGATTTCCTCAACAGTAGCTTCTTTTTTCAATACTACGGTAAGGTCAGTCAAAGAACCATCCGGAATTGGCACGCGCATCGCTTTACCATCCAATTTGCCTGCCAGGTGAGGCAATACCAAGCCTACTGCTTTGGCCGCTCCGGTTGAAGTAGGAACGATAGAATACGCAGCCGCTCTAGCTCTTCTCAAGTCTTTGTGAGGAGCATCTTGGATCCTTTGATCAGAAGTGTAAGCGTGGATAGTAGTAATGTACCCTTTTTCGATACCAAATTTCTCGTCCAATACTTTCGCCATTGGCGCCAAGCAGTTAGTAGTACAAGAAGCGTTTGATACGATATTTTCTTCCCCGGTCAGGTCTTCCTCGTTCACACCTAATACTACGGTTTTCACACCACCTTTGGCAGGAGCAGAGATTACCACTTTCTTCGCTCCGGCAGTCAAGTGTTTTCCAGCACCTTCCGAATCAACAAAACGGCCGGTTGACTCCAACACTACATCTATATTCAAATCACCCCAAGGAAGCTGAGCAGGATCCGTTTGGGCATATATTTTAATGTTTTTTCCGTTTACGATGATAGTATCCCCGTCCACTTCTACGGTTCCGTTAAATTTACCGTGAACAGAATCGTACTTCAATAAGTGTGCAAGGGTTTTAGGGTCAGTAAGGTCATTCAATGCTACCACCTCCACATTTTCCTTCTCCAACAATGCTTTAAACGTAAGCCGACCAATCCGGCCAAATCCGTTAATAGCTACTCTAGTTTTAGACATAGTAATTTCGCTTTAGAGGTTTACCAATAAACTAAATTCGTAAGCAAAAATAACAATAAAATTCAGAATATGGCTATGCGAAATGGGGATTCTGACCGGGGAGAAAACGCAGCGAATTTACGCTGTATAACCTTTTACAAATCAACCGGTTATATAATTATCGAATTTAAAATTAAATTCACTCAAGGGAACTTAAATGTAAGGCTACTGGGTATAAAAGTTGAATTTTAACCGGTTAAATCTCATTTTACTATTAGAAACCAAACACTCTTTGAAAATGAAACAGCTGCAATTCAATTGGCTTACGGAGGGAATCATTGACTATGAATACAAGAAATACATCCTGTTGGCATATTTGCAAGAGGCGAATAAGGAATTGAACATCAAAAAACTATTTCCTATTCTGAAGGATCTGCTCTTTCACTACCAGAACTTATTAAACATTAAAAACCGGAAATCTTTACTCTATGAGCATTTTCCGGAATCATTGAGCCGGGCTGATTTTCAGAAGCTCAAGCTCTCTTATACCAAAATGGTGCAAGACGATGACGTGATGGAGGTTATAGAAGAAATTTTACAATACGCTCTCCCAAGGTTCAAACAACTACTGGAAGAGGGCAGGGAGATTTATGGATACATTGAAGCCCAATTGGAAATTGAGCATATCGGCATTACCCCTTTGTATATGGACGAGGGATATTTGTTTCTTCATGTACAAGAAGACATTTTCACGAAAATCTTTCGTTATCAAATCTCGGTTTACGCTTCTCATCATGAAAAATACCGGGACATTCATATTAACTATCTGGATAGCATCAAAAAATCAGTGGGAAGCCCTTACGAAAAGATCAAACTGCAATTGATCAAAAAATTCAAGGATTTGCCGAACCCGGCAACGTTCCTTGTGTATTCAAAGGTAACCTGCCCCTTCAACGAAACCCTGTTGCCGATAGCATCCAAAAGCCTGGTAAAACATATCTCTGCGATGGTAGCTTAGCAAATTATAACACTCTCATTCGCTTTTCATAGGATTCGAGTAATTTCCAATAGACAATGGGGATCTCGGTAACAGCCTGTGCGGGAATTTTAAAAATATAAGTATCTTCCAGTACATTGATATCAAAATGATTGTCATCGCCAAAGAAGATATTATCCCCTCCCATAAAATCCCCTTTGCTCAGTTCGCCTATGCGTTTTTCATTATACCACATCTCCACTTTCCCCTCCAAAATAATAAATAAAGTCGATTGGCCGTAAAGGCTAAACGTATGCCCCTGGTACAATTTTGAGGGTTTCATGATCTGAGCAACTTTTGTAAGAATCGGGAAAGACACCACCTCCCCAAAAAGCCAGGTAGCTTCCAGAAAAAGGATATTTTCTTCCAGACGGAGCAAATCGCTATACAGGTTATTTCTCTTGACAAACTCATTATAGGTACCGAGCGGGAGTTCTAAAGTCATGACATTACTGGACGCCCAATACGTTTCCAACGCATATTGCCCGACATACCCCGAATAAAACCCAATCAGAGAACCCGCCGGGAAGGTATGGGTGCGTTTTAAAAGAGAATCCGTAAACTCTACGGAACCCGTCAATAATAAATATACATAGTTGTTCTCCTCTCCTTTCTTAAGTAAAATAGACCCGGCATTAAACGACCTCAAAGGATGATTCAGTAAAAAATTCAACTCGTGTTGAGGAGCTGTCGGAAAGTAAAATTGCAAATGCTCTTTGGCTGAATCATAGAGAAACTCCCGGTTGGATGGAATCAGCACATCCACCATTCCAAAAGAAGAGGACGAGCCAATTTCCCTTTGCTGATCGGTGAGCGGCCCGGAGGTATGTGCCAGTACCAGCTTTTCCGAAGGATCTTGTAAATAATCCACCGCATCTCCATGAATCATCCCCCCGCCAACATCCACTTTTTTCAAATCCACTTTTTGCGAATACAATTCTTGAATTTGATTGAAGTCTTCCGGAGAGATACCAGGCTCATCGGGTTTTGTGGCAATCATCTTCTTAAACACCCGCATGGACACCACATCTCCCAAATGGGCATAGGTTTTATACTTTCCTTGCCACTTTGCCCGGAACATAAACACATTGGTTTCCACCGGATGGGGTGAATACTCCGGTTTTACTTCAAAACCATTGATATTGGTCCATTTGCCAAATTCCAGATCGTGAATCTCAAAAAACTTGGAAAAATTCTCTTCCTTAACATTCATCAGGGCACAAAGCTTCTTCGTAACCGAAAGCCGTATCAAGGGAGTGGCAAAATATTTAAATTTATGATCCGTACGCAAGAGAGTAGTTAATCCGGCAAAATGATCATCATGGGCATGTGTATGAAATATCCCCTCGATTTCATTTACACTGATCCCTAAATAATTCAGACTGGCTAAAATATTAGGTCCGGCATCAATCAGGTAGATTTTACCTTGATAAATCAGAATACTTGCCATACAGGGGCGGTTGATGTCCCAGCCATCCCCTTCTCCGGAATGAACCACGGCAAAATATTCTCGCTTGATATGGTGATAACCCAATTGATAAGGTGGCTCGTACGCTTCTCCGGCTGCCAGAGACAAGTCAACTTCTACATTTTCATCTTTATAAGTGATTTGGTATTTGTTAAAACCAACTCTCGTGATGAACACACCGTTTTTCAGTTCTACGGGTTGTTGTTTTACAATGACTGACTGTACCAATTCATCAGGGCGGATAATATTTCCAAAGGCAAACTGCAATTTAATTTGCATCATTCGCTCTGCCTCTTCCTCCGAAATTCCCCCTTCTATGATCTCCTCTTTATTAATCAGCCCGTAATTTCCTCGATAAAAATAGTCGAGTTGAGCGCTCACTTGTTCCTCAGAGCCAATTAACAAAGGTTTTTCACCGGTATTATTGATATGGCCGGGTATCCCCATCCCTTGCAAGTACAGCATATGCAAAATGGGAAACTCGCTCATATTGGAAAAGTTACCGTTTTGAATCAGAATATCCGATAATAATACGGCATTCGGTCCCGTATCATACTCTTCTCCTTGATACTCCCTGGTTTCGATCAGGCCCCGCTTCTTCAGGTGCTTAATTGAATCAGCCGGACACCCACAAAGAATATACAGGTTTGCTTCGGGAATTTGCACCCAATGAACCCCGGATAAGATATTGATTTTGTTAACCTTGTGCATTCCTCAAGTTACGCTTCCAAAAAAATTATTTCATTCCATTAACATAATACATATCTACATCCCCTTTGTTTTTGGCAGATATTTTTCCACGATAACTACAGTAAAAATATTCTTTGACATATTGGTAGGTAATGCCTGAAATATTCACCCTACCTACTTCACTTCCGGACTCCATACGGCTGGCCAGGTTCACCGTATCCCCCCAGATGTCAAACGCAAATTTCTTCTTACCCACTACTCCGGCCACAATCGGCCCTGTGTGCACCCCTACCCGTAATTCAAAAAACATGCGCCCTTCCCTCATTTTCTGCAACTTCCTGTTTTGCATGAATTCTTGCATGGCCAAGCCTGCTTTTACCGCATCTACCGGATTCGTATGGTTGGGAATTGGCACCCCTCCGGCACACATATAGGCATCGCCAATGGTTTTTATTTTTTCCAGATTATGTTTTTCAGCAATTTCGTCAAATGCTAAAAAGCACTCGTCCAGCTCTTTCACAATCTCACTTGGCGATAGTTTTTCAGCTACCGTTGTAAAACCCTTAAAATCCGTAAATAATACACTTACATTATCAAAATGTTTTGGCGTTGCTCTTCCTTTTTCTTTTAATTCTTCTGCAATAGACCGAGGTAAGATATTGAGCAATAACGTATCAGATTTCACCTTTTCCAGCTCCAGCTTTTTATTCTGGTCTTTGATCCGTTCCTTCTGCACTTTAATTTCCCGGGCTTGTTTGAGGATCTCTATATTTTGTAGTTCCAATTGGCGATTTATCCTCCGGGTTCTCCGGTTTACGACAATCAAGACAATCACAGCAATGGCAAAAACCACCAGACAAGCAATGGAGGCAATGATTTGGATTTTGCGGTTTTTGTCCTGCTCTTGTGCCAATGCCAATTCCAATTCCTTATGATTGATGTACTCTAATTGTTGTTCAATTAAATCTTCGTGTTTTTTATTTTCTTCTTCCAAGATTTTCTTTCTCACTTCCAACTCCCTTTTTTGAGATTTCACCGCAAACAATTCATCACGCGTCAGCCTCAATGTATCCATCAATTTAGTGGAGATCACCTCTTCTAATTTTTCGATTTCCTGGATCTCACGAGCCGTTTCCTGACGGACTACCTCCTTCTTCTTGACCATTAAACTGTTCAAATAGTCCGCTCTAGAGGTCATGCCCGTACGGGAATAGCAATCTTCCAGTATTTTGTAAGTGAAGTATTTTTCAGGAAAGGGGACGTTATTTTGTTCTACATGGCTTAAAGCTTTTTCCAAAACGGTAATACTGCGCTTATAATACCGGGTGCGGTGATAATTTCGTCCTAGCTTAAACAATGCATTCACATACTGCCTTTCTGCATTGGCACTCAGATAATTACGAACGGCATCCAGGTAGTAAGGAATTGCCATTTGATACTCGGTAGCATCACTTAACTGATCTCCCAAGCGCAAACTTGCATCTGCGACGCTTCTCCAATCGCTAATTTTTTTTCCTTCGGAAATGATCTTTTCATAGTATTTTTTAGCTGTGCCATAGCGTTTTTCACTCAGGCATTTGTCAACTATCACCCAAGCCATTTCGATCATTTGCCGGGAATCTCCCTTCTTTTCTATGTTTCTGAACTTGCGTTCCAGGTTTGTGAGGTTTGCACCGATAAACCCCATTAGAAGAATGGTAATTGAATAGAGGAATAGTAATTGAAGTGCTCGTTGGTTTTGCATGCAAAAAATATTTGGTCCATTGTACAGTAAAACTAAGCGACCATAAATTTTGCCAAACCTTTTTTCCAAAGGAGTAAACCGAGTAAGAAAAAAAAGAAAAAGATGAGGAAATACTCCTTACAATTATTTAAGATTGCAGTCGCAAAATGAAGCATATTGTATAACCTGAAAATAGCATAAAGATGGAAGAAGTATCAATACTTGGCTATGCAGCATTACTGTTTATGGTGCCTCCTTTGGTCATATCGTTAATTTTTGCTGTACTCAACTTTCTAAAAGGAGAAAAAGCTTAAATCACCAAAAAGCCGCAGCAGTCTTATCGACCACTGCGGCTTTTTAGTTGGGCTTTTGTTCCCTGTTATGGTTTTTGATAATTCACTTCTACCCTTCTGTTTTTCATTCTACCTTCCCTCGTATTATTATCAAAAACAGGATTTTCTTCTCCCATATAAGCGGTCTTAATTCTATCCTCAGCAATTCCTTTCTTTTTCAAATACTCTCCAGCCTGACTTGCCCTTTTCTTTGACAACCATTTGTTGTACTCAGCATTTCCCGTATTATCCGTATGCCCCACAATCTCTACTTTCAACCACTCATTATTTTTCAAAACCGTATAAAGTTGATCCAACACATTCAAGGCAGCTTGGTCTAAGCGACTTCTGTCAAATCCAAAGTAGATGCGCTCCTGTGTCAATTCGACTTCTTCACCATCCGGACCTCTTACTACTAACAGGTTATCCCCTACAGGATACTCTCCGCCAATATTTTTGGCCAATGATGTTTGAAACGTACCCACTCGGTCGGTTTGACGCTCAGGATTTTCAAATCCCAAAGAATAATTTTTACCTACTTTAGAAGTTAATGGCATTGTGAAAGAGCCGTCTTCTTGTGTTTCAACTTCCTCTACAGGATTCCCTTCTTCGTCAAATAAAGTTACTTTTCCCTTTTGACCTTCACCGGTTTCAGCATCTACTATCTTTCCTTCAATATTGTAGTCAAGAGTTACTTTCTCCAGTACATCCCCGGGAAGGATAAAGTTTTTCAACACTTTTTGATCTTTCTCTTTTGCTACAGGCACTTGAACTTCTTCTGTGTGTAGCAATTGCTTTTCATCATCTCCTCCCAAGAAAAATTTCACTTCATAAGGCAGGTTTGAGTCAAGTGTAGTGGAATAGTTTCCTTTTTCTCGAGTATTTGCAGTCGATTTCAACGCGTATTGAGGATTTTCGAATTGTAACGACAAGGTTTCAAACCCTTCTTCCATTCCTTCTACCCGTACCATTCCCTCTAAATTTGCAGTATAAAGTTTACCCACTTCATAAATATCCAAATCTCCTTCTCCTCCTTCTCTGTCAGAGCTGTAATAGCCACGGTTGTTACTGGGATCCAATACAAAATACATATCGTCATAAGGGGTATTTACAGGCATGGAGATATGCTCCGCCTTTCCCCACTTTTGAGCTTGTTCGTCCCAAGTAGATTTGAACACATCGTACCCACCGATGCTTTCATGTCCTTTTGAGCTGAAATAAAGTGTTTTGCCATCAGGGCTTACAAAAGGGGCATCTTCATCAAACTCTGTATTGATTTCTGCTCCCAATTTGACAGGCTTACTCCACTTCCCATTTTCGGCTAAAGCAGATTGGTAAATATCCAAGTCTTTGTCTTTAGAGCCTCTGGCAGAAGTAAAGTAAATTGTCTTACCGTCAGGAGTGATATAGCCATGCGACTCATAATATTTGGTATTGATATTTTTCTTATCCAATGGCTTTGGTTCGCTCCAAGAGTCACTTTCCTTTTCCGTAATGTAAATATCTCCACCCCGTACATATTTATAGATCAACATTTTGTGATCGTTGTCAAACAACTGTACGGATGCTTCGTGTTTTGAAGTATTCAGAGAAGCACTCAAGCTCTTCGGACTTGTCCAGTCATCGTTTTTATTGATCTCGGAAACAAAAATATCTTCATAGTGCTCTCCGTTATCACCAGCCTCTTTTCCTTTACTTTTAGGGTTACGGGAAGTGTAGATCAATATCGAACCATTTGAAGAAATCAAGGGGCTATGTTCGGCATATTCCGTATTGATGGTTTTTCCCAATCCTTCCACATAATATCCCGGCTTCTTTTTTAAATACTCCTCTACATAGTCAATCTGTTTTAGATGTTGTTCTACTTCGGCTTGGCGAGCATCTTTCGCATCCAAAGTAGAGCGGAATTTGCGAAGTTGTTCTTTTGCTTTGTTATATTGATAATTGTTTTTCAAAGCCAACCCGTACCAAAATGCTTGTTCGGGACGGACCTCGCTTTTGTTTTTTTGTAAAGACTTCTCAATATAACTCAAAGACCTCTTACTATCACCTAGCTTTAAATGCCCGATTCCGGCATAATACAAGGCTTCGGGGTGTTCCGGATTCGCTTTCAGAAACTGCTCCAATACAGATACCCCTTTTACAAAATGAGCGTTTTGAACCAGGTTTTTTCCTTTTTTCAAGAGTTTCGTCTGAGCATTGACTTGCAAAGGACATCCTGATAAGTAGATAATGATCAGAATACCTATTCCTGCTTTTATTGCGGTAAATAATCTTTGCATTATTTAAAGATTTACTTGATTTAATCTAATAACTAATAATGTAACTTTTGGAAAAAAATTGCTCTTTATTGTTTTTATAAAAAATGAACCTTCCTTTTAGTTAAAGGGTAGAAAAAGATAGTATTTGGGAATTTTGGGGGCATTTTATCAAACATACATGAAAGTGCATTAACGGCAAATTAACCCGCTTGCAAAGATGTAAGAATTTCTATTATTTTAAGAATACTTTGGGGTAAAATATTACTTTAAGTAGTAATATTTAATATTATCTTGAATAATTCCACATTTTTTTAACTCATTTTATCGCTCATAAAAAATGCCCATCAATTGAAAGATGGGCATTGTTAGGCAAGCATTCAAAAGCCGGAATATTTACATTTCTTTCACTTGGATATTTCTCCATCGCACTTTTATACCTCCTCCATCGTGGATTTGCAAGGCAATACTTCCCTTTGCTTGTCCGATTTTTTCATCTTTAAAATTCACCATCTTCTGCCCGTTTAACCAAGTCGTCACTTTACCACCTTTCACCCGGATACGCATTTCATTCCACTCGCCCATTTTGAGGATATTTTCTTTTTCCTCAGGAATTTTCACTAACCAACCCCTTCCATAAGACTCATAAACCCCACCGGTATCTTTGCCCGGAGGTGCCACTTCTACTTGCCAACCACTGATTTTGGTACCTTCCAAACTAGAGCGGAAAAAGACACCACTATTTCCTTCGGCTTCTTGTTTGAATTCAAGTTTCAATTCAAAATCTTTAAATTGCTTGTCGGTAGCCAAATAGCCATACTGCTTGTCCGGGCCACTCTCACAGATCAAGTTACCCTCACTCACATACCATTTTTCCGTTCCATGGATTTTCCATCCATCCAGGTCTTTTCCGTTAAAAATCGATTGCCAGCCTTTTTGCGGAGCGATTTGAAAACTCATTAAAGCCGTTAACAATACCATAGGAATAATAAATGCTCTCATATTTACTTTACAGTTAAAGGTTAATTCACATACATTGCAATGATAGCGAAATAGCACAAAAAAACAGGTGCAAAGACCTCAATTTGTCTTTGCACCTGTTTTATCATTTACGCTGAGGTACAATTACCCCTCAAAGTTGAGAAACAGGGTGATTTTATGGGTGGTCAATCGTTCTATAGGCTGCGAGTACTCATTGGATTGACTTGGGCGTTTGAACAAATTCACCAAACCGTGTGAAAAACGGATTTCCGGTGAAAAGTTGAACATCTGCATATAGAAATGAAAACCAAAGCCATAAGAGACTTCCAGATTGTAACGGTTAAAATCAAAGTTTTCATCTTGTCCTTCTTCTTCTTTTTTACCACCTACTTTCACCCCTCCGGTCAAGCCGGCTTGCATAAACATCCGGTGGTTTCCCCTACGCATAGACTTATACTTCAGCATAAATGGCACTTCTACAAAGGTCATCTCTTTTTCCAGTGTTTCCGTCTGGCCATTGGCAAAGGTATACTCCAAAGCCCGGTTATAGAAAGACACATTCGGCAACAAACGCAAATCCCACAATTCGTCTTTTAACGCAAAATTTGCGACAAACCCCAAAGAAAACCCAGGCCGGGATATAGGGTTAACAGAAATGACACTTTCGGGGCTAGGATTATCTACAGAAGCAAAATATTCGGAATGCTTTAACGCCATGGTGGATTGAAAAACCCCGATTTGAAAACCATAATGCATGGTTTTACGATCGTAATCGGGCAAGTTGATCACCCGCTGACGTTGTGCATAAACATCATTAAAAAAACAAGCCAGTATGAATAAACTCCCGGCTATGATTATTTTTTTGCCAGATAAATTGAGCTGATGCCAAAGGTTAGTGGTATACATCTTACTGATTTAAATCCTACTTTATTTTTCAATATGTTGACAAATCTTTCGCCATATGGAAATTCTTCCACTGACTCTGGAAGATATGTGTAGGCAGAGCTATCTTTCGAAATCATTCGGCCTACCATCGGCAGGATATTCTTGAAGTAGAAGTTGTAAATCTGTTTGAAAGGGAAGGTTTCAGGCATGGAAAACTCAAGGACTAACAAACTACCACCCGGCTTCAGGACGCGCTTCATGTCCGCTAAGCCTTGAACTAAGTTTTCGTAGTTGCGCACACCGAATGCAACCGTAGCGGCATCAAAAGTATTGTCCTCAAAGTTCAGTTTTTCTGAATCTCCGAGAGCTAAAGTGATTTTGTCTGTTAATTTTAGTTTTTCAAGTTTCTTTCTCCCCACTTCCAACATCCCTTCGGAGATATCCACTCCGACAATTTTCTTAGGCTTCAAAGATAATGCCTCAATTGCAAAATCCCCTGTACCGGTGGCCACATCCAGGATCATATCATGAGGTTCTTTCTTCAATAGACGGATAGCGCGTTTTCTCCAATAAATATCGATCCCCATACTTAACAAACGATTTAACAAATCGTATTTAGGGGATACGTTATTAAACATGGTGGCTACCTGCTCCTTTTTAGATTGTCTTTGATCTTTATACGGTAATACGGTCATTCTTTAATGCTCTTTTTGCCTTTAAAACCAACTGTCTCAGGAAATATGTCAAGGTATATCCCTCAATTTCCCTTCAAATATCTTAGTTAATTTTCTTATTTGGATATATTTATGGGAATATATTGTAAAATCAAAGCTCCATAACCGGCACTCAATGCCCAACACCCCGTACGTATTCTCAGAGGCCGGGTGAATTCCAATTCAATCAAAAAATTATTACATTTACAAAGTATAGTATATCACAGGCAACAACCTTGAACATCACTAACAACTCCTAAAACTTTCTTTACAAACAAACTATAGCAAACTGGCATGTTCAAATTAGTAAACGTTGCGTTGGGTATTTGCTGCCTTTTAGCAATATGTACCTCAAAAAACCTGGCCCAAGCATTACAAGTCAACCAATCTAAGTTTTTAAAACAAGCCCGCAAGTACATTGAAGTACAAGAGTATTATCATGCTTTGCAATTTCTGCAACCTCTTGTAGAATCGGATTCGGGTAATACGTATTACCGGTACCTTACAGGAATTGCATATTTAAACACCCATGAGAAGAAAAAAGCCCTCCCGCATCTTTTGCTAAGCCAACGGGCCTCCTCTCCGTACCCCAATTTATATTTTTACTTAGGCCGCGCATTGCATCTTCATCACCAATTTGACACGGCCATCCATTATTACCAAAAACACTTGAATACCTCACCGGAGGCATATCGAAAAGCTCAACCGGGAGACATACACAACTCTGACTTTCAAAGAATCACAGAAGAAGAAATTCAACTCTTGATTCGACAATGCCGGACAGGGAAACAACTTACAGCTTCGCCATTAGACCTGGTAATTTTTAACTTAGGCCCAACCGTAAACACTGAATACCCCGAAGTATGCCCTGTCATTTCTTCCGATGAAAGCAGACTGATTTTTACCTCAAGAAGGCCCGGCAACCTTGGTAAGGCTTTGGATCCAATTCAAAGTTTACCCTACGAAGATATTTATATCGCGGAAAAAGATGAGAATGGCCATTGGCAAACACCGCGCAATATTGGGGAATCTATCAACACCACAACCCACGATGCCTCAATAGGTCTTTCGCCTGATGGACAAGAACTCTTTATTTATAAGGATAACAATGTCAGCACTCTGCTCTCAGGCGATATTTATATCAGTAAAAACCGAGACGAATCCTGGACACAACCCGTCAAATTGCAAGAGGGAATCAATACAAAAAATTGGGAAACGCATGCCAGCATTACCGCAGACGGAAAACTAATGTTTTTTGTGAGCAACCGGGAAGATCCGGAAGCACAGGGTGGCAGGGATATCTATATGGTAAGACGCTTGCCTGACCTCTCTTGGGCCAAACCCTTGAACCTGGGCCCATTGATCAACACACCTTTTGACGAAGACGCTCCCTATATTCACCCCAATGGAAAAACACTGTTTTTCAGCTCCAATGGCCATAATGGTATGGGAGGTTTTGATATTTATTTTACCGAGTTACATGATTTGGATAATAATATTTGGACGGCCCCTCAAAATATCGGTTACCCGATTAACTCAGCCGATGACGATATTTATTATACCGTTTCGGCCGATGGCTCCCGGGGCTACTTTTCTTCACAACGGGAAGATAGCTATGGCAGTTTTGATTTGTATATGGCCAATATCCCCTCCAAACAGCTTAATATCATTGTGTTAAAAGGCAGTGTTAAAGATGCCCATACGGATCGACCGTTGGGAGCCAGTATCGAAATTTTTGATAATACCGAACACAAATTGGTAAAAGTAGCTGAGGCTAATAGCTTTACCGGAAAATTTTCATTGTTTTTGCAACCCGGAAGAAACTATGGCATCCGGGTGGCCCATGGCGGCTATTTGTTCAAATCCATTAACATAGATGTTCCCGAGCAATTCGAATACCTAGAGCTTCATGAAGACATCCATTTAAAACCCATTGAGGAAAATAGTTTTGAAGTACTCAACAATATCTTTTTCACAGATCAAATGGAGCTTAAGGTGGAGTCCTATAGAGAATTACAGTCTTTGCAACAACTACTGGCCGAACAAAAAGTTGACGAAATCGAGATTGTCGTACATTCGGATAACTCTCAAGACAGTCTGGTCAGTAAATTTACCACCCAAGCAATGGCAGACGTTTTAGTTGAAGAACTGAAACTACAAAACCACACATCCACTCTGATCAAGGCGCAAGGATTGGGCTCAAATTATCCGGTTGCACTCAATACTACCCAACAAGGAAAAAGAAAAAACAACCGGGTTGAATTCATTATCAGGACCGACCATGCTTCAAAGGAAAAGGCACCATTGGATTACCCAGAAATTAACCCGGACTTAGTGTTAGTGGAGCTACCCAAAGACAGTATTTCCACACCAGGGGTAGAGTTACCATTCGATTTCTCATTTATCCAAACGGTTCACAAAATCAAGTTTGCCTTTGCAGATAACTCCTTAAACCCTGAAGCAATTCTGGCAATTGAAGAGATGGTGGAAATGATGGAAAAAATGCCTGGGCTGATTATCGAAATCGGAGGGCATACGGATAATATAGGCAGCCCGTCCTACAACTTTAAATTGGCTGAACGAAGGGCAAAAATTGTCGCACAACAAATGGTATTCAGGGGCATCGCCAGGGAACGGCTGGTGATCAAAAGCTACGGGCTGTCCAAACCTCTTGCCAGCAACAAGACGGATTCGGGTAGGCAAGCCAACAGGAGGATCGAGTTTCAAGTCTTGAAAGGAGGTCGTCCCCGGGTATCGGCCATTGAAGAAACCAATCAGCCTACCACCGCCCCTTCTTATTCTCTCACCACAGGAAGTTTGATTGGTCAGATTCTTTATTTTGACCTTAACTCTGATATGTTAAAAGCACAAAAGGAAACACTCCGTGAACTAAGAAACTTGCTTTCCCAATACCCCGATTTACAGATTGAAATCGGAGGACATACCTGTGATCTCGGGCCGGAAAGTATCAATCAAACGTTAGGATTTCAAAGAGCCAAAGCAGTTGCGGACTTTTTTATCTCACAGGGAATCTCCCAACACAACTTGGTTGTGACTAGTTATGGGGAAACCCAACCCATAGCACCCAATACATCGGAATACGCAAGAAAGCAAAACAGACGGGTAGAGATCCGGATTTACCAAAGCCCACAATAACCCCCTTCACAAAAGAATGAAAAAAGCCCATTTGCGATTTGACAAGCAAATGGGCTTTTTCCGTTGTTGAAAACCCCCAAGGACTTAAGAAAAAAATGTTTAACTAGTAAAAACACGAATAGCCCTCGGAGGTATACTCTCACTCACCAAAGGGCAAGTATTGTTTTTTAAATTAACAGAATTCTTTGTATACGGCCTTTAAGTGCTCGGCAATCATTTCAGCAGAACGGCCTTCGATATGATGCCTCTCTACAAAATGCACCAACTCACCGTTTTTAAACAAGGCGATGGATGGTGAAGAAGGGGGATAGGGCAACATAAACTCACGCGCTTTTTGAGTGGCTTCTTTGTCCACTCCGGCAAATACAGTTGCCAATACATCAGGCTTCTTCTCTGAGTTTTCCAACGATAAGATCACACCAGGTCGAGCAGTGCCGGCCGCACACCCACATACTGAATTTACCACTACCAGAGCCGTTCCTTCTTCTTTATTTAATAATTCTTCTACTTGTTCGGAAGTAGTCAAATCAGTAAAGCCCTCATTCACCAACTGTTGCTTCATTGGGGCGGTCAAATGTTCCGGATACATGTTTATGTTTGTTTTATATGTTTTACAAAAAAAATTAAAATTCTTAAATACTCACAGCAGCCGGATTACATAAAACCCAACTCTACTTTTGCTACCTCCGACATCATGTCCTGATGATAAGGAGGGTCAAATGTCAACTCCACTTTTACATCATTGACTCCTTCGATTTCCCGGACACGCTGCTCCACCTCACCGGGCAATTGCTCGGCCGAAGGGCAAGCGGGAGAGGTAAGTGTCATCAATACGTATACATTATTGACCGGATATACATTGATCTCATAGATCAAGCCCAGCTCATACACGTCCACCGGGATTTCCGGGTCATACACTCTTTTGATAGCATCTATGACTTGCTCCTTTTGGATGGTTCCTTCTGTCATAGTTAATTTAGTTTTGGTTCATGAATTTAAAAATTAAGGAAGCAGTTTACACCCAAGTTAATTGGATGATTGCTCACTCGCAGCTTTTGCTTGATAAGCAAAAGCAAACAATTTCATTTGTTTGATCATGGCGGCAAAACCGTTGGAACGTTGAGAGCCAATCACATTGTTCATTCCGATCTTTTCGATAAAATAAAGATCAGCTTGTTGGATTTCGGCAGTAGTACGCCCGGAAAGAACCCGGATCAGAATACTAATCAGGCCCTTGGTAATATCCGTATTAGAATCCGCATGGAAAAACACTTTTCCACCCTCAAACTTAGTGACCAACCATACTTTGGACTGGCAGCCCTTGATCAGGTTGTCATCTATTTGGTGTTCTTCCGGCAAAGCTTCCAACTTTTGCCCCAATTCCATTATATAAAAAATAGTGCTCTCACGGTCTCCCGCAAGAAGCCCAAACTCTTCTATAATCTCGTCTTGTACTTCGTTTATTGACATATCTTGTGTGAATTTGTAAGCGAAAGCCAGTGAGTAAGTACTATTCCTTCCTGACTATTTTGCAAATTTAGCAATAATTTTCCGCAGACTTCCCACCATTCTGTCTACTTCTTCTTTCGTGTTATATATGGCAAAAGAAGCCCGTACCGTTCCGTCAATGCCTAACCGATGCATCAAGGGTTGCGTACAATGATGCCCTGTACGGATAGCAATCCCGTTGGCATCCATCAACATACCCACATCGAAATGGTGCATCCCCTCCACATTAAAAGATATCACCCCGACTTTGTTCCTTGCTTCCCCTATTATTTTCACTCGATCAATGGCCTTCATTTGCTCTGTGGCATAAGCCAACAAGTCTTGCTCATGCGCTGCGATTTTTTCCCGGCCTATCTCATTCATAAAATCCAAAGCATATTTTAGAGCAATGGTATCTCCAATATTTGGTGTTCCGGCTTCAAACTTAAAAGGCAGGTCATTATAAGTGGTTTTCTCAAAAGTTACCTCTTTGATCATTTCACCACCGCCCAAATAAGGTGGCATTTTTTCCAACAGAGCTTTCTTACCGTACAACACGCCCATGCCGGTAGGACCATATATTTTATGAGCAGAAAACACAAAGAAATCACAATCCAGGTCTTGCACATCCAATTGAAAATGCGGGCTGGATTGTGCACCGTCTACCATCACTACAGCTCCGTACCGGTGCGCCAGGTCAATGTATTGTTTGATCGGGTTGATCGTACCCAAACTATTCGACACATGAACGATAGAAACTAATTTGGTCTTTTCAGAAAGTAACTTTTCATATTCCTCGAAAATCAGCTCTCCTTCATCCGTCATCGGGATTACCTTTAAGATAGCCTTTTTCTCTTCACATAAAATTTGCCACGGAACGATATTCGAATGGTGTTCCATGGTAGAAATAATCACTTCGTCTCCTTCCTGAATCTGTGAACGGCCAAACGAAGAAGCGACCAGATTGAGCCCTTCGGTAGTCCCCTTGGTGAAAATTACTTCTTCAGTGGATGAAGCATTTAAAAATGCCCGGGCTGCTTCTCGGGTTTGTTCAAATTGCTCCGTTGCCTGGCTGGCCAATGTATGAGCCCCCCGGTGAACATTGGAATTCGTTCCTTCATAATACTTCACCAAAGCCTCAATTACTTTTTTGGGCTTTTGAGAGGTTGCGGCATTATCAAAATACACCAAAGGAAAACCGTTCACTTCCTGGTGCAAGATGGGAAATTCCTCTCTTATTTTTGCTATATCTAACATATACAATTTTTCTTCAATGCAACAGATTTGGTTCCAAGCAATGGATTTTCTCACACTGCTGACCTTTACTCATTTCGTTTCGCTTGCAAATATCGACCTTATTTAGGATTATTCTAAATAAAGCCTGCTTTTTTTACTATTTCTCAACAAGTTAAGCCCTCATTTACCTAACATGTATACTTACTTTAGGGATTAGCCTGTCTAAATAAAAAAGTATCCAAGCAAGGTTTTAACAAGCATTAATCGACCGAAAGCACCTGGGCTTTGTTCAGGCGAAAAATCAATTGATAAAAGTTGTCGTCATTCAATTCCAGTAAACCTTTTATCTCTACCTTTTTATTTAGTAAATCGCGATCGGGCTTAATATCCACTTCCATCACCGTTTCGGGGCCGGCATTGCCACAAAAGAAACAATTGGAAAAGGGAAAAGCGGAAAGGACCATATATTCCCCATCTACATCTACCGGAATGATATAGCCTGAGAGCTTTACCTCTTTGCCTTCAAATTTTTTCAAGTCATCACTAAATACCGGTTGTGACACATCAAACCCCAAAGCTTCATCATAATAATTATTCCAGGTGAGTTTCCCTAATTGCTTCCAGCTTACAGAAGTTTGGGCTTTCACTCCGGCACTGACAAACAAGCAGCCCAATACGATTAATAAAGATATTTTTTTCATGAGAAAATACGTCTTTAATGGTTGTTCATTCATTACTGGTGATCCTGGTCAATGGAGCTGAACCAGGTAAATATTTCGATATCTTTCATGCAAAGATGGGACAGGGATAGTATCTATCCAAAACTTACCGCCCAGGAAAAGAGTCCTGAGGATTGATGTCCGGTTCAATTGGCTGACAAAGAAGCCAATGCCCCCTTTTTTAAAATGGATTGGTGGCAAACACCGACACTTCCGGTATAAACCCCCGCTCGTCCATTTGCAAAGCTGCAACAATGGTGTGAGCAATTTCCAACGGGCGCAATTTATTCGGTTCTTCCGGACGCTCTTCCCGCTCAGGGTTGCCAAATGCGGTTGTCACTTCACTGGGATTAACCAGGATCACCCTCACATTATACGGCCGGAGTTCGGCTTGCCAACACTGTGTCATTCCCCGCAAGGCAAATTTAGAAGAAGCATAAATGGTTCCCCCCGGGTAACCTTTCAGCGCGGCAGTAGAAGCAATATTGACGATATGCCCGTAGCTTTGCTTTTTAAATAATTCAGCAGCTTTTTGAGTCATTAAAGCTAACCCAAACACATTCACCGCATAGATTTCCTCAAATGCTTCCCGCGTTACTTCTTCCAAGGAGTAACTGGCGCCTATTCCGGCATTATTGATCAATACATCCAGCCTGCCAAACTCCTGTAAAAATAATTGATAGGTCTTTTCGATATCTTCTGATTGGGCTACATCGGCATGGATGGGAAACACCTCCAATTCTTTGGCCGCTTCCATAAGCATTTCCCGGTTGCGACCGGTGATTGCAACATTTGCTCCTTGTTCTTTTAACAATTTTGCAGTCGCTTTCCCGATACCTTTACTGCCACCGGTCAGTAAAATGTTTTTGTTATTTAGTTTCATAGTTTTGATTTTTTGAGTGAATTCAAAATAGACAGTAGTATGCATCGCTTCAACAGGAGCTCATTCCGTCATACGGATGATTTCTTGGGTAAATTTTTACATCCTGCTCAAGGGTGCTTTTTAGGTTTTGTAAAGAAAAAGAAGAATTTCGGAAAAGTCCTTCTTCCCTTTCATATTTTCATTTTCTTAACAAACATGGGAATTCATTAACAAAGCTTCAATAAATTAAGAATTCCACAAAAAATTCTCAATCATAATTTGAATATTCAAAATACATCCTCTACCTTTACCTCCATCATGAAAGTATTCAACGGACATATGGCTAATTGGTGGTGGCACTCAAAGAAATTCTATGAGTGAACAGCCTTGCTATGTGTCTTTAAGAAAATATAAATCCAAAAAGGCTTACCGTTCACTCGGTAAGCCTTTTTTATTTTGGGCTCTTTCACATTGAAAATCCGTCTTTCTTCGCTCTTGTAATTCCTGAAAGACCAATCACTCATTTACAAATGAGTACTTCATACACTAAACAACCATGGGAAGGTGCAAAGACAAATGGATAGAAAGATTAATAAAAACTTCTTGGAGATATTTCACCAAATAGAATATACTGATATATAATAGGATACAAAGAAAGTTTCCCAAAAATAACCCTTTAACCTCATGAATAAAATTAAGCTAAAAACAACCTATCGTAAAATGCTGGCCGATACGGTAACTCCCGTAAGTATTTACTTGAGATTACGCGACAAGTTTGCCAACAGCATCTTACTGGAAAGTTCTGATTATCACGGAAATGAAAACAGTTTTTCGTACATCTGTTGCAAACCCGTTGCACGCTTTGAGCTCACACAATCCCAGCTGACGCTTTCCATGCCACAGCAAGCCGAACAACAAACTACCTTAGCGTCTCCGGCCGAAGCCATCCATCAGTTATATCAGTTTTCACAGGCTTTTGAAGCCGAAACCAATGGGTTTAAATTCATCAACAACGGGATATTCGGGTACATGGCTTTTGATGCGGTACAGTATTTTGAAGATATCCACTTTCGGAAAGAGAAAAAGGCCGATCAAGTGGTTCCCGATATCTTATACCAAGTATACCAATATGTTATTGCCATTGACCACTTTAAAAACGAATTATATATTTTCGAGCATTTGGTAGAAGGAGAAGATTCCAAAAGCCACCTGGAAGAAATCATTCAACTTGTCAACAGCAAAAACTTCCCTTCTTATCCCTTCACCCCTCAGCCTCAAGAAACCTCCAATTTTGACGATAAGGAATTCTTAGAAGTACTGAAAAAGGGAAAAGAGCATTGCTTTAAAGGAGATGTTTTCCAAATCGTCTTATCCCGCAGGTTCAAAAGAGGCTTTAAAGGTGATGAATTTAATGTATACCGGGCATTGCGTTCTATCAACCCCTCTCCTTATTTATTTTATTTCGATTATGGCAATTTTAAAATTTTCGGTTCTTCACCCGAAGCACAAATTGTCATTAAACACCAAGAAGCGACCATTTATCCGATTGCCGGAACTTTCAGGCGTACGGGCAACGACCAAGCCGATGCCGAGTTAGCTCAAAAGCTTTTTGACGATCCCAAAGAAAATTCCGAGCATGTAATGTTGGTAGACCTGGCCCGGAATGACCTCAGCAGAAACGGCTCTGCGGTCAAGGTAGAAACCTTCAAGGAAATTCAGTTCTATTCCCATATCATTCACTTGGTTTCCAAAGTAACCGGCCAATTGGCGGAAGGCATTTCCCCGATCCGGGTAGTCGCTGACACCTTTCCGGCAGGCACACTCTCCGGGGCTCCCAAATACAAAGCCATGGAATTGATCGACAAATACGAAAACGTCTCGAGGAATTACTATGGAGGAGCCATCGGATTTATGGGCTTCAACGGGGATTTTAACCATGCCATTATGATCCGCTCTTTCCTGAGTTCAAACAATGAATTGCACTATCAAGCCGGGGCCGGAGTAGTCGCCAAATCGGTTCCTGAAAGTGAACTACAAGAAGTACACAACAAACTGGCGGCATTGCGCAATGCCTTGGAATTAGCCGAAACGATTACCGAAAACAAGTAAAGAGAGTTAACAGTACAGATTATGAAAATCCTGGTTTTAGATAATTACGATTCATTCACTTACAACTTAGTTCATTTGATTCATGAATTGGGATATGGATCCAACACTTCCGTACACAGAAATGATAAGATCAGCCTGGAAGCAGTGGCGGCATACGACAAAATTTTACTTTCTCCCGGTCCCAGTCTTCCTAAAGATGCGGGAATTATGCTAGATCTAATAGAAAAGTATGCTCCTCACAAAAGCATCTTGGGTATTTGCTTGGGGCACCAGGGAATTTCCGAAGTATTTGGAGCCGAATTGTTTAACTTGAAAGAAGTATTACACGGGATAGAAGGCAAAGTTCAAATTCAAAGCAAAGAGGAAGTATTATTTCAAGGCTTGCCAATGGAATTTAATGTGTGCCATTACCATTCATGGGCCGTAAAAAAGGATTCGATAAAAAGTCCTTTGGAAATTACCGCCGTGGATAGTGAGGGAATGGTGATGGGCATACGGCATACGGAATACGATGTACGGGGTTTACAGTTTCACCCGGAGTCTATCCTCACCGAACATGGCAAAGAGATTCTGCAAAATTGGTTTAACCATTAAATCGCAGTACGATTCTTCTCAGAGAAGGCCTTCTTCTAATTGTGAATGAACATCCTGGCCGTTCTTGGGAATACTGTAGGAATCCATGAAATCTTATTTCCCTAAACACTGTAAAGATCATTGCAATTACTATTTATTATGAAAGATATACTCAATACACTTTTCGAATATCAGCATCTCACCCGGCAACAGGCCAAAGAAATTTTGATCAACCTGACCCAAGGACAGTACAATCAAAGCCAGGTAGCCGCTTTTCTCACCGTTTACATCATGCGTAGCATCACCGTAGAAGAACTGGAAGGCTTTCGCGATGCGATGCTGGAACTCTGCATCCCTGTAAATCTGGAAGAATACGATGCAATCGACCTTTGTGGTACCGGAGGAGATGGAAAGAACACTTTTAACATCTCTACCCTTTCGTCTTTTATTGTGGCAGGAGCCGGCCAAAGAGTGGCCAAGCACGGAAACAGCGGGGTTTCATCGGTATGTGGCTCGTCCAACTTATTGGCTCATTTTGGCTATCAGTTTACCAACGATATCGACCAACTGCGAAAAAGCATTGAAGAAACCGGCATTTGTTTTTTGCACGCGCCCCTCTTCCACCCAGCCATGAAAAATGTGGCACCCATTCGCAAAGAGCTGGGTGTGAAAACGTTTTTTAATATGCTGGGGCCCATGGTAAACCCCTCCTTCCCTAAAAAGCAATTAGTGGGTGTATTCAGTTTGGAACTGGCCCGTTTGTATGCCTACCTGTACCAACAGACCGACAAGGACTTTGTCATCCTCCACTCTCTGGACGGCTACGATGAAATTTCCCTGACCGGCGATTTTAAAATGATCTCCAAAGCTTCCGAGCAACTTTTATCCCCGGAAGACATCGGGCTTCAAACGGTAAAAGCAGAGGAACTTCATGGGGGAGAGACCATTGAAGAAGCCGCCCGTACTTTTGAAAACATCTTAAAAGGAGAAGGTACCCGCGCACAAAACGAAGCCGTGCTGGCCAATGCGGGAATGGCACTTTATTGTGGCAACCAACAACTATCTTTAGAAGAAGCCGTAGGGAAAGCACGGGAGTCCCTGGAATCGGGAAAAGCCTTACAAACGTTCGAAAAGTTGATTGAACTCCATTAAATATACAAGTAGAATTCGAAAACTGTTGAATGCTTATTAACATGAATATTTTAGATAAAATCATCTTACATAAACGAGAAGAAGTTGCTCTGCAAAAGGAAAAGGTTTCTACAAACATCCTGGAATCATTTCCCCTGTTTGACCGGAAACCCTTATCCACTAAAGGCTCCATACGTCACCCGGAGCGCTCCGGTATCATTGCCGAATTCAAGCGGAAATCCCCCTCCAAAGGCATCATCAATGACCGGGTACTTCCTCAAGACATTACCAAAGCCTATCAGGCAGCAGGAGCCTCAGCCGTTTCAGTACTCACCGACCAAGCGTTTTTTGCGGGAAGCCTGGACGACTTAACCGCCGCCCGGCAAGCCCTTCAGATTCCGGTCTTACGCAAAGACTTTGTCATCGATGAGTATCAAATCCTTGAGGCAAAAGCCTATGGAGCCGATCTGATTTTGTTAATTGCCGCCAACCTGGAACCTCAACAGACCAAACAATTGGCCGCTTTTGCCAAATCACTGGAACTGGAGGTATTGATGGAAGTACACAACCGGGAAGAGCTGGAACTACACACCAATGAACACCTGGATATCATCGGTGTAAACAACCGGAATTTAAAAACCTTTGAAGTCTCTTTGGATACTTCCATCGAATTGTCGGAATTGATTCCGAAGGATTTTGTCAAAATATCGGAAAGTGGGATTAGTGAAATTGAAAATATTGTTAAATTAAAAGATTACGGTTTCGAAGGTTTTCTAATTGGAGAAAATTTCATGAAACAAGACAACCCGGGGCAAGCGTGTCAAGACTTTATTCAGGCTCTTAAATCGGCTCAGACAAATGAATAAATTATTGTGGAAGGTATGCGGAATGCGGGACAGTAACAATATCCGGGCCTTACTGGAAGAGTCGCCCGACTTTATGGGGTTTATCTTTTTTGAAAAATCCCCCCGCAATGCTTCGAACAAACTTGACCGGCAACTCTTGCTCAACTTTCCCGCACGGACCAAAAAGGTAGGAGTATTTGTCAACGAGTCTGTGGAAAACATCCTTCAAAAAGTCAATGACTACCAACTGGACTATGTGCAATTGCATGGCGATGAGTCTCCGGAGTTTTGCCAAAAACTAAAGCAACAACAGCTAAAGTTGTTCAAAGCTTTTGGCGTGAACGAAGAGTTTGACTTTGCTACCTTGCAACCTTACCAGGAAGCTATCGACTATTTTTTGTTTGATACGAAAGGCAAAAATTACGGAGGTAACGGCATCCCCTTTGACTGGAAAAAATTGGAAGAATACCCATTGGACAAGCCCTTTTTACTCAGTGGGGGTATTGACCTGGAAAACATCCGGGAGGTCAACCACATCCCATCTTCCCGGTTGGCCGGAATTGATGTCAACAGCAAGTTTGAATTGACTCCGGGATACAAGAATATTGATTTAATCAAAAAACTTAAAAGCGAACTTTCAAACGACAAATCAGCATGAATTACAATGTAGATGAGCATGGCTATTATGGCAAATTCGGCGGGGCATACATCCCTGAAATGCTTTACCCGAATGTAGAAGAATTGCGACAAAACTACCTGCAAATCATCAATGACCCTGACTTTTTAACCCAGTTCAGCCAGTTATTGCGGAATTATGTAGGGCGACCTTCCCCCTTATACTTTGCCTCCAATTTGTCTGAGGTATATAATACAAAAGTGTATTTGAAGCGCGAAGACCTTAACCACACCGGTGCGCACAAAATCAACAATACCATTGGACAAATTTTATTGGCCAAAAAGCTGGGCAAACAAAAAATCATTGCAGAAACCGGAGCCGGACAACACGGAGTGGCCACGGCTACTGTTTGTGCACTGATGGGAATGGACTGTATTGTGTACATGGGCAAAATCGACATGGAACGTCAGCGGCCCAATGTAGAGCGGATGAAAATATTGGGAGCTAAAGTCGTTCCGGCTCTTAGTGGAAGTCAAACCTTAAAGGACGCCACCAATGAGGCTATGCGTCATTGGATCAACAACCCCACGGATACACACTATATCATTGGCTCGGTAGTAGGCCCTCACCCCTACCCTGATATGGTTGCACGCTTCCAATCGGTAATCAGTGCCGAGATGAAAAACCAGCTCAAAGAGCAAACCGGCAATGAAAACCCCGACTATATCATTGCCTGTGTGGGGGGTGGAAGCAATGCCGCAGGGGCGTTTTATCATTATTTGGAAAATGAAAATGTAAAATTAATTGCAGCCGAAGCCGCAGGAATGGGCGTACAATCAGGTGAAACGGCCGCTACAACAGCCATCGGCACCGAAGGAGTTCTTCATGGCAGCAAAACCTTGTTGATGCAAACGGATGATGGCCAGGTGGTGGAACCCTACTCTATCTCTGCCGGATTGGATTATCCCGGCATCGGACCCATTCATGCCCATCTATTCGATACGGGCAGGGCCTTGTTTCAATATGTAACGGATGCCGAAGCCATGGAAGCAGGAGTATTACTGAGTAAAACAGAAGGAATTATTCCGGCAGTGGAATCGGCTCATGCTTTGGCCGTATTGAAAAAGGTGCAGTTCCAGCCCGATGAGACTGTGGTGGTGAACCTTTCCGGCCGGGGAGACAAAGATTTGGAAACCTATATCAAGTGGGGAAAATATTAGCAGTGCACGGTTTCTAAACGATCCATTCAAATTTCATTTTCTTTTACATTTCTTGGTAAATCGCATTAAAATATGAGTCAAGATAATCGCATAGATCAATTATTTCAGCAAAAAAAAGAGAGGGTTCTGAACGTGTATTTCACAGCCGGTTATCCACAACTGAACGATACATGCACGATCATAAAAACCTTACAACAAAGTGGAGCTGACCTGATCGAAATCGGAATGCCCTTTTCCGACCCGGTAGCAGACGGTCCTACCATTCAAGAAAGCAATCAAGTTGCGTTGAACAATGGCATGTCATTAAAGCTTCTGTTTGAACAATTAAAAGGCATCCGGGAAGAAGTTTCCATTCCCATTGTTTTGATGGGATATATCAACCCGGTTTTGCAATTTGGCATAGAAGCCTTTTGTAAAGCTTGTCAGGAAGTAGGTGTGGACGGGCTGATTCTACCTGACTTACCAATGCAGGAGTACCTCAAAGAATACAAGGGGCTGTTTGACCAGTACGGCTTGCATAATATTTTCTTGATTACTCCGCAAACTTCCGATGATCGCATCTGTGAGATCGACAGTAACTCCAAAGGCTTTATCTACATGGTATCATCGGCCAGTACTACGGGTGCCAAAACGGATATTTCGCAAAGTCAAATTGACTATTTTGAACGGGTAAAACAAATGCAACTACAAAACCCTACCTTAATCGGGTTTGGCATTTCCAATCAAGCCACCTTCCGGCAAGCCTGTCAATATGCCTCCGGGGCAATTATAGGAAGTGCTTTTATCAAAGTGCTTTCTCAAGCCCAAAACTTAGAACACGATATTTCCGGATTTATTCAGGAAGTCATCAGCCAATAATAAATTGAGACGGGGAAAAGGCTTCCCCGTCTTTTTCATCCACACTATTTTTGTGTGAACTACGACTTCTCAACCAACCTCTAAAAAATACCTTTCCCGACTTTAAGTAAGATAATTGTCTTTGCAGCTTGTTCAACTGTCTGTAGAATAATGATACATCCCCAAATCCATTGTACAATGTATAAATGAAGCTGGTTACCAGTTTTTTTTATAAAAATTTTATCTCCCCTATAAAAGTGCAAATACACAAATCAAAACAAGGTTAACCCTTTAAAAACATCCTTCTTTATAGGTATTTATTACTATTTCCATCCCCCTTACTTCACTAGTACTGGTAGACTTTTTTCCACTTCGTCCATAAATATGTGATTTTTCCGGACGTTTAACATGGGTACGAAACAATAAGATTGAGTATTATGATATTTTTAAAAATGCGACAATTTCAATTGATTTACGGCTTATTAGCATTATTCCTTCCGGTTTCTTTTGCCTTTGCACAGGAAGATGAGCCTGTAGATTACACGGCCAAATATTTTCAAGAGGATAAAACTTCCCAAGCAGATACTACTCAAATGGATGCCTGGGACATTATGAACCCTCTCTTTTTAGCTGATAGCAATAATGTATTCCGCTCAAACTTCGGAATTATGCGTGTGGGGGATCAACAGTATATCGGCTTTCGCCTTCAGCCTGAATTCGCTTTTGGAAAATTAGGATTTGGCTTGGACATTCCTGTTTTTTTTAATTTGGATGATGGTAAATTCCGATCGGATGCCTTTGAAAACGGAGCGGGACCCTTTCGTCTTTTCCGCTACATCCGGTACGGAGTGAAAAAGCGGGATCCATTCTATGCCAAAGTAGGAGACCTGACAGGTGCTTATCTGGGCTATGGTATTTTGATTAACAATTATACCAATGCTACAAGCCTGGAACGCAGAAAGGTCGGAGCAAATATCGATATCCGGGTCAACAATTTCATCGGTTTGGAAGCGATGTACAGTGATTTCAACTTTGCTTCTTTTAACTTATTCGGTATGCGGCCGTATGTTCGTCCTTTTGGCATGACAGACATCCCCATTGCCCGTACTTTTGAAATAGGTGTCAGTTATGTCACTGACCATGACCAAACCTCTACACATTTTAGCGACTCCGTTTCCTATGCCAGTCAGTTTCTTGCAGACAAAGGAGTTTCAGCCTTTAGTGCCGATATGGGAGTAAATTTAGTCCGCACTCCGTTTTTTAACCTTTTGGGTTATGCGCAATTTGCCAAAATCAACAAAATCAAATCTCAAGTGTTAGCGGATACTTTGGAAGCCATGGCGCCTACCCATGAATTAATGGCTGACTATAAATCGGGAAAAGGAGCCAGTATCGGATTAAATGCCAAACTCAACTTCTTAGGGAATGTACTGCGTATGGATGCCCGCCTTGAAAGACAATGGTATTCCGATTATTTCATCCCTCAATTTTTCAACGCCACTTACGAAATCAATAAAGACGCCCGGATTTTGCAATTGACTTCGGCCACCAACCAACCCGGTATTTACGGTTCACTTTACGGAATGATCTTAAACAAGGTCCGGTTAGGTGGTAGTTTGTTACTCCCTGACAAATACGATGAAACCAACCCGGCTTCGGTCAAATTAAATGCAGACATTATAAACGTCTTGGACAACCGCCTGGACATCCGGGGTATGTATTACAAAGGAGGTTTGGCCGACTTGTCAGATGCCTTTGAGCTGGATGAACAGTCTCTTGCAAAAGTAAGTGTAACGTACCGCATTTTTAAAATCTTTGCTGCCGGCATTGATTACTATTGGACGTTTGCCAGACAAGAAGATGGCAGACTGGATGTGGATCACCAGATATTGCCTTACTTTGGCCTGAACATTCCATTATACTCGAACAAACAACAAACTGTTAAATAAAAGATATACGCTTACGGTAATTAAAAATGTCCGGGCAATAGCTATTGCCCGGACATTTTTAATTACCGCACAAAAAACAATTATGCACATTGTTATCAAGGATAATTACTTAGCTTTTTCATACGATTTCCTAAATTAATTATACCAATTTACGTGTAATGTGTTGATTTTTTCCTTATATTAGTAATACAAAAAATGTAGTTTTTCTCTTAATTACAATTTTTTGAATTTTAGGAGTGTTAATGGCTTTGCATCTTTTGCAAAGCCATTTTTTATGCTCTCTCACCATTGACACTTATATAAAAACAATACCCATTTCCTCTCACTTTTCACGACATTATTTCTTCATATTTTACAATAAGGATATACTGTCATATATTCCCCTAAAATATACTTTTCAGAGAGTTTTGTTTAAAATTTTTCAAAATCCAACTCTCTGAATTACCGCCACTTATTAAGCCCACACTATTTTTTTTCAAAAAAAAACTGAAAATTCATTTTAATTAACAAAGATTTAATTGAATTTTAACAGGAGTTATTTAGTTTTCTGTAATAAATGATTATTCCCCTAAAATGATAAAGAGCATGAAAGAATCTAAAAATTCTTACAAGCTGGTGATGAACTCTCCTTTATACACCAAAGAAAGCGATTTGTACCTTGTTAACTGGAAAGAGATAAAAGAAGGAATTATCCAATTTATCAATGAGTCAAAAGAACTACATACACACAAGCAAGTTCCGGTGCATGTAATGATATTCCGGGCCATAAAAGGTAAATATAAAGAAATGATGCACCTGAACTTTGAGTAAAGCATTACGATAGCTCTCCAGCTTACTCAACGGAGAGCTTTTTTGAAAAATCAACTCCCTCCTTCCTCAAAGAATCCGGTTCGTTTTTGTGTAAAATATCCTTGTTTCTCTACAATGCCTCAAAAATAGAAGCGATTTCATTCAACGCTTACAAAAACAGTTTGTAGTATTGCAAGAGAATGCATTTTTTATCCTATAGCTAAGTGGATAGCATATAGCCCAAGCCCTCTGTAATCTCAGCCTCAAGATCAAGACATCACAAAGGGTATTCACTTAATTTTTGTAAAAGATATTTTAGACCAAATCCAGTTGCCCCATGTGTGGAATTTCAGGGATACACGCCTTTAATGAAATTGGTAGAATTTTCGCCATTAATTTACACAAAGCCAATGAGGCTCTCACCCACCGGGGGCCTGACACCGGTTTTCTGTTCAATGAGTATTATACCGGATTAGGCCATAGACGGCTCTCCATTATTGATTTATCACACGGGGCGGATCAACCTATGACTGACCCCAGCGGCCGCTACACCATGGTATTCAACGGAGAGATATATAATTTCAAAATTCTCCGGGAAGAGCTTCAGGCAAAAGGCGTGGAATTTAAAACCCAGTCCGATACGGAAGTACTACTTCACCTTTTTATCCATGAGGGAAAGGCTTGTTTACCCAAACTACATGGTTTTTTTGCTTTTGCAATCTTTGACAAGCAAGAGAACAGTCTGTTTTTAGCCCGTGACAGATTTGGCATCAAACCTTTGGTATATTACCATGATGAAGATAAATTTCTCTTTGCTTCCGAACTGAATGCATTACTACAGTTCAATATTCCCAAAGAAATCAATTACCAATCGTTATATCTGTATTTTCAACTACATTATATTCCGGCTCCTCATACCATCTATGAGAACACGTATAAATTAGAGCCTGGTCATTGTCTTGAAATTAAAGGAAAACAAGTCCACGTAGAACCTTATTATCATCTACCGGCTCCTCAAGAAAATCAGAGCCAGCCTCCTGTAAGTTACGAAGCGGCACAAAAGCAATTATTAAAATTGCTGGAAGAGTCGGTGGAAGAGCGAATGGTATCAGATGTACCTTTAGGAGCATTTTTAAGTGGTGGGATTGATTCTTCTACAGTCGTTGCCCTGGCATCAAAGTTTACCCCTAATTTGAATACCTTCTCCGTGGGGTTTAAAGACGAGCCGTTATTTGATGAAACCCATTATGCCCAACTGGTCGCAGAGCGGTATAAAACCAACCACACGGTTTTTCAACTAAGCAACGATGATTACTTTGAACACCTGTTTGATTTGCTCAACTATTACGGAGAGCCCTTTGCCGACTCTTCTGCCATACCGTTTTACATTCTTAGCAAACAAACCCGGGAAAAGGTAACCGTATGTCTTTCCGGAGATGGTGCCGATGAAGTATTTGCAGGATATAATAAATACCGGGGCGAATTCCAGGCCCGGAATGCAGGTGCAAAAGAGAAACTGGTTTCTGCCATGTACCCTCTTTGGAATGCTTTGCCCAAATCGCGCAATCATTACCTGGGAAATAAAATACGCCAACTGCACCGCTTTGCGGAAGGCATGCACAAAAGCCCGCAAGAACGCTACTGGTACCTCACCAGTTGGAACACCGAGCAAAACTTACAGAGCCTATTGCGAAAGGAAATATTGGACAAAATAGACCAACAAGCTTTTCAGTCGATCAAAAACGGCTACCTCTCCCCGATTCAAGGCAAGAACTTCAACGAAGTATTATATTCCGATGTAAAATTACTGCTTCCCAATGACATGCTTCATAAAGTAGATTCCATGTCAATGGCCAATAGCTTGGAAGTACGGGTCCCATTCCTGGATCATCGATTGGTAGAATTTGCCTTTTCTTTACCTGCCGAATACAAAATCCATCACGGTATGAAAAAGCGCATCTTACAAGATGCGGTAAGACCTCTACTGCCCGAAAAGCTTTATAAGCGACCTAAGCAAGGCTTTGATGTGCCGCTGGCCCGGGGGTATAAAGGAGAGTTACGTCACTGGATTGATAAGGAAATGTTTAAGGAAGATTTTATCCGGGAACAAGGTATTTTCGAATGGGGAAAAATCAAGCACATCAAACATCAAGTATTCAATACCAACAATTTCGATCAAAACCGGGTTTGGGCTTTGTTGGCCTTTCAATATTGGTGGAAACAAAGCATCGACCAACCGAAAGCAAAAGTGTAGAAAAATCTATTTCTGAAGATAAAAAAGTGAGGGAGGCAATAGTTTGCCCCCTTTCACTCCTTTGTTATCAATCCACACGTTGCCAAATCTCTTCAATCCGTTGCCTTTTAACCACCTTGTACACACCTTTATCTATATCAAATTCACGCTCGATGATGTATCCGGAGTGATGCCACCTCTTATCTTGTATCTTACATTGAAAGGGCATCGCCGAGCCTAATAATTTGGAATCACCCGGATAATAAAATTCGATATGTTCTGTATAAATTCCGTCTTTTAATGTAAAGGTTCCTCCACCGGCATAGTCGATGGCTTCTTTGCCCTCTTCAAAAGATACATAGACAAAATGTGTGGGAGTGATGAGTTTGCGGTAGCCGATAAAATCAGGACGGGGAGAAAAGGATTGTTCCTCTCCGTACTTAAACGAGACAAGCTCCCAGGTACCTATCAGATCATCGATGGTGGGATGCGTATCTGATACCAACCGTTGTCCCCCGTTAGGTACAAAACCTACCAACCCCAAAAATATCGTAAAGGCCAAGAGCATTTTTATAGTTTTCATAGGAAATGTTCATTTTTGAGATACTACAATTTACTTTTTTAGTTGAAAGTAGCTTTGATTTCACCAAGAAAGCTGTGGGATCAATCGATTTTCCTCCATACCTCTTGAATGTAGGTACGGCCAACCACTACATACTCTCCCTGTTCGGTGTTCAGTTCCCGTTCCAGCACATAACCGGAGTGAAACCATTGGTTATTTTCAATTCGCATTTCAAAAGGGAGGGAAACACCTTGCAGATTGGATCCGGCAGGAAAAAAATATTCTATATGTTCTACATACTCATCTTCCCCCACATTATATTTTCCTCCCCCCAGGCCTGTTACTTCCATACTTTCCAAATCGTACGAAATCCAAGTAAAATACCCTGGCGTAATCAACTTTTTATAGCCTATTGTTTCTTTCCTAAGTGTATAATTCTCCGCATTTCCTATTTTGGACGACACTAATTCCCAAGTACCAACCAGGTCGACAGCCCTAGGCTTCTTGTTGATATGTTCAACCGGGTGACTGGAAAAGCCCAAAAGGGCCAAAACCAGTAACAAAATACCAAATAACTTGATGGCTCTCATATTTATTAGTTTAAGGTGAAAAGGGTGTACCTAAGGGTAATCGGACTATTGAAAATGATAGGCTTGTATTCTTTCTTACATTGAGTGGTCACTTCCTTGTAGGTTTTATCCAAAACACTGGCCGGGTTGGCTGTATTTCGTGGATAAAATAAGCATTCATCTTACTTTCAAGGGTTCTTTTGGCAAGAGCCTTTCAACAGGGATAACCGTAAGCACTTCATCTTTGAGAAGAGTAACCGCCCGCCTCCTTTTCATCTGAATCCCCGTATCGCATTTATCAATGAATGCAAGGCTAGTAACATGGAACTAATGGCTTAGTACAGGAATATTCGCATTCCAGGCTATTTGTATATATCCCTGTTTATTTAAGTTAAGAAACTTCTCTTTTACTTGCAATCTCCTCATGGGCTTTTTTATCAATACCACCCAACAGAAAAATGTTTTTTCCTTTGCCTATGCGCTTTTTACACAATTCCTGTCAGGGCATTCGTATTATTCTGATTTCTCAAATACCTTTGTAGCGGGTGATTTACCTCTCCTGACACATTGGTTCGCACAATAGAATTTAACATAGGAATTGCATTATGGAAAACAGTCCCGAATTAAACGGAAAATACCTGGGTACGATCTCTCAAGATTTTTTGGCGGTTGCCAATACCTTGAAAGAGGCGGCTTATCAACTACGGGTACGTAAGATTTCTGACTTCCCTATTTTTCCCATTTCAAAAGAGGAATTACATTTCGGACAGTTGCTCATTGGCAAAGATGAAATGGCCCTTAACTGGAATTATTATTTTTCTTTTCTGGACGAGTTTGTTCAAAGAACCCTCATTGATAAAGAAAAGGTAGCAGAGTTTAAAGCCGCTTACAAAGATCCGGATGAGTTTTGTTGTCTTTTTGTAGTGGATGACGAGTTTGTTAATTATGTATACATTCCCTATCCGGAAGATTAATTGCTTTTTTGATCAATATCAAGAAAGACAAAAAACAAGAGGCTGTCAGGTATGGAAACTGGCAGCCTCTTGTGGTATCAACTTTTCTTGTACTTTATACCCCGGTATAATTATAAGGCGAGATGCCTTTCAACTCCTCTTTGATTTCTCCGGGCACCTTTAACGTCTCGATAAAGGCCTGAATAGAATCCTTGGTGATTGCTTCGTTGGTACGGGTTAAGGCTTTGAGCGCCTCGTACGGCTTCGGGTAGCCTTCCCGTCTCAAAATTGTTTGGATGGCCTCTGCAACTACCGCCCAATTCTCCTCCAAATCCTCACGCACTTTCGATTCGTTCAGTTGAAGTTTTCCCAAACCTTTCAGAATAGCGTGCAAGGCAATATTGGTATGCGCCAAAGGCACTCCGATGTTCCGCAGCACCGTAGAGTCCGTCAAATCGCGTTGTAATCTGGACACAGGCAGTTTAGCCGATAAATGTTCAAAAATTGCATTGGCAATCCCCAGGTTGCCTTCGGCATTTTCAAAATCGATGGGATTTACTTTATGCGGCATGGCCGAAGAGCCCACTTCATTTTTATTGATTTTCTGGCTAAAATAACCCATTGAAATATATTGCCAGATATCCCGGCTCAAATCAATCAAGATCGTATTGATCCGCTTAAAATTATCAAACAAGGCTGCCAGATAATCGTAATTTTCGATTTGGGTGGTATATTCGGAGCGGTTTAGTCCTAAATAATCGCTGACAAATGTATTGCCAAACGCCTTCCAATCCACCGCCGGATAAGCCACATGATGCGCGTTAAAATTACCTGTAGCGCCTCCGAATTTTGCTTGATAAGGTACTTGTTTCAAGTCCGCAACTTGCTTGCGCAAACGATAGGTAAACACCTTCAACTCTTTGCCTATACGGGTAGGCGATGCCGGTTGACCATGCGTATATGCCAACATGGAAATGTCTGCCCAACCCTCTGCCATACTTTCCAAGGTATCCAACACATTTTCAAGCAAGCCGAACACTACCTCTTCGTTGGCCTTTTTTAATGACAATGGAATAGAGGTATTGTTGATGTCCTGTGAGGTAAGGCCAAAGTGAATAAATTCCTGATAGGCAGAAATGCCCAGCACCTCAAATTTTTCTTTGATAAAATACTCCACGGATTTTACATCGTGGTTGGTCACTTTCTCGATCTCTTTAATCCTCTGAGCATCTTCAAAGGCAAAATCCCGGTACAAGGACCGCAATTTTTCATATAAACTCTTGTCGAAATCTTTTAACTGAGGAAGCGGTTGTTCGCACAAAGCGATAAAGTATTCGATTTCTACCCATACACGGTATTTAATCAGTGCATACTCTGAAAAGTAAGGGGCTAAGTCAGTTGTTTTACTTCGATACCTTCCGTCTACGGGAGATATTGCAGACAATTCATTGAGGACCATGATCATTCAATTTATCAAAACAAATAAAAGCCTGGTTGAACCAGACTTTCTAATGGATTAGTATTAAAAATTTAATTCTTTTCTAGAAACCACATCCGGGTTGGGCAAAGTTATACAATCAATCGGCAATGTACAACGTAACACTTCCCGGTCCCCTACAATCTACTTTTGCCAGAAATAAGGCGACAGTAAGATTAAGAAGGTAAATAACTCCAGGCGTCCCATCAGCATCAAAAAGGACAAGACCCATTTGGCAGCACCGGGCAGGTGAGCGAAATTATCCACGGGCCCTACCGTACCCAACCCCGGTCCGATATTTCCCAATGAGGTTGCCACCGCTCCTATTGCTGTCAAAAAATCCAGCCCCATGGAAGCCAGAATCAATGAACCTATACAAAATACAATGATATAAATGAAGATAAAGGCCAGTACGTTAAAGGTGATATCTTGAGAAACCGCTTTATTATTCAGTCGTACGGGGATCACCGCTGAGGGGTGTAACTGCCGTTTCAATTCCAGGAAACTGTTTTTCATCAGGATGACGTGCCGCACTATTTTCACTCCCCCGGCAGTAGATCCGGCTGAGGCACCCATAAACATAAATATGAAAAACAAGATGGTGATAAAAGGCGCCCAGGAAGTAAAGTCAGCAGAGACAAAACCAGTAGTGGTGATTACGGAAACGACCTGGAACAAGGCATCCCGGAAAGAACGTTCCGCCCCGCTGTCGGTCACAAAGTAAACGGTAGTGGATACAATCAACACAAAAATGCCCGTCAGAAACACATATGTCCGAAACTCTTCATTCAACCATATTTTTTTAAATTTTCCTTTTACAAAAAAGTAGTTAATGGTAAAATTCGTCCCTGCCAAAAACATGAAGATAATGAGCACATATTGAATATAAGGCGAATCAAAATGGGCGGCACTGGCATTTTTGGTGGAAAAGCCTCCCGTAGCCATGGTGGTAAGGCTATGATTAATGGCATCGTAAAAACTCATTCCGCCCAACATCAACAATACACATTCTAAAATGGTCAAACCTAAATAGATAAACCACAAGCGCTTGGCTGTCTCTTTGATACGGGGTTGCAATTTATCGGGACTAATGCCCGGGGCTTCCGCTACGAACAGCTGCATTCCCCCAATCCCCAAGAAGGGTAGAATGGCAATGGCCAAAACGATAATTCCCATACCTCCGATCCATTGGGTCAAGCTGCGCCAAAACAAGATTCCCCGGTCCACACCTTCAATATTGGTCAATACGGTAGCTCCGGTAGTGGTAAACCCCGAAACGGTTTCGAAAAACGCATCGGCATAATTAGGAATGGCTCCGGACAAGAGGTACGGCAAACTCCCAAAGAAGGACATTAACAGCCAGCCACCAACCACAATCAGGTAACCGTCTCTCTTCTTCAGGTCGCGATGTGTCGCTTTTAAGGAAAACCGCCAACCGCCCAAACCGACCACCAGGGTAATTCCTCCGGAAATGATAAGGGCTATTTCATCATCCGGCCTTTCATCAATAAAGGAAAAGGGGAGGCACAATAACATAAATAAGCCATTGATGATTAATAAAATCCCCAATACACGGCTTATTTTCTTAAAGTTGATCATTTAATTTAGTAAGGATTGTATAAAAAAATCCCTTGATTGGGTAAAGCAACCTTAGGGGTAATTTTATACTTCGATTATTTAAAAAACTCTTCTATCTTTCGGATACATTCCATCCTGGACAATACCACCACCCGGTCGTTCGGTTCAAACACAAAATCGCCCATAGGGGTATAAGCTTTATCATTGCGAATCACTCCACCCACAATGGCCGAATAAGGGAAGTGTAGCTTTTTCAAGGGCTTTTTCGTGATCTTGGAGTTTTCCTTCACTCTGAACTCTAAAATTTCCGCATCCACCCCATGCACACTGGTAATCGATAAGACCGAACCTTTCCGGATGTACCGGAAGGTAAAGTTGGCAGCGATTAATTTTTTATTAATCATGGTATCCACCCCAATGTTTTGAGATAAGTGAATATAATCGATATTTTCCACCAAGGCAATGGTCTTTTTCACCCCTTTGTTTTTAGCCATCAAACAAGAAATGATATTCGTTTCCGAATTACCGGTAACCGCTATAAAAGCATCGGTATTGCTGATGCCCTCTTCTTCCAACAATTCCATATCTCTCCCGTCACCGTTGATCACCAAGGTATGATCCAATTGATCGGCCAAATCGAAACACTTCTCTTTATCCAGCTCGATCAGTTTGGTTTTGTATTTGTTTTCCAGTCGTTTTGCGGTATGAAATCCCACACGGCTTCCGCCCAGAATCATCACGGAATTGATCTCTGCACTTTTCTTCCCGGTAAGTTTCAACACTTTGTCTACGCCACTGGGTTGGGCAATGTAATACACATGATCTCCCAATTCAAATTTCGTATCCCCTCGGGGAATGATGGTGCGGTTATTTCGCAGAATAGCGACCGTGAGAAAATCCAGGTCCGGATTCAAGTGAGTCGTTTCTCTCAGCGTTTTGTTTTTGAGCGGATCTGTCGCATCAATATTGATCCCGATCAAAGACAATTGCTCTTTTTCAAACTCATAGACATCCGTGATGGCAGACTCTTTCAATAAGCGGCTGATTTCGCGGGCTGCCAGAGATTCGGGGGAGACGACTTCGTCAATCCCCATTTCTTCCAGGCCTAGTTGTTGGCGATTCAAAAGGAACTCCAGGTTACTGATCCTAGTCACAGTTTTTTTCACCCCCATTCTTTTTCCTAAAATGGCAGTAAGGAGGTTGGTATCTTCCGAACTGGTCGCACAGATCAACAGGTCGGCCTCAGAAATATTGGCATCTTGTAAAACAGATGGAGAAGTAGAATTTCCTTTTATGGTAGCGACATCCAGGTGGTTGGCAACATATTTCAGTTTTTCAGAATCCATGTCCACAATGACCAGGTCATGTTCTTCATTTGCCAACAGTCGGGCTAAGTGAAACCCAACATCCCCTGCGCCTGCAATAATAATTTTCATTATACTACGAATCTTTATTCCGTAATCAATAAGAGGGCAAAGATACACGACTTTCTGTATCTCCCAATTTTTTACCCAGGTAAAAACAATTTGCAAAAATTAAAGGCAGTCGGCTCCTCCCCTTTCCTCTTCTCTAAGTCTTAATTTTCTTTCTTTAATTGTATGTATTCAGCATTTTGCCCAACATTGGCGACAGTAACAATCGCTCTGTTTTTACCTCTTTTTTATTTCCCTTAACACAGGGTTCCCTGATTTTTCCCTGGTCAAATTGGGAAACTTCTATACCTTTGTCTTATCTTGTGCAAATGCAATTTTTTACACTTACGCCTCAATGACACTATTCAACACCATTGTGCAAATTTTTTTTAAAATGGTCATTGGTTTTGCTTTGAAAAATATCAACAAGAATACGTTTTGCCTGCTTGCGGCTTTATTTCTTTTTTTTGTTTCTTTTGACGCGCAGGCAAGCGATGTGTCACAACCTGACATCTTTGTCCAACAAGAAGATTCGGCCAAGGTCCAAGTAAATGCCTTGATTAATCAATACCTACAACTCATGGGGAATGATATTCAATCGGCCATCAAGACCTTGGAAAAGGCATTGCCGATTGCCCAAAGCCATAACTTCCTATTGGAACAAGCCTCTATTTATTACGGCCTGGGCAACTTGAGCCAAAAAATAGGCTTGTATGAACAGGCTGAAACGCACTTATTACAATCCATTGAAGTGTTGAATACCTTGGGAGAGGAAAAGCATACCGCGGCTTGCTATAACATCTTGGGAATTTCTAAAAAGAATCAAGGAAAGTATTCAAAAGCCATGGAATACTTGCTGAAATGCCTGCGAATTTCCGAAAAATACGGCAACAAACTCGAAATGTCCAATGCTTACTCCAATATTGCGGTCATCTATATCATTCAGAAAAAATACGACCGTGCCAAAATAAACATCAACCGCTCCTTTCAACTCCAAAAAGAACTGGGGGATTATGACGGACTCTTTACAACCCTTTTTAATGTGGCCGTCATTTATCAGGAAACAGGGGAATATGAGAAGGCGATTGATTATTACAACAAAGCGTTGGAGATTACTTCCAAGATTTCCAATAAAACGTACGAAGTGAGTGTGCGCATGAATTTGTCGCAAATCATCATGTTTAAAGAGCAATGGGAAGAGGCCCGGCAAAGTTTACTGGACACAAAGGCCCTTTTAAAAGAATTAAACCTGAAAGCCGATTTAATTCAAGTACTCAACGACCTGGGCACTACTTGTCGAAAGCTAGGGCAACTCGATACGTCCATAATGTACCTGAACGAAGCCCTCCAAGTTATTGAGCAAACTCGTTCTTTAAATTTCCTGAAAGTTATACATCTCAATTTGTCGAAATCGTATGAAGAAAAAGGAAGCTTTCAATTGGCCCTCCAACATCATCAACAATACAGTATCTCGTCCGATAGTCTGAAAAATATAGAAAAGAATAAACACTTGGTAGAACTCCAGGAAAAATACGAAACGCAGAAATTGGAAAAAGATATGCTCTTTTTGAAAAAAGAGAAGGCACAAAAAGAAGCCGAATTAAAAGCCCGGGAATTGGCACAGGTACAAATAGAACTGGAAACGGCCCAAAAAGACAAAGAAATCAATATTCTGCAAAAGGAAAAACAACTGAAAGAGGCCCAAATTCTCCAACGACAAATCGAGGCCGAAAAAAGAGAAAGCGAGATAACACTGCTCAAAAGGGACAAAGAGTTACAGGAAGCCCACCTTCAAAAACAAGAGGCAGAGGTGCAACGGCAAACGGTATTGCGCAATGCCTTTATTGCCGGGTTTGTTTTGGTTTTGATTGCCACTGTGGTACTTCGCTATGTCTATAGTCAAAAGTTGAATATCCAAAAGGAACTACGGGTACAACAGGAAGAAAACAGCAAACAAAGGGTTGGAGAGTTAATCAAAGATCATAAGATTAAAAGTATCCAGTCGCATATGGAAGGGCAACAACAGGAAAGAGAGCGGATTGCCCGGGAACTGCACGATGGCATAGGAGGAAACCTGGCGACTGTAAAGCTGAATTTACAACGCCTGAACGAATCGTCTTCCAACAAGAAACTTCAAAACGTACTGGAGGCCATCGACCAGACTTGTCAGGAAGTACGCAGCATTTCACATGACTTAAAGCCCCCGAAGCTATTACAAACGGCTTTTGTGGATTTGGTACAGAATTATACAACGCAAATTGCCGAAGCCTATCGACTGGAAATCCATGCGGATTACTATCCGGAGGAAGAACTCAACCATATCCCGGATGCTTTACAGGTAGAAATATACCGCATTTTGCAGGAGCTTATGAATAATATTTTAAAACATGCCCAAGCAAATCAGGTGGACTTACAGCTAGTGATGCATGAAAATTACCTCAACCTGATTGTGGAAGACAATGGAGTCGGTTTTGACATTACGCAAGATGCCAAAGGAATCGGTTTGAACAATATCATTTCCAGAGTCAATGACCTCAAGGGAGAAATTCATATCGACTCTTCCATAGGCTACGGCACTACTGTAAACATCGATTTATCACTGTCCCAGCACTCAGAAGTAGCGGGGTAAGCCACTAGCTATTGGGAAAAACCATTATAATTAACTGATTACGATTACTAATCTATAGATCCGATGAGCATATCTTCTGAAAAAATAAGAATCATTGTTGCTGATGACCATTCGATGTTTTTGGATGGTTTGATTTCGCTGTTAAATGATGTAGAGTATATTGAAATTGTAGGGAAAGCTTCCAACGGCAAAGAAGCACTACACCTTTTAAAGAAGGTCAAGGCCGACTGGGTGATTACGGACATTAGTATGCCGGAAATGGATGGGATCGTCTTGACAGGGCAGATAAAGAAAAAGTACCCCGAAATTAAAGTGTTGGTCGTCAGCATGTATCATCAAAGCGAAACCATCGCCAAGGTGGTACAACAAGAAGCCGATGGCTATTTGCTCAAAAATGCCGGTAAGGAAGAACTACTCAAGGCCATCGCCAGCATTCAAGCCGGAGAAAAATACTTTTCAGAGGAGATCAAGCAAAAGTACTTGGAAAGTATGTTTGCACCCAAGAAAAAATCCCGTGAACAAGTGCCATTGAGCCGAAGGGAAAAGGAAGTATTGGTACTCATTGCCCAAGAAAATACAACACCTGAAATTGCCGAAAAGCTGTTTATCAGTCAACATACCGTAGAAAGTCACCGGAAAAATATCATCCGGAAGCTCAATGTCCGCAATACCGCCGGCATTGTAAAATACGCCATCCAACAAGGCTTGCTGGATACTTAATCCATTCATGCTAACTTTCTAAGAGAAAGGAAAGCCCATCAAATGTAGGATTTGGATGGGCTTTTGTAATTATAGAGCCTTCTCTTATCTAGGGTGATAAATTCTTTTGCCCCCACACAAACCACCTGTCAATTTGTATTTTTCACGGATGTACCTGCGCTTTTTTGAAGGTTATCTCGCCTTATTTTATCTATACAGACCCTTTCTCCCTCTCAGCAAGCAATCGTTTACTCCCTCACTTTCAAGAAGATGCTCACTACCCTCTTCAAATATGGCTTTTCTTATTCCCCCTTTTCAGGGATATTTTTTAATCACAACTAAGGGGGAAGAATAATTGAAGGATAATGACAACTTTTGCAGAGTAAGATTTACTTATTCATCACATTAAACCATAATGAATATGAGCAACAAAGATTTATCAGGCGTATACAAAGGAACCTGGAAGGACTTAAAAGAAGAAGTGAAAGGTAATGTAGAGCTTAAAATTTATTCAGATGGCTATGATGGTGGTTCGTACCGTGGCTACTTGTTGTTCCAAACTTCCGAAGGAGAAGTATTCACCGGCAATGTAACAGTCAACATGAGGCATCGCTATTTTTATGCCCAATACGCCCCTTCTTGTTACAATGACTCTTCAAATGAAAATGTCCATATTTTAAAATGTATGTTGCACTTCAACGGGATAATGGAGCAAATTGAAGGAAAGTATAGTATCAAAGGAGAAGCCGTAATTGACGGTGGCATCTCTAGTAACTTCGGGACTTTGTTACATTTCTCATTGGACGAAAATGAACTGATCGGGAAAGAGACGGATTCGGCTCCCAGGTTAGAATGGTAAGTGTATTTTTATCAACAGCTTTCTTGACAGCACCTTTGAAAATCATTTGAGTTCGAAAGGCCATACCTTTCAACAAAGGAATAGACACTACAACCTTTTGCCTTTGTACAAAACCAAAAAAAATAAAGTAGAACCCTAAGTATTCAATATAACTATGAATTTCAAGACTATTTTATGGAGTTTAACCTTTGCTTTTTTTCTCTCTGCTCCCGGAATGCTATTGGCACAGGAAGACTTATCAGGATTGTACACGGGCAAATGGCACAATTTAACGAAAAGCGAAAACGGTACGGTGGAAATAAAAATCTATCGTACAGATGCTGAATTGGGAAGTTACCAAGGTTATGTCATTTTCAGATTGAAAGAAGACGTCTTCTATACCGGACAAATCTCCTTGAATAAAAACACCCGGTATTTCTCCGGATACTATTCGCCTTCGGCTTATGCTCATTCGGGGAAGTCTCATTATTTCAATGCCCAGTTGTTGATGACCGGAATATTTGATGCGGAAAAACCGGGTAATTATTACCTCAAGGGAGAAGCCGTCGGCAGTGGGGCTTTTGAGCAGAACCTGATCCTTTGGGAAGTACAGGAAAAGAAACGACTTGGTCAATAAACAACACTCATATTCATCACCAACATGTTAATGGTCATCAATGTTCTTGGTTCTAATTATATAAATTATCGTACAAAAGGTGGAAGAAGTGACCGTTACTTTTACGCTCAGCGGAGGCTTTTGGGAGCAAATAGACAGTTTACAACTGGACGTATTTAAACGATGGTTTCAAAATACCCCACAGCAACAGTTGGAAATTAGCTTTCGCAAGGAGTATGTGCTTGTAAAGAGGGAATGTTATCATATGAAAACCGGTTGGAACTGGTTTTCCAAAGCTTGGGAAACAAGCACTTATTTTTGTTTTCTGGCGCCCGGCAAACGAGTACTCCGGGTAGCAAAAAGTACTTTGACGTCAAAAGAATCCGAGTCTTTACAAGAGATGATTCACCTTAACCAAAAATATATTCAAGCACCTGCTCACAAAAAAGACTTAAAAAGTAAGTTAGAACAACTTTACAACCAAATAGAAGGCTATTTTTTAAAAAACTAAAACCAATTGTAACTATCGAAGTGAATTAAACTTTTTCTTTTTCCTGAAAAATGTTTCAAAAACGCCGCCTCCGTGTTACTTTTTGCAACAATAGCTTTGGCTATTCTCTTCAAAAAGTGCCTTGATGAGCCGATTTTGATGCCATCTTCGGTCAAAAACCATAAGTTTAAACCACTTCATCATAAAAAAACTAAATGTGATACGTAAATCACAGGTTGTCTGAATTAAATCCACTTTTTAGGCGTCAGCATATGCTGACGCTTAATTTTTTTATTCCTATTCCTTTCCTACCTTTCAAAATCCGAAGCCCTTGTTTATCTTCTTTCCAGACATCCGTTTCAGTACTGGAATCTATAAGGTTTTATGTTTAAATTGGTAATAGATACTCCTTGAAACAATACCATCATCTCATACACACCCTAACTTTCTTACACTTCACAAGCCTGTTACCATTCACTCGAAATCCATTTTGGTCATTTACCTAAAACATAAAACTATGAAAACTCTCTACTCTTTGTATTCCAAAGCATTCATTTTCTTAATGTTAAGCTGCGCCACCGGGCTTATAAGCTCCTCCCCTCTTCAAGCACAAATATATAAAGCTGGAGCTTTGCTGGGCGGTAATTTTGCCGACCAAAGAATCGTCAATGGAGGAGACAGGCTTTCTACGGATATGGTATTCCGCCCCCACCTCGGTGTAGCGGCAATGATACCACTGATGGATGTTGTTTCCATACAAGCCGCATTGATCTATTCGGGACAAGGGCATAAGATATCAGGAAACAGACTTTTTGTCAATTACCTTCAACTCCAATTATTAGGCATGTATTTCTACTCACTCAATACTTCCCTGCAGTTGTTTGGCGCTTTTGGTCCCTCATTAAACCTTGGTGTATCGGGCAACCGGAAATTTAACGGAAGCAAGGAATCAATAGATTTCGGGGAGGACATCAAACGTATGGAAATAGCGCTTATCGTTGGAGGAGGAATACAACTCGCTCTGATGGGAAAACCCTTACAAGCGGGATTATTCTATAACTTAGGTATGACCAATATAGCCGCCAGTGCCGGAAACAACTATTACAACCGTTTTCTTTTTTTACGGTTCACATGGTTCTTCTTGGCAAACTCCATGTAATCATACACTTCTTTCCCCTATACTGATCTAGTATAGATTAAATGAAGCTGTCGAAAAAGTCAAAGGAGTACAAAACAGTACAAAGATTCTAAGTCACAAATTTTTATTAGTTATTTCTGTGTAAATTTTTAATTATCAACTTTTTCGACAGCTCCTGTCTGGCAGGATACATTGCTTATTGTCTACTATATAAAACCGCCATATCTTCCTGAGAATCTTTTTATTGCAATAAAAATAAGAATTTTTAGGTAGTTATTACATATTTATGGGTGACCTTATTGTCTGTATTTCATTAATATTTAAACTATTGTTTTTCCAAATTAACCGGCAAACAAACTAAACATATGGCATTTTCGAATTCACCTCTCTTTGTTTTCCTGCTTATCTTCCAGACCACTGCGCTATGGGCACAACATATCCGGCCGGAAACAGGTAGTGAATATAATTGGAATGAGCTACGGGCTATGGATGAATTCGACTATGACAACCGTTGGGATGATTTGACTTTGTTAAAGCTTTCTTACTGGATGACTCCCCGTGAAATTCAGAGTACTTTACAAATACAGGAACCGACACACCAAGAAATAAAGGAAAATATATGTACTTTTCAATTTTCAAAAAATGATCAAATACTTCCCCTTTTTAGTTTAACTATGAAGGTTTTGGGAAAAGTTGAAATGAAATCTCAAAAAGAAAAAATACTTCAGACGAACAAGACCTTAGAACAACCGGCCATAAAAATTGCCATTAGTGATGTGGATATTTTTATGGATAAAGAGCAACACCTCATGTACGTATTCCCACAAGAAGGCATTGCTTTTTGGTTATTGAAAATCTATGAGATTCCCCCTTCACTCATGTCCAAATACCAGGACAAAAGCTCCCCTAAAGCTTCATTAGGGTTGGATATCCTGAAAAGTATTTTATATAAATACGATTCTATGTTATAAACCCCTCAATTAACCTAATTAAAAGACCACTAAATATAAACCGGTGAAAAATAATCTTTGGAACAGCATCTCCGAATTACAACCTCATATAGAAAAAAAGATACATTTAATGATATATCCAAAGTGGAGGATTTTGTATATGTATCTAACAAGTGTTCAAGCAAATATACTTACCTTCCTAAAACCCCTCACTTTCCGCCTATTTCCGGCCGGATCTTACCAATTATCGAACATCTCCGACAAGCCTCTCTCAGGTCTTTATCTTTACTGTATAACCGAATAAGACCTTTGAATTAAACGCTTAAAATCATGAAAACTTTCTTATGGATAATTATGATGTTGATTTCGATAAACATGTTAGCCAGCCCGAGAATCAACTTACAAAATGGAAAGGCAAAGTACATTAACGCTCCTACGTTATCAGTTAAAATCCTGTATTTCAAAGCTGCATTTCACCGGGAAAAAGTACATATTTCCTGGGCCACCGAGTACGAGAAGAACAATGAGTATTTTATGGTGGAAGCTTCACGAGACGGTAAATCGTTTTACGCAATCCAACAAGTGTACGGAGCGGTAAAAAGCACCCAAAAACGCACTTACGAACTACAGTTGGATCCGGAACCTGGTAAGTTTGCTTATTACCGCTTGCGTCAAACCAACTATAACGGCACTAAACATTACTCCCCGGTAGTCAAATTAAACCTGGTGGAAAACTCGGCCGTCTTGGATGTATACCAAGACGTCTTCAACAAAACATTTATGACAATTAACTCGCATGCTAAAATCGATGGGCATGTTTCAATACTGGGCGGTCAAGGCCGTCCAGTTACTTCAGAAAATACCATAACAGAAACCGAACAATACACTTCCGGTACTTACAAATGCCGCATAGAACTCGGAGGCCTGATATTCTATAAAGATTAAGTTTCCGAAAGAAAAACCTCCACTGATGTTACCTTTAAATACCCCCTCCTTATTATCTTACAACTCATAGCACTTAAAAGCTTGTTTTCCAATGGGATGCAAGCTTTTCTATCAGAGCATATTTAAAATTCGTTGTAGAGGCTGCCCCTTTGGTAATGAAAATTTTCGGTTTAGAACTCTTGGAAGATCATTTTTGGTGGTCCGGCACTTCGAAGATCCCCGAAATAGGAATTTACAGCCCAAAAGATGAAATTTAAATATGCTCTTATTAGTCCCAATCCTTTTGATTGGAATAATTAAAAACGTTTTCCTGTATTTTTAAAGAAAACCCTGGTATCCGAAAAACCTTAGGAAGTTACCATTTTCCGTGAGGACTCTACCAGTCATCTAATATCCCCGGTGGCAGGGGGCTTTTCAGACTACTTTTACTTCAGAATCACTCATTAACTCAGTAGTCATGAAAACATTTACTATCCTTTTCGCCTTCATTTTCTCATTGTACACCTCACATGTACAAGCCTGTACCATCACCGCTGCCGACAACAGCAGCTCGGAAAGTTTCGAGGTCTCCACGGCTTGTGGCTCCACCTCCATCAACGGGGGCATGAGCGTCACCCTCTATGAAAACGATGTGTTGAACTTTGACCAGGACATCAATATCTCCGGAGGCTTGGAGATTCAGATCGAAGGGAACAATGTTACCATTCATATTCCTCATAATTTGACCGTAAGCGGGGGACTGGACATCACCGGTTCCGGTTCGGCCAACATGCTTATCGATGGCAACCTGGTAATCAGCGGGGGATGGAAGAGTGAAGACGTGCCCATGGACATTTCCGGCAGCGGTACCACTACCATTTCCGGCACGATGAAAACCAATATGGATACGGATTGTTCCGGACCTTGTCCTACCTTTTCTCTTTCAGGACAATGCAAAGACCAAGGTTCTACGTACTGTGAAGACCATATAGACTGTGGAGCCGGCTGTTCCCAGCCTTTGCCCATCACCTTGTTGTATTTCCAGGCCGAAGCCCGAGACAGCCGGGTGTACTTCTCCTGGGCCACTGCTTCAGAATTGAACAATGACTACTTCACCATCGAAGTATCACAAGACGGAAAGGGGTTTTATGCGGTACAAGAAGTGGGCGGGGCCGGCACCAGTGAGCAAATGGAAACCTATCAAGAAGTGTTACCCGCCCGCCCCTGGCCGGTAAGCTACTATCGCCTGAAGCAAACCGACTTTGACCAAAGCAGCACCTACTCCCCGGTGGTAGCGGTCAAATGGGAAGCTCCGGAAGAAGTATTGACGGTGTACCCCAACCCGGTGGAAGGAACGGAGTTGCACATCCAAGCCCTGGTAGGTGGCAAGGGAACCTTGACCGTCTTCGATGCCGTAGGCATGCCGGTGTACCGGAAAGTGTTTGCCCAAGAAGAAAATGCCCGGGAGTTCAACAGCACCCTTGACCTAAGCAGGCTGGGCCGGGGCATGTACACCATCCGCATGGAAATCAACGGAACAGTGATTCTCAAAAAAGTCCTCTACTAAACCCTCAGCAAACAAGGAACAAAAACAGTTTTAAGATAAATGCTACTGATAGTGTGATTCAAAGTTTATTAACTGAAAAACCCTTGGGCTTCTGGCCCAAGGGTTTTTGATTTTAGAACATGTTTACATTTCATCCTTTGGGTCAAAAGCTCCCATTTCAGGAACCTCAGCGCAGTATTTTGAGAGCCCCAACCTGAGAATTTCATCACCAAAGAGGCGGACTTTCGAAGGAACCCCACCCGCACAACGAATTTTAAACATGCTCTTAAGTACAAACCACAACTTGAATAAATGATCCTGTTTTTTGGAAAACCGGAAAAACCGACCAAACTCTGTGAACTACCCACCAATTGTCTAAAAGAACTGAATAAGCCTCCAAACCGGGGTACTTTTGATATACATCAATTATTAACATACTAATATACTTGTATCATGGAACCCCTAGCAGTAAATACCAACCCAATAAACCGCCTCAATAAAATCACCACCGCTATCCTATCTCAAAAAGCTCCGCTCTTAAAAGATTTGGCCATGCACAAAAGCAGAATGGCCGTTATTGGTCTGGGTAATATCGGTTTACCATTAGCTTTAGAATTTGCCAACATATTTTCAGTAATTGGTTTTGATATCAAACAATACCGTTCGGAACTGATGGAAATGGGTATTGATCCTGCCGGTAGAGTAAAGCACAGCACCTTTTGTCATAAAACCATACAATTCACATCCAATCCGGATGATTTGATCAAAGCAAAATTTTACATTATTGCTGTTCCCCCTTCGGTAACCAAACACCGTCAAATTTTGGATATTTTCACCTTAAAAAGTGCCGTTGCTTTAGTGGGTCGAAATTTAAAGAAAGGTGATTTTGTCATCTTTGAAACCTCCGCTTATCCGGGATGCATTGAAGAACAATTGATTCCGGTATTAGAATCGTTTTCACAACTAAAATTAAATAAAGACTTTAAAGTAGGTTACTCTCCTGAAACGATGTACTCTGAAAAAGAGCAAAAATTTGAAGAGGATGTCAAAGTTGTGGCGGGCAGCGACCATGAAAGCAGTTTGGTTATTGCTGATGTTTACGACATGATCACCCACAAAGAGCCCCATATTGCCTCCGGTATTAAAGTTGCGGAAGCCGGTAAAATTATTGAAAAAGCCCAGAAAGATGTAAACAAGGCTTTGATCAATGAGTTATCCCGTTTGTTTGACTCATTGGGAATTGAAAAAGAGGAGCTCTTCAAAATTATGCAACTCAAAAAAAATATTGCGGATATCCGTCCAGGCTTGGTCAAAGAAGATGAGGACGATGCCGAATCCTACTTTGTCATCAACAAAGCCAAGTACTTGGGTACCCCGGTTGATATTCTCGAACAAAGTAAACACGCAATTGATCATATGCCTCAAGAATTGGCAAAACGACTGGAACGTTACATTTGCCAGTCAGGAAAAAAAATAGCAGGGGCAAGAATTTTAGTCCGGGGCGTAACCAACAAAGAAGACATCCGGGACATTAATAAATCGCAGGTAGTGGATATGATTTTGGAGTTGAGGAAAATGGGTGCAGTGGTCGAAATCGAAGACCCTATGGCTTTTTCAATCGATATGCAAATCCAGTATGGTCTGACACTGGTGGAAAAATCCCAGGGTAAATATGATGCTATCGTGCTGGGAATAAACCACCAACAATTTCAAATAGAAAGCCAGGAAACATTGTTGGAGAAATGCCAGGAAGGTACGGTACTATTTGATTTGGAGGGTACGCTACACAACCTTCCCCCTTACATCATTCATAAAACTTTATAATCTTTTCCTCATACCGTAATCGCCTTAAAATATTGCTCAATTGCATGAAAATAGTCTTGTAGTCGTAGTGTTTATGATGAACTTGAGAGGTAAGTTCATTTGTTAAGTTCATCATTCAAGTATGCTCGAATCGATATTTTATTGATTCGAGCATTTTTTTTGCCCGTTTTTCTCTCAATTCCTTTGATCTCCCAGGATAACATTTGCATTATTCTACCAATTAGCTTGTACCTATTCAAGAAGATTTTGTTTTTTTTTACCCGGGGAGTTTTTAAGAAAATTTTTTCTGCATTTTTCGTTTTTTTTACTAAAAACAAGCATATGCACTCCTATGCTGATATGGGACTTTCCTCTCAAGGAACTGTCATTTTTTCCTGGCAATTTTTTTACATACCATTCAATCGTTGAGAGCCCGAAAAACAAGGAAGTACCCTACCAATCATTACTACTTAAAAATCAGCAAAAACTACTCATTGAATTCACTCACAACATTCATAATTTCAAGCTGTATGAAAGGGTTAATATTTACCGAGTTTATAGATATGATTGAGGAAAAGTACGGTCTGGAAATGGCGGATTATCTCATCAATACCTCCGAATTGCCTTCAAAAGGAGCCTATACTGCCGTAGGTACTTATAATCACCATGAACTATTCCAATTAGTAGGTCATTTAAGTGAAAAAATTAAAATTCCTCCTCATGAAATTTTCAGGGAATTTGGAAAGTATTTATTCTTTGTTTTAGCCAAAAGTTACCAAGATTTTTTAGATAATGTAGAAAGTGCTTTTGATTTTTTAAGTGCTTTTGAGATCTACATTCATGTAGAAGTCCAAAAGCTTTATCCGGATGCGGAGCTACCCCACCTGCACACCTCTTGGGAAGATGAAAACACCTTAATACTTATTTACCATTCCGAAAGAAAACTGGCCGATTTTGCCTATGGGCTGATAGAAAGCTGCCTGGAATATTATCAGGAAAATGCTGAAGTCCGGATGGAAAGGCTTTCCGATGATAACAGCAAAGTAAAATTTATCATCAAAAAAAGCTGATATGGAAGTGATTGAGCAGTTAAAACGCAAAGTGGAACGGGAAAGAAAGGCCAGAAAACAAGCAGAGCGTATTCTGGAAGAAAAAGCCTTGGAACTGTATAAAACCAACTTACAACTAAAGGCTCTGAACGAGCGCCTGGAAAAAAAAGTAACCGAGCGGACAAAAGAGCTTGAACAAAGTGAAGCACGGTACCGACAACTGGTTGAAACAGCCCATGATATTATTTTCAAGTCAAATTTTGAAGGATATTTTACATATGCCAATCCCATAGCGGAAGAAAAATTGGGTTACAGCACCGAAGAAATTGTGGGGCAACACTTTAGCAAACTGGTACATGAAAACCATGTAGAGAAGGTAAAAGGGTTTTATGAAAATATTATCCGTAGTCAGGTTGAGCGATCCTATTTTGAATTTCCTGTCAGAAATAAAAGCGGAGAGGTGCTCTGGGTAGGTCAAAATGTGCAATTAATTTTCGAAAACGACCAAGTGATTGGATTTACGGGTGTAGTAAGAGATATTACCCGGCAAAAGAAGGCCGAACAAGAATTACTTTCCGCCAAACTGAGACTTACTCACCTTATTGCGAATCTACAATCAGGTGTTTTGATGCAAGACGCTCACAAGGAAATCATTGTGGCCAACCAGACCTTTTGCAAAATGTTCCAAATTCCTCTACAACCGGAAGAGTTGGTAGGAAGCAATTGCATTGAGTCTGCGGAAAGTGTCAAAGATTTATTTACCGATCCCGAGTGTTTCACTTCGGATATCAGCCGCTTGTTGAGGGAAAAGAAACTGATTTTAGGCGATGAGCTGGTGATGAAAGACGGCCGGATTTTGGAACGCGATTTCATCCCGATTGTCACGGATGACGAATACATCGGTTACCTGTGGCAATACAGGGATGTAACAGAAAACCGCAAAGCCCATGAGCGGATTAAAAAGAGTGAGGAGAAATACCGGGGAATTATTGAAAATATGGAACTGGGATTGCTCGAAGTTGACCGGGATGGCAAAATCACCCGGGCTTTTGACCGCTTCTGTGAAATGCTTGGCTATGCCCCTCAAGAGCTAAAAGGGAAAGAGGCCATTTCTACTTTTGTGCCGGCTAAATACCATAATGTATTAAAAAAACAAACAGAGGACCGGAAATTGGGCAAAGCCAATGTATATGAAGTGGAATTACTTAAAAAAAGCGGGGAAGCCATTTGGGTGATGCTCAGCGGTGCCCCTATTTTTGATGAACAGGGCAAGATAACCGGCTCCATCGGTATTCACTACAACATCACCCGGCAAAAGAAATTACAACAAGCCTTGCGGGTAGCCAAACAGAAGGCTGAAGAAGCCCAAGCCGCAGAAAAGGATTTTCTGGCAAAAATGAGCCATGAAATACGCACTCCTCTAAATGCGGTAGTAGGAATGGTACACTTGCTGTATGAAACCCCGTTGAATCCGGAGCAAACCGAATATGTGGACATCCTGAAATCAGCCTCCAAACTTCTCCAAGGACTGATTAATGATATCTTAGACATTTCCAAAATCAACGCGGGCCATATTGAGGTACAAAAGCATGAGTTTAACCTATTGGAATTAATTCATTCCATTGGGAAAATCTTTGAGATTAAATTAGACAATTGCCCGGTATCTTTTGGCGTAACCATTGATCCTAACATCACAAAAAATGTAATCGGTGACGACCTGCTTTTGAATCAAATCCTGGTCAACCTCCTTTCCAATGCATTAAAGTTTACGGAACAGGGCAACGTGACCCTGGATGTAAAACTTCTGGAAAAAAACGGAGACACACTTTTGATTCAATTCACTATCAGCGATACGGGTATCGGTATTCCGGAGGAAAAACTTGAGGATATTTTCAAAAATTTCAAACAAGTTGACAGAGAGGTACAAAGAAAATTCGGAGGAACCGGGCTAGGTCTCGCCATTGTCAAACAGTTGGTCGAATTACAAAACGGCAATGTAAGTGTCAGTAGCCGATTAGGAAAAGGGAGTACTTTCAAAGTTATTCTTCCGTACAGTGAAACCAACCACCCTGCTTCAAACGGATATAAAATACAGTCGGTTGATAGCCCGGAGCTACTGCATAACTATACGATTCTGGTAGCGGAGGATAACCCTATGAACCGGAAGTATGTAGGCCGCTTGTTAGAAAAGTGGGGCGTACAGCACGAGTTTGCCATCAATGGAAAAATTGCCATTGATAAAATCGAAAAAAAGAAATACGACCTCGTACTAATGGATGTACAAATGCCGGAATTAGACGGCATCACCGCCACCAAAGTGATCCGGGAGAAAAAATACGATATGCCCATCCTGGCACTTACAGCTTCCGCGCTGTCAGAGCAAGTCCATGAAGCGCTTACAATTGGCATGAGTGATTACCTTCCAAAACCTTTTGCACCAGAACAATTGAAAAATATTTTGCACAAACACTTATTAAGCACGACACAGAATCCTGCTTCCATACACGAAGAGTCCCTTCAGTTTCAGTTTCATGAAATGCTTGATCAGGCTCACCTAGACGCTATTTATGAGGGAGATATGGAATACGCTTTGGAAATGTTCGAACTTTTTTTCAAAGTGATTTTGCCTGATTTTGAACAATTACAGGAATTGGTCAAACTGCGTAGTAAAGAAGAGTTTCGAAGGATGGTCCACAAATTAAAACCTTCGTTCTCGATGATAGGCTTGACGGAATTGACCCATGATATGTCAACTATGGAAGAACTTGCCTCCGCTAAAAAGAGCAGGCAAGTACTTGAAGAAAAACTGCATCAGATACAAACAAAACTCAATGAATACCTACCCATCATCAAAAATGAGCTACAACGATTAAAAAATAACCCCATAATAGAATGACGAAACTCAATTGCATAATTGTAGATGACGATTTGATGGCCAGAAAATCCTTGGAACGCCTATGTCTGAAATCCGACAATCTGAACTTAGTAGCAACCTGCGAAAATGGTGAACAAGCATTGGATACACTCCAAGAGGGGGATATAGATTTGGTATTTTTGGATATGGAAATGCCTGAACTATCCGGTATTGACTTATTGGATGCTTGCCCCGTTATGCCCCAGGTAGTGGTAATTTCCGGTGAAGAAAAGTACGCCTACGATGCTTTTCAATACCAGGTAGCCGACTATTTGAAAAAACCCATTAATTATATCCGCTTTAAAGCAGCGGTTGAAAAAGTCTTGGCCACTTATACGATCCAGCACTCGATAGAGCCAGAAGATGCGATCTTTATCAAAGTAGACGGGCGCTATGTCCGCATTCAATTTTCCGATATTTTTTATATCGAGAATGTCGGGGATTACGTGCAATTCCACCTGACTAAAAAAGCCTTGATTGTGTATAGTACTTTAAAAAGTCTGGCAGATCGCTTGCCAAAAGACAAATTTTTGAAAATCCACCGCTCCTATATTGTCAATTTGGATAAGATCGTGGATATTGAAGAAAACACTTTAGTGGTCAAGGATAAAGTCATTCCCATTAGCCGGGCCAATAAGCCTCAATTGATGAAAAAGCTCAACTTTTTATAACTACCAAGCCCCTGTCTATCTTAAAGTACAGGGGCTTGGTATGATTTACCTTCGGGAGTTTCTGTTTACAATTGATGAGGCTGAATCGCTCCTGCTTCCTGAATAAAATATTCCGGTACTTGCGCATTCCGTTCGGCAATGTACTGTTGATAGTTTTCAGAGTATGCCAAACGCTCTTCCACCACAGTATTAAACGAGCCGTCAATCGACAAGAGCAACTCTCCTGCTTCCCTCACACCATGCTCTCCTCCCGAATGGGCCGTAATATAATCACATAATTGATTATTGATCATATAGGCTTTAAATACAGGGCTAGCCGTACGGTTCAACAACACTCGTAACCCACATACTTTGGCAATGGGCAAATCCAGTACATCGTCAAAAAAATAACACACCTCTTCGGGAAGAACCCCATACCTTTCTTCCAAATCTTTTAAAGCATCTGCCTTATTTTTTATTTTGAAATACACGGCCTGAAAACGCTCTCTCTTGCTGAGTTGAATAGCCGACTGGTTGTTTTCACCGGTGATAATTCCGGTAAAGGGTAACTCCCGGTGCTTAAACCAATAATTAAAACGGATCAAATTCGTGGCCATCGAATCGGCCTCCGCAAAAAGGCTACTGGCCCCTTCCCCCTTATACCCGGCATTGAATACCCCATCCCAATCAAAGAGAAAGGCTTTGATTTTTTTCTTTTTCCGGGCAATCTCTTGAATGGACGTGACAAACGTACCTCCAATTTGTTCAAATGTATTTTGAATATTTTCCATAAGATCAATCCTCGTAAATCTCCGTTTTTGTGTAAAAAAACAGTTGATACTGCTGTTTTGTAACACACCTCACTTTTGATTTCGCATTTAGATCATGTAGTGCAAAACAGCAAAAATATTATTTATAAAAAAGGCGCATAGAGCTTGCCCCATGCGCCTTTCTGGTATTGCATCCGGATGGATTAGTTCAAATCCTGAATATCCAACATTCCGATTACTTTCGAATTTTCTGTAACAACGATGGTATCCACACCTGTTTTGTGGAAAATAGTCGATGCTTCATTCAACAAGTTACTGCTTTCAATGGTAATGGGCGACTTGTACTCCAATTCACCCATTTTCTTTTGCAGAGCAATTTTTCCGTCATTGGCAACCAAACGTCTCAAATCTCCATCGGTAAATACACCGACCAACTCATTATCACCTTTCACCACACTCACGCAACCAAATCCTGATTCGGTCATTTTGAAAATGGCCTCATTCATAGTATCCTCAACAGAAACCACAGGGTTATTCGACCTGTTGACGACTTGGTTAACCGTTACGGTCATCAATTTGGTATGCTCAAAAAACTGCTCGGTACCTACGGTAGTGAAGTTGTTTTCAGTCAATAACTTCATCACTTTCCATGGAACAGTACACGTATGAGCACCTAATTCGATGGCGTTACGCACATGCTCGGGGTGACGAACAGAAGAGAACATGATTTTAGAGTCGTATCCAAAACGGTCTACCGCTTCTACACACTGCTCTACCAAAGTAAGGGAATCATGTCCTTGATCTTGCCAACGACCCACCAACACACATACATAGGTAGCCCCGGCATTCATTGCCATGTAGGCTTGTTGCAAGGTATATACCAAGTGAATATTTACTTTGATTCCCTCGGAAGTCAGCATATGACATGCTTTTACCCCTTCCATAGAAACCGGAATTTTGAAAACGGTTTTCTCTTTTTCCAATCCCAGTCCTAACAAGCGTTGAGCTTCTTTATAAATTTCCTCTGCCGTTTCGCCTAAGGCTTCCACTTGCAGTACAGGAACCATTTTAGACAATTTCACAATAGTACCGTCAATATCCGTAATGCCATGACGGTGCATAAAGGTAGGAGTCGTTGTCAATCCGGCCAGAAAGCCCAATTTAAATGCCTCCTCGATTTCGTTTATGTCTGCTGAATCCAGATATAATTCCATAAGTTTATCGATTTCTATAGCTAACTTCTAAATTATGAATTTCAATTAACGGTTTCAAAAACTCCTCCAGGTCATTGACACACAATTGGCTGGCCGCATCACACAGCGCTTTTGCCGGGTCAGGATGTGTTTCGATGAACACCCCGTCTACACCCGCTGCAACCCCTGCTCTGGACAAAGTTGGAAGAAACTCTCTGGCTCCTCCGTTCGGATCCGCACTAGGAATGCCGTACTTCCGGATGGAGTGTGTAATATCAAAGACCACAGGGTAACCTGTTTGGTTCATATGATGAAAACTACGAGGGTCTACTACCAAATCATTGTATCCGAAGGTATATCCTCTTTCGGTCAAAATGATATTATCGTTGCCACTTGCTTTGGCTTTGTCTGCCGGCTTCACCATGTTTTCCGGTGCCAGGAACTGCCCGTGTTTCAGGTTGATCACTTTCCCGGTTTTAGCCGCCTCTACTACCAAGGTAGTTTGCATCACCAAATACGCAGGAATTTGGATCACATCCAGAACTTCGCTGGCCGGGCCAATCTGTTCCGGATAGTGAACATCTGACAAGACGGGAAACCCAAATTCTTTTTTGACTTTAGCTAACAATTCCAAACCTTCTTCCAAACCAGGCCCCATGTAGTAGTCTACAGAACTCCGGTTATCCTTTTGGAAAGAGGATTTGTAAATCAACGGAATGGAAAGTCGCTCTGACACTTCCTTAAGTTTCTCCGCTGTTCTCATCATGATGCTTTCCTCTTCAATCACACAAGGCCCCGAAATCAGAAACAACTGATCCGCCCCACAAGCAATATCTCCAACTTTGACGATTTTTTTGTTCATGTTTATTTACCCTGAATGAAAATTTAAATTCTAATCACAAAGATAGTGACAGAGTGTTAAATCCTTATCGTTCGCTAAAACTGAGCAAGTTTATGCAAAACGGCAAGGGCTTTTACATTCTTCTGTACCAGCCTTTGATTCTGTCTTTATCCAACACCTCTTTCCAGTTATGTCCGAATGCATGTATCCACATATGCTCCAGACGGATGGCTACTTCTGCCATTTGGTCGATCTCATCTTCACTCCAGTTTGCCGAAAGGTTTTGCGGAATGTCGATGTTATGCTTTTCTACCATAGCATGAAACTCATCCACATATTCCCCATATACATCTTTCAATTGATTAAAGGCAATACAGTTGGCAATACCATGGTGGTAATGGAAGATTTTGGAGAGTCCGTAGGATAATGCATGACACACACCTACTTCAGAATAGGTAAGACTTAAGCCTCCCATATAGGAAGCCACCATCAGTTTCTCCTCATTTTCAGCGGAACGACCGTCCTCACTGTTTAAAAATATATCTTGGCACATCTCCAGCGACTTCCAGCCATAGGCTTCGCTAAAGGTGTTTTTAAAAATTCCTGTCATAGATTCTACACAGTGAATATAGCAATCCATACCGGTGTAAAACCATTGGTTAGTTGGCACCGTTTCAATCAAATCCGGGTCCAACACAATTTGATCAAATACTGTCCAATCGCATTTTAAACCCAATTTTTTTTCGGGTCCGGTCAGTACAGCCGTCATGGAAACTTCCGCACCGGTACCTGAAATGGTAGGTACTCCTACGTGATAGATACCGGGCTTCTTGATGAGGTTCAAGCCTTGATACAAGGTAGAAGACCCTTCGTTTGTCAGCATCAGTGAAGTAGCTTTGGCAGTGTCCATTACACTCCCTCCACCAATACCAATCACCCCTGCAGGCAAACCTTTCTTTTCTAAAATTTCGTCACGTAAGCCATCCACCAAGTCGGTAGTAGGCTCTTCGGATACACTTATCCAAAAAAGTAAATCTTGGTCAAGAAGGGGAATCCGGTCAATAAACGGTTGATTTCCTTTAAAAACCTCATCCACTAAAAATACCATACAAGCTTCAGGAGTCTCTCTCTTTTCGGCTAAAATATCTCCCAGTTTATCAAAACTACCCCTGCCGTAGGCACATTTATTTACACTTTTGAAATTTCTGAACATTGGGATATGGATTATAAAATGATCAAAATGATTAGGGCCATCTCTGACGGACGCATCCCCTCCACATAGCGAAATGTAAGGAATAATACCAGACTGTCCGCTTGCTTAATTCAGTCCTAAAATACAGACGCACCCGGGAAATTCCTCCCCATTGCAAAAACTTTTGCCTTCCCTCCTATTCCATCCGGCCTTAAAAAGGGGCTAAGATAGCCCCTTACTATACACTTCAAAAACTTTTTACAAGGTTTCTTTCAACACGGTTTCCAACTTCTCACAATATTGTTTCAATTCCTCTTCGGTCCAAGTCACTCGTACTTGAAGTGAAATCAAACGACTGACGATATCATCAGACTTAGGGAATTCTATTTTTGCATAGTCTTGAGGGGTCCCTAAAACTTCGATAGGTAATTTGGCACAGGTTTTCATTTCTTTCAAATGCTCCCAGTTTTTAATATAATGGAAGTTATTGTCATACCAATAAGCGCCTCCCAAGCCGGCTTTGCCCAAGGCAGCAGCTACTTTGCGGGCTTTGTCTTCGGTAGGTAAGAAGAATGAAAGGAAAGTGGCCGAATCACCGTCTTCATCGGGTAGGTGTCTGAAGGTGATCTCATCGAATTTGGCCAGACTGTCTTTGATGGCTTTTTTGTTGGCTTTTTGCTTGACAAGGATTTGCTCGATCTTCCGAACTTGCGCCAGGCCTACCGCAGCATGCAACTCACTAATCCGGAAGTTAAAACCTAAAATCGGGTGTTGTTCAGCCCCACGGTTGTCTCCGATGTGATCGTGCCCATGGTCAGCATATGCATGCGCATTATTGTATACTTGCTCATCATTGGTAATGATAGCTCCGCCTTCTCCGGCAGTAATGATTTTGAAGAAGTCAAAAGAGAAACAGCCTACTTTACCATAGCTTCCCAAAGCGTTTCCTTTGAAACTCCCTCCCAAGGCTTGCGCGGTGTCCTCCACCAAAATGATATTGTGCTCGTTACATACCTCAATAATTTCGTCCAATTTGGCCATAGCCCCACACATATGTACCAGCGCAACGGCCTTGGTTTTAGGGGTAATAGCAGCCTTGATTCCTTCAGGACTTAAACATAAGGTTTCGTCAATTTCGGCAAATACGGGCAATGCCCCGGCCATTAAGACCGCCTCTACGGTAGCAATATAGGTAAACGGAGGAACAATCACCTCATCTCCGGCTCCCACACCTACTGCGGCTAAAGCCGTGGATACGGCTGTAGATCCACTCGAGACAGCATGAGCATATTTAACCTTATTGAATTTGGCTAACTCTTGTTCAAATTCTTTGGCTTTCCAATGTCCATTGCGAAGGTCATCATGATTATATCGGAAGAGGATTCCTGACTCCAGTACATCCATCACCTCTTTCTTTTCTTCAGGGCCAAAAAGTTCGGTTCCAGGCATGGTATTTCAGTTTGTTTAAATTTTGTAAATTTCTTTATCCGTACGGCATTATCCGGCTTTTTGTCAGTAGCTTATCTTTTTCCGACAAAAACCTCCGGATAAGTGGCTTTTTAATTTATGCAAAGCTAATATATTTAAAAATAAATGGGTGGTTCCTGCAACGGTTTAATTCATGCAACCCGGGAAACAGGTGATTTTATATAAATGTACTTCACCTTGTTTACCCAGCTTTCTTCTCATAACAGAATCCGAAAGGTGATACAATATGAGGTTGTTGATAATCCGTGAAGCAGTGAAAAGACAAAAAAGTTGGTGGTCAGTTATATCCTTTATATGGGGTTATATGGAAACACACAAACTATTCTTATCACTAATACGTCTTCGCCATCACATCTGCCAAGCCCATTGTCATGTAAACACTTCTTTTTACATCATTTCAAACTACGGCCCTAAGTTAGAGCTCGCTTTCAAATCAGACACAAGACCCCTTCTAACTGACACTTAATTTGACAAACGGCAAAAAATCAATTTAACCGGAAGTACACAAAGATAAAACATCTATCACCCCAAAAGCCTTTCAGAAAAAATTGTCTGTTTTCTAAGTACATGACAAAAAAATAAAGGCAAGCCATCAATATGTTATTTTTGAGTTACCACACCTAAAAATAATAAAGATGGCAAGCCAGTATAAAGATAAAACATTAGTGGAAATTTTACAGGAA